>JAHHIF010000037.1 GCA_019358875.1 Symplocastrum torsivum CPER-KK1
CGAACTCGGTTGTGAAACGTTGCTGCGGCGAAGATACTTTGGGGGTTGCCCCACGGGAAAATAGCTCGGTGCCAGGTCAATTTTCATAGTAAAGCGCCCACTTTAGCAAAGCTGGGCGCTTTGCTATTTTCTGCCTATTCTCGATATCCTAAGAGTATTTAGCCTAGAGAATTTGCTGTGGATGCAATATTAGAGCGATCGCGCGAACTCAAGCAAGCCTTAATAGAATTTGTTCTTGATGCCGAGGGAGAACTAGCAGAATCTTTAGAGTCCTATGTTGCTTCCAAATCGCGTTCCCAAGGCAACCGTTATGATGCAACTTATGAACAGAATCTGCTAATTGATTCTTTTATGACAGAGGGAAAAGTTGGAGAAAAAACTCCTCTAGATTTATTTATTGATAGCACTCCAGAATTGTCAGAAGCTGATCGAGCCTTAGTTAGGAGTTGGCGGCGCAGCTTCATTGGTTTATTTGCCGTCAGCCAACTTCTCCCAGATGGCTTTGAGCTGATGAACTGGTTAACAACCAAGCAATACATTGTCAAGCCGAATGATGCCGTTACCCTGGAAGAAATGGCGCGGTTTAAAGAAGGGGAAATTTTGCTAACCCGTATTGCTCCTGTAAGTGACGATGATTGGATGTTTTCTGGTCCTTGTCGGTCAATGGGTTCTTTGGGTAAACCGAAACTGGCGGTAGCAATTGGTAGCTTTAAAGACAATCATAAAGATGCTCTTTACAGGGATGCCCCAGATTTACTGGAAGAAGCATGGAACTCAGTTGCAGAGTATCATCAAGAATTTCTTGACTTTTTTGGGAGTGATGAAGTAACTCTACCTGGTTATCAGCTCAATAAGAAAATTAACGAACTGCAAGAGCTAATGACTAAGCGTCGTCTATTAAAGGCAGGCATTGATGAATCAAAATCCTTGTCAGAGATAGCAGAAGAAGCTGGAGTTACCGAAGAAGAGATAAAAGCGGCGGCTGAAGAAGCAGGGGCTGAGTCTGAGGCAGTTTCTCAACTATTTGACAGCAGCAAAGGCTTGACGAAAATGGTAATGCCTAAGGTTGACTTACCTGCTGAACTTAAGAAGGCAGAACAAGTAACCGTTTTCACACATCCTCGCTGGGGTCAAATATTTTTGCCGACCTACACTCAGTTCAAGACAATCCTAGAATCAGAAGACTGGCAGAGCAATCCAGCTACTAATAAGCTGGTTCGCAAATACCTGGAAGACCCAACGATTAACGTATTCATTTGGCACAAATTAGCTCAACTCTATCCAACTCAGCTAGAAAAGGTCTTACAATCCTTCTTGGAGCGTCCAGACTTTAAGATTGAGCGTGATTTAGAGGCTTTGCTGCAAGAACACAATAAACCTCTAGAGCCAGAACTCCCAGAAATAGCAAGTGTGCCTATTCATTTACACGAACTCTTTCAAGAAGCCATGGCAGAGGTCAACAAATCAAAGTCCAAAGGTAAGGGTAAAACAAAAGAGAAGACTGCACGAGGCTTTAAATAAATTTGACAGAAGCCTGGTAGGATTCTATGAGCCAGTTTCATCCCAGCTTATCCAAATGTCTGCTGCCGTTGTCACGCTGAATATTACTGAACATCAGCAAAATTTGATGATTCAAAGCCCTGTATCAGGTCTATCTCTACAGGGATGCATCACGGTGCCAGGGGACAAGTCTATCTCTCACCGTGCCTTAATGTTGGGGGCGATCGCAAAAGGAGAAACCCAGATTCAAGGACTACTTCTGGGCGAAGACCCTCGCAGCACCGCTAGCTGTTTCCGGGCTATGGGTGCAGAGATTTCTGAGTTGAATACAGAACAGGTCATTGTAAAGGGCATAGGATTAGGACAATTGCAGGAACCTGAGGATGTTTTGAATGCTGGAAACTCTGGCACAACGCTCCGGCTAATGCTCGGCATTCTAGCTTCTCAACCCGGACTATTTTTCACAGTAACAGGAGATAGTTCACTGCGATCGCGTCCTATGTCCCGTGTTATCAAACCCTTGCAACAAATGGGAGCGCAAATCTGGGCACGTAAGGATGCAACACTTGCGCCTCTAGCCATTCAAGGACAACGGCTCAAACCAATTCACTACCACTCCCCGATCGCCTCAGCCCAAGTTAAGTCCTGTATTCTCCTGGCTGGTTTGATGGTGGAAGGACAAACCACGGTTACTGAACCAGCCCTCTCGCGTGACCACAGCGAAAGAATGCTGCAAGCGTTTGGAGCCCAACTCAGCGTTGATCCGGAAAGCAAGAGCGTTACCATAACAGGACTAGCCCAGTTGCAAGGGCAAACGGTGATTGTTCCTGGTGATATTAGCTCAGCTGCCTTTTGGTTAGTGGCTGGTGCAATTGTGCCCGGTTCAGAATTACTAATTGAAAATGTCGGTGTTAATCCCACCCGCACTGGTGTTTTAGAAGCCTTATTGATGATGGGGGCTGATATTAACCTAGAAAATCAGCGAGTGGTTGCTGGGGAACCAGTAGCAGACTTACGGGTACGACACGGACAGCTTAAAGGATGCGAAATTGCAGGTGATTTGATTCCCCGATTGATTGATGAGATTCCAATTCTGGCAGTAGCCGCCGTTTTTGCGGAAGGGACGACAGTAATCCGGGATGCAGCGGAACTGCGAGTTAAGGAAAGCGATCGCATTGCTGTTATGGCATCTCAGTTGAACCAGATGGGGGCACGGGTTACAGAATTACCGGATGGTCTGGAGATTACTGGTGGCACCCCTTTAGTCGGTACTGATGTTGATAGTCATACCGACCACCGCATTGCCATGAGTCTTGCCGTTGCCGCACTCAATGCTACTGGCACGACTACGATCCACGGTGCTGAAGCTGCTGCTATCTCTTACCCTGACTTCACTACCACCTTGCAACGACTCTGCGACCAGAGATAAATCTCACAAGTGTAATCGCAGCCAACAGATTTACTCCCCAGGAACTCGTTTGCTTACTTAAGCTTGAACTATACCCTCATTAGTTATTTGGCTGCCTGTAGCTTGCCGCTACTAGCCACGAAAAGACCTGCTGCCAAAAAGGCGGCAGCTCCGATAAGCACACCAACAATTGGTGATAGACTCTCTGGCTGACCGAATAAAGAACCAAAGACACTAGACGCAACTGCTCCGCCACTAAAATAAATGCCAGTCCCTAAACCTGCCTTATCTGGCGGCACCATTGATAGAGCAAACGGAATCGTCCCATTAGAAACGAGGCTGAAGGTTGCACCTAAAGCGATCGCAATTCCAGACGCGATCGCGCCATTGCGAGTAAAAACCATCAGTCCCATAAATCCAGCCATTGCCACCAAACCATAAGCCATTGCCTGACGATTTCCTAAACGTGAGGCAAGCTTTCCGGCAGGAATTGCAGTCACTGCCAGAGCGATAAATATTCCGCCTAAAATCAAACCTTTGTTCGCACCTGGAACTTGACTATCCAGAATTTGGGGAAACGTTTGCATCATCAAGCGAAATCCCAAAGCAACTCCCACCCCCGCACCAAACACCAACGCCAAACGGGGAATGGAAATCTGCCGCCAACTACTAGATGATTGGGGACTTAGAGAAGACTCCGACGTTTCCTGCTGTACACTACTGTTCGGGTTTACCGACCTTAACGCAACGGCAGCAACCAGCAATGTGAATGAGCCAATCGAAAACGTGACAATTGGACCTAAGCTAAGAATAAATTGATTGGCGAGTGGACCCATCGCCCCAGCTAAGCCCCCTACTAAGGTAAGGATACTAGCCGCTTGCGGGAGATTTGTGCCAAAGGCATAACGCCCCAATAATGATAGGGCTGGACTCCGAAACACAGTCATTGCCAAAGCCCAAGCTACCATTAACACTGGCAATACCCAGCGAATAGTGGCTGTCGGAGAGCCGAAGACCAAAAAGGCTGGGATGGAAATGAATAAGGCTGATGCCAAGACAACTCCCACAGAGATAAAGGGGAAGCGAGTGCCAACCCAACGCTGCGCTTGGTCGGAAAGTCCACCCATCAATGGCTCCATTACTGCTGCCAAGATATTTTCTAGAACTAGCAGTCCTGTAGCTAGTGTTTTGGGAAAGCCAAAATCTGTCAGTAGTTTCAGCAGGTAAAGGTTGTAAATCACCCAAGTTAAAGCGATCCCTCCCTGGACAGCGGCTAGTCCCCAGACTTGCAGCCATAGGACTCTGGGTGAGGCGTTGGAGATACTCATTGCTGATGCCAGAAGTTTTGCGTGAGCCAGAATCTTAGCAAAAAAGCTGACAATGTGTTATGGCTTTAGCGACTACCTGGCTTGATTAATGCCGATTGTGCGGCGAATCAAAATCAAGAATTGGTCCCTTGGGAACGATGCCATGAGGGTTAACGTTGGGATGACTCTTGTAGTAATGCAACTTGATGTGTTCAAGATTGCAAGTTTCCTTCACCCCTGGCTGTTGGTACAAGTCTTTGAGATAGTTCCAGAGATTTGGATATTCAAAAATGTGGCGCAGGTTGCACTTGAAGTGGACGTAATAAACCGCATCGAAGCGGAACAAAGTCGTGAATATACACCAGTCAGCTTCAGTAATGGCATCACCACAAAGATAGCGCTGCTTTTCCAGAACCCCTTCCCAGTGATCCAAGGCATCGAATAGTTCTGTCACGGCTTCCTCGTATGCCTCTTGTTGCGTCGCAAATCCCGCTCGATAGACACCATTGTTGATGGGTTGGTAGATAGCGTCAATCGTCTTATCTATACTTTCCCGCAACTCCTCCGGGTAGAAGTTCCTATCGGATTTGACAACAGCATCAAACTGTGTATCAAGCATCTGGATAATCTCGCGGGATTCATTGTTGACGATTTTGTTCGTTTCTTTATCCCAGAGAATCGGAACTGTCACTCGTCCTGTGTAGTTAGGCTCAGCTTTCAGGTAAACATCTCGAAGATATTGGGTACCCTTCACCGTATCAGGTATCGAGCCTGGAAAATCCGAGAATGCCCAGCCCTCTTCACCCATGAATGGATCGACAACGGCAAGCGTGATTACATCCTCTAACCCCTTCAACTTCCGCATAATCGCGGTGCGCTGCGCCCAAGGACAAGCCCAGGAGACATAGAGATGATAGCGTCCTGACTCTGCCTTAAAACCACTCGAACCATCGGCAGTAATGCGATCGCGAAATGTCGTTGATGGGCGCAGGAACCGTCCTTTCGTGTCTTCCTGCTCACGTTTGGATACCCACTTTCCCTCAACTAACTGCCCTAATGCCATGATGACTCCCTATAAATGCTTGTATCAACGAAGACTTAAATCGTCCTTCTGTGGAGACTATCTGCCATCATCAACTCTTAAATCTCAAATACCTGTTACTCTTCAGCCTGAAGAATTTTTGGCACCTTGAAGAAATCACCATCCTGATCAGGTGCTCCCTTCAAGATTGCTTCCCGATCCGGATAAGGTTGTAAATTATCAGGTCTCGTCACATTGCTAATGTCAATCGCTCGTGTAGTTGGCGGGACATCGGCAGTGTCGAGTTCACTTAGCTGTTCAAAATACTCCAAGATACTGTTCATCTGAGCCGCAATCTGCTCTTCTTCCTCGTTCGTCATTTCCAAACGGGCGAGATTTGCAACTTTGTGAACTTGCTCACGGTCAATCATGGTTGTTAGTTGTTAGTTGTTGGTTATTGGTTGTCAGTAGCTAATGAGTCACTAACTACTGACAACTTGCAAATCATTAGAAGTAGATATCCATTGCTGAGCGACCTGTCGTTTTTAGCCAGTTTTGCGCCTCAATATAGTTATTGGGGGCAAGGCGAATCGCTCGTTTCCAATATTCGGCAGCTTCCTGATACATAGCTTCAGCCGCTTCGCTGTTTCCAACTTCGTCCGCCCTATCCCCCTTGAAGTGATAAATCACCGCAATATTATTGAGTGCCTGTGGTAGACGCGGATTGAGATCTATTGCCTGATGATAGAGATCCAAAGCCGTGTCATGATCACCGTTACTTGCGTGAATCAGCCCCATATTGTAAAGAATATAGCTGCGATCATAGGCATCTTCTTCCAGAGTAAGCGCTTCCTTGTAGTTATCCAAAGCTTCGGCGTATTCACCATCAGCCTGAGCTGACATACCATCCCGGTAATAGGCAAAGGCTTCTTTGGCTTTCTTGTTAGCAGGCATAACCTTCAGGATCATATCTGCCATTACCGTGAAGCTTTTGTCGATGAAGTTATCGTTACGTTGATTTCTTGGCATGGATGCGTCTATGTGATTGCGAACAGTTGATTAGACTAGCTTGTCTGCTGAGTGGTATTCAATACTTACTTGTTAATTTAACGTTGATTAGCCGATGAATGAGGCTTCTATCCTAAGGGAATGTGTACTCAGGCAAATCAGTACACAAAGTTATGTAACAAAGCGATCGTGTAAACACGCTCTAGTTACTGTGCTTTATCAGCTTCGACAAGATGGCAGTGGAACAAATATGCCTCTATTTAGAGTCAATTCCTTAATTAATATACAGAAACATAAATGAAGCTTACTCAGATTTTTTCTTTACTAGCAGTAGCCTTTCTCCTGAGTACAATGGCTGCCTGTGCGTCTGCCTCAGAAAAGGCAGTGACTAAAGGTAGAAGCTCAACCACACAAACCACGACAACAGAGACAAGCCAATCCACTCAAGTTGCTCAAACACCGCCGAACACACAACAATCACGTACAAAAACCGATGTCATCAGTGTGGAAGGGGAAGAAACTGAAATTTCTTTAAAGCTTTACGACGCAGCTAGTGAGGTTTTTACCACTTATTTTCCAGAAAATGACTTTGTTGCTGAATCGGGTGGTTCTGGGGAAGGAACAGGCGCTCGGTTTTATTTCAGTGCGGGTGGGGCAAAAAATGAAGCAGTTTATGTTCATATGTTCTTCCCTGCCCAAGCGACAAGTCTAGAGCAAATTAAAAAGTTGGTGACGCAACAAGGCGGATTGCTTCAAGGTAATCAGTGGCAAGTCGTGAATCAGACGGAAGAGGTTCCTTATTCCTGGGCAAAGGAAAAGATTACCTTCTACGAGCAACGTACCGCTTCTGAACCAATAGGCGGTGAGGTGTACATTGGTGAATCTGACGGCAAAGCCTTTTATGTCATTACCCATTATCCTGCGGAATATGCAGAGGGTTTTAGTCCGAGGGCTGACCTTATCCTGAAAAATTTGCAAGTAAGCCCATAGGCAATTCCTAAGGTAAAAAGGCGATCGCCTAGTTGTGTTCTGCCCGTTTCAGGTGTTAAAGCCACTAGGTAGCGTGGAGATAAGAGCGATCGCTTTCAGGGAGAGTTAAGGCAAAACACTGAAAGTATAAATTTGGGTTATTGAAGATGATTTGAGGATTGAAGGGAGGGATTAACACTTGCCTGCTGAGACAAGCAGATGGCTTCCCAGTCCCCATCTTCCCTTGATAGTATCGATAATTGTAGCTAGCTGAGTCTCAACAAAGCCCACCAACCCAGCTCATCAGCAAGGAGAGGGGCATGAAAATTCACGAACTTGAAGTTATAAATTTCCGAGGCTTTGAGCATCAGATATTCCATTTCTCCAACCAGTTTACGGTACTCATTGGAGATAACGGCACTGGAAAAACTGCCATCCTTGATGCCATAGCAATTGGCGCAGGTTGCCTCTTTTCTAGGTTTGATAACTTTGAAAATCTCCAACGTCCTATTAGCGACGACGAGGTGCGTCGCGTGAGATATGAAAAGGGACAGACACCAACAATTGAACCGCAATATCCTGTGTCAGTTTCTTGTATTGGTGTTGTTGATGGCTCTGAAATTACCTGGGAGCGGACCTTACAGCTCCTCGATAGAGATAATAAGGGTCCCTTCTTAAATCAATCCTTATACTCCCATAAGATAGTGAATATCTCAAAACAGCTTCTGGAAAAAGTTCGTAAGGGAGAGGACGTATTATTACCCCTGCTTGCCTATTATGGCACTGGTCGTCTCTGGCTACAAAAAGAGGAAAAGTCTGTTGAAACCGTTAAACCTGGCTCGCGGATGCTGGGATATATAGATTGTTTAAATCCAGCATCGAACCAAAAAGTGCTATTGGGGTGGTTCAAAACGATGGAGATAGCGTCTCTCCAAAGGGGAGGATCTCTTGGAGTACTCAATGCAGTAAAAGCTGCAATTACTAATTGCATAGAAAACTGTCACAGTGTCAAATACGACATTCTTGAAGATGAACTTATTGCTACATTTAAAGATGGACGCACACTGGCATTTCGGATGCTGAGTGATGGTGTCCGTAATATGTTAGCTATGGTTGCTGATATTGCGTATCGAGCCGCAGTTTTAAATCCTCAACTTGGAAGTGAAGCAGCCCAGAAAACGCCTGGGATTGTATTAATTGATGAAATTGATTTGCATTTACATCCAAACTGGCAGCGGCGTGTTGTAGAGGATTTAAGGGCGACTTTCCCTGCTATTCAATTCGTAGCCACCACACATTCACCGTTTATTGTGCAATCCCTTCGTGAGGGAGAACTAATCAATCTTGACTCTCAACCTCCGGAAGAATATCACGATAAAAGTATTGAAGATATTGCCGAAAATGTCATGGGAGTCGAAATGCCTCAGAAAAGTGAGCGCTATCTTGAAATGATGGAAGCGGCTGAGGAATACTATCGGGTTCTACAAGAAGCAAAAGATGCTAATCCAGAGCGGATCGAAGAACTAAAAGCCAGACTAGATGAGCTAACAATACCCTACAGTGACGATCCTGCTTATCAAGCTTTTTTGAAAATGGAACGGGAAGCATCTGGACTTGGCAGCACAGAGAAATGAGACCGATTGAGCGAGGTTCCTGTCCGATAGATAAAGCGGGTGTACCAAAGATATTCAGTAAGTATCAAGATGCACGGGGAGATTTAATCAACAGATTAGGAGAATATTGTTCCTTTTGCGAAACTCCTCTAGGTGCATCTTTGGCGATAGAACACATTCTACCTAAAAATTTGAATCCAGAACTTGAAGGGGATTGGAATAATTTCCTGCTTGCCTGTACTAATTGCAATTCGACTAAAGGGTATAAAAATATTGTGTTGTCAGACTATTATTGGCCTGATCGTGACAACACAGCTCGTGCTTTTGTTTACCTAACTGGTGGGCTTGTGCGCGTTAACCCAAACCTAAGGGATTCTGAGCAGCAGCAAGCGGACAAGACTCTTAAATTAACTGGATTAGATCGTATTCCTGGAAATGATCCTGCTATGAGAGATCGGCGCTGGCTCAATCGCCGCAAGGCTTGGGATATTGCAGAAAGATCACTGCAAAATCTGAGAAACAATGACACAGTGTTCATGCGAGAGCAAATTGTAGAAACAGCAAGAACAAGAGGATTCTGGTCGGTCTGGATGACTGTCTTTCGGCAAGACACCGATATGATAGAGCAGTTTATCAATGCCTTTGAGGGGACTTGTCGCTCATGTTTTGATGACGAGTTTAATTTAGTGCCTCGCCCTGGTGGTGCCATATGACAGCAATACACCAATAAACCGATAAAATTAACCCTGTGCTATCTGTGCAAGGGTTCTATGTCTACAACCTCCTCTGCTCCTTTTTCTCCCGAAGAAATTGCCGCTCAAGGCTTGAAGCCTGAAGAATATGAAGACATTGTTCAACGGCTAGGGCGTCATCCCAATAAGGCGGAGTTGGGAATGTTTGGCGTAATGTGGTCAGAACATTGTTGCTACAAGAACTCGCGCCCACTACTGAAACAGTTTCCTACAGAAGGCGATCGCATTCTTGTTGGTCCCGGAGAAAATGCCGGAGTTGTAGATTTGGGAGATGGATTACAACTAGCGTTTAAGATCGAATCTCACAACCACCCCTCAGCCGTCGAACCGTTCCAAGGTGCTGCGACAGGTGTAGGAGGCATCCTGCGGGATATCTTTACCATGGGGGCGCGTCCAATTGCCCTACTCAACTCTTTACGCTTCGGTTCCCTGGAAGATGCACGGACGCGAAGGCTTTTTAACGGCGTAGTAGAAGGAATTTCTCACTATGGAAATTGCGTAGGAGTGCCGACAGTTGGAGGTGAAGTTTACTTTGACTCGGCATACAGTGGTAATCCCTTAGTCAATGTCATGGCACTAGGCTTGATGGAGACAACAGAAATTGTAAAGTCTGGTGCAGCAGGCATTGGCAATCCAGTCCTTTACGTTGGTTCCACCACAGGTAGGGATGGGATGGGCGGCGCAAGTTTTGCTAGTGCGGAACTTAGTGATAAATCAGTAGATGACCGTCCTGCGGTGCAAGTGGGCGACCCTTTCTTAGAAAAATCTTTAATTGAAGCTTGCCTAGAGGCGTTTAAGACGGGTGCTGTCGTGGCGGCACAGGATATGGGGGCAGCAGGGATTACCTGTTCTACATCGGAGATGGCAGCGAAAGGTGGGGTAGGGATTGAATTGGATTTAGACCTCATCCCAGTCAGAGAAGCTGGCATGGTGCCTTATGAATACCTACTGTCAGAATCCCAAGAACGAATGCTATTTGTTGCCCACAAAGGTCGGGAACGGGAATTAATTGATATTTTCCACCGTTGGGAACTTCAGGCAGTGGTAGCAGGCAAAGTCATTGAAGAACCAATTGTGCGAATTCTGTTTGAGGGTAAGGTTGCTGCTGAAATTCCCGCAACCGCTTTGGCAGATAACACGCCCATTTATCATAGAGAAATCTTAGCAGAACCACCGGACTATGCTCGTCGAGCCTGGGCGTGGACAGCAGAATCCTTACCTGAGTGCACTGCCAAGGGAATTGAAATCTCAGGCAATCACAAAAGCTGGAATGATATCCTCCTCCAGCTATTAGATACCCCTACCATTGCTTCTAAACGTTGGGTTTATCGTCAATACGACCATCAAGTACAAAACAATACAGTGATTTTACCTGGTGGGGCTGATGCCGCTGTTGTGCGAGTCCGTCCGGTTGATGCAGTCCCCGCGCCCCAACGTGGTGTTGCAGCAACAGTAGATTGCAATTCCCGCTACGTCTATCTTGACCCCTACGAAGGAGCCAAGGCAGTCGTCGCAGAAGCAGCCCGTAATCTTAGCTGTGTCGGTGCAGAACCTTTGGCGGTTACTGATAATCTCAATTTTGGCAGTCCAGAAAAGCCGATTGGCTATTGGCAGTTGGCATCCGCTTGTCAGGGCATTGCAGAGGCTTGTCGGGAGATGGGAACACCTGTAACTGGGGGGAATGTTTCTCTCTATAACGAAACTCTGGATGCTACTGGTCAACCCCAACCCATCTACCCAACGCCAGTGATTGGCATGGTGGGATTAATTTCTGATCTTAGCCAAGTCTGTGGTCAAGGCTGGCAAGCAGAAGGTGATTTAATTTATCTGTTGGGACTGCCTCTGGCTGACTCCACTCCTCACCTCTCGTTGGGTGGTTCTGAATACCTGGCAACAATTCATGGTTTAGTGGCTGGTAAACCGCCTGTGGTGGATTTTGATTTAGAGCGTCGTGTCCAAGCTGTGACACGGGAGGGGATTCGTCAAGGTTGGATTCGTTGCGCTCATGACTGTGCTGAGGGAGGAGTGGCTGTTGCCCTTGCTGAATCTTGTATTGCAGGTCAACTGGGTGCCCAAATCAACTTGGGGCTGACAGAAGAGTCTCTCTTAAGCCGTTGGGATGAAGTTCTCTTTGGTGAGTGTGCCAGTCGCATTTTAGTAGCTGTGAGTTCCCAGCAACAGGCTCATTGGGAATCCTATCTAAAGGAGCAACTAGGAGAACAACTCCATTACTGGCAACTCCTTGGCAGTGTCAAGAGTAAAGATGCTGGTTTACACCTTCTGATGGCTGACAACCTACCTCTAATCGACGTTACTATCACAGATATAAGCGATCGCTTTTCAAACGCTATCGAACGGCGTTTGGCAGTTTAGCTATAAGACTGAGTGATGACAAACCAGATTATCCAACAGTGCCATCAGGGAGCATCATTTCGGTACTGTCATTGGTGGTCTTGTTAAGAAAATGTTAAGCTTGGTTAACCTTCCAGTGCCTATCAGCTTTGATACAAGTCTCACCACCATCAAATCCGCTTGATTAATTCATTTTATGGATCTACTTTTTCTGTCTGCTTTGCTTTCAGCAACTGAACTAGTGAACAAACAGCAAAGGCTCATAACCTTAGGGATAGGGAGGCGAGCCTAGCTAGAGTTGCTCTCGTTTTTCAAAGCGATGGGCAGTTTCCCCAATACGGAAGCAATGAACAAGCGGATTTGATATGACTTACCACCATTATCAGGAGCAATCTTTACTATGATCCCCCACCAATCCCTCTCTGAGAACAACCCTGCTCAATCCCCTGAGGAGCCTATACAGCGACCCGACAAACAAGAGGAAGCCTGCGGAGTCTTCGGTGTTTATGCACCAGGAGAAGATGTCGCTAAGCTGACTTACTTTGGTCTTTATGCCCTTCAACACCGAGGTCAGGAATCAGCAGGAATTGCTACCTTCGACGGAGAACAGGTGCATTTACACAAAGATATGGGATTGGTGTCCCAAGTGTTTAATGAGGCAATCTTGAGCGAGCTACCAGGAGACATGGCAGTTGGTCATACTCGTTACTCTACCACTGGTTCTAGCCGTATTGCCAATGCCCAGCCTGCTGTTGTTAAGACTCGCTTGGGAACGTTAGCTTTAGCGCACAATGGTAACTTGGTAAATACAAAAGATCTGCGGGAGCATTTGCTTCAGCGTAATTGTAACTTTGTTACAACTACCGATTCAGAGATGATTGCGATCGCGATCGGTTCAGAAGTGGACAGTGGCAAAGACTGGTTGGAAGCCGCCATCAGTGCTTTTGAGCATTGTACAGGAGCTTATAGCTTAGCGATCGGCACTCCTGCTGGCTTAATGGGTGTCCGTGACCCGAATGGTGTTCGTCCTCTGGTTATCGGGACTCTTCCCAGAAGTGACTCCACAAATCGCCCTTACTACGTTCTAGCCTCTGAAACCTGTGGCTTAGACATCATTGGTGCTGAGTACCTGCGTGATGTTGAACCGGGAGAATTGGTTTGGATTACCGAAGAAGGCATGGCATCTTTCCACTGGAGCAAAAAGCCAGAACGAAAGATGTGCATTTTTGAAATGATTTACTTCGCAAGACCTGATAGCGTCATGCATGATGAAAGCTTGTACAGCTATCGCTTACGACTAGGGCGTCAATTGGCACGAGAATCACTAGTGGATGCCGACATTGTAATTGGTGTACCGGACTCTGGTATTCCTGCTGCTATTGGCTTTTCCCAGGAATCCGGTATTTCCTACGCTGAAGGGCTAATTAAAAATCGCTATGTGGGTCGTACCTTTATCCAACCCACCCAAACGATGCGAGAATCTGGTATCCGCATGAAGCTCAATCCCCTGAAAGATGTCTTATCAGGAAAACGAGTTTTGATTGTTGATGACTCGATTGTCCGGGGTACTACAAGCCGCAAAATTGTTAAAGCACTGCGTGACGCTGGTGCAACTGAGGTGCATATGCGAGTTTCTTCGCCACCAGTCACTCACCCCTGCTTCTATGGCATTGATACAGATAGCCAAGATCAGTTGATTGGCGCAAGAATGTCAGTGGAAGAAATTGCTGTGCAGATTGGCGTAGATAGCCTTGCTTACCTTAGCTGGAAGGGAATGCTTGAAGCGACTGGTGAAGACCCCAACAGCTTCTGTTCTGCCTGCTTCACTGGTGATTATCCGGTTCCAGTGCCAGAACTAGTCAAGCGTTCCAAACTTATGTTGGAAAAAGTAGCTAGAGTCTAACCATCTCTGCTGAATAGTCGCTATGGGGGCGCAAAATCTTGCGCTCCTACAGAATGCTTATGGATAGTTTTTTTGTGGAAGTTCCTTTGCTGAATTAGCGATCGCCTTGGCCACTCTTGACTCTCGCTCTCATACTGAAACCAAGACTCGTCAATATCCATCCCTTCTGCCCTCTGCCTTTTGTACCAATCCCCTCATACCTTGATCTGCGTTTCTCCGAGATATTTTTTCAGATAAGGTGAAAAAACCTCATAAATTAGCGTTAGAGGTTGCCCATGGTGCCAGAACAGGTAGTGGCGACCCCAAAAGGGTCCTTTCTCACCAAAAGCCGACTCCAATGCCTCTGAGTGACCGTAATAAATTCCTTGAACATCTCGATACAACTCACTCCGCAGCCGAGCAAGACTTGCCCAAATCGGTATAGTCCGATTCTGTAAATACTCATCAACATGGTTAGCATCCCACCAAGATGCCGCATAAGCCAACCGTTGACCAGACGCTGTGCGTAGCCACACCTGTCGTCGTAGCCTTGGTCCTGGTACGGCTTGGATATGCTTGGGTGCCCCATCATCACTCATTCCAATTATGGACATATCGATGACATCGACCTCAGTCGGCTCACTTGTAAGAAGTTGTAAGTGACGAGTTGGAGAGCCATCTCCCAACAGCAAGATCTGCCAAGTTGGGGCTAGCTGGCTATGGGGTAATCCTTGCTGTACATTTGCTTCCCCACCCTCCCAGATGGGGTTGAGGGCGTGCCAGGTTGTTTGCAGAGTAAAGCTGTTTATTTGTTTCAAAGTTAGAGTTCTTTACATAACTTAACCTTATTCCATAATAGCGCCCCTAACCTCTTGCTCTAGCTCATTTAACCAAGTTGCTAAATCCGCAACTGTAGAGAAATCCAACAGCACCTCTCCTAATCCCTCCAATCGAGCGATCGCACCCGTTCTTCCAGTTGAGGGTCACTACTTTTGAAGCATAAGATGAACGCCTGACAGGTGAAGCATAAGATGAACGTTTGTCCAACTTATGCGTAGAGTCATAGTCACCTATTCATCAGCCGGCATCACTTAGTAATGCGGATGGCGAGACTCGAACTCGCAAGGCTTACGCCACACGCCCCTCAAGCGTGCGTGTCTACCAATTCCACCACATCCGCGCAGTTATCTAATATAGCAAAAAGTAGGCAGATCGTAACTTTTTATTTTTATCGCCGCCGAATCTACTTTGCAATAGTTAAGTCTACCCTCTACCCTCTGCCCTCTGCCTTTGGCTATAATCACTGACCTTTCAGCCTATCCCTGTGAGTTAACCTGGAACAATTTCCCAGAAAAAGTAACAAATAGTGTACGCGATCGCCTTTATCCTATCTGATACGGATGTAGCAGCACTGTTCTATGCACTTTTCAAAAATCTTGATTGCCAATCGTGGGGAAATTGCCCTACGGATTCTCCGAACTTGCGAAGAAATGGGAATTGCCACTGTTGCCGTTCACTCCACAATTGATCGGCACGCCCTTCATGTCCAACTAGCAGACGAAGCTGTGTGCATTGGTGAACCACCCAGTAGCAAAAGTTACTTGAATATTCCCAACATCATTGCCGCCGCACTGACTCGCAACGCCACTGCTCTTCATCCCGGCTATGGTTTTTTGGCAGAAAATGCCCGTTTTGCAGAAATCTGTGCTGATCATCAAATTTCCTTCATTGGTCCTACTCCAGAAGCAATTCGGGCGATGGGTGATAAATCCACCGCCAAAGAAACGATGCAACGATCTGGTGTGCCAACAGTACCAGGAAGCGATGGGCTGCTGACGAGTGAGCGACAAGCCGAAGCGATCGCCCGCAAAATCGGTTATCCTGTGATGATCAAAGCCACTGCCGGGGGTGGTGGACGTGGGATGCGCCTTGTCCACGAAGAGAGTGAACTCGCCAGACTTTTTCAAGCCGCTCAAGGAGAAGCCGAAGCTGCCTTCGGTAATTCAGGAGTCTATCTAGAAAAATTTGTCGTGCGTCCTCGCCATATCGAGTTTCAAATCCTCGCCGATAGCTACGGTAACGTTATCCATCTGGGTGAGCGAGACTGCTCGATTCAGCGGCGTCATCAGAAACTACTAGAAGAAGCCCCTAGTCCCGCTCTGACGCCAGAACTACGGGAAAAAATGGGAACGGCAGCAGTGATGGCAGCAAAATCCATTAACTACGTGGGTGCAGGTACTGTCGAGTTTCTTCTCGATGCCTCCGGTGCCTTCTACTTTATGGAAATGAATACCCGCATTCAAGTTGAGCATCCTGTCACTGAAATGATTACAGGATTAGACTTAATTGCCGAACAAATTCGCGTTGCTCAAGGGGAGAAACTACAACTCACCCAAGACCAGGTTACTCTCAAAGGTCATGCGATCGAATGTCGGATTAATGCCGAAGACCCTGAACATAACTTCCGTCCCCAGCCGGGACGAATTAGCGGCTACTTACCACCCGGTGGCCCAGGTGTGCGTATGGATTCCCATGTCTACACGGATTACGAAATCCCACCCTACTACGACTCCCTGATTGGTAAATTAATCGTCTGGGGACCCAACCGCGACGCAGCGATTAAACGAATGAAGAGAGCCTTGCGGGAGTGTGCAATTACTGGTGTCCCAACCACAATTGGCTTCCACCAAAAAATCTTGGAAACACCAGCATTTCTGGAGGGTGAGGTTTATACCAATTTTGTGGAACAGATGATGCTCTCTGCTAAGGGCTAAAGCATCGGGAAATGGTGAGTATACTTATGACTCCCACTCCCGAAGCCTGTTGCCCTAGTGCATCATTGTCAGCAGTCCTTGCTGACCGAGAAGAATTTCCCGAAGCAAGCTAAAAATCCCTACCCAAATAATTGGGGTGATATCAACGCCCCCAATTGGTGGGACAAGCTTGCGGAGCAGCACCAAAAAAGGTTCTGTCGGCAAAGCCACTAAGTTTAACGGGAAACGATTCAGGTTTACCTGAGGATACCAGGTGAGAACAATCCGAAAGATAAACAAAAGCGTCATCAGTCCTAGCAAAGAACCGACAGTCCAGTTAATCAAGCTATCAGCAGTCATGGGTTGTTGAGTGATGAAAGTCATGCCCCAGCCTTAGAAAGACTGACATAACTCTAGATATGTTAATTTTACGCTTTATAACTAAATGTTAATGGCGTTTCTCAGCTAAGTCATTGAGATTGTCATCCGGGTTGTTCTACGACTTCTGCTAAGCCATCCTGAGAGCGAACAGCCCCGAAATAGCTAGACCCCTTTCTGGATCTGGGATTTTTGTGCTATTGACACTCACTAGCAAAGAAGCTGGTCAGGGTAGATCGAAAACTCAAAGCTGAATTGGCTTCTCAAGGGGGAAACACACTATTAGAATTAGTATGAAGAATATCAAACAAGGGTTGAAGTTCTATGACACCTTCATTAGCAAACTTTTTGTGGAGTCTCTTTTGGGGTGCGGCGATTGTTGTTATCCCCGCAACCGTTGCGCTGATCTTTATTAGCCAGAAGGATAAAATCCAACGTTTCTAAACCTAGCGAGTTGTCAAAACCTCAACTCAAAAACAGGGCAGTAGGTCACTTAGCTGCCCTGTTTTATGCTATCTAGAGGCAGATTAGTGACTCTTCGTTTTGCCTAAAGCAAAGGCGAGTAGCTTAAGCTGATATCAGTAGAGTTTGCGACTCAGCCAGCTTTACCGAAAACGTCTAGTTAAAGTAGAGATTTGCTATGATAACTCGCTACCATAGGACTGACTTAGGAGAGCAGCAATGGTAAATTTTGGGCTGAACTCAGCTAGTATTTTAGGCATTTTTCTGGCGGTTGCAGGAGCAGCGTTGTATTTCTTGCGCTCGATACGCCCAGAACTATCACGAGACCAGGATATCTTTTTTGCGGCAGTCGGACTCTTGTGCGGCTTCATTCTTTTATTCCAAGGATGGCGACTTGATCCAATTCTGCAATTCGGTCAGTTTCTGCTGACTGGTACGACAATCTTTTTCGCCTATGAAGCCATTCGTCTACGGGGCGTTGCGACGGAACAGGCAAAGCGGAATACACCGATTGTGGACGATGAGCGACCTGTTAGCAGGACGTATGCGTATCAACAAGAAGCAGAATTGTACGACCAACTAGAGCCGGAAGAGGAAAGATATACAAGCCGACGGCTTCGAGGAACGGAAGATGCCCGTAGTAGCACTAGAGAGCGCTATGAAGGAGAATCTCGTCGTCCCCGGAGTCGAGGGAGTTCAGAACGATTGGGGTCAGGAGAGCGACCTTCAAAACGTCGTCCTCGTCCCACCAGCCGCCCTCCAGAACGCTCCGTGGATACGTGGGAAGCAAACTTAGATACTGGCTGGGAGGAAAAACCGTCTCGCAGTAGCCGTCCTCGTCCTAGCAATCGCCCGGAAAGCAGCGACTCAGAGATACCAACGAAGCCAAGAAAGCGTCGTCCACCGCAAGATAGGCAAGCCTCTGTACCTACTAGAGAGGTGGAGACGGCATCAGCCGATTATGTCGATTATCAACCCATAGATTCTCCAGAGGACGATAGAGACAGCGATAATTCATCCGGGCGTTTTGACTACTAAAAGATTGCCTAATGCACTAGGGGTGCTTTTACTGAAAGAGTGTCCAGTATTGAGCAAGGCAAAGCGTTTTAGTACAGCTAAATCTGTACAGCCCAAGGTGAGAAGATTGACTGTTGTCCGGAAAATCTATCGATCGCGTCGCTGGCGTGTGGGGTTTCTGATGGGCTTTGTTGTCGCCTGTACTCCAGTTAACCCGATCCAAGAGCCAACTACTCTCAATAGCCGCTACACAGATGAGCAACCGACATTAAGCGGCAATGGTCGGTATGTTGCCTTTGTTTCTAACCGGAATGGCGATCGCAAAATTGTGATGTATGACTTGGAACGACAAGTATTTATTGATTTGCCACGCTTGAATCAACAACAAGCGATCGCCGAAAGTCCCAGCCTCAGCCGTAATGGTCGCTACATGGCATACATTTCCAGCGACCAAGGACGCTCAGAAGTAGCCATCTATGACCGGGCAACTAAACGCTCCGAAATTCTCACTCGCAACTATCGTAGCTGGGTACGGAATCCAACCCTGAGTCCCGATGGTCGCTACGTTGCCTTTGAAACCAGTCGTCGCGGTCAATGGGACATTGAAGTGCTAGACCGGGGACCTAATATTGAATTAGATATTCCGGATGGAAGCACATCGTTTCGACAATAAAGGGGTGTAGCAGTGAAACGCTCCCTCTTTTTATCAGCAGCCATTACCCTCACCAGTTTGTTAACTAGCTGTACGGGTTCTGTGCAGCTACTCGATTTTCCCTTTGACCCAGCAGGGCGCAGTTTGAATAGTCTCCAGTCAGAATTGGCTCCCCATCTCGCAGGGCAGTACATCGTGTTTATTTCTGACCGACGTGGTAGCCAGGATGTTTATTTATATGACGCGGTTGCCCGCAATCTGATCGATTTGCCGGGACTCAATGCTTTAGATGCGATCGCTTCTCACCCCGCTGTCTCCGAAGATGGTCGAACCATTGTCTTTGCTGCTACACGCCAAGGGCGTACAGGAATCTACCTCTACAACCGGGAAACGCGCCAGTTACGGAACCTTACAGAAAAACTCCAAGCCGAAGTGCGTAACCCAACGATTAGTGCCGACGGTAGTAGGATCAGCTTTGAAACTAGTGAGAACGGTCAGTGGGATATTGCCATTTATGACCGTTCAGGAAAACCACTCAATTTGTCTATACCGATTCGATGAAGTTGTTGATGAAAGGAAATAAAGATTGGGGGCTGGGGATTGGGAAGATGCCGAAATGTAAGGAGATTCTGTAGAGATGTTCTCCGGAGTAAAGTGTCTTCCTGTCGGGGTATCCTCTTCCCGATTCCCAATTCCCAATTCCCCAATCCTTAATCCCCAATCCCTAATCCCCAAGTCTTGCTGGTTACTCGTTTTGGTAGGATTCCTCACCAGTGGTTGCGGGACTCAGTTCAACTCCCCCCCGCAAATCCTCTCCGGTGGACTCAACAGCCAACGAGCGGATGAGTCTCCCGCCTATAGTAGCGATGGTCGTTACCTAGCCTTTGCTTCTGATCGCGATCGCTCTCGTGATATCTTCCTCTACGACTTACAGCAACGGCGTCTGATTGATTTACCCAACCTTAATCGCCCGAACTCTAGTCAAGACCAACCAGCGCTGAGTGCTGATGGTCGCTATATTGCCTATGTCTCCAGTGAAAGAGGGAAAACAGATATCTTGGTCTACGACCGACAAACCCAACAGTCACGGCTCTTAACTGGTGGTGTTAAAGGCTCACTCAGGCGTCCAACAATTACTGGCGATGGGCAGTATGTCGCCTATGAAACAAGTCAACTCGGTCAGTGGAACATTGCAGTTGTCAAATTAGACACTAAATAAAGCTTTGAGTTGTTAGCGTTGAAGAAACTAGCTTTGGGTTGGTAGAGTCTTGTTCTTATGAGCCGATTGGAGGAATCTGATTAGCCCCGTTTGCCTAACCCTTGTTCCGAACCGATGGAAGATAGGGAAATATGGATTATAGCCATCAGCAGTCAGCTTTCAGCGGTCAGCTTTGGGTCAAATCAGCTCTAGTTAAGGAACGCTCTTCTCCCCTTAATGTCCTAACATTCGTGGCTACTGCTATAAATAGAATTTGATTTCAAACCATCCATCGCTGCCATGCTCAATATGCTAAAACAGTTCCACCAGATTCATGCACACTAACCCATGAGTACCAGACGTCTGCGTATCGCTACATCGGGAATGATTGCTGTAGCTGCTATCGGTGCCACGACCATTGACGCAATCGCTCCGATACAGTTACTGAATTTATCCCTCCAGCCGAATAGCGCTTTTGCCCAAGACATTGATGAACAAACCAACATCCGAGTCTATCAACGGGCAAGTCAAGCGGTCGTCTCCATCAATGCAGGTGATGGAACGGGTAGCGGCAGTATCATCAGCTCAGATGGTTTGGTCTTGACCAATGCACACGTTGTACAAGGCTCTCAGACTGTCGAGGTAGTTCTGGCAGACGGTCGGAAGTTTCAAGCCGATGTTGTTGGCTTTGGTGAGAATGGTCTTGACTTGGCGGTTGTGAAAATTCAAGGGCAGACTAATCTTCCTGCAATTTCCTTTGCCCAGAGTCCCGTGCAAGTCGGTCAACGAGCGTTTGCCATTGGTAATCCCTTCGGTCAATTTCAGGGAACCTTTACGACAGGGATTGTCAGCCGTATTGACAATGAGCGCGGCTTGATTCAAACCGATGCTGCGATCAATCCAGGTAATTCTGGAGGACCACTCCTAAACAGACAGGGCGAATTGATTGGGGTGAATACGGCAATATTTAGTGGCCCTAGAGGTGGCAATATTGGGATTGGTTTTGCGATCGCAATTGACAAAGTACAGCCTTTCCTGACCGCAGTACGAGAAGGACGCGCTTCCCGTACCGCTCAGCGGTTAGGACCCGTTCCAGGTGATACTCCGCCTAAACCACTAGTTCTCAATGGTACTCCTGTCACAGGCAGACTGGGGCGGGGTAGCAGTGTTTTGCCAGTAGATAACAGCTTCTTTGACCTTTATGCTTTTGAAGGTAAAGCAGGTCAGCGAGTCCAAATTGACATGACAAGTCGGGAAATTGACTCCTACTTGATTCTGCTTGACCCAAATGGTGACGAAGTTACTCAAGATGATGACGGCGGCGGTGGTCCAAACTCCAGAATTGTTGCGACACTGCCAGCCGATGGCACCTACTTATTGATGGCAAATTCCTATGAAGCAGGACAAGCGGGTGCTTATAGCTTAAAAGCCGAGGCAACTAGTGCTAGTGCCGGGAATGCCGTAAACCAGGGAGGCTTTATCTTAAGGCAAGAGGGTATCCTTGGTTCTGATGCTGCTGTACTGCCTTCTGATGGGAGTCTGTATCAGGAATATGATTTTCAAGGTCGCGCCGGACAGGCAGTGACAATTGAGCTAGCAAGCCCTGATTTTGACACTTACATCGCACTGCTCGATGCCAACGGTCAGCTAATTGGCGAAAATGATGACGCGAATGAGAACGATCCCAATTCTACTCTTACCGTTACCTTGCCCCGTAGTGGTGTCTACCGAGTGATTGTCAATGCTTACGACAAGAGAGGTCGCGGTCGCTATCTTTTAACTATTAGAGAGTAAGTAGTCGATCATGAAGGGCGTACTCCATAGCACCTAAAAATCTATCTTCAATTAAGGTGAACAGTACACAAACGGAAAGAAAATCTATCTTCCTCTCCTTGGTCGGAATGGGGAGATAGATTTTCATCCTTATGTCAGTAAATGCCGTTCATATTGATGAGAGATTAATTTGATATCACCTCTGTCTACCGAGAGGTTTATCAGCCCAACTTCTTAGGAAAGCTTCTATCTTTCTATAGGAGTGATTTTTTTCCTTAAAGTTGAGCCTTTTATAAGGGCTAACTCAAGCCACTTAGACTAGCCAAAAAGTATTTGGAGTTATCTTAAGACATCTTGCACAAACCCCAGGATTCTGTAAAGTAACAACAGCTATAGGATAGAGGTTGTTAAATAACGAAGTAGTTAACTAATCCTGTTATGGAATAGTCTTCTCCTGGGGTTTGCTAGAGTAGACCTAACCACGTTAATAGACCGTGACCTGTGAGCAATTCCAGCAATAATAGACCGACAAATCCAATCATGGCAAACCGTCCATTGATTTGCTCAGCATAAGGTGTCCAACCAAAAGCAGGTTCAGGTTGGTTATAAGAGCCTTGAGGGGGCTGGTTAGAAGTAGCAGTAGGGGTTTCAGAACTCATGGCTTTGGCTTAACTTCCTTCTCAACTGTCTACGGACTCTAAGTTTTGCACTGATTCAATCAGCGATCGCACTTGGGATACGCCTGTTGACGGCTCAAATCCTAAGGGGAATTTACCTCGTACTAACATTCTTAAACCCAGTGGACCAAGACTAAGTAAGCCTTGAATATCTCGGAAAGAATTACCTACTACTTGTAAGCCAAACTGGCGCTCATCAATCCAACCGCCCTCTTTGACTAAGTCAATCAGCACTTTGCGATGACGAATTTGGCGACTAGCTTGGTCATCTTTTCGATCAAGAATTTCCTGTTTGATTTTACCGATTTGATCCATTGGGGCAACATCCATTGGACAAACCGCGTTGCACATATAACAGCGAGTGCAACCCCAAACGCCTTGGGTTCCTTTGTTGTATTCCTCAAGACGGCTTTCTGTTTTGGCATCACGGGAATCTGCTACCATTCGTTGCGCCTTTGCCAAGGCGTGAGGACCAACAAAATCCGAATTCACCTCACGGGAGTTGCATTCAGAATAGCAGGCACCACAGAGAATACAGTTACCGTTTTGATTTAAACGCGATCGCTCTTCGGGACTCTGCAAAAACTCGCGTTCGGGAACAACTCTTGCACCTGTGCTGACATAAGGATCAACCGCTTCTAAGTTATCCCAGAAGCTATGCATATCTACCACTAAATCCTTAATCACTGGCATATTACCCATCGGTGCGACAGTAATTTCAGGAATCCCAGATTCATTGTGCGTATGCTGCTTCGCCAATTCACTGCCCACATTTTCTTTACAAGCCAAAGCTGAGCGACCATTGATTCGCATTCCACAACTGCCGCAAATTGTATTCCGACAATTCTTACGAAAAGCAAGAGTCCCATCTTGCTCCCACTTAATTCGATTCAGACAATCGAGAATCGTGTTTCCTTCCTCCACATCCAGCGTATAAGTCTGGATCATCGGGGAGGTATTTTGAGTCTGGCGAATAATTTTAAAACAAACTTGCATAACTTACTGACAAGCTCTTGATTATCTAAACATTTCTATGAAAAACTAGCAATCCGCGAGGCATGACAAACATGACGCCTTCTCAGCTAATCTATCTTTCCTTATAATAAACGTTCCAGATTTATGATCACTGCTTATAGTCTAGGACACCAGTGCTGTCCTCATGTACTAAAACCCATCTCTAATTTGATCATTCGACCCAGCTAATTGCCATAGATAGAATTTTACAGATAGAAGCGTTATTGAGTGATGTTAATCTACCTTTGCTCCAAATGCGTAAAGATTCTAAGAATGATAAAAAAATACTTGTCAATGTCGAGAGATTTAACGATATATTTTTTATAGAGCTTTCATAGCTTTGTAAAAAATGACCAATACCATCCTGAAATTTGAAGGATATCTTACGAGATTATGATAGAGACCGCCACTGCTCCACTAACGGGCAAAGCATTGCTTCAAAAAGTAAAAGAGCTATCACACTTGCCCCGGCGAGAAACAGCAAAACGCTGCGGCTATTACACCGTAACTAAAAACGACCAAACTCGCGTCAATTTAACAGACTTTTATGACGCAGTGCTGGCAGCGAAGGGTGTTCCCCTTGATCCAGAGGGAACAAAAGATGGTCGTGGTCGCGAACCGACCTATCGAGTAAGTGTCCATAAAAATGGGCAAATTGTTATTGGTGCAACCTATACTCAGGCAATGGGATTAAAATCAGGTGACGAGTTTGAAATTAAACTGGGTTACAAGCATATTCACTTAAAACAGGTGGATAGTGATACAGCCAAAAACCCAGAAGATGACGACTTGGAAATCGAAGAGGACTAATAGAACTAATCACTTCTGCTCAAGGATAGATCTTAGTTTTATCTATCCTTTGTACAGAATCATGATCTATAGATCCTTACAATTTGCCGCAAAAAGCCAATGGCTATCTTTGATCAGGCAGTAAGTCAGGGGTTGATGTCACTGAGGACATCGACGGCTCTTTTGAAAGTAGCGGCTTTTTTCCTCGCTTGGGCTGCTTTATGGCTGCCTCTGGCAATTCCGATCGCTACAGCGCTGAAATGGCATCCTCCTATGCCTTTGGCAGTAAAGCAAAAGTTACCATTAATAGTCGCACTTTACCTCATTGCCCCTCTCATTTTATGGGGGGCTTCTTGGGTAGATCAGGAGTCTTTTTCGGATTACGGCTTGAACTGGCAATTACCTGTTTTGGTGTCATTAGGGCTGGGTTTAGGCTTAGCTGTTCTCAGCTTAGTAATTATTTTTACTGGGCAATGGACACTCGGCTGGATCGAGTGGCGTTCTGAACATTCCCCACGCTTAGGGCAGGTATTATTGCCAGTATTTTTGTTGGGGTTAGGGATTAGTGTCACTGAGGAGTTGGTCTTTCGTGGATTCTTACTGAATACGCTTCAACAAGATTATTCAGTCTGGGTAGCAGCAGCAGTTTCGAGTGTAATTTTCGCCTTATTGCACTTAATTTGGGAGCAGCAAAATACCCTACCTCAATTGCCAGGACTATGGCTGATGGGGATGGTATTAGTGCTTGCCCGTTGGGTAGATGGTGGTAGTCTGGGCTTGGCAACGGGACTCCACACGGGTTGGATTTGGGGCTTAACTTGTCTGGACTCTACTGAACTAGTTTCTTATACAGGTAAAGGTCCAACCTGGATAACTGGCTTAGGTGCCAATCCCTTAGCTGGTGTCGCTGGAATTGTTTGTTTACTAACAACGGGTATCCTGCTCCAGTGGCTTTTTGCTTAAAATGAACGAGGAACAAAGTCTCCCTGAGTGTTGTCAGCACTTAGGGAGACTCGTTTATTGAACTTCAAATTTAGCTATTCTTGCTGGAATCATTTCTGAATAACAGCAGAATTGCTCCAACTAATAGCATTCCCCCAAGCAACCCGAAGAAACCGAGTTGCTCTTTGAAGAATAACCAGGCAAGTAATGTTGAAGTTAATGGTTCCAGCAAGGTTGTGATGCTAGCGAGTGTCGCTGTCGTATGGCGCATTCCCGATAGGAACAGCACATAGGCGAGGACAGTAGGAACGAGTCCCAAGTACAGTAATATTGACCAACCAATTGCTGGATAGCTAACGACTAACCCACTAAACAGGGCAAAGGGTAGCAGTATAACCGCACCTGTACCAAACCCAATCGTGAGCGACTGGAGTGGGTGATACCGTCCAGCTAAGGCACGGCTACATAGAGCAATTACGGCGTAACCAAACGCTGAACCTAAGGCTAACAGAACCCCTAGCGCCGCATTACCCTGTTCTCCCACCGTATTGGGTTGGACATCCACACACAAGGCTGTACCCACAAGCGCAAAACTAAGAGCGACGATTAGCCTTGGCGTGAGTTTTTCCCGAAATAGCCAAAGGGAGAGAAGGGCAACGATTACAGGTGCAATGCACAGTGTCACGAGAACTGCGATCGCAACTCCTATTTGAGCGATCGCAGCAAAGTAGCAGACTTGGTAAAACGCCATCATTGCGCCAAGCAACAGCATTAACACTAAGTCACGCCGTCGAACTCGGAACATTCGGACTCCCAAGGTATACCAGCAAGCCGAAAATAGTGCTGGTAGTGCGATCGCTAATCGAAAAAACCCGATTGAAAGCGGATTAGTATCCACCAAGCCATAAAGTGCTTTGATCGCCACACCTACTGTGCCCCACAGGACGGCTGAAAGCACAATCAACAACAGCCCATAGGTAGAGCTACCCTGAGCTACAGCTTGAATTTTCATGAAAAAACTATCCTTGCCTCACAAGATAAACAACGACCGAGCCGTGAGGGCAGGATAGGTATAGTGTTATTTTGGCTTAGCCTTAGGCGAAGCCACTAGATAAAAACTGAACCTCCTGCCCTAGTAGGTGCAGGTAGGTGGAGGAGTGCTTTTGTAGCGCGTTCTTAGCACAGTTATGTGTCCTTGATTCGTTATCACTTAGAACCTGCTGAGGACAATATCATAAAAACACACTTATTGTGAAGAGTATTTAGCTTATTAGCAAAAACAAAGTGCTGTTATCAAATATCAATTAGTATCAACGTTCCCCAGAATTGGGGGATAAGGTGAGCAAGTGCGTAACACCTGCAACTATAAAAAAGCGTGAGGGAAAGCCTTGCCCCCACGCCGACACAATTCATGTGCGATTTCCTAACCGCTAATTAGAAACTTCCGCCAATTCAATCACCCGACCATCCATATCCTTCACCAAAAAATTTAGAGGCTTCTCGCTGCGAACTTTGTACTTGAGTCGTCGCATTTGTACGCGCATCAACACTTGTTCTAGGCAATCGTGGTCGAAACATACGTGGCGTTGTTGGTTTTTATTGCCTATGCTTGCCCCGGAGATGACATGGAGCTGAGTATTCTTTTTGAGCTGATACCATAAACCATCAGTACCATTCATCCTTGTCGCACTGGTGGTTCCCAGGCTAGTTGACATATAAAGTGGGTCAAGACCTGTGGCTCCTAATGTTTGCTCGTAGTTGTAGTAGTAGTGTAGAGGGACTTCTGCTGCTGCTAAATTGAGCAAACCCTCATAAAACTGTCGTGCCACTTCCATATCGGACACCATTACAGTATGGACTTTTGGGGCACTGGTGAGAAACATCCACATCGCAACCGCGTAGGCTGCCAATAGCATCACCATGATGCCCTGTGTAGAAAACAGGCTATCTAAAGGTAGACCAGGCAAGAAAGCGCCAAGCGGCAGAGGCTGAACTAGGAAGGAAATAATATCAACTGATAGAATCATGAACTGACAAAGCGTAATGAATCAAGTTTAACTTTGATGAATCTGTTGTCCTGTTACGGGTAAGATTATTACCACCAGACCTGTCCATAGATGTTACTAATTTTAGCTAAGTTATATCATCACTCTCAAAGGCTTCAACATGAAGCAGTCGGTTATCATTTCTCCATAGTCTGGAAACAGGATGGTGGGAAAGTAGCTAGCTGCCTTATTCTGAGGGCAAAGGAGCGATAGATATAGTGGGAAGCATCTGCTTTGATTTTGCTGATTCTATGGGAATTTAAAGATTGTGCAAATTCCGCATTTTTCTGAATCCAATCATCTGATTGTCAAGTCACTGTTTCATCACAGCGATCAGGAGTTGCTAACTCTGTTTCAGCGTCACCCGGAGCATGGGAAGTACTTCACGGCAATATTCTGTCGCTATAGTCCCATTGTCTTTACGTTAATTCGGCATTCAGCGCGATCGCCTGTGCAGGCAGATTATCTATTTGCCCTCACCTGGCGTCATATTTTCTACGAACTGGGTGGACTGGATTTACGTGACGATAATACGCCTGGGTCGAATTCTTTCCAAAACTGGCTCATCAATATGACGGCTGTCTGTATTAACCAAGCCGATTTACCGCCAGTGGAGTCGATTCACTACAACCTCAAAGCCGCACCACCACCATTTTGGTGCTACCTCGAACAAGCCATGGAAAAACTGCCAGCCGTAATTCGGTTAATGGTAGTGATGGCACAGACGTTCCACTGGAGCGAAACGCGGATTGCGGCGTATCTACAAGCGGAGGGAGAAGTCATTTCACCAGCACAAGTGAGAACTCAGCTAAACCAAGGGTATCAACTTTTGGAAGAAGCTCTCCCTGATGATATTCGTGAGGTTTATTTGGGTGGGGAAGCCGCTCATCCAGAGCGCAAGTCGGCAGTCAGTACACTCTAGCCATGCTAGTGTTTGGCAAACACTCCCAAATCGGCGGGTTAGATAGGGTAGCTAGCACAAAGAGCAGCAATGAAGAGAGGGTATCTGTTGGTAAAGGCGATCGCTAGTTCTTCGGGAGTGGGGTTACTAACGCTTCTAGCATCTGTGCTAGTCACCAGTACGGGTGCGTTTGGGCAAACTTTACCCAGTGGTTTCCCAATAATTGACCTCGACGAGCAACTGAATATCCAGTTAAACAACGGTATTCAGAGAGAATCGAGAGATCAAGCGGACTCACTCCTGCGACAGGGAGGACAAGCGCAGCGCCGTGGAGATTTGGAAAGTGCGATCGCCACCTGGTTGCAAGCGCTTGACCTTTATCAACAAGCGGGTGACTTACAGGGATTAGGTCAAACTTACAATTACTTGGGTATAGCCTATGTCAATCTGGGACGCTACCGACAGGCAGAAGATGCCTTCCGCCGACGCTTGGGAATTGCTCGTACCCTAAACGATTTTCAAGCACAGGTTTATGCCTTAAATAATGTGGGTACAGTGCTACTAAAAGATAGGAATCTGGAAGCCGCACAAGATACTTTTTTACAAGCCCTGACGGTTGCCCGTAGTATTAAAAATCGAGAGGGTGAAGGATTAAGTCTGAGT
This sequence comes from Symplocastrum torsivum CPER-KK1, assembly GCA_019358875.1. GTDB lineage: Bacteria > Cyanobacteriota > Cyanobacteriia > Cyanobacteriales > Coleofasciculaceae > Symplocastrum > Symplocastrum torsivum. Next base: position 29,077 of record JAHHIF010000037.1, read on the forward strand.
AATCTTGGTTTAGTAGCCGCTGAAGCAGGAAACTATACGGAGGCAATCAATCGCTACGAAGCCGCCTTGGATTTTCGGAGTGCCGCGACAGACCGACTAGGGCAAGCAAATACGCGCAATAATTTGGGAGATGCCTATCGTGCCGCTAAACGTCAAGCAGAGGCTCAAATTTCTTACCGACTAGCACGGATACTCGCTGAAGATAGTCGTGATCTCACCAACCAATTTCGGGCATTGAGGGGCTTGGTACTGTCTCACAGTGCAGCTAGAGAGTATCAATTGGCATTTAGATCGCTTAACCAATATATCGCTCTGGCGCAAAAAGAAGCCAACCGCTCTGAAGAACTGATCGCACTACGGCTATTTGCTGAGCTTTCTCAAGTCACGGGCAATTTGTCCAATGCCCGGACTTATTACATACAAGCGATCGCAGTGGCAAATGCGATCGGAGATACCCAGGAAGAAACCTTTTTACGCAACGATCTCGCTCAAATCCTGTATGAGCAAAGGTGACATCTCCAGACGCTGACTCTTCGAGTACAGCGCAGATCTTATCGTTCCCCCAAACCCCCACAAGATGATAAAACTACTTGTTTGATACAAGGGGAAAGCTAATGCTCTTTTTCCTTTTCCCAAAATTGAATAGGCAATCCCTAGAACCGCTTATTTAGTCATTTGTGCGATCTCACTAACCTTGACTTGTTTAGGAAGCACTTTCAGGTCATAGAACATATCAGTCAGTCTGAACCTGTTAAATGCGATCGCCTTTCAAAGAATGTCTCTCAGAAGCTAACTGTAACTATGAAAAGCTTTAGATTTTAGATTAAGGCAGTGAGGATTTGTAATTCTAAATCTAAAATCACAGTAGGATGTTTCCAACTGATTAGCGATGCTTTCTACTGATTTTCTCAATCCCTGGCTAGTTGCTGTTGGATTAAATACGGCTTTACTCGCGATCGCTTTTATTGCTCCCAAGAAGTTACTGACACCCGCAGGACTATTCCACGGTTGGCTACTTGGTGTCTTGATCTGGGGGACGCTTGGCTGGCAAGGCTACTTGGTAGTACTGTTTTACTTTCTAGTAGGTTCAGGCGTTACTCGCATCGGTATGGCCCAGAAAGAAGCCGAGGGAATTGCGGAAAAGCGATCAGGGGCAAGAGGCCCAGAAAATGTCTGGGGTTCAGCCCTTGCCGGAGCCTTGTGTGCCTTGGGAGTACTGCTAGTTCCGTATTTTAATCAAGACGTAGGAGCGCAACGTCTTATATCCCTACTGTTACTGGGATATGTGGCAAGTTTCTCTACAAAACTTTCTGACACCACTGCTAGTGAGGTTGGAAAAGCTTATGGAAAGCGCACGTTTCTCATCACTACCTTACAGCCTGTGGCGCGGGGAACTGAAGGAGCGGTTAGTTTAGAGGGAACCCTGGCAGGGATCGTTGCTTCAGCCGCGATCGCATTTGTTGGTTGGGGGGTTCATCTCATTGATTTGAGAGGTGTAGCGATTTGTATAATCGCCGCCTTCATTGCCACCAACCTGGAAAGTGTAATTGGGGCAACGCTGCAATCAAAATTTGATTGGATGACGAATGAACTGGTGAACGTTTTTAATACACTGATTGGTGCGATCTCAGCGGTACTGTTGGCTTTAGCATGGCAAGGGTTAAGCTTGGGTACAACCGGAATCGCTTAACTTAAGCGATTCCCTTCCACCCTCAGTTATTTATTCCACTTGTGGACCAAAAACCATTTGTAGAATCACTGGCTCACCATCCGCACGATGATATTTATCCGCCCAAGCGCGGATAACTTCATCCAGTTCTTCCATTGCCTGATCGATATTCTCTGGCGGGATATCCAATTCCTCCAGTAACCGCATCACCTTTGGCTCTCGATCTGCCCAATCCCTCATCAACCGGAAGTACCGCGCCGTATCCTCTACTACGGTATAGGTACGTTCTTTTCCATCTACTGGTGAATATGAGGCACGGGTGAGTGCGTAGTATGGCAACCCCCAAGGGCAATCAACTCGCGTTACTGTCCCTGAGTAGATTAGGCGACGCTTGATGTGTTCAGCCATCGCTTCACTCAACGGGAGGCGTTGCTCTTTGGGCAAATCTTCCTGAGAACGAGTGTGCAGAAATTCAATCAGTTCCAAAAACTGAAGCGAATTGACCACCTGAGCATCTGGCAAGTTATCTGGCAGCTTTTCCTGGATGTATCGTTTTTCTTCAGAGTTAAGGCTTGTTCCAGAAATACGCGATCGCCCTGGTTGCCAAGGGTACTGATCCATCCAAACATAGGGAAATTGAATCAGATAGCGCGGTTCCTGAGAACCTAGCATCTTCAGCAGCTTCCCTTCCGTTAGAGCTTGTCTGACCTCCTCAACAATTACTTTGACCCGCTTTGGCTCAATATGGTGCAAATGCCCAGTCATCCGGGTATTCTCACCTTGCTCCAAGTAGGTCATGTATATCGCACATTTAGCAGCCGTTGCTGCTGCATCCAAGAAAGCCCCGTGTCGGTGGCCGCTGGTTCTCATCGCGCTGAAAGCCAGGTACAGCATAATCTGATCCATTGCGCTGGGGCTGAGGCTTTTGATCAGATCGAGGTGGTTAATCATCTTAGGGGCGGTTATATCGCATAGGTACAGAAGTTTTGTTCTTTAAGTGATTTGCCTCACCGTTGCACCAAATCAGTGAGTTCACCTCACGCCGCAGAACATGCGCTTACGTTAAGCACCCTAATATTTAAAACTGAATATTCTATTATAGGAAACAAATTAATAAGCGTAAAAACTGAAAAAACTCCGCTACCACGAAGGGAAGCAAGATAGATGAAGGTCTTCCAGTAACAATCATAGCTGGGTAAATGGATTTTCTTGTAATTGAAACAAAGGTTTGCGTCCACTTCCGGGATGTGGTGCTGGATTTCCTCTTATTGTAGTTTTTGCCGCTAGCAATTGGGTAGCAGAAGCATCCTGTAATTGTGCTATTCTCCAGTCGGTGATGACCTGAGAACCAACAGAAAGTGGAATTGCTAGTAGAGTAAACACAATAGTAGAGGTAAGAGTACGCATAACAAAAATTTGTGTCAGGGTTTCTAGTCCCTGATACGAGATTTCTGCTATGGGATCAGGACAAACTCTCGTCAAAGCTTACTTGCAGAGCGGCAAAACTCTGGTAATTTTTGAGTAGCGCGATCGCTTCTTACCATAGTCTTGCCGCTCACAGTCGCGGGTGTGCTGAAGGACTCTACATTCACCGTTGCCCCACGGAAATGCTACCCGAAGAGCAAAGCTTAGCTTACTATCTCCTCCTACACCTTCCCAAAAATTCATTGGTGCATGTATAATTGGGGATTCAGCGTCCGCTACCACGATGAGGAGCCTTGTTGTCTTCTTGCTGAGTTTTAGCCGAGAGCGATTGACCAAAGAAAGTAGTGTAAATGCTCATAGCAGATGTCCGTATCAGAGTTTCTAGTACCTGATACGGAGTTCCTGAAGGCACATCAGGAATAACTTCCTTGGAAGTTTATTTTCTTGTGCGAGAATTGGTGTTAAAATTACAGATTTTACGAATGTAATTACGGTATTTCAATCTTTTCGACGACTAACCAGCAACCTGAGTGGTTAAGACGACCCCAAACCGTAAGCTGTTCTTGGTCGAGGCAAGCTTGTAGTTGCTCATCCACGCTGGAGAGTAGAGTAATTAGCCTCCAGGTTTGACCCTCATGAGCCTCTGGAGCCGTCAATGTAATACAGTAATCTTGCTGATTGCAGCGCTGAAAAATGCCTGTGAATCGTGTTGGGGGCTGTGAATTAGGGACTGGTGGTTGGGAAGATTCTGCTGTGACGTTACTTTCAGGCTCGACACTTCCTAGTGCAGTGTGGTCGAAATAACTATCCAGTTGAAAAAGGTTAAAAAACTTACCTTTCAAGCTTTCTTTCCTTCTGCCTTCTGCCTCCTGCCTTCTGCCTTCTTGTACTAGTCCTTTCGTATTACCTGTCGCTGGATAGTTCTCTGGATTATCCAGGTAGTAGCGTTGCCAGGACAGCCAGTCGGGATGGTTTGAAGGCAAATTGAATAAAGGAATAATCGCAGCTGGAGCAACTGGATCTTGCAATAAGGCTTCTTGAATAGATCTAACTTGCAAATCCCTAGGTTGACAATTCAAGCTTACGGATAAGGCGGCTGCCATCCCCGCCGCTTGCCCAATGTTCATAACCACGGGTTGCAACCGCGTTGCACCATTAGCAATGTGAGACACAGAAATATTTTTCTCACAGACCAAAAGACCATCGGTTGAAACCGGGATCAAGCAGCCATACGGAATCGTAAACGGTGTTCCTGTCCAGCGCCCTCCCCAGCGAATGGATTTCGGTTTTAAAGGAAAGTTGATACCGGGATAGTGGTGGTCATTAGCATAGTTACCCACAGCAATGGAGGCGATAGCGAAGCGCTGCTGCGATAGCGAAGCGTTAGCGAGTCTACGCGCTTCGCGCATGCTTCGCAAACGAGCGTCAGCGCAGATCGCATTTCCTCGGCTAATATCGACAGGCAACGCTGCTACTCGTCCGTCAGCAACTGGCAATAAATCTTGCTCCCGCACCGTAACGAGTCCTTGAAGACGACGGCTTTCGCGGTAGTAAGGATGTAGCGCATAAGCCCCTCCACCAAATTGGGAGTTGGGAAAGATGTTATCAGCTAAACCATAGCGATGCCCTAGCTGAGACTGAATAAAGTGAGCAAAACCTTGAGTGTGCCAACGGGCTTCCTGAAGAAACTGTTGCTGCTTATCACTAGATTCAACTAAGCGCCCAACGCCTTCACCATAATCATTGCCACACTGAGGCCAGTTAATCATAAACAGTCCTCCTGGTAGGCGTCCGTAATTTAGAAATTGCTCTGCCCCATAATTGTCCCAAGCACCCACAAATTGCTCCGGGGAATAATCAGGAGGGGCAGGAATCTCTGGGGCATCTTCTGCCTCCCCAAAATCTTTGAGGACGACTACCCAAGTTGGCGCTTGTACGGGATACTGCTGAGTCAACTGATTAACTGACACCGGGGCGCTAGGTTCCTCAAACTCAGATTGCAGTTCCCACCCCCAACGGTACGGCACTTCGGCTAAAGCCAACACATCTCCCAGTTCCGTAGCATCTAGCGTGACTTTGGCTTTAACGGTGAAATTTTCAAATCGAACACCCGTAATGCAGTTGCCTTGGCGCAAAATCTCTAAGGGAGTTTGCCCAGCAATCCACTTCAGGTTAGGTAGCTGCTGCACCCAATCAGCAAGTAGCTTCGCACCTGTGCGAGGGTCAAAACTAAACATACTCACCCAACTGTTGTCTAATCCACCTATCTGCCGTTGCCGCAGTTCCCGCAAAAATGCCCCCCATAAACCCGTTTGAAAGGCGACAAGTTCATTCCCATCAGGCGCTGAGACACCCGCAGAAGTCAGCATTCCCCCCAACCAAGGAAATTCACTCACTAGTAAGGTTTGGGCACCTTGACGTGCAGCTTGAATAGCCGCGGCTGTGCCACCGGTACCACCCCCAACCACTAAAACATCAGTCGTTAATTCATTCATTAGCCATTACCCGGATTAGGAATTAAAAAATTCTCTCAGTCCGTCACTTAAAAAGCGATGAGGAGATGCGGAGATTGGGATTTTTTGTCAGTTATTTCTGCCAGCCTGGTCTAGCGAGTGGTAAAGTCTAAAATCGCGGAAGTTACTAAAAGCAGCAGGATGAAAGCACAAGTATTCCGAGGGGTTAATCAACTGAATTACGAAGAGGTGCCAGTACCCGAACTCCAAAGTGATGAGGTGTTGGTACAGGTGCGAGTCGTAGGACTTTGCCAGTCGGATATTAAAAAGATTCGCTATCCTCTCTATGAACCACCCCGCATTTATGGGCATGAAACCGCTGGGATAATAGCGGCGTTAGGAGAGGATGTTAAGGGTTGGCAGATTGGGCAACGGGTGGTTGTTATGCACCACATTCCCTGTATGCGCTGTGGCTACTGTCTAAATGACAACTTTTCAATGTGCGAGGTTTATAAAAACATCACGACAACGGCTGGGTTTACGCCTAGTGGTGGTGGCTTTGCAGAGTATGTCAAGGTTCCAGGGCATATTGTTCGGTGTGGGGGGTTAATTCCAATCCCCGATCGCGTTAGTTTTGAACAAGCGAGTTTTGTCGAACCGACTAGCTGTTGCCTCAAGGCGGTAAAAAAAGCGCAAGTTAGCCCCGGACAAACGGTTTTGGTAACGGGTGCGGGTCCAATTGGGCTAATGTTCATTATGTTGGTGAAGTGTTTTGGGGCAAGAGCGATCGCAACTGACCTCATCCCTAGCCGCATTGAGAAAGCACTAGCTGTTGGTGCGGAAGCCGCTTTTGATGCCCGTGATGCTGATTTACAACAGAAAGTCTTCTCCCTTACTGAGGGTATGGGTGTTGATACGACTCTCTTAGCTGTTCCTAGTGACAAAGCCTTTTTCCAAGCGCTTGACTGTACACGCAAGGGTGGAAAAATCCTATTTTTTGCCGAGTTCCCGGATGAGGTGGAAATTCCCATTAATCCTAATATCCTGTACCGCCGAGAAATCGACCTGATGGGAAGCTACAGTTCCTCCTATCGCCTTCAGTCTCTTGCTGCTGATATTGTATTTAACCAGCGCATTGATGTGGATGCGTTAATTAGCGATCGCTATCCTCTCCAAAAATTAGCAAAGGCTGTTGAACAAGCGATTACACCAACCCCCGATACTTACAAAATCTTGATCTACCCTCAAGCTACTGTTGGATAGGTTGCCAAAAGTAATCTGCGATCGCGTTTTCTCCTACCACTTGGGCATCTTGAGGACTATCGAACAAGACTGAACGCTGTACTAACTGATTATTAAGGCGTCGCGCAACACGACTCGGTATCCCGTGTCCGTAAACAATATGAGTTTGCCCTGCTAACACCACCACTTGATAGTCTGGATTGGCTCTAATAAATTGGGCAATTTTTTCTGCCATTGTTTCATCCCACAACACCAGCGCTGTGAAAAACCGCTCAAAGCTGTTGCTGTTGCCCTGTCCTGCTTGATGATGCAATTGGTAGCTTCCCTCTGCCATTTTTCGATATTCAGCGTTATCTGTCCGAATTTCTGAAAAGGGTGGGATATGCCGACGTTCAGCAATTGTTAGGCTTTCTAACCCACTACGAGCAACTTTTCGTGTCACCTCTGTCGGTGTATTCAAGGCTAAGACAGGCAGTTGATGAGTTTTAGCGAAGCGAAGTATCGGTGCATAGTACTCCCAAGGGAAACCCCAACGATTGTCATACTCAGTTTGCTCAACTAACTGAGCTTCTGTAATTTTCCCTGCTAAGTATTGGTCAAGAATGTCCTGGTAGGGACGCTGAAACATCTCCATTGCAACGGCGATTTTTTGATTCTGCTGGTGGAGTGCTTGCAGGATTTCTAGTTGCGCTTGATGGTCTTCGGCGCGATTATGTGTTTCTCCCAGGTAAACAACATCAGCTTGCCCAAGTTCCTGCAATATCTGTTGTTGAGTAAGTTGTTGCTGTTCTTGCAGGGGAGATGTTGGTATTTGGGCATAAGTTGGAGTGGTACAGAGAAAGAAAATTCCTAACGACCATGCGTAAAGTTTAGTAATTTGGCGTTTTTTCATAACATTTGCACAGCGTTGGCACAGTTCACCTTAGGCAACAGTTTACAGAAGTACTTACTGAGGTAAATCGCGTTTGCAACTAACTTGGAGATGATACGGTCTTATCATCAGCCACTAAAACTGGCTCCGAGAGTGCAGCGGCAACAGCTTTGAGACATCGCTCATCGGTTAGCATCCAAGCATGGAGGCGAGCAGGCACTATCACTTCTTTACCCACTGGCATCTGAGAACTCTTCGCTGGGACAATTATCAAATCATAAGGTGTCCACATCACAGTGAAGTTCAGCCGTTCCAGCATTATTGAGGCATCCCGATTCAAATCCCGTAGAAACTCACTATCTGGACGCATCTGAATACAGCCAGGACGCCAAGAGAGGTGAGCGGCTAAGGTGCCATGATTGGGCGCAGAGATGCTGATGTAGCGCTGCACTCGGTCGATACCACCCAACCGTTGAATGTAGTAGCGTGAGACAATGCCCCCCATACTGAAGCCAATGACATCTATCGATTGCTTGGGGTCAAAGGTCTTAGCTACATAATCAGCTACTTGTGCCGCTAACTGGTCAAGACTAAGGTCACCGTTGTTCGGTATCAAATTGAAGCTATGTACCGACCACCCTTGGGCGCTCAGGTAGGTAGCCATACCCTGAAAAACGGCGATTGTGTCGGTAATGCCGTGAATCAACAATACAGGATTGCGATCGCGAAGTTTGGGCGTAGCGTAATCACTTGCAATTTTCATAGTCAATCGAATAACTTACCTAACCTCAGCTTAGTCAGCCCCATACCCTAAGCGATCGCTACTGTGGTACACCCAGTGAGAGTGTCCCAATCTGTACAGGAAACATGAGATGATTGTAAATATAGATAAATTCCCTTGTGACCTTGACTAAGCAGAAGTTGAGCATTTATACCGTTTAGAGACAGACTGTAAAGTTTTGTGGAGAAGCTAAGGTGAATCTTGCACTGGGTCGCCGTAAAAATTCATAATTCAATCTGGCAGGAACTTTCGGGCAAACTTCATCTAAAAAGTCGTCACTTGAGCCAAGCCGCGCTAATAACCTTTTGTATCAAAGTTGGAATAGTCGGCTCTCATCTTTGGCAACACCATTAAATTCATCTAAAGCCAGGAGTATTGGTAAATGTTCGGTTTTATCAAAAAGTTGTTCAGTGGAATTGCCGCCTTCTTCGGTGGGCTTATCGGTGGCAAAAAATCTCAAGATAATACGTCAACTGCTCCCAAGCCTAAAAAATCAAAAGGATTTTACCTAGAGCTAGACGAAATTGACAATGCTAAGGCAGTAGTTCAAGAGAAGATAGCAGAACCGCTGAAAGCCGCAGCGGGGACTGTAGCCGAAAAGCTAGAATCTGCAAAGGAAACCGTAGGTGTAGCCGTGGCAGATCGGCCCAAAACCGAACCATCGCCAGAAGCCAAGAAGCCAGAAGCCAAGAAGCCAGAAGCAAAAGCCCAAAAGCCCGATCCCGGCAAGGTTGCCGTCCCATCCAAGAACGAGACAGTAAAAGTTGAAGCTCAGCCAAACCCACCAGCCCCATCCACAAATGGCAAAGTTGAACCTCAAGCTGAACAAACTTTTGCTCCCAACTACTTAATGCCGACAGCTAGTCAGAGTCGCCGTCGTCCTGGGCCAAGCCTTGATATGTTCCGTGATATGGCGCGTCAGGTGAAAACGCCTGGTTAAGCGCTTTTATTGCCCAGAGGCATTTTTGAGGAAAACTAATCCGCTATACAACTGAAATGCTGGGTCCCAAGGCGTTTCTTTACGTCGAAATAAGTCGATGTGAGAGGTCAAGTGTCCCAGCATTTCTTTGTAATCGATGGCTGTTTCGGCAAAGGTTGTGAAATCTGAGCAGACTGGTACCTGAGGCAGTGATTGGTTGAGGAAAGCTAGCAAGTTGTTCCAGCTTCTTCTAGTCGTTGTTTGGTGCAAGGAAGATACGTCTGGTTTAGGGTGCTGAATATTTGGCTGAATTTGGGAAAGAGGAATTCCCTGCTGAAATTGATAATTGCGATCGCCTAATCGCAAAATAGTACGACGCTCAGGTAAATGTAGGTCACAAAACTGCACATAATCGAGAGTTTGAGTTTTGCGTTGTAGATTGCGGCGTGCGTCCAAATCTACAACTTCGTCAAATAGAGGCAAAAGCCCTTCTACTCTTTGGGTCACTTCTGACCACTTGAAGGCAAGCGTTCCTAACTGTCCGTCTGCATTTTTGCAAACAACTGTAGCTTGAGACGAACGATTGTTGGACGTTCCTAACGTTGTCCCTGCTTCACTACTAGAAAAATAATTGACGTTAAAGACGTTAATTTCTTGGATACCACGTAGAGTTCCTGAAAAGCAGGGAATCTCCGCTTGTCGCAGCGATGAAACATAAAATTGCAGTTCTCCTACAGGACCAACGCGATACAGACGCCAGCCTCGTGTTGGAAGTTGTAGCCTTGCGGTGTAAGCATCTATCTGCATAATCCGAGCAAGCTTCTGGGCAGCTGCCTGTTTCACTTCAGCAGCGATGGGTTCTAGGATTAAAAGCCCTAATTCTGTACTATCGGGGTTAGCCGTCGCCTGAGCAAGTGCTTGCTGTCGTTGCTCTTTTTCCCTTCTTTCTATGCGTCCTAGTCCCTGACGCGCTTGCGTCATAATCTTAGGGTTCGTTGTACCTTGGAGTAACTGACGGTAGACTGTTTCAGCCGATTCCGGCTTACCTGTCTCTTCATGCAGTCGTCCAACATAAAGCCGTACCCAAGGGTTTTTCGGTTCCTGCTTTACTAGCTGTTTGAGTAATCGGGTAGCTGTTCGATAATCTTTTCGCTCAAAGGCATCAGCAACTTGGTCAATCATGATGGCAGGGAATTGGGAATTGGGAGTGGCGGAAATTCACACTAAGGGTAGCTTAGCTGAGGAATCTTCCTGAATATTTCTACTCTAAAACTGAAGCGACAAGAGATAGAGCAACGATTGGAGCTGTTACAGCTCTTAAGACGCGGCATCCTAAGGAAACAGGTTGAAATCCGGCAGCAGTGGCTTTATCTACCTCGGTAGTTGTCCAGCCCCCTTCTGGTCCAGTCGCAATGACAACGGAGGGAAGTTGAGGGGTAGAAGCCTGAGCTGTTTTAAGTTGTATTCTTATGTCTTGTAAGCAACTGAGGAGATGAGGAGGATTGCCACGAGCGACGCAAATATAGCGGTAGGTGTGTGGAGTGTCAGCTAGCTGAAGGCTAGTAGCAAAGTCAACAGGATCGAGGATTGTTGGTACAACTTGACGCTCGGATTGTTCAGCGGCTTCTTGGGTAAGGCGTCGCCAGCGTTCAACTTTTTGGGGACTGGGATTGAGCCGTGTGCGATCGCTTTTCAACGGGATGATCGCCGTAACTCCCAACTCGGTTGCCTGATACACCACCTCGTCAAATCCGCTACTTTTGGGCATTGCTGCCATTAACGTCACCGCAAAAGGCAGCTCAGTTTGAACAGATAGAGATTCAATAATTCTAGCTTGCGTGAGGTTGGCTTCTAACTCGCTTAACAACCAACTGCCTTGTCCATCCATTGCAATAAAGCGATCGCCATTACCCAGCCGTAGTACTCGACCCAGATAATGCTGTTGCGCGTCAGTTAAAAGAATCTGCTGGTTTATTCGTTGTTCTAGTGCAATAACCAACCGTTGTAACTGAGCCAATTAATATCTCCTGTTATCTAAACGTTCTCCTCAGAAACAGCAATGTTTCTTTTCACTCAATACTTAATTTTGCTTATAACAGTTTCCTGGAGAGATGAGGTACATCTCAGGTGTGTGAAATCTAGATAGAGCAAGGAAAACAAAAAAGCTGATAGCTGATAGCTGACCGCTTTCTGCTATAGCTACTTACTTAAAACGTTTTTGTTCCGCCCGATAACGTATGGTTTCTGCAATGAAGGCAACTACCCCAGACCCTAGCATTAGCAGAACACTTAGGGCATTAATATCTGGTTTAACTCCTGTGCGGATACGGCTAAAGATTTCCATTGGGAGAGTTGTTGAACCCGTACCTGCTGTGAAGCTAGCAATGAGAAAGTCATCCATACTGAGAACGAAGGATAAAAGACAACCCGCAATAATCGCTGGCATCAATTCTGGCAACAGAACTTTGATAAAGGCTTGTAGCGGAGTTGCGCCTAAATCAAGCGCTGCTTCTTCCAGGTGAGGGTCAAGACCAGAAATTCTTGAGGAGACGACAATTGCGATATAAGCTAGACAAAAGACCACATGGGCAGCGACAATCGTCCACAAACTCAGGGGTGTACCAATAACAGCGAGGAAGACAAGCGTAGCAACCGCGATTGCAATATCAGGAATAATCAGCGGCAGGTAAGATACACCTCGATACAAGCTTTTGCCGGGAAATTGGTAGCGTGCTAAACCGACTGCCATCAGAGTTCCAATCACAGCCGAAATCCCAACAGCGGCGAGAGCAACTATCAAACTATTTTGCAGTGACGTAAGAATCCGGGAGTCTCCCAGTAACCGCGTGTACCACTTGAGAGTAAATCCCTTCCAACCCGCGCTGTATGCCGAATTATTAAAGCTATAAAACGTCAGCACAAAGATGGGTAGATACATATAGAAGAACATCAGTACAGAAAAAATCCCTTGCCAGGAGAAGCTGGGTTTGGATTTAGACTGCAAGATATCTCTGGGAATCTCCTCTTCCTGCTGATGCGAAAGTGTATCTTTCATTGAGTCATACCTATTGCCTTTAGGCATCGCGTCCCTTACTTGCTCAGTAGCTCTCAATTTACCGAATAAATGCTCATCGCTATAATTTTTTCATTAGTTTTGGGACTGTCATGTTAGAGTACAACCCCCAGAGATACTTTCCTTCTTCCGAAGAGCTACCTGACTCTGATGATACGCCTGTGGATAATGAACTACAAGAATTGATTCCTGGTCTGTTGAAGGCAATACTGTTGATGCTGTGGGCAGAGCGCATGGATTGGTTCTTCGGCATAGATATGGGGATTTACTACGATGCCGATAAACCTGCAATTGTACCCGATGGATTTTTGAGTCTGGGAGTAGAGCGGTTTTTTGATGAAGAACTGCGCTTAAGTTATCCGCTTTGGGAAGAGAATGTTGTCCCAATCCTGGTGTTAGAAGTGGTTTCCCAAAATTATCGGGGAGAATACAGCACCAAAAAGGAAGTGTATGCTTCTATGGGTGTGTTGTACTACGTGATTTATTCCTCCCGTCGTCGGAGAAAGCCCCGATTGGAAGTACATCGCTTGGTTGATGGTGCTTATGTGTTGCAACCAGAAAATCCAGTTTGGTTACCGGAAATTGGCTTAGGAATTGGGGCTGAACGGGGAACTTATGGAGGTGTAACGCGAGAGTGGCTTTATTGGTATGACGAACTATCTACACGGTTGCCGACACCGGAAGAACGTACTAAGCAAGCCGAGCAACGCGCCCAACAAGCCGAGCAACGCGCCCGAAGGCTTGCAGAGCAATTGCGATCGCTTGGAGTCGATCCAGAGAATCTGGATCTTCCATAATGCTTCGCCCTTCAACGAGAAAAGTAGACGTGTTCTAACGCTGTGCTGCTTCCCGATCGCCATATTTAAGCAAAAGTGCGATCGCAACACTTACGGCAAAAATTAACACCATACTCAAAGCTGAACCAAATCCCCAGTTTTGAGTTGCTCCCAAAAACTGGTTATAAATCAAACGTGCGCCTGTCATGCTGGACGCACCACCTAGCAACTCTGGATCGACGAAATCTCCCAAACCACTAATAAATACCAACAATGAACCTGCTGCAATTCCTGGTAAAGTTTGCGGGACTGTCACCTTCCAGAACGTCTGAACAGCATTCGCCCCTAAATCAGCAGAAGCTTCCAGCAGGCGCTTATCTAACTTTTCTAGAGAAGCATAAAGAATCAAAACCATGTATGGCAGGTAACTGTAAGCCATACCAATTAACACCGCAGGACTACGATTTAATAACTCTAAAGCGGGTAATCCGATACTGGTTAACACAGTGTTGAGTACCCCAGTCGGTCGCAGAATCGTAATCCAGGCATACGATCGCAACAGTGAGGAAGTCCACAAAGGCAAGATAAACCCCAACAGCAGCAAATTTTGCCAGCGCTTCGGTGCCATCTGTGCTATCCAGTAGGCGACAGGGAACCCCAGAAGCAGGCAAATTACCGTTGTGCCAATCGCAAACAAAAGCGATCGCCACATCACTTGTAGATTAATCGGTTCAAATACCCGCAGATAGTTACCAATCCCAGACGGATTAACCACCATTCCTGGTCGGATATCGGGAACCAAACTCAGCTCAAAAATCACCAGCGTTGGCAGCACCAGCAACAACGTTAACCAAAGACCCGCAGGTGAGAGCAAGATCAAGGGTTCCAACCACTGCCACCGAGGGCGTTTCGTCTCGTTCAGAACTGGCAGTTCAGCGACACTATCCGTTGTACTGGGATTCGGTAGAGAAGGAGGGGTGATGTTAGTAGACACAGGTAGTTTCTCTGAACTGGGGAATAAGGTTGCGCTGGTTCTAGAACACTAGAACAAGAATGCACATTAGACAAAGGCAATTAGGCACTGGTCAGTCTCGTCCAATAGTTGTCATACACTTCAGTAATCTTTTCCTCAACAGGTGCAACACCTTCACAACGCTCTAATGCTGATTCTGACGGAAATAAGCTTTGATTTTCCTGGATTTCTGGAGGTAAAAGCTCAAATGCTTCTTGGTTCGGTGTCGCGAAGCTTAATCGTTCACAAATTTGAGCTGCAACATCGGGCTGTAACATGAAGTTAATCCAAGCATAGGCTCCCTCAACATTTGGAGCTGTTTTTGGAATCGCTAGCGTATCCATCCATACGGAAGAACCACTTTTAGGAAGTACATACCGCAAGTCTTCGTTTTCTTCCATGATTTCATTGGCATCAGAGGAGTAGCACATCGCTACGATTAAATCTCCGCTCAACACTTGAGGTCGCCAAGCATCAGAAGTAAACGAGGCTAGATAAGGCTTCAACTCTACCAATTTTGTATAAGCCTGTTGAATCTCCTGAGGATTAGTTGAGTTATACGAATACCCCAACAATTTCAACACAGCACCCATGACTTCTCGGACATCATTCAGTAACGACATTCGTCTTGATAGTTGTTCCCGGTATTGCCATAGGTAGCTCCAATCAACAGGTTCCGGTTTCAATTTTTGAGCGTTGTAAACTAAACCTGTAGTTCCCCAACTTACGGGTACGCTGTGCCGATTTCCTGGATCATATTTAGGATTAAGAAACTTGGGAAATAGCTGCTCTAGACCAAGAAGGCGCGATGAATCAAGTTCAGCTAATAGCCCTTTATTCACCATCTCCCGCACCATATAGTCAGACGGGTAGATAATGCTGTAAGAACCACCACCTCCCGCTTGAAGTCGAGCCAGCATTGACTCGTTGGAGTCAAAAACATCAGCTACAGCCTTGATTCCTGTCTCCTTCTCAAAGCGGTTGAGCAAATCCTGATCGGTGTAGCCAGACCAAGTGTAGATGTACAACTCTGTGGAAGAACTGGAACGGCTAGCTGGTGGTCGTACATTAGCAAGCGTCCAGCCACATCCAGACAACGCAATACTACTTAGAGTTGCCGAGGCCGCTACCTGTAAGAACTGACGCCGTGTGGAATGTCTTAGGGATGTCCGTCGATCTGTGGGAGGCACAATTGTCTAGTGACTAAGGGTTAAGAAGGTCTACGTGTTAGAAAGCTTTGAAAAATAAATTATGTGATGTAGCAAAAGGCAGAAGGCTTATTACTAGTACATGGTCGCTTGGGTCGTTAAATTTGTCCTTACCTTTATGGCAACAGCTATATAGCGGTTTTCAGTTGGATTAGGTACAGAGGGAAGTGTGTGAAACAAAGAGACAGAGCAAGGACAACAAAAAAGCTGATAGCTGATAGCTGACAGCTTTCTGCTATATGATTACTCCTCCAAAGCCAGACAATCCGTGGCTGCCCAACGAGCATAAACAGCCGTATTGGCATCTGGTAACTTGTTGGTAACATTGGGTAGCCTGACAGTCAGGAGGTCGCCACTGTTTAACTCAACAACATAGTGAACATGGGTTCCCAAGTACATAACGTGCTTAAGATGTCCTTCAAAGCAATTAGTTCTTGAGTCTGGGGGAGAAAGGCTCAGGCGAATTTTTTCAGGGCGTACACTTACCACAATATCTTTAGTATTGCTTGCTGTATCCCTAGGTGACTTGGGCTGCACCACAATCTTCAAGCCTGTTGACGTTGTAATTTGCAGGGTTGAGGCATCAGCGGCTTCTAAATGTCCTCTAAATAAATTTGTATCACCAATAAAATCAGCGACAAATGGTGTTCGGGGACGTTCGTAGATTTCTGTAGGGGTACCAATTTGCTCAATTTTCCCCGATCGCATGACAGCAATACGGTCAGATAGACTCAAGGCTTCTTCTTGGTCGTGGGTCACCATGATGAAGGTTAAGCCTAAGTCTTGATGCAGATTCGAGAGTTCTACCTGCATTTCTTTGCGTAGTTTGAAATCCAACGCTCCTAACGGTTCATCCAATAACAATACAGCGGGACGATTGACTAGCGCCCGTGCTAACGCCACCCGTTGCTGTTGTCCTCCAGACAGTTGAGCGGGGAAGCGATTGGCATAAGCCTCCATCTTTACTTGCTTGAGGGCTTGTTTCACCCGCTCATCAACTTCTGCGGCTTTGAGCTTTTTGAGCCGTAGACCAAAGGCAATATTCTCCACTACGCTCAAGTGATTAAATAATGCGTAGCTTTGAAATACGGTATTTACAGGTCGGCGGTGGGGGGGAACCTGATTCATCGATTGCCCTTGAATCAGTACCTCTCCGGCTGAGGGCAGGTCAAACCCAGCGACTAAGCGTAGGGTGGTTGTTTTCCCACATCCAGAGGGACCGAGAATACTGAAAAATTCACCCCGACGAACACTCAGGTCAATCCCTCGGACAGCTGTCTCGCCATTGAAAACCTTGAAAACTTTGCGAAGTTCAACATCAAGCTCAGCAGCAGTATCCGGAGAGCGTTGTTTTTTAACGGAAGTTTGAGACATATTGGTTATTCAATTACAGTGGCGATCGCCTAATCTGGAATGTAATTCTGTCTGAATTGTCAAGCTGTGTTTCTGTACATTGGTTTATTTTATCTGTCTAGTCCTTAATCTTGATGAGTAATCACTTCACCTCGCACTACCCAAAAGTGTGTCGTCCTATACAGGATTAAACATTGGCGATATCCATCATGCCAAATTGTCATAATCAGCAATAAACTGGGTAGAAATTTCTTTTAAACTCAACCACTGAAACTTTCTAATATAACCGTGATGCAGATTTCTCCAGTGGGGCGTCAAATTACGCCCCGTACCGTCGGACGCAATTATCAATCCCTGTTTGTCATGCTGCTAGTCAGCATCTTCCTGCTGGGAGGTATGGGTTCTCGCCTCGCCTATTTGCAGTTGGTTCAGGGAGAACGTAATCGGCAACTTGCAGAAAACAACCGCATTCGTCTGGTTCCGAAACAACCCGTGCGGGGCAATATTTTTGACCGCAAGGGGAAAGTGTTGGCGAGTAGTCGGTTGTCTCACGCTGTGTTTCTCTGGCCGATTGCCATCAAAGAGGCAGAGTGGCCAAAAACCCGTCAACTCCTCTCCAAATTATTGGATCTCCCTCAAGACGAGATCCAAAAGCGTGTTGAAAAAGCAGGATCTAACTCACTTTCGCTCATCCGGATTGAGCGGGGCATCAGTCCTGCCCAAATTACGGCGTTGGCAGAGTATAGCAGCCAGCTTAAAGGCGTAGAAGTTGATATTGAAGCCGTGCGGGACTACCCCAACGGTGATTTGGCGGCTCATATCTTAGGCTACACCGGAGAGATGAACGATCAAGAGCTAGAAAAGCGTAAAGCCGAAGGCTACCGCCTCGGTGACATTGTTGGACAAATGGGTATCGAGGAGTCCTATGAACAACTGCTACGAGGAGAATGGGGGGGGCAGCAGGTTGAGGTTGATGGTGCAGGTCAGGTACTGCGGATTCTCGGTGAGAAAGACGCAAAATCGGGTAAGGATGTCCAAACTACATTAGATCTGACGACCCAGAAAGCAGCAGAGGCGGCATTAGGCAATCAAAAAGGTGCGATTGTTGCCATTAATCCCAACACGGGTGCGGTTTTGGCAATGGTCAGCCGCCCAACCTTTGACCCCAACATCTTCTCTACCCGTGTTACAGCAGATACTTGGAAACAACTGCAAGCTAAAGGCACTCCTTTCGTCAATCGCGCCATGCGAGGCTTTCCACCAGCCAGTACATTCAAGGTTGTCACCCAAACCGCTGGCATGGAATCTGGTAAATATTCACCTAGTACTGTGTTGCAGACGTTTGCTGCTTTGAACGTTGGTGGAACTTCCTTTGGCGAGTGGAACCATGCTGGCTTTGGTGCTATAGGATATGTTCGCGCTATGGCGATGAGCAGTAATACATTTCACGGTCAAATCGGCAGAGGTGTTGGCGGACCAACGCTGATTAAATGGTCGCGGAATTATGGCTTTGGTCAAAAAACAGGGATTGAGTTGGAAGACGAAGCCACTGGATTAGTAGCGGATGACGCTTGGAAGCGAAAGCAATTCGACTGGGAGTGGACGGTTGGCGATACGGTCAATATGTCTATCGGTCAGGGATTTACCCAAGCCACACCGCTACAAGTCGCTGTGATGTTTGCTGCTCCTGCGAATGGCGGCTATCGAGTCAAACCTCACTTCTTCAAGAACAATGAGCAGGCGAAAAATTCGCGAGTGTCGCTGAATCTGAAGCCAACTACCTTAGAAATGCTGCGAAAGGGTTTGCGCTCCGTTGTTGCTGATGGGACTGGGGCAGCCTTGAAAGTGCCACATCTCCCACCCGTTGCGGGGAAGAGTGGGACAGCAGAGGCTCCTCCTGGCAAGCCTCATGCTTGGTTTGGAGCCTATGCACCATTTGATAAACCAGAAATCGTTGTTGTGGCGTTTGCAGAACATTCTGGCGGTGGTGGTGGTAAGGTGGCAGCACCGATGGTGCGTCAAGTGATGGAAGCTTACTTTAACAAAAAGCCTCCTGAAGCTCCTAAAGATAAAGCAGCCGCTCAGAACTAGGAACAGTTGATTCAGTTAGCTCTTCTGATATAACGGGTAGCCCAGACTGCCATTGACGCAGAGGCACTACAAGTGCTGCCTTGATACTATAGTAAAGACGCTGGATGACAGTGCTGGTAATCGATCGCTACCTAGAAGATGCTCCTCAGTTGTTACAAGTGAGGAGCATAGGCGCTAACAAGGGCAATGTCATGGTGTTACTTGATAGGACTTACACTTTTCAGTCAAGTAGTGCCAAACTGGGTGCATTAAGGCTATACAAGTTGTCTCAGGCTCCCAAAGACATGAGCAAGCATGGCACGATAAATGCGGCACTGAAGCTGGTGTCCCAGATAAAGGTTGACGATAAGCGGGTCGAGGTAACGTTAGATACCCAACGGCAGCCATATCAGCGATATCAAGGATGAACGTAGTCTCTCTCCCCGAAGACCCACCAGTGATTCTGGTGGTGGACGACGACCCGTCTATGCGTGCAGTAATACGCAGATTTATGGAAAAAGACGGGTATCGAGTCGTGGAAGCCGTTAATGGTGAACAGGGCTTAGAAGTCTACAAACGCCTTCAGCCGCATCTTGTCCTGTTAGATGCGCTGATGCCCGTGATGGATGGCTTTGCTTGCTGCACTCAACTGCAATTAATCGCTAGTGAGAGTATACGGGATGCTGAGGTTTTTACCCACATCAAGAGCTTACAAGATGCTTCACGCACACCTGTACTGATGATTACGGGTCTTGATGACCAAGAGTCGGTAGATAGAGCGTTTGCTGTTGGAGCAACTGATTACCTCACCAAACCGATTCATTGGGCAGTGCTGCGTCAACGAGTACGGCGTCTCCTGCAACAGTCTCAGCTTTATCAACAACTAGAGCTAGCGACTAGGGAGTTGCAGCGTCTGGCTAATCTGGATGGACTCACAGGTGTCGCCAACCGACGCCGATTTGATGAATACCTTGATGCGGAGTGGCAACGCTTGGCACGGGAGAATTTGCCGCTATCTCTCATTCTCTGTGACATTGACTTTTTTAAGAAATACAACGACACGTATGGTCATCAAGCGGGTGATGCCTGTCTACGTCGAGTTGCTGATGCTCTAAGCTTTTGTGCAAGACGTTCAGTAGATTTGGTAGCACGGTACGGTGGAGAGGAGTTCGCGGTGATTTTGCCGGATACTACCGTTGCTGGTGCGTCTCAAGTTGCCGAAGAAATTCGGGCAGTTGTTAATACTTTAGAGATTGCTCATGCTCAGTCTGCTGTGAGCCATCACGTTACGCTTAGTTTGGGTATCGCTTGCACCCAGCCAAACCTTAACCTTGAACCAACAATGCTGATTGCCTCTGCTGACGCGGCGTTGTATCAGGCAAAAGCCGCAGGACGCAATACCTACTTTCCTCAGACTTGCGCTCCGTAGTTCGCTAATTCTAGTTCACCAGTGGATGTATCTTTACCCTAAATAGAATCTCACAGTTTTATTCAATCACTGAAGTAACGACGGAAGCGGGAGTCAAGGTGGTGTTTTTTCTGCTGGTTACAGGAAATGCAGAGGGTTTGTAGGTTACTAATGTCATTTTGACCACCACGAGCAAGAGGAATAATGTGGTCAATACTTAGTTGAGTTTCTAGCTTAGTTTTACTACAGCTTTGGCACTGGTAGCGATCGCGTTCAAATACGTATTTCCTCACTTCTGGAGGAATGGGGATTCTGGGTGTTTTTGCCATAACTATAACTGCTGATTTTCCTGGTTCATCATCTGGCGAATATCATCAAGCGGGGATTCGGGTTGGGGAATTTCATTGCTTGGCGCTGTTTCGTCAATTTCAGGCTCATCAGGGCAAAACTCTACGGACACGTTGATTCTGACTTTGCCTTTTTGCCAAGCTTTTTTACCAACTCTTAAAACTTCAGAATCTAGACCGTTAGCAAACAAAGAATTTTTAATTCCTTCCCCTATGCTTAAGCGCCTTTTAATTACTTCGATAAACTCAGGTGATTTGAGATAGATGCTGGCAAAGTTGTTAGATGACACATTAAATTCCCTACCATAAGTTGGCGCGTGTAAAGACAAAATATCATCCTGACCCAATTGTTCAAATTTGGTGTCCATGTCAAGCTCCAGTTTAAACAATCTTCCTGTTAACTATTCTGGTTCATCATTCAACGAATGTCATCCAGTGGCAATTTAGATATTCAAATACATATTTCCTCACTTCTGAAGGAATGGGAATTCTGGGTATTTTTGCCATAACTATGACTGCTGATTTTCTTGGTTCATCATCTGGCGAAGATCGTCTAGTGGTGATTCTGGTAATTCAATTTCGGATGACTCAATAAGTTGTTGTTCTGAATCTTCTTCAACATAAAATTCAACACTGACTTTAATTCTTACTTTTCCTTTTTGCCAGCTTTTTGAGCCAAGCTGAAGCATCTCACAGTCTATACCATCAGTGAACCACCTCGCATAAGGCTCATTTACGCCCTTAGGAGCTAGTATTGCATTATCTATTTTTATTCCATGATAAGAGCTTAATTGACGATTAAGCTGATCTCCTAAATTATTTCCAAATGCTGCATTTACTGCTCTCCTGAATTTACTTACTTTGAAAGTATCATCCCCAAATAATAAAACATCATCCTCATCACAGTTTTGCAAAGAAAATTTTTCTTCCATATCAATCTCTACTCCTTAAAATTATTTTACCTTAATATTTGGGGTGTCTCAGCTAATCTACTTGGCGAATAGAATTCGCAGCTATACAAACGAAGTCCGCCTACGCGGACTAATAGAGTTGAAACCCGCCTACGCGGGTTTTGTTTGTGTAGCCGCGATTTCCTCTCACCCGGATATCTTCTCCTCAACTCTCCGGTTCTAGAGCATCTACCACATCATCTGAATCTGATACAGCATCAAAGCCTGGGCTAACATCGAACCCCTCTGATTCAACAGAAATAGGAATTGCTATTAAATCAGATTCTCCAATCGCAGGTAACTGATGCCTGTTTAACAGCATCCCTTGCAGACAGCTATTAATCCCAGCTACTGCTTGGCTATAAACCTCGATCTTTTGCTCAACCTCATCCTGTAAACGACGATTAGATTTAATCTTTCCCTCCGCTTCTTTCTCCAGAGTTTGCTCTAAAAAAGTACGTGCCTGATTGTATTGCTGTAAAATTGCATCCGCCTGCTCATCTGCCATTGGTAATAGCAGCGTTTTGATAGTTTGATTGATAGTTTGGCGGAAACTGCGCTTGATTGTTTGAGAAACTTTTGGCTCAAAATCTAACTTTAGTAATTGCCGAATTGCTGGTTCAGCTTCAATCATGCTCTCGGCATCATAGCCTTGAGAGGTTTGCTGCAAGGTTTGCCGGAATTGGTAAATTGAAAAGGTGCCTTCATCGTAAAAACGAGGGCTTTCTCGCACAAAGCGATCGCATTCTGTTCTTGCTGCACTCATCAAAGCGCGAGATACCTGCTTCTCCAGCACCTTTAGCTGTTGCTCAATCCCCCCATCATTCCCTAGCAAGCGATAGAGGTGACTATAGTAATCGGAACGACGCACTTGCTCGATCAACCGTTGAAAAAAGCAAGAAGCCACCTCAAGTGACACCTCTACCAAAACATCCTCTAGTTCATTAGCCAGGTAATAAAGTGCTTCCACTAAAACTGCAAGTAGTGGTGCTGTAGCATTACGAGGATGGTTGCGAGTGGCACGGCTGTAAGCTTCTGCAACAGAGAAAGTATTCAGCAACTCATCGAGGCGTTGGATCATTCGGCTTTGGAGTTGGCGAAAATCTGCCTCAAAATTTGGGCAAGCGTTATTCACGACTTGATTGACTTCTTCAGCAATGTGGGTACAAAACTCTTTGCCAACTTGCTGTAATTCTTGGTTGAGACGTTCCAACTCCCGCGCTTTCATCGCCTCAATCTCTTGGGGTTGACTATCTAAGTCTCGATGAACGCTCAGTAACTGTTTCTTTAAGCTAATGCACAACGGTTGTAAGTCATCAGCGAGATTCGCAAAGAGTTGGGGGCGCTTTTCTTCAGTGAGATAACGAGTAATCGCTGCACGAAACTCTTCAATCCCACTATCCTCAATCAGTTGATCGATCAGTGGCGTTCCTTGTTCGGCAAGAATCCGTACATAGTTTTGGTTGGGTGTTTCGTAATTGTTGACAGAAATACGGAACCGATTAGCAGATAACTTGCCGGAGTTGGTACAGTAGCGAAGAAATTCATAGACAAATTGCGGAGTATCCTCCCCGCCAGCCATGCCTTTGACGCTAGCAGCAAAGAGAGAATCTAAACCAAAGCGATCGCGTCCACTCGTACTTTTTATCTGACTGCCATAAAATCCGAGTAATCCACTCGTTTTATGAACCTTGGGTGTATCCCGAAACTGGGAACTAATTAAATCATCCAAGCGTTGCCGCAGTTGGTTGTTGTACCAAGTTTCATCAATACGGTTGAAGATATAGAAAACGCGATCGCGAATCCCTGGATTACCCCGCATCTTCTCCAACAGTTCCGTCTCCTCCGTCGTCATATCCCCAGCAGACGCAGGTTTCAGTACACACACCACGGCTGACGTTTCCTCATCTTCAATCTTGCGATACGTCAGTTCGGCATCCCTCTTGACTGGTGCATCAATCCCCGGCATATCAATCAGCACATTGCCATCTTGTAAGAGGGGATGATTGCAGTAGTATTCAATCCGCTTGAGAACGGCGCTATTACTCCCACGACGCGCATAACCAGCCGCTTCCTTCAGATTAGAGAAGTCAAATTGCTCCATTGAGTAGGTGGCATTGGTGACAGTGTGGATGCGATCGCGATTGCTCACAAACCCTTCCAGCAACAAATCTAGCGCCTTCGCTTGCTTTGCTCTCTCTGACTTACTCTCCCCACCTTCCTGCTGGAGAATTGCCATACATCCCCGGCGTAGCATATCAATCACTTCCGGTTGATTAACATTAGCCGTCACTAATCCCAATCGCTGACACAACGTTGCTGCCTGTTCCCGAATCTCCCCCTCACTCAAAAATGTCAGTACTACCCGTTCCTGACTAGGTTCTGCATGAGCGATGTAACATTCCGTACCCGTCGCGTGTCCTTCTGCACTGTAGAGGAGTTCTCGTTCCAGCAGTGCATTAATCAGCATCGACTTTCCTGCACTAAAGGCACCCGCAAAGACAATCTCAAATGTAGGAGCGATCGCTTTTCGGAGAGATGCCTGAACCACTGTCACATCCTGCGATGTCCGTAATGATGGCTCTTGATGTAACAGATGTAACAGACTCTCTACCTGTTCTTGCAGATTCTGGCACTGAGATAGCATTGGTGTCATGGTGGTGGATAGCTCCATCCAAAGAGGTGTTTAGGCAGATCTTAGTTCTGCCCTTCTCTAAAAAACACCGTGAAATCAACTACAGTTTGTTGCCTCAGCTCAGGATTTGAGCAAAATCATTCATCAAACTCTATATGTCGTAGGGTGCGTCACGACGCACCCCACTAGTGAAGCTACTGCGTAAGTCCCATGGCTTACTGCTTGTACCAGGCTTGTCGCCACTGCTTCATTTGGTCAATTTCTTTCTGTTGTGAAGCGACAATATCTTGAGCAAGTTGCTTGATTTCAGGGCGCTTAGACTTACTCAAGGCATCTTCAGCCATTGTTACCGCTCCTTCATGGTGAGGAATCATTGCGTTGATGAAGCGCAAGTCAAACTCAGCATTGGCTGCCCCTAAATCTCCCTTCATCATCATGCTCTGCATCTGCTCAGGAGACATAGGCATCATGTGTCCCATCTGAGCGTGATAAGCCATTGGGGTATCGCCAGCTTTTGGATACCAGGCTTGTCGCCACTGCTTTAACTGGTTGATTTCACGCTCCTGAGCAGCAATGATATCTTCGGCAAGTTTTTTGATTTCAGGACGCTGAGATTTCTCTAATGCTTCTTTTGCCATTTCAACTGCACCTTGATGGTGTGGTGTCATGGCATCAACAAACCGTAAATCGTAGTCAGCATCCGCAGGGCCTAAATCCATAGACATGCTGTGGTTCATCCCACTGTCACCACTTCCATGATTCATGCCGTCATGATTCATCCCAGGCATTCCACCCGCATCGCTTGCCGGAGGATTTTGAGCTTGGTTTGAGGGGGTTGAACAGGCTGAGAGAACTCCACCTGCTACGGATGCGATCGCAACAAGGCTAAACGCTAAAAATCCACTTTTCAAGGAGATTGGTTGCATAGGTTTCATCTTCAGGTTCATCTAAGACTCAATAAGGCGTTTCCTTCTCTCATTCTGAACCCTCCAGTACGCTGGAGTGTCAACCTTCAAGTGCTGTTCTCACGGCTAGGCAATCAGGAAATCAGAGTTATTCCCCCCGTCAGAGGCACTTAAAGGCGATCGCACCGTCAATTTGTTGCAGGTGAGACAGAAGGAAAATAGTCTATGAGGACTACAACGTAAGAATAGGGATGAACAATTGCCCTTTTCCTTACCTGATTAAACCCTACTCAATCAGTACCTCAAACAAATCAATCTCAGTTAGATTAGCTTCTCAAACTGATTTGAATGTGCCAATTAAAAAATAGTCCACTAACTCGATTAACTAATTCATTTTAGTGATAGTTCGCTTACTCATTGTCTACCTATATATACAAAGGAAGAACTTCTTCTATCTTTAGAGGACACACAATTCAGAAATTAGTACATAGTCTATAATATAACGCTCCTCTTGACTTTTAAAAAAAGAACCTTATTACAAAAAAAGTTGTAATTTCTTGGAACCTTTTGTTTCTTTCCAACGACCTTAGTAGTAACAACGCAAAAATACACTCTACCTGTTGATGAAAGGAACTATGAAACGCACACTTAAGTCTGTTCTAACTCTCTCGGCATTAGCCACTGTTGTAATCGCTCCTGTTTTGCTATCTGCTGGTAGTGCTTCTGCTAAGCCTGCTGGAACAGATGCAAACTACATCGGCGCTGGGGTTGCAGCCGGTGTTACTAACGGCGGACAAGATGGTGATGCGGCAACTTTTGGTGGCAACATTCAAGGCCGTATCACAACTGATAAAGCTCCTGTTTCTGTACGTGGTTCTGTACTATTTAGTGATGAAACCAGTGCAATTATCCCCATGGTTTCTTACGATGTTCCTGTCACTAACAATGCCAACGTTTACGTCGGTGCTGGCTATTCCTTTGTAGAAGAGAATGGAAAACCAACACCTTTAGGTAACCAAGATGCTCCTGTAGTTTCAGTAGGCGCTGAAGCACAGATTGGTCAAAATATTGTTGTTTATGGTGATACCAAAATAGGCATTGACGCTTATCAAAATAGCCCTAATACTGCTGTGAGTGTTCAAGCTGGTGCTGGTTTCCGCTTCTAGATTCGCTAGCGCTTTATTTGAATAAGATTTCAAATAAAGGCGCTCTAGCGAGTTTAGAAATAATTGAGGACAGGCTATTATAAAGCCTGTCCTTTTCGTTTTAGTTGATGTTAAAAAAATGTATAAAGCGACTTCTCAAAATACTCTGCCTAGAGAAAAGATATTTCGTCTTCTAGGTGAGAGCTAAGTTGTTAACTACCCTTCATTAAAAATTGCTAAGATGCGCCCTGTCTGTAACAATTATTGAAGAAAACTGTTGTTACAGTTAAAGCTAGTCTCTACTACAGGACTAAGCTTAATCAGTAATGTTAAGCCAGCCTCTTCGGCAAGCGTGAAGCAATCGCTTAATGAGGCGGTTCTGTTGTGGGTTTATCTTAGAGTCTCGGCTGATGGATTGAAGCTGATGGAGATGGAATCGAGAGATTTGACGAGAACACAGAGACTGGCTGTATATCTGTTCAATGCCGGGAGAAGAATCCATTAAAGAGTGCATGATTAAACTCAGAAAACTGTTTTTTTTAAATGGGAGCAATTTATAGTTTTTTGCTCATGACTATAGTTTGTTATTTTATTCAACACGGATCTTCTGTCGTCAGAGAGATTTAGAAAATAATTCGGACAATAAAAAACTTGGTTTGCTGCTCATTCTGTCTAGATGATTAAGATGTTAATGCTGACCATCAAAAAGGTAGAGATAAAACTCTACAAAGCCGTATATAAATGTAACTAAATGTTGAGACAAGAGGAATCTTATAGGATTGGCAACAGTCTAGCGCCTATAACCGATCTTGAAAGTTGGAATGGGGAATATAACGTTTGATTTCCGCAGCGCTTCTAAAATGGCTCGTAGGGCTGACGAACCAGGATGAATCGCTAGTAATGTGTTGCTGAAGTCGGTAAACTATCAAAAACCCTAGCTGTAGGGTTTTTGGGTTAGGCGGCTAGCGGCTATAGTACAGATTTTAGGATTTCTTTCATCCTTTCCCTTCATTAGGAAAGCTAACATAGCTAAGATTAAGATCTATAGTAATCACCAAAATTCCGCTCGGTTTACCGGGAATAACGTACACTTGTTCAGACTTGTAGCTCCAATGGTTAACTCTCAGATTTCCTCAGGCCGCAAACTATCTAAAGTAGAAGGACTTAAAGAACGCAGCAACTTCTTGCGTGAACCGGTGGCGACTGAGCTGCGGCAAGACACGACTCACTTTAGTGAAGATGCTATTCAAATTCTTAAATATCATGGCTCTTACCAGCAAGACAACCGGGATAATCGAGTTAAGGGTCAGGAAAAAGACTATCAGTTCATGCTACGCACCCGCAGTCCGGGTGGATTTATGCCGCCTGAACTGTATTTGACCCTCGACAAGTTATCAGAAGAGTATGGTAATCATACACTACGGGTTACAACTCGCCAAGGCTTTCAGATTCACGGCATTCTGAAGAAAAATCTGAAAACGGCGATCGCATCCATTATCCGCAACATGGGTTCAACGTTAGGCGCTTGCGGTGACTTAAACCGTAACGTCATGGCTCCCCCAGCCCCATACAAAAATCGCCCAGACTATTTATATGCTTGGGAGTATGCCGATAAAATTGCCGACCTCTTGACTCCTCAAACGGGTGCTTATTATGAGATTTGGCTGGATGGTGAAAAGGCAATTAGCGCCCAAGAAGACCCAGAAGTAAAGGCGGCGCGTCAGCGTAATGGGAACGGTACCATCTTCCACGATAAAGAAGAGCCACTCTACGGGGAACATTATATGCCCCGGAAGTTTAAGTGTGCGGTAACGGTACCCGGAGATAACTCGATTGACCTTTATACGCAAGATGTCAGTCTGGTGGTAATTACGAATGACCAAGGGGAACTGGAAGGATTTAATGTTCTTGCAGGTGGTGGTTTAGGCCGTACTCACAATAAAGAAGATACGTTTGTCCGGATGGCGGATGCCATTGGCTATGTGTCGAAGGATGAAGTCTACGACTTGATGAAGGCGATTGTGGCAACACAGCGTGACTATGGCGATCGCGTAAATCGTCGTCATGCGAGGATGAAATACCTGCTTAATGATTGGGGTGTGGATAAGTTCCGGGAAACGGTTGAGGGTTACTTTGGTAAAAAGATTGCTCCCTACAAACCGTTACCCGCGTTCAAGTATCACGACTACCTGGGGTGGAATGAACAGGGAGACGGCAAACTGTTTTTAGGGATTTCGATTGAGAATGGTCGGGTGAAGGATGAAGGGAATTTCCGCCTCAAGACCGCTTTGCGAGAAATCGCTCAGCAATTTGCCCTACCGATGCGGCTTACAGCAAACCACAATATCATCATCTATGATATTGAACCGGAACAGCAGTCAACGCTTGAGCAACTTCTTGACCAGCACGGTGTCTCAATTACTCCAGAAACAATTAACCCCTTGGCGCGCTACTCGATGGCATGTCCAGCGCTACCCACTTGCGGTTTAGCGATCGCAGAATCAGAACGGGTGCTTCCTGGGATGATTGACCGAATCCAGGCACTATTGGACAAGCTTGGTTTAGAAAAAGAGCAATTTGTCGTGCGGATGACGGGTTGCCCAAATGGTTGTGCCAGACCTTACATGGCTGAGTTAGGATTTGTTGGCAGTGCGCCCGATACTTATCAAATTTGGTTAGGGGGTTCAGCCGATCAGACGCGACTAGCAGAACCTTATACCGATCGCGTATCATCTCATGAGCTGGAATCCTTTCTGGAACCAATCTTTGCTTACTTCAAGCAAGACCGCAAGCCCGAAGAATCATTTGGAGATTTTTGCGATCGCGTTGGTTTTGATGCAATCCGCGAGTTTACTGTTGCTTATGAGTCTCCAAAACTGAACTTGCAGTCCGATACTGGCTTGGTGAATGAAGTCATCCTGCCAGAACCATCCATGACAAAAGTTAACGGTAAAATTCGTTATCGGATTGGCGTTCGGGATGAACTTTATGAGCGTGTAAAGGCAGCCGCCGCACAGGAAGGTAAGTCTATGACTCAGTTAACAACAGAAGCTTTGGAAGCTTACTTAAAGAAAAAGTAGAACGCTTAGAAACTTCCTGAAAAAACTTAATTTCTGCACAATTGAAGGGGAACAGTAACTCTGTTCCCCTTTAATCATTAGTCATCAGGTTATAAGTTGCCGTAATCCTGCAAATATTTCCCTATGGAAGAATTATTTGAACTTAAAGACTTGCTGTTAAAAGGTGACATCTCAGGTGCGATCGCGATTGTTGAAGACCTCGAAGAAATGGGTAAAAAGGACATAATCAAGACAATTCGCAGTTATGCTGTGATTCTGTTGCTGCATCTGATTAAACAACAAGCCGAGAATCGTACAACTCGCTCTTGGGATGTCTCAATTCGTAATTCTATTCGGGAAATTAAAAGGGAAAATAAGCGTCGTAAAGCAGGAGGTTATTATCTATCTACTGAAGAGTTACTTGAAACATTAGAAGATGCCTATCTGAATGCCCTTGATGAAGCTTCTCTAGAAGTAGAAGAAGGACGTTATTTACCAGATGAATTAGAGCAACTGGTTAATAAAGAGGATATTCTGAATCGCGCTTTGACTTTAGTCTTACCGTCAGAGTGAAAGAGCGATCACACTACATTAATTTACTACATTCAAAAACGCGATAGCGAAGCATGCCGAGAGGCTTATCGCTCTTTACTTCAAAATCTAAAATTAACTCAATCACCAAAAACAACGGAGTGCCAAGCCTTACGCTGGTCGCCTGTATTATCAAACATCACATGCTTAACAATGGTGTACTCTTCTAAAGCGTAGTTGGACATATCCTTACCAAAGCCACTTTGCTTAAAGCCACCGTGGGGCATTTCACTCGCAATTGGGAGATGGTCATTCACCCAAACCGTACCCGCTTCAAGGGCGGCTGTTACGCGCATTGCCCGTTGCACATTGGTTGTCCAGACACTCGCGGCTAAGCCATAAGGGATATCATTAGCTAGTGCGATCGCATTTTCCTCATCTGTAAATCGATTCACCACAACCACGGGACCAAAAATTTCCTCTTGGACAGAGTTCGCATCTTGAGGGGCTTCTACCAAAATCGTTGGTGGATAGAAAAAGCCACTACCCTCAGGTAACTCACCACCCGTGGCAATCTTAATCCCCTGTTGCCGCGCTTCCTCTACCAAACCATGCACCTTGTTCCGCTGTACGGCACTCACCAGAGGACCAATATCTGTATCCGCATCAAAGGGTTTGCCCACCCGTATTTGCTTCGTCAACTCAGTAAAGCGTTCTAGGAATTGGTCAAACACTTCATTTTGAACATAAAAACGAGTCGCTGCTGTGCAGTCTTGCCCAGTATTCATATACGAGGCGGCAACTGCACCTTGGGCGCAAGCTTCAATATCCGCATCAGCAAACACGACAAAGGGCGCTTTCCCTCCCAACTCCAGCGTTACCCGTTTCGCACGTTGACTCGCTAACTCCATTACCCGCTTACCCGTGCGAGTACTACCTGTGAAGGTAATCATCCGAATATCAGGATGGGTACAGATTGCCTCTCCAACGGCAGCTTCTCCGGTAACAACGTTGATGAGTCCGGCTGGAAGCCCTGATTCTAGAGCAATCTTGGCAAGTTCAATTGTAGTAATGGGGGTATTGGGTGCAGGTTTAATCACGATGGCATTCCCCGCCGCCAAAGCAGGACCAATTTTCCACGCTGCCATCATAAACGGGTAGTTCCAAGGCGTAATCGCACCAACAACTCCAATCGGTTCCCGGCGGATCATACTGGTGTAACCACCAAAATAACTTCCTGCTGCCGCCCCTTCTTGATGACGCACGACGGAAGCAAAGTAGCGAATATTGTCAATGGAAAAGGGAATATCTCCACCTTGGCTTAATTTTAGGGGTTTCCCGGTATTTACGCTTTCTAGTTTTGCTAAATCTTCGGCTTTTTGTTCCAGTGCGTCAGCAAATTTAAGCAGTGCTAGACTGCGTTCACCGTAGGATACCTGCGCCCATTCCTTTTGCGCCTGTTTCGCTACTGCAACGGCTTTCTCAACATCTTCAGGCGTTCCTATTGCCACGGTTGCAAAAACTTGACCTGTAGCAGGGTCAATTAAATCCTGACTACCACTGGTAACCTCTTTGTCACCAATAATCATTGGATAGTGAGTTTGTTTTTCCATTTTTACTGTTTGATTTGAATTAAAACAACTAATATTCAACAGAAAGGCTTACTTACTATTGTTATTGTTTAGAACATCTGAACAATAACAATAGTAAGGTTGGATTCCAGTAAATTGAAACTCAAAGATAATGTTCCGGCATCGGCTGTTCGTCAACTTTATAAACGCTAAAACCACGCTTGATATAGTTATCCAATGCGTAAGGACTATCTAAGTTACAGGTGTGAACCCAAAGGCGTTTAGCACCATTATTCCAGGCTTGGACGATGCCGTAACTGAGTAAGTGCTTGCCTAACCCTTTGCCCATGTAGTCAGGGCACAAGCCAAAATAAACAATCTCGGTTGAGTTGTCCGATTGGGCTAATTCAACGTAACCTGCTGGACCATCTCCCACATACAAGACATGAACGCTGGTTTCGGGGGCAGCTAAAAGTGCTTCAAGTTCAGGTTCAGCGAGTAAAAGGCGATCGCGCCACTTCCACTGTTCCCCGACTGAACTATACAAGAAGCGGTAAAACGCGACATCTGGTTCCTCCATTGTCTTCACACTCAATCCGCTACAGTCCTCTAAGAAGGCAGGACGAAATTGGTTTTCATCTGTCATCTGAAGATAGGTTGTTACCAGAACATCAGGGATAAGGCTTGTTGTGGCAGACATCTTAAGGTTTCGCCTCCGGTGGAATCACAACACAGTCGTTGATACTCCAGTACAGGGAGAGGGGAGAATCTTTCGTATAACTTTCCCTTCCTCCCAACTGAGTAACGGTAAGAGTACCGATACCCGTAGTTACCCGACACTCAACCAGTTGACCAATGTAGGTGATGCTGTCAACTTTGCCTGTAGCCTGATTGACAGCTTCTGGATGAGAGCCAATGTAAAATTGTTCCGGTCGAATCATTAACGTCACAGTTTCACCTGTTGTTGGCTGGGAGTTGTGGGAAATCGCCCGAAGTTTCACGCCGTTGACATCTACGACAATCGCCTCATTGCTAGTTTCTAAAACTGTTCCAACTAAAAAATTTGCCTTACCAATAAACTGGGCAACAAAGTGAGTTTTAGGACGAGAGTAAATTTCCTTAGGTGTGCCAATCTGTTCAACCTTGCCATCGTGCATGACAGCAATGCGATCGCTTAATGCCAGTGCTTCCTCTTGGTCATGCGTCACGTAAATAAAGGTGATATTAGTCTTACGCTGCAATTCGCGTAACTCTTCCCTGACTCCCTCCCGAATCTTGGCATCCAATGCTGAAAGGGGTTCATCCAATAGCAGTACTTTAGGACGATTAATCAAGGCGCGTGCTAAGGCTACCCGTTGCTGCTGTCCACCGGAAAGTTGAGAGGGAATGCGATCGCTTAATTCCTCTATCTGAAACATCCTCAACAACTCCCCCACCCGACGCTTTATTTCGTCCTTCGCTACACCCTGCACGGATAGCGGACAGGCAATATTCTGCGCCACATTCATCTGGGGAAACAGCGCGTATTTTTGAAAAACCGTATGGACATCTCGCAGATAAGGTGGCTTCAGCGTCACATCTTCCCCACCTAAGAAAACCTGCCCATATTCAGGAATTTCAAATCCACCAATCAGGCGTAATGTTGTTGTCTTTCCCGAACCACTCGAACCCAGTATCGAGAAAAACTCACCCGCTTGCACATCCAAGGTTACATCCCGAACGGCGTAGACATCTCCTTTAGAAGACGGATAAATCTTACTAACACCTTCAAGAGAAACAAGCTTTTGCAGATGAAATTTTGCTTCTTGATGAGGCGTAGAGTTTTGTTTTAAAAATGAATCCATATTGGCTGCCTTAATCTAGAATTGAAGACTAAAGAATTTAGGAAGTAACATGGGTATCTACCAAAAATTAGCAACTGCTACTACTGGCATAGCCCTAAGCTTAATTGCTATTGAATCAAATCCTGCAAAAGCGGCGACAATTACCTATGACTTTACAGTAGACATAGTTGAAAGCGAACTGCTCAATAATAATTTACTTATATCAGGTTTTTTCAGCTACGATGACTCAACGATAGAAGGAACTGGAATCGAAACAATTCCCGTAATTTTAGCGACGCATATCACCCGATCTAAAAATTTTCCCGACTCTCCTGGATTTATTATTACGTCAGATGATTTGTATGGAGGAGGTGCTCCTGTCTTCCGCAACCAAGCCAATGTTTTATTAGAAAATAGAATGTTTAACGGTTTCCAATGGGATTTAGGAATTAGAAGATTTGAATTCAACATTAATAATGAAGAGTACAATAATCTTTATTTTGCAAGTAGATCGTGTATAGATCCAATTGAGCTATTTTGCAGATCTACAGGAATTGTATCTTACACATTACGTGAAGAACCTGCCGCCTCTGTTCCAGAATCTAGAGGGGTAACTGGTATTTTGCTGCTAGGTTTAGGTTTAATTTTGAAGAAAAATAGACATTTATGCAAAGCAAGTTAACGTCCAAATCAAGCTTGTAAATCCTAAGTATTTTCACGACTTGTAACGGCTTGGTTGAGTAAAACTAAAGCCATACTAGCCAGCAAAACTAACGTTGCTGCCGCCGCAATCTCCGGTGTGATATCTGTTCGCAACCTTGCCCAAATTTCCATTGGCAGGGTATTTTCGCGTCCTGTCAGGAAGATAGTAACAATAACCTCATCAAACGAAAGCGTAAACGCTAACAAAGCTCCAGATATCACGGCACTACGAATATAAGGGAAGATAATATCCAAAAATACTTGCTTTGGTTTTGCCCCTAAATCATAAGCCGCTTCTTCCAGCATTCGCGGAAACTGAGTTAAACGGGCAAGAATTGGCCCCATCGCCACGGGCAAACCAAAAACTAGATGTCCGAGAATCACAGTTATCAAGGACAGTTCTAGCCCAAGATTAGAAAAGTAGGCAAGCATTGCGACTCCCGTCACTATCCCTGGCAATAAAATGGGTAAAGTGATAGCAATCCGAAAAGCACTTTTTCCAAAAAATTGATAGCGATAGATGGCAAAAGCGGCTAGTAATCCCATCAGCGTTGCCAAAACTGTTGCTACTGCTGCAACTTGTAGAGAATTAATTAATGCTTCCCTAAGTGAGGCATCACCAAAAGCAGTACTGTACCAGTTGAATGTCAAACCTTTGATAGGCAAAGACAAGATTTTTGAGTTGTTGAAACTTAGCAAAATAAGGACAACAATGGGCAAGTAGAGAAAAATATAAACTCCGATTGTCCAAGAAGCTAGTAATAATGGCTTTTGTGTAGTTTGTCTCTGCTGTAAGGGTTCAGCAAGTGTTGTCTCGACTTGACTATTTAATTCACTTGTCATTTGAGAAGGTTTTAATATACATATAATCCAAAACCCTAAAAGTTGTCCAAAGCACCCCGCCTCAAAACTAATGCTAGTGCTGAGAAAACCATGATGATTACAAATAATGTAAAGGCAGCACCCAGCGGCCAATTATAAGCAACACCAAACTGAGAAGAAATCACGTTACCCAACATCAAACCACTAGTACCACCAACTAAGCTAGGGGTAATAAAATCTCCCATGGTGAGGGAAAATACACTAATAGCACCTGCCCAGATTCCCGGCATCACCAACGGTAAGACTACTCGTCTAAAAGTGGTAAAAGGTCGAGCATTTAAGTCAGCAGATGCTTCTAATAAGTCCCTCGGCAAACGCTCAAAGGCTGTAATAATTGGCAAAATCATAAATGGTAGCCAAACATGAGCAAATGTTAGGATTGTGGAAAATTGATTGTAGAGAAAAATCTGGCTTGGTTCTTTCAGTATTCCTAAAGATAGTAAAGCACTATTTAAAACACCGTTGTAGCCTAAGATAACTTTCCAGGCGAACACCCTTACGAGATAACTCGACCACAGAGGTAAAATAACTAGTAGACTTCGGCGGAAGTTAGGCTACTATTAATAGAGCCAATCTAACGTAGGGATAGAGCCTTGCCTAGACTAGCCCCCAAGCCACTAAGCCTGGACGAGAGAGAACGTCAACAACTGCAAC
>JAHHIF010000038.1 GCA_019358875.1 Symplocastrum torsivum CPER-KK1
TCTACCTGAGCGGGGGTGCAAGGGTTTTGACGAATTTTACCAGATTTCCTGGGAGCTGAGCAACTATCAATCCCGCTTAAACTATTGATGGCTAAGGGTTTCGGCTTTGTGCAGCAAGCCCTAATTATTTTGATATGCATGGCGGTGTATTATCTGCCTGTTATGCCTTCAATCTGTGAGGAGAAAAAATGCTATTTCGTAGAAGGCGTGTTGTCTTTGCTGTCCTGGGTTGCCTCACCTTGCTCATCCTGATTCGCTTTGGGGAAGTGCGTGTTTTGGCTCAACCAACTCCTACCCCATCTGAAGATACAGTAACGGTTACTGAAGCACCAGATTTAGGACGACACTTTAAAGAATTAGGATTTGAGGGGTCGATCTTAATTTACGACTTGAACAACAATCGAACCTACGAACACAATCCTCAACGCAATGTAACTGCAATCACTCCGGCTTCAACGTTTAAAATTTTCAACGCGATGGTAGCGCTAGAAACGGGCGTCATTGCTGATGATGTGGCTGTCCTCACCTGGGATGGGATTGAGCGAGACATCCCGGCTTGGAATCATGATACGAATCTGCGTCAAGGCTTCAAGGATTCAACTGTCTGGTTCTATCAAGTGCTAGCACGCAAAGCCGGACACGAGCAGATGCAGCAATTCATTGATCGGGTTGGTTACGGAAATCGTCAGATTGGAACGGTTCAAGATATTGATCGCTTCTGGCTGCAAGGACCTTTACAGATTACACCCAAGCAGCAGATTGATTTCTTGCAACGATTGCATCAAGGTGATCTGCCCTTCTCCAAACGAACCATGGATCTTGTCAAAGACATCATGATACGCGAACAAACTCCGAACTACACCCTGCGAGGAAAGACGGGATGGTTAACAAGCACCAAGCCAGAAATAGGTTGGTTTGTGGGTTATCTAGAACAGAACAATAATGTTTACTTCTTTACCACAACCATCGACATGCGTAAACTAGAGGATGCACCTTCACGGATTGAGATTACGCGACGTAGCCTCAAGGATTTGGGCTTGCTGTAGTAGCGCGATCGCTCTCAATTGTTGGGTAAGCCAATGCCACTGCATTACAGTCGAGCAAGGCTGTTTAAGAGCTAGTTTTTCTCAAAGTCCCATTAATCAAGGGAGTATAGAATTGAGTTGAGCCTGCAAACGGAATAAATAAATGATCAAAAAAGTTTTTGTGCCTACTGATTGAGTAGGCACAAAAAACGGGTTAACCTAATGTTGGTCAACCCGTGAGCTTGGGAACGCCTAGATAGACTACTTCTGCAACACAAGTTTAACGTTGGCATTCTGCAAGCCACGCTGCTTGACTTCTGCCAAGGTCTTGTTGACTGCATACTTCTGGTTGATCGAGTTGATCAACTCGGTTTGGTTGTGCTTCTTAGCAACGCCCCAAAGGTCAGCAATCAGGTCGAAGGAACCATCGCTATTGCGAGACCAGCCGAGGTCATACTCACCTTCCAGAACAGCAACGAGGTCGGCACGAACCCGCTGACCGTTGTAGCCACGGACATCAGCTTCGGACTTAACGGAGATACCCAGGTCACGGAGAGAAGCCTTCAGGATTTCGGCGTCAGTGATCTTGGTGCGAAGAGTGCTAAAGTGAGACATTTGGATTTCCTCCAGTAGAGATAGAAGAGAAACGACAACGTAGCGTTTTACTTTGCTGTACTAAGCCGCTTAAGTCAAGATGCGGCTTTTTTGTCAAACTGCTAGCAAGAAGAAGTTGCTAGCCTTTCCTCCTGTTGGGAGCAGGAGAAAGCCTTTTAAAACTCCATTCGCTGATATTCAGCAACGGAGGATGCAGCAGGTCGCGCGCGCTGCCTAGCCCAGTCCCTGAGGGCTGTTACCTGCTCTGTCATTGTCCGAGAAAGCGGAAGAGTGGCTTTGATAGCGGCAATGATATCTAGTTGCGTAAATTCCCGGTCTTGAGCAAATGCTTCGTACATCGCAGCAACTAGTGCTTGCTCAATTTCTGCTCCAGAAAAACCATCGGAAACTTTCGCTAACTGCTCAATATCAAAACGGGTGATGTCTCTTCGACGCTTACTCAGGTGAATGTTAAAGATTTGCTGACGTTCTTCCGGTGTTGGTAAATCTACAAAGAAGATTTCGTCAAAACGACCTTTGCGGAGAAACTCTCCCGGTAGACGCTCAACTCGGTTAGCTGTCGCCATTACGAACACAGGTGAGGTCTTTTCTTGCATCCAGGTGAGGAAGGAACCGAAGATGCGGCTTGACGTTCCCCCATCTGAGTCAGAAGACCCTGTAGTGCCAGCAAAAGACTTATCAAGCTCATCAATGAAGAGGATGGCAGGAGAAATTGATTCCGCTGTTTTGAGGGCGTTGCGTAAGTTTGCTTCAGACCGACCTACCATTGACCCATCATAGACCCTGCCCATATCCAGGCGTAGCAGGGGCAGACCCCAGAGGCGAGATGTCGTTTTGGCAATTAACGACTTACCACACCCAGGAACACCTAGAATTAGCATTCCTTTGGGTTGGGGCAACCCGTATTCTCTCGCTCTTTCGGTAAATGCATTAGAACGCTGCTTGAGCCACCGCTTTAGCTCTTCTAATCCCCCAACCGCATCTAGGGTTTCATCTTCTTCGATGTATTCTAGAATACCGTTGCGGCGGATGAGCTGCTTTTTCTCAGAAAGGACAATATCAACTTCAGCCTCAGTAAGGCGTCCAGCTTTGACTTGTGCTTTCCGATAAACTTTCTCAGCTTCGTCGTGGGTTAGACCCAACGCTGCTTTTAGAAGCTTTTCCCGCGTTTCTGTTGTTGTGCGGCGAGCTTTGCTTTGCTCCAGTTGTTGAGACAGCACTTGATTGAGTTCTGTGAGATCTGGCATTGGGTAGTCGAGAACAACCACCTCTTTTTCCAGCTCAATCGGAACTTGCTGTACCGGGGACATTAGAATAATTGTTTTCTGTGTACCCTTAAAACTTGCGATCGCATCCCTCAACCATCGGGTTGTTACTGGCGAATCAATAAAGGGATGTAAGTCTTTAAATATATAGATACCAGCTTCTTTCTGCTGAATAACCCATTGAATTGCCGCCTCAGATGAGATGGTATTGTGCTGGGTAACGTGGCGTGATTGTCCATACTCTACGATTCCGTGGGTGACAGTCCACACGAATACACGCCGTTGTTGTGACTTCGCTTGAGCAATCATGGCTATTGCCCTTTCAGTCCGCTCTTCCTCGGAAGTCACGAGGTAGATCAGAGGATATTGAGCCTGAATGAGAATATTGATCTCTTCTTGCATGACTATCGACCCAATTAGAGACGGCGCAACCACAACCCAAGCATCATCGAGAGCGCAACACTTGTTAGCTCTTCGTTTTGCAACTTTAACAAGGAACTAGTTCCTCTTCACCTTGAGAGCCAGTAGGAGAACCTACTCCCTCTCGAACCTTTTCTACTGGAAGCTCTTCAGCCAGAATGCTGGGTTGACTATCCAGGGATACCATTTCTCCACCTTTGAGAACTACAGAGTTAGAACATTCAGGACAGCTATAGACCTGATGCGTTCTGCCGTAGCTTGCCTCTACTTCATCAACCAACTCCGGGTGGTGTAGATAGAAGACAATTGCTCTCTCTACCATGGCTGACATGGATTCCGTGTCAACTGCTGCTCGAATTTTGAGCTGGCGGTGAAGTCCTGGCGGGAGATACAACGTAACCTTTTGCTTGTCTTGCATAGAATTTTCAATCGTTTTACCCGGGTATGCAAAAAGCTTATCGACTTATTTGGTGGCTGTCAAGACATTAAACCAGCATAACGGCATAATTGTTACATTCCTTAATATTTTCCGGCTATCAAGAGTCATGGACTGGATCAAGAAAGGCACCAAACACAAGTGGAAGCCGTCTTATCAGTGTCCATCATTAACTACGTCACCAAAGGAGTTAGAGAAGTTAGTCGCTATAAGACACACGTCACCACTCAGAGGCGAAAAGCTGTTGGCAGATGGCGAGTTAAGGCTTTGGTAATCGGCAAGATCATTGTCAGTATCATGCCGCTGATTGTCCTGCTGTTAAGCTGTAGCCAGTTCAATATGCGATCGCCGGATAGCTGGAGTATTTACCGCAACTCACGTTACAGCTTTGAGTTTCCCTATCCCAGTAACTGGATAGCTTTTCCCATGCCGGACAATCGGGATGGTCGAGCCTTTCGTGACCCACAAAACCCAAACATAGAAATTAGGGGATGGGCAGCTAACAACCTGGCAGAAAGTAAGGCGCCATCACAAGAAGGAACACTAAAACAGCCACAACGCTCTCAACAACAGAATTTCATAACCGAGCA
Organism: Symplocastrum torsivum CPER-KK1; assembly: GCA_019358875.1. Taxonomy (GTDB): domain Bacteria; phylum Cyanobacteriota; class Cyanobacteriia; order Cyanobacteriales; family Coleofasciculaceae; genus Symplocastrum; species Symplocastrum torsivum. The sequence continues at coordinate 4,352 of JAHHIF010000038.1, forward strand.
AGGATTGACAGGGAAACTTAGAGTGGAGGTTGGCTCTGATTTAAGTTTGATGACATTATCCTTGAGCCAGGGAAATGTGCTGTATAGCTGGCAAGGACAAAGCGAGAGTGAGCAATTTGCCGATTACTATCGTTTTTTCAACTACGTTGCTCGGCAATATCGTCTTCCAGTATCTGAGTGAAGAAGATGCAGAGTTGGGGGAGAGAATTTTTAGACATTTGGTGAAAACGTAGTTACATCTTCCCTTGACACAGGTTTCCCTCCTTTTCACTGCCGACAAGCTTCAGTTCTTCTAAAGGTTGCGTATTTCAGTTATTCAATGTTTGTAAAATACGATGATTCGATCTCATTGTATTTGGCACAAGTTATGTCTTCCGAAACTCCACCATCACTAAATTTGCCAACTGAATCTGTACCCTTGCGGATTTTGATTGTGGAAGATGATCCCATGATGCAGCTAGGTTTAGAGCAGTCATTAACCGCTCATCCCCAAATCACGATTGTGGGACAGGCTGAAGATGGCTACATGGGTGTCGAAGCCGCAATGAAATTCAAACCCGATATTGTGGTGATGGATATTGGTTTGCCACGTTTAGATGGGATTGCCGCCACTCAGCAAATCAAAGCCGCACTTCCCGATGTCAGGGTTGTAATGCTGACCTCTCATACAACAGAACGGGAAATTATTGCCTCACTTTCTAGCGGTGCAGATGCCTACTGCATTAAAGGCGCAAGTGTAGATCGGTTGTTAAAAGCGATCGCAGCCGCTGCTGAAGGAGCAACATACCTAGATCCTCAAATTGCTCGTCAAGTCCTTAAGCATCTCACTCCTCCTTCTCCTAGCGGCAATCTCGCCAATTTGTCGCCGCGAGAAATGGAAGTCTTAAAACTAATTGTTGAAGGCTACAGCAATCCAGAAATTGCCGCAGAACTCTACCTCAGCCCGAATACAGTAAAGACTCACGTTCGAGGAATTATGAACAAGCTAGCTGTTGATGACCGAGTTCAAGCAGCGGTTGTTGCACTGCGTTCTGGCTTAGTGTAACCCTGGACTGGAACCACAAAACACACAGATCCGTTGCATAGCGATCGCTACCCTAGATTGAATTTAATACGGTGCTGCTTAGAGAAACACCAAGTGAGAGCGCACAGAACAGCGAAGACTCGGTAGACTGATAAAACAAGAGGTACAGTCGCAATTCTTCTCGGCTTTTAATGTCAGAAAATCCTTGCCTCAGTTTAGCGATCGCGCGTCTGTCAACGGCTGGGGCAGAAAACTTTGCTATATGGGTACTCAAAGCCCCCTATCCTGGGGGCTATGCTCTGCATCACTCTACTTGGTCTGAAACCATGACTCAGACTTGGCTAGCGTGGCAGGAAATGTTTTCGTTGAGGGGGTTACCCCATGTTCCTCTCATCCACCATGCAACCCAGTCTGCCCGTACTCTGCCACCAGACAGTGATGTTGGGGCAACGGGTCAGACAACCAGCTACAGTAGTCGCTTGATGCAGCGCTTGGGTATTGATCTATGGTCGTGGCTGTTTGATGGCCCGATTCAACAAGCGCTTGCGGAAAGTCGGGGAATTGCCATGGGGCAAAATAAACCTCTACGAATGCGATTGGAAATTCGCGACCCGGATTTCATCCCTCTGCCTTGGGAAATCATGCAGCCGATGGCGGGTAAACAAGCAATTTCTCTATCTCAACAACTACTGTTTAGTCGCACAACCAGTGATGTTGACTCGCTTAAAGCCTTGACACGCTCAAACCAGTCATTAAACATCTTGCTGGTATTGGGTCAGGATGCCAAGTCTTCCACCCGTCCGGCGGCTGGGTTGCAGCTAGAACAAGAGGCAGCCGCGTTAGTCAATATTCTCAAAGCCTGCGGACAACCGATCAGCACAAGCGAAAAGTTTGCCTCACCTGTTCCCTGCCATGTGGAAACACTGTTACAACCCACACCCGCTGAACTGATCAGCGCTCTGGAAACGGGTGTCTACAATATCCTGTTTTATGCTGGTCATGGAGAACCTGCGCCAGACGGGGGTTTGCTGTTTTTGCGCCCAGATGCAACGATTAACGGCACAGAACTAGCTCAGGTTTTGGTGCGAACTCAAGTGACATTGGCGGTGTTCAACGCCTGTTGGGGCGCCCAACCTGATCAAGTAGGGACACAAACAACGCCACGCAGTAGCTTAGCTGAGGTGCTAATCCACCACGGTGTTCCTGCTGTTTTAGCAATGCGTGACTCGATAGCCGATCAAGAAGCTTTGAGTTTTATTCAAACACTGGCTCAAGCCCTTGCCACCAGAATGCCGATTGACCAAGCTGTAGCCGTGGCAAGGCAACAACTGTTGACGCTTTACAAATTTAATCAACCGGCTTGGACTCTCCCCGTGCTTTATATGCATCCTGAGTTTGAAGGCGAGTTGATTAAACCGATCGAAGAGGGCATTACAGAATTACCGAGTATGCAACCCAGTTGGGTTGGCGCCCCTGCCCCCGTTGCCTCATTGCGTTCACTAGAATCTACTGATAAGGTTTGGCGAATTCGAGGTGGGCTGATGCGAGTAGGACGTCGCCAGGAAAATGATTTAGTGATTCAAGAGCAGTGGGTGAGTCAGCAACATGCAGAAATTATCTGTCGTGATGCTTTCACCGCTCAAGAGGCTACTCCTACTTACTTTTTACGTGATTTTTCCCGCTATGGGACATTAATCTTACGTCCCGATAACGGCAATGTAGCTAAGCCAGTAAGTAAGAACAATGGCTATCACGATCATCAGGCAGTTGGTTGGCAAAAAATACACCATCAGGAGGTGCCATTACAATCTGGTATCCAGATAAAGTTCGGAAGTACTCACGGTCAAACCCTGGAATTTGTGATTGAATCTTCAGACCATTCGGGCTGAAGATCTACCTGTTATTGCTAATCATCCCCGTACTCGCTTGTTAATACCATGCTTCACTAAATAGCGATCGCTGCTGTATTAAGTAGCTCGGCAAAAAGTGAAGACAGCTATCGTTGATTTTATGACTTGTTACGGAACTGCAGAGAGTGCGGATGTAGCTTAATTCATGCCAGGTTTCATCTACCCAAAAACACAGGAGAGCCATTATGGCAAGCCAACCTATTCACTATGAAAATTGCGAGGATGCTTTGAGCTGCATACAAGGAGAACTCTTAGAAGCACTCTTACAGCCACAGGAGGATTGTTATCCTTGGAATCCAGCAGAACCTGAAGCGGAAGCCTATTTTGCGGAACTGGAACGGGGATTTTCCCTCTGTGACTGGCAAGAAGAAGAAGTTGAGAGCGCCTCTCTAGCGTTCTTTGACCAGCTACATCAGTGCTGGGCATCACCAATGCTACCAGCAACTGAGACATTGATTACCTCTTTATCAAAGCGATTTGCTACCCTGCCTCAGGAATGGCTAGAAGCGATCGCAAACCGCGCCCGACAAGCTTTCTCAACGAACTTGTCGCTAGCTGACCAACTTGTGATGTGTGTGGAGTCGTTACTACCCAATTGGGCAGAGGATGATTTATTAGTCCTCGCACGTCCTTGGGCATACGCGATGCGAGGAAATTCCGAGCAAGCTGTTGCAGAAACTACGGGTGTTCCTCAACCCAGAGACTGGGCAGCTTTATCTCAGGTGGAACAGGTGCGATTGAGTTTGGCAGTTGCCCACTCGGCGCTTGCTCAACTCAAAGATGACATCAATGATTTGGAATCGTCATAAACGCTGACAAAAGAGCAAAGGTAGCATCTAAACAAGTTGAGGCATTGCTTAAGACAAAATTCTCGCCACTCGCTTGGTGGCAAGTGGTAAACGAAATCTGGAAGATTTACTCTAAACGCCAACCGCTAAGCGGTATGGCGTTGATTTTTATAAGAAGTTTTTTGAGTACTCTTACAAAGAAAGCTAAAGCCAAGGTTTGACAAGCAGGTTAGATGTGTCGGCTGACTTTTTTAACAAATTAGTTGGGATCGAATCAATTTAAAAGCCGATCTATAGTTTATAGTGAGCCTTAATTAGATCTCATCTCTGGGTGCATCACTTTTGCTGTGTAGTTTTTAGAAGATTAGGCTTTGTCTAGCCGTCAATTATGTAAAGAAGTTTTACAAAAAACAACATCTTGCATAAACTGGAGAACTTCACCTGATTGATATTTAGAAGTTCAAAAAGCCACGGGCTTGGCAGTTTATAGACACAACCTGTACTTCTTGCCTAGATAGCAAAGCTAAGGCAGATCAGTACTACAGCGATGTAGTAAATACTGATTTTTGCAAGAAACCTCGTGTGTTAAGCACACAATACCGGATAGAAGCTGACTTTTAAAGACGAGCTACAAAGCAAAGCTTTAAGTCAGAGCAATAGCTGCAATTTTCTCTAAGTATTTTCTTAGGGTGCAGTACATAGGATTGAAGACTGGTAACTCATCAAATCAGAAGAGAAATCAAGTCCAAATCTCGCTTGCTTTTCAAGCGTAGCATTATATGGAGAATAAACTTATGCATTGGACTGTTGTTGCTCCTTTTATACGGGAGCAGAGCGATTCCCAGTGGCTGACCCCTTTCGTTCCAGGGCAACGGCACCAGTTCCGTTGTGTTCCACGTCAGGGGTCTACTATAAATTGGCATGAGGCAGCCTTGCCTGTGACGGGAAGAGAGGAGTGGCTAAGATTGTGGAACCAAAGCCAAGAAGCAGTAAAAGCCAAACAAGGTGGCATAATCACGGTCTTTCCCCAATTAGCGGCAACGGTAGGACTAAGGATGGCGAAACTGGGATTCTGGTGGAACCCAACTCAGTCGATGACCTAGTCCAAGCGATCGACAAGTTGTGGAATGATCAGGAACTACGTGAGCGATTGGGTCAAGAAGCCGCCCGTTACACGGCGGAAAATTGTTCCGATGAGGCGGCGGGATCAGCTATGGGTCGAATCCTTGACCAAGTTGCAAACGAAACCCATCTAGGCTGAGAGAGCGGGTTAGAGGTATACAGTGATTGAGTGACCTAGATGCAATTTGATAACAGAGAGTCTCGTTTCTTTCCAAGTTCTTAACATCTCGTGACTATACTAGAGACTCCATATAATGCTACGCCCTCTCTATAAATAGAGGGCTTTTTTTTCCACAAAAACGACTCACCACAACTCAACGGCAACTTCCTTTAATAAGCCCAGCCTGGTTGCTGTACTCTATTAAAGAACTTTCAGTCGTTAAGATTTTCTAGACTAAGGTTATTTAGCATTCTCACCACTTGAAATGACAATAGCCGAACCTAACGGAGTCGAACCCTCAACGAGTACGCAGCCTGTCGGTGTCGCTATCCATTCCTGTCCGAATCTTCTGCAAGGGGTGGCACAAGCAACTAACCAGCTCCTGACAACAGAGGATGATGCCATAGCTATCAACAGAGCTTTGGCAACGTTGGGACAAGTAACATCTGTAGATCGGGTCTATATTTTTGAAATTCATCCCCATCCTGAAACAGGCGACCCGGCTCGAAGTCAGCGATTTGAGTGGGCAAGGGAAACTGTTACGGCTGAAATTGATAATCCCCTGTGGCAGAACCTTTCCTATGCCGCTTGTGGTGTGAGCCATTGGTACGAAACTCTTAAGGTTGGACACTCGTTTAGTGCGCTAGTTCGGGAATTATCAGCAGCGGAACGGCAAATCTTGGAACCGCCTGGGGTTGTATCAATCTTAGTTGTCCCAATTCCAGTTCATGGCAAGTTATGGGGTTTTTTAGGCTTTGATGATTGTCATTCTGAGCGCCGTTGGTCAGAGGATGAGTCAGCCGTTTTGATGACAATGGCAGCAACGATTGGCTCCTGCATAGCTCAGCAGCAAGCAGAAGTTGCTCTGCGAGAAAGCCAATTACGGCTTGAGAAAATTGCCGCGAATGTACCTGGAATGATTTTCCAATTCCTTCAGCGTCCAGATGGTTCCCGCTCAGTGCTTTATGCCAGTTCGGGTTGTCGAGAACTGTATGAGTTGGAACCTGAGGAAATTCAAGCCAACTTTCAGGTGCTGGCTGACTTGATGCATCCAGATGACCTTGAGGCTTATGAGCAGTCTGTCGCCGCTTCCGCCGCTACGGGAGAAACTTGGGTTTGGGAAGGTCGTATGGTAACACCTTCTGGCAAACTTAAGTGGATTCAATGTGCCTCCCGCTTGGAACGACAGCCGAATGGGGATTTGCTCTGGGATGGATTGGTTGTGGACATTACAGACCGAAAGAAAGCGGAGGAGGATCTAAGAGCGAGTGAAGGACGGTTACAGAGTTTCTTTGAAGCCACTTTTGAAGCTGTTTTAATTCACGATCGCGGTACGATTCTCGATGTTAACTGTGCTACTGAGGCTTTGTATGGTTACTCAAGAGCAGAACTGATTGGTCGCTCAGTCCTGGAAATCACGGCTCCTTGCTCATGGGATTTAATTCGGTCGAGAGTAAAATCTCCCTCAGATTTACCCATTGAAGCGATGGGTTTGAAGAAGGATGGCACCATATTTGTCGGAGAGGTTTCAGCAAAAGATATTGTTTATCAGGGGCATAAAGCGCGTGTAGTTGGGATGCGTGATATAACCGCTCGTAAACAAGCGGAGGATGCTCTACGTCAAAGTGAAGCAAAAAATCGCGCTCTCCTTCATGCAATTCCCGATTTAATTTTTCGCTTTAGCAGAGATGGCACTTATTTGGACTGTCAAGCGGAAAATGCGAGTGATTTGGTTGCACCAGCGAGTGGCTTGATTGGGAAAAAACTCCAAGATTTTGTACCAGCACCTGTGTCTCAGCAATTTATGGAGTATATGGCAAAGGTTCTCACAACGGGTGTCACCGAAACTCTAGAGTACCAATTGCCAATTAACAACAAACTCCGTTACTGGGAAGGACGCTTTGCCGTTTGTGGTAATGATGAAGTGCTGGTAATTGCACGGGAGATTACTGAACGTAAGCGTGCAGAGGAAGAACGACAGCTTACAGTTCAGCGCGATCGCCTTTTAGCTCAAATTGCCCTTCGGATTCGGCAATCGCTCGATCTTGAGCAGATTCTCCAAACTACCGTTACTGAGGTTCGACAATTTCTGGAATGCGATCGCGTCTTTTTCACACATATCGATAAGCACCTGCGGGGTGAGGTTTGTGTAGAGTCGGTTTCACCGAAGTGGGGTTCCGTTATAGAAGTATTGCGGGGCAACCCAACTTATATCAAGGAAATCAAAGCGCTATTTGAATCCGGTAATGTTCAAGTCATCAGCGATGTAACGCAGGCGGGTGTCTCTCCCCTACGAGCGCAATACTTTGCACAATATCAAGTTAAAGCTTGCTTGGCTGTGCCAATTATTGTCAGTGACAAGCTGTTTGGCAACTTGGTAGCTCACCAATGCGATCGCACCCGCCAGTGGCAACCCTTTGAAGTTGAATTACTCCGCGCCCTTTCTACACAAGTAGCGATCGCCATACAGCAAGCTCAACTCTACCAACAAGTACAAGCACTCAACACTAATTTAGAACGTCAGGTAGAAGAGCGTACCCAACAACTCAAGCAAAAATACACCGAACTTCAAGAACTTAACCGCCTCAAAGATATCTTTTTGTACGCCGTTTCCCACGACTTAAGGACACCCGTTCTTGGGTGGTTAATGGTACTGAAAAACTTACTCAATCATGAGCCGTCAGCCGTTAGCTGTCAGCCATCAGCCTCTATAGATAACGGACAACAAATGATTGCAGTATCTCGCTCTGTTCTGGAGCGAATGGTTCAAAGTAGCGATCGCCAATTGCGCCTAATTAATTCGCTCTTAGAAGTTCATACCAGTGAAGTTGCAGGAGTTGCCCTGGAGCGAGAACCCTTACAAATCGGTGAACTTGTGCAGTTATTGGTTGAAGATATGGAGCCACTACTGACAAAAAATCAGGTCACATTGGTCAATCAGGTTCCCACCAATTTACCCATGATTAACGCTGACTCTTGCCAACTCAGACGTGTATTTGAAAACTTGCTGACGAATGCCTTCAACCATAACCCGATGGGAATTCAGCTAATACTAGATGCCCAAGTCAAGAAAGGAATGATTTACTGTACTGTTACCGATAACGGTGTGGGGATGAGTCAGGAACTATGCGATCGCCTTTTCCAACTGTATTTCGTCGCTCAGGATGCCAAGGACTCCCCTCAAGGACATCGACCCTATACTGGCTTAGGTTTAGGGTTGTATCTGTGTCGCCAAATTATCACAGCTCACGGTGGTGAAATTGGAGTTAAAAGTCGCCAAAGAGCAGGTACAACCTTTTGGTTTAGTTTACCTACAACACATAAGAAGGTTCCAGCTAAAGGCTATGGGCGATAGGCTGTAGTCTATGTGCTTCGTATATTGAATCTGTCCTTTGCTGAGAATAGTTTTGACTATTCTTTTAAATTAAAGAATATCTTTTTATCTTCTATTTTATCGAGTTTTTATCACAATTTGTATGAGAATCTGATTTATAGAGTTGATTTTCCTCTCCCGTAAACTTCAAATTCTGACATTCGCGGTCGTAACAAGTTGTAGCATTCTGCTGGTGAAAGAACCAGCGTTAGTTGATAAGAATCAACCAAGGTTTTCTCGCTGTCAGCAAATGTTACTACCATTCCGTTGTATGGCTCGTATTCCTCTACAAACTGGAATAGTTCAATTCCGTCTGGATAGCTGTAGGCAAGTTCCTCTTTTGACAGATAAACAATTGCAATATCAATGCTCTCCTCAAGAGAACTCTCAGTGGCCTTCAATCCATAAACTACAATAGCGCCTCTACTTTTCCATAAATAGCCTGACCAGGCAAGTGCGCCGATCATCATGACATTAGAACAGAGGAATTGCTCATGTCTGAGGTGTTCGTTATTGAAATCAATTTTGCTGTTAGACATTAGCTAAAAGTCTCCTGTATGGGAGCCAGTGAAAAGTTGCCTCATAGGAAGCCTGATACCCTTACTCCTTTCAGTCCTAGGCAGAGGTTCGGACAGCATTCATAAGTGCCTGCTGCCTTTCTTGGTTAATAGATGGGTATTAAAAGGGATTATTTCTCACAAAGTAATTCTGCGGCTTTGTCCTACTCTTCTACCGGAAGAAAGGAGCTAATGTGAACTACGGCTGTAACTGTGAACACAAAAAAACCTGGAGGCAGTTTTTCAAACTATTTTCAAATTGCCTAGACCAGCTCCACAAAAATAACCCACCACTAAAAACTCTCCCTCTGATAAAGACAACTGGTGGGAAAATTTTGCCACAAAAGTTGAGGTGGCTTGGAGATTGAAAGTCTGACAAAAGTTAGAGGATTTCCTGGCTTCTATTGAACAGACTTATAGACGAAGACAGCATTCTCGCAGAGTCTAGACGATATAAAATGCCTTCCACCGTACTTATTACAGGCGCTTCTCAAGGTATCGGCAAAGCAACTGCTCTTTTATTTGCCCGCCAAGGGTATGACCTTGTACTTGCAGCGCGTCAGCCTGAGCGCTTAGAAGCTGTCGCTTCTGAGGTTCGATCGCTTGGGCAAAATGCTCTAGCCGTGCCTACGGATGTAAGAGATTCTGAGCAAGTGAACACACTCGTAAAGAAGACACTGGAATACTACGGAACTCTTGACGTACTGATTAATAATGCAGGTATCTATCTCTTAGGCTCGGTGGAAGCATTCTCGCTTAGCGATTGGCACCAAGCTATAGACACGAATTTCTGGGGCTATGTCCACACGATTCACGCGCTATTGCCTCATTTCCTAGAGCGGGGGAAGGGAACGATTGTTAATGTGAGTTCTATTGGTGGCAAGGTTCCAATTCCTTACCAAGTTCCCTATACAGCGAGTAAGTATGCTGTCACTGGGTTAACCCAATCGCTGCACGCAGAACTTGAACCCAAAGGTATTAAGGTTTGTGGAGTTTATCCAAATTTTATCTCAACCGATTTGATGGAACGGGCAATCTTTCGAGGTAAGGATGAAGAGGATGCTCAAGCTCGCGAGGATTTGCTAAGAAAAGGATTGAGTGTTCCGATTATTGAAAAGCCTGATGATGTGGCACAGGCGATCTGGGATGCCGTCAAGCATCAGAAGTCTGATGTCATGGTTGGCTCAGCAAATGTCTCAAACGCCTCTTATAAGATGTTTCCTGGCTTAATGCAGTGGGTATTCCGAAAAGCTTTTGGGGCGAAAGATAAGACCTAATACAAATTAGCTTTTTGATATTAACTGTTCACGGTCAACTCTCAATTAAGTTGAGAGTATTAGCGAAGCAACTTTTTATCAGGATTATGGGCAGAAAACTTGCGCTTGGGTTGATCTGGACAGCCTTTACGGCTTATACCTTGTTGCTTGCCCCTCTTGATCAGCCGGGTACATTGACGGTTATTGGTAAGCTGGTAACGCTTCAGTGGGAGGGGATAAATCCTTATGTTATTACCCTCTTCAGCCTCATGGGTGTTTGGCCAATGGTTTACGCTTGTCTCATGTTCATTGATGAGCGATCGCAAACTATCTCGGCTTGGCCATCTTTCTTGGCATCAAATGGTTCAGGAGTAATCGGCATGATTCCTTATTTAATGCTCCGTGAACCTAGTGAAGAATTTACTGGGAATAAGGGTTTCTTGTTGGAATGTCTAGATTCTCGTCAAACTGGGGTAGCGCTTACCTTAACGACAATAGGCTTGCTTGCCTACGCAGTACTTACTGGAGATTGGGGAGATTTTGTTCATCAGTGGCACACCAGCCGCTTTGTTCATTTAATGAGCGGGGATTTTTGCCTGATGTGTGTCGTATTTCCCTCATTGCTTGGTGATGATATGGCTCGTCGAGGACTCCGGGATTCCCTGATTTTTTGGGCGGTGTCGCTAGTTCCTCTGTTTGGGGCGCTAGCGTATTTGTGTCTCCGTCCTCCTTTGCCAGAGTCCAATGCTTTACTAGAAAATCAGTAAAACCTAGCGACTGGAGTTACGCCTACCTGGAATGTAGGTAATCCAGCAGAAGGCAATGATCAAGAATATCCACGCTAGAGTGATGTGTTCACCGAATAGCTGGCGTAGAAAGTCTTCCATACTTGAAACTCCTCTAATTTTTTACGCCACGCGCTAACTCCCAGACTTTTTCCCATCAAGAAAGGGGAGCCAAATCCTGGCTAACCAGTTATGTTGTACTCCCCTTTCGTCACTAGTGTCAGACTGCCATCTTAAGCACCTTAGTGCAGTGTGGCGGAAATAACTACGCAGTTGAAGAAGGTTAAAAAGCTTACTTTACAAGTTTTCTTTCATAAAAGCCTTCTGCCTCCTGCCCTCTTGCACTTAGTATTTAGAAGAGCCAGTGCGACTTGCCTCATTTGGATCGCGGTAAGCAGTGACTTCTTTCGGCTTACGGAACAGGTTAGCTAACCCGATTAGACCGAGCAAGCCTAGAGCACCCCAATTTGAAGCACGATTTTCTGTTTCTGCAGACTCAACTCCCTGGTAAGTGTTGGTGCCTGTCGTTGCATCGGGAGATGTAGTTGTACCTGTCGTTGCATCGGGAGATGTAGTCGTACCTGTTGTCGCGTCAGGTAATGTGGTCGTACCTGTCGTTGCGTCAGGAGATGTAGTCGTACCTGTCGTTGCGTCAGGTAATGTGGTGGTGCCTGTATTCCCACTACTCCCAGATGTGGTCGTGTCTGAAAGTGTTCCACCTGGAGCTGTCGTCGTGCCTGTAGGCGCTCCAGTCGGAGATGTAGTTGTGCCCGAAGTCGTACCACCCGGAGAAATGGCGCTGCCTGCTGCACCCGTACCGGAAGTTGTACCACCAGCACCCGTGCCCGTACCTAAAGTTCCTGCCCCAGCACCCGTACCAGTACCGGAAGTTGTGCCACCAGCACCCGTACCAGTACCTAAAGTTCCTGCCCCAGCACCTGTGCCAGTACCGGAAGTTGTGCCACCAGCACCTGTGCCAGTACCTAAAGTTCCTGCCCCAGCACCTGTACCCGTACCAGAAGTTGTGCCTGCTCCATCCATACCGGAAGTTGTACCAGCTGCGCCAGTACCGGAAGTTGTACCAGCACCGGAAGTCGTGCCTGCACCAGCACCTGCGCCAGTACCGGAAGTTGTGCCTGCACCTGAAGTTCCACCACCAGCACCTGCGCCAGTTTGGGCAGAAGCTGGGACAGCTAAGGGCAGAGTCGCTAAGCTCAGAGCAAAAGTGCTAGCCCAAACAATCTTAGAAAATTTAGAAGGCTTCATGGTCGTGATTCCTCTTGTGTTATAAACCTCTGGGGGTTTCTATTTTCAAAAACGGTATTTTCAACATAGCTAGCTGCTGATGTCTAACTTGATTTGCCTGTTCTAGCAACTCGTTGCAATGGCTTACTAGATAGGCATAAGAGGAAGAGAGGTTGCAAGAGTGAAACTTATCTAAGCGTTCAGGGTTTTGAAAAAGCGATCGCCAGTCGTTTTCTCTTTCCTTGTTAGACTTAGCCAACAAGCCCTTCTCTCAAGTAATTACTTTAGTTTCTACTGCTTATTTCAACTTCATTCCAAAGAAATAGATCAAACTTATCGTCTCTAATTATTGGGATTTGGAAGAGGTACTACTTGTGGAACAGGACACAATGCCGATCTTCGCTTATGATCTTTGCTTCGAGTAAACTTACTAAAGTTCTACCTGTAGAATGAATTGATTTCAAGAAATTGTGTAACTATAAACACAAAAGCTAGCTAAGCTTATGAGGAAATCAGTTCTTTAACTATCCTCTCCCATTAATTCGTGATTAAAGTAATATTATTAACCAAACTTATCTTTTCAGGCGCTTAGTTAAAACTAGCTAAAGAGGCAAAGTAAAAGAATTTATGAGATAGAGTTATAGGCTGTGAAACCTAGATAGAGTCAGGAAAACAAAAAAGCTGATGGCTGATAGCTGAGGGCTTGCTGCTAAATGCGTTATGTTGCCATTCATCGCAGAGTAAAAAACTCTTCGGCTATTGAAGGATGAATGCCAATAGTTGAATCAAAGTCCTTCTTAGTAGCGCCTAGGCGTATGGCTAGAGCTAGACATTGAATAATCTCTATCGCTCCTTCACCCACCATGTGAATACCCAGCACCCGATCTGAGCTATTGTCAACAACTAACTTGATTAGGGTCTTTTCGTCTAGTTTAGGCAGACTGTGTAAAAGAGGACGAAACTCAGAGCGATAGCATTGCACAGAATCACCCAACTTTTCATGCGCTTGGGCTTTACTCAAACCAACAGTCGCTGCCTCAGGGTGGGAGCTAACGGTTGATGGAACATATTCATAACTCACAGTATGGGGGTTGTTGCCAAACACAGTATCGGCAAAAGCTCTGCCTTGAGCAATGGCAACCGGAGTAAAACTAAGCTGATTTGTACAATCCCCAACGGCAAAAATATTCGCGATTGTAGTTCGACTATATTCATCTGTCACAATTGCACCATGGGTCACCTGAACACCCACCTTCTCTAGAGCCAAGTCAGTGATATTGGGAACACGCTCTGTAGCATAAAGGACGGTATCCACACTCAACGTGTTGTGGCTTTTTCCTGACAGGATTAAATCCAGTTCATCCCCCACACGTTTAATTTCTTTGACCCTCGTATTATCGAGAAGCTGAAGACCTCGATGAGTTAGACCCTCGGTAACAGCTATGCGAATATCTTCATCAAAAGCAGATAGAATCTGGTCTTCCCGAATTACTTGAGTAACCTGGGAGCCAAGATTGTTCATGATGCCCGCTAACTTCACAGCAATATAATCACCGCCGATTACTGCAATATGTTTGGGTTGCTGCTTGAGATTAAATAGTTCGCCTGCGGTGATGGCATCCTCAATTCCTAGTATGTCTGGTTTGACAGTTTTTGCCCCCACAGCAATCAAAATTTTGTCAGCCGTAATCTCGCGCCCTTCAACTTCTAATGTATGAGGATTGCTAAAGGTTGCCCGACCTTTAATCAGCTCAACTCCTGCTTTTTGCAATGATTCAGTATGCACTTTGCTTAGACGCTGGATTTCCTGCTCCTTAGCGGCAAGAAATTGCTGCCAGTCGAACATCTTCATGTGATGGTTCTTCCAGCCATAGCCCTGTGCAACTTGAGCATCCTCAGAGAAATCAGCAGCAAAAGACATTAGTTTTTCGGGAATACAGCCTCGGATTACACAGGTACCACCGACTAAATCCTGTTCCGCGATCGCAACACGAATACCATAGCTAGCAACCTGTTTAGCCGCCGCAACGCCTCCAGGCCCCGCACCAATGACAAAAAGGTCATAATCGAATGTCATAACTTAATCTCCTAGTATTGCCCTAAGAGAAGCATTTTTTTCTTGACCGCGTAGAAACCTTTCACAAAGGGTTACCACTACCAGATGTTCTGAGTATCTCCCTACTAAGCAAGGTAACTGCTCCTATTTCACCCAACTTCCATCTAACGAATGGCTCTAACATTAAGTGAGTCTGTCAGCATGAATACTAAGGCTCCTTTTGAACAAGAAAAGGTAGAGGGCAGAAGGCAGAAGGGATTTATGCTCTCTGTCTCCTGCCTTCTTCAAGCCATGTAAAGCCTCAGGTGTAATAGAAGTAGAGGAGAGTGTGTTATTCAAGCTGACTTAAGTCTTGACATCCCGGCCACGTTTGATATTGCTATGTGAGAATTTGAGGGTTTTGAATTGAGACAGACAAGCCTCAAGATAAGGACACTCTTCACACTGAAGCTCTTTTCCTGGATTGGAACACCCACAGGGAGGATTCAAAAAACACTCCTCAGGGTGTTTGGGTGTATGAACCTTTTTGAGTACCAAGTGGAAAGCTGTTTCTCGCAAACAAAGAATTAAATCTCGATGAAACATAACACCCCGCTTATCTAAGCAGAAAATGATGGTTATAAAAACAAAAAAATCTGTAGTTTATGCAACAAGTATTCAATTTTTATTGAAAGCAGGCATCAATCCTGAGGAGTAAGCCCTTCAAAAGGCAAAGTTCAAAATGGGTGAATCAAAGGAAAGTCGGTCGGCAGAAAAAAATTGAAGTAAGTGAAGAAACGCCAAGAAGCGGATGGAATCGAGTTTAAAGCGTTGGGTGCTGCAATTTCCATGCTGTCCTCTAGCTTCAATTCCATCACTAACAGCGCAGTAAGGTCTAATTCATCCTCAGCCTTCAACATTCATCCACGATTTCACGGGCTTAGCTAGAAACCATAATCTACCTCTACAATTTCTGTATATTCAAACTCACTAAGGCTTTGCTTTACCAAAGGATATTGAACTCCGCCTAACTCAATTGCATCTTCTTCACAATCAAGCTTAGGAGAGTAGTAAGTCAGAACATATTGTCTACCAATATGATTCGCCATTTCTTCGTCAACTTCTCCCCGCCACTGGGTTTTAGTCACTAAAACTACTAATTGATTTGCCAACTGAGGAAGTGTCTTTGCAATTTGCCTACGATAGATTTCGTCCAAACTCCCAAACGGTGAATCCATGACAATAGGAAAGGTGCTACTATCGGGTCCCATAAGGGTATTGTCTTGAATCCAGTCCCGTACTTGGTCAATAATGGCACCAATAAATGAGAGGCTTAGGATTTGATTCTCGCCAGTAGAAGCTGCAACAATTGTTTCTGTGCCTATCGTGGTTTCCGTTAGCGTCAGCTCATATTTATCACTTAGCTTAGGAATGTAAGGAGTGAAAGAAATTGAGTTAAATATCTCCTGAACTCGCTTCTCTAAGGAAGAACGAAACTGGATGTCCAACCGGGACTTTACTTCTATCAATCGCTCAATCGATTCTTGAGTAGCCGCAATCCGCCGTTGGGCAAGAGATTGCTTAGTTTCATTCATTTTGTGCTTAGCAATCTGCTTAACTTTTGCTTCAATGTCATTGGCTATTCGAGAAATCTGCTGCTGATTTGCCCCAGTTTCTAAAGTTAAGTCACGAATCTTTTCCTCCGTCTCGTCCAGGCGTTTTTGTAGTTGACTAATATCTTCGTTAGGAAAGCTCCTCAGCTTTTTCTTAATATCGTCCAGTTGCGTCTCAATTCCAGAGAGTTCAGCCCTCCATCTGGCAATATTGTCTTGCTGTATATCAACTTCCTCCCAAAAGTCAGGTACTTGCTTATCAATTTCATCTACCTGAACACTCATACGAATTGCTGTTTCCTCAACATCAGCAATTCCTGCTTTATCCATCCAAGCTGACACTTGCTGATGGGCATGGCTTCCCTCAATGAGTTCTGCACCACAGATACAGCATTGCTTCTTCAGCAAATCATCAACAAACTGCCGTTTAATTCCTCCGGGTAACTCCCCTCTCTTTCGCAAGTCATCAACAATCGCTCTAAACTCTGCCGTTGCCTCCGAAAGCAAAGCCGTGTAACTTCGTGTAGAGATTGCTCGTTTAAGAGCCTCTTTAGCCTGTTGAAGTTGTTCTCGCAATAGCTTCTCTCTAGCTTCAAGCTCGTCTCGTAGCTGTTGCAACTCCTCAGCACCACTTAGTTCTAGTAAGCGGTGTCCAAGAGTTTTCTTTAACTCTTCTTGATGTTTTGATTCTTTTGTAATTTCAACTTGTCGCTTTGAGAGATGTTCACTCTCTTGTTCTAGTTTAGCTTGCTCTTTTAACAGGTTTTTTGTTTCAGAATCTCCAATGAATGCAAGTTCTGACTCCAGCGTTTTCCTTGCTTCTTTGAGATGCTTAACAGAACGATTTAGCACCTCTACTCCCAGAAGTGTTTTTGTCGCTTCAGCAATTTCTGATTTTTTATCAGAGCGAACAATCTGCTCAATTCTTTCCCCATCAAAAAAGAAGTATTGATGCAAGCTAGTAGGTAAAATTCGACCAATAATATCCTCTGGTAGTTGTTGAGGCAATAACCAGCGTCCATCATCTCCCGCGATTTGGAGATATAATTCACTCTTGCTTTGCTCAACTCCAGTCTCCGTCTTGTAAGCACGGCACAAACGTCTCGCTTGATAACGCCTGTTATGATGATCAAAGCCCAGTTCTACCCAACAGTCTACTGATTCTTTGAGTTTGGCTTCTGCGATCGCACGTTTATTGACTAATTGCTCTTCCGAAGCAAAAGCAGCAGTAAATTTCTCATAGAGTACCCAAGTAAATGCATTCAGTAGCGTTGTTTTACCTGCTCCATTATTACCATGAATAATTGTTGTATTCTGTTCCCCAGATGCAAGTAAAATCTCCGGAGTTTTGCCATAAAACTGACGGAAGTTAAATAGTTTAATTGATGTCAGCTTCATTGCACGGCTTCCTTGATGATTTTTAAAATATCTTCATTAATATTTCGCGGAAACTTCATATACAGCTTATCTTTTTCAGCTTGCAATACCCGTTCAATAATTTGGCGGACTTCTGGCGAAGCACTTGTAATTGGTTCTTGAACATCACTAAGATTAATAGTGGTGTTATAAGAAGAACGCTTTTCGGCTAAAAGATTCGATACAACTGCTGTTGCGTCATCTAGATATTTAAAGGTCATAACCATATTGAGATTTTCCTGATACTTCACATATCTAACAGCCCATATCTTTTTTGAAGCTGTAGAAGTTTAATCCTAGCTTCTCCGGCATTATCTGCTAAGTCAGCAAACTCTAAAAAGCGCCTTAACTCTTTTTTCAGCAGATTGCGTTCGACTTCCAGCGTTTCTCGTCCTAAATCTGGCGGCAAAACGATCATGTCGAACAAAGTAGCGCGTTCCTTGCCGGGATGTGGACGCAAAACTCGCCCCCGTCGCTGAATAAACTGGCGTGGATTGCCGCTACTTGCAAGAATGACAGCCGTTTGAACAGCAGGGATATCAACGCCTTCATCTAAACATCGAATTGCTACTAAACCTTGCAACTGTCCAGTTTCAAATTGACGGCGCAACTCTTCCCGTTCAGACAAAGGAGTTTCGGCAGTGTAGGTATTGATTCGATAACCCAGTTCTGTGCCCAATAGCCGTGCGACTGCTGCCAACTGACGGTTACTTTCTTCTGTCACTGCCCCTTCTATTGAACCGTCTCCACAATAAAACAGAGTGTGGCTAGTATCCAAACGCCTAACCATTAGCTGCTGCAATGCTTTTAACTTATTAGCAGCTGCCCCAATTAACCGAGAACGTTGCATCAATAATGAAGTTAGCGTGTCATTGTTCTCAATCTTTTCATTTTCCTCATCCATCAGCGCCCAGCCAATCCGTTTTGTCAACTTGGCATAAGCACCTGTCTCGGCTTCGGTTAATTCCACCAGTACAGGGTAGTAAAGATAGTGAACAAGCGCCCCTTGGCGAATTGCATCAGCGAGGGTAAGTTCCGGTTGTAAGACAGAACCAAAGTAGTCAAATATAGCGTCAGTTCCATCCTCGTCAAAGTAACGTTCTGGGGTTGCCGACAATGCTAAACGTAGCCCAATGTTACGAGGTAAGCTTTCTTCTAAACGTCGGGAACCCAGGTTATGTGCTTCATCGCCGATGATTAGGGTTTTATTAGGAAAGTACTTTAGCTGGGATTGCAATCCTTCTCCAATGAGAGTTGCATTGGTAGTGATTATGCAAAGAAAAGGCTGATTACCAGCATGGATGTTGTAAAGCCCCGTGGAGAGTTGATTTTGCCAGGTACGGACATTCTCAAAAGCTAAGATTGGCTCTAATCCAAAATTCTGGCATTCTCTTGCCCATTGCGTTACTAAATGGCGGTAGGGGCAGACAACAAGCAATACCTGCAAGCGAATTTTTTGGTACAGTTCAGTTGCGATCGCTAATGCTGTAATTGTCTTCCCACTACCCGTCGCCATCTTCAGCGTCCCCCGCCCCTGGTTCGCAAACCAGTTCTCTACAGCTTGGCGCTGATACTGCCGCAACTGAATAGATGGCGGTAGCCTTGGACATCTGGAAGGGGGTTGCAGATGGTAACTCCCCTTAGCTTCAGCTACCGATAAGAGCTTGTTTATCGAGTAATTATCATCCTGTACAGGATGATACCCTTCTTGCTGAGATGGGACTTTATAACCATTCTTTGAGAACAACTTCACTATCGAACTGCCCCTGACATCAAAAGTGAAAACCGATACCCTGTTCTATCAACTATTTCAGAATTTTCCCAGTATATTCTTTGAACTGATCGGACAGCCGACAACTGATACAAGCATTTACCAGTTCACCGCACCAGAAGTCAAACAACGAGCATTCCGGTTCGACGGCTTGTTTCTGCCTCTAGCTGACTCCTCCGAACTACCAATTTATTTTGTCGAAGTGCAGTTCCAAAAAAAGCCGAAATTTTATTCTCGCCTATTTGCAGAGATTTTCCTTTACTTCTATCAATATGAGGTACCGACTGAAGAATGGTACGCCATTGTCATCTACCGTCGCCGTAGCCTTGAAGTCCCACCCCCCTAGGCGATATGGGGAATTAATGGAGCATCGGGTACAACGGATTTACCTTGATGAAATTGGGCAGGAAGCAGAGCAGTCTATCGGTGTCGGGATAGTACAGTTAGTCGTAGAGTCGAAAACGACAACAGGCAACCTTGCCCGACAGCTAATCACTAAAGCAAGACAGGACTTGCCAGATGCTACTCTCCAGCAACAAATCATAGAATTGATAGAAACAATCGTTTTGTACAAATTTCCCAATCTAAGCCGTGAGGAAATAGAGACTATGCTGGGATTGAGCGAATTGAAGCAAACCAGAGTTTATCAAGAAGCCCTTGAGGAAGGTCTTGAGCGGGGAGAGTTACGGGCTAAGTTAGCAATGGTGCAAAAGCTACGGCAACGCGGGTTCAGTGTTGAGGAACTAGCAGAACTGTCAGAGCTAGATGTTAAAACTATTAGGCAAGTAGCAGCAGAACAAAGAACAAGTCCTGAATAGTTGTTTCCTTTTACGGGAATGACCTTGACCCAATAAGCGATCGCTATCTAGAACATAGCAACTTGACAACCAGCGAATCTAACCGCATTATAGATATATATCAATATTCAAATAAATCAAAAGAATTTAGTTCTGTATTCACTCTATGGAAGTGAAGGATGAATATCACCCAATTTTCTCGCACGGCTAAAGCGTTGTCCGACCCACGACGCTTTGAAATCTTAGAAGCGATCGCATCGACAGAAGAGTCAGCCTGTTCAGCACTTGTCGAACAGTTTCCAATTTCCCAAGCGACAGTCTCTCATCACCTCAAAGAATTGGCTAATGCTGACTTAATCAGCGTGCGTCGAGAAGGACAGCATTGCTACTACCAATTTTGCTCACAAGTGCTTGACCAATACATTGAAGAACTACAGCGGCGTACAAGTGGAAGACATTTCCAAACCATAGAGCATAAGGTAGTTGCTCATTAGAGCTTTTTCAATGAACGGTAGCAGAGGTCAGACTCAGATTTGACCTACACTCAATTTAGACAAATATCTATTTGTCGATGATGAGGATGTGACTAATGCCCAAAACCTAAGACACGCGGTAAACAACTATGCTGATGAACGTTCTTTTGCTCTCAATAGGTCTGTGGGCTGTTTGGACTGGTATTAAAGTCTGTGAACAAGTCCATGGAATTGCGCTGGTCTTGACTGGATTAATTGTGCTGGTTTGGGGATTGACTGTATCTCCCCTATGGCTCCAAATCTTGGTTGAGGTTGCCTTGATTGCTCTCGGTCAATTCTTGTATAAGTTGTACGCCAAGGAATTTCTCCGCAATCGTAGAAGATACACCAAGCGTTTAAGCGATTGCACTCAGTAAGTGGATCAGTGTCTCCTTGAAGAAAGACACCACACCCATGCCTGAAAGTCTCCAAATATCGACAATAGGCACTTCTTGAACTTGAATCTGTAAGCTCCTTTGCTCCCGTTAATCGTATAGTTAGCGGGAGCTTTGCACAGTTGGATATGCTTTAACGCAGGATAAGCCGTTTGTTTGTTTATCCTGACCCATTTCCTAAGTACACAACCAGATACAATATTTCATTCAATCGTTTTCCAGGGTGAGACGTTAATGGGTTGTGCTGAAAAAGTTGTACTAGCCTACTCAGGCAGAGTAGATACCTCTGTATGTATCGCTGAACTCAGAGCGGATGAAGAAATTGACTGGATGACACAGGCGATCGCATATACTCCCCCCCGGAGCCAGAATCTTTTGAAGTTGGCTTTAACCAAGGCATTTTCACGACAATTAACACGGCACCCTCAACCCTGTGGCGCTAAGTCGTCAACTCAATCAACGCCTGCGATTTATGGTGTCAGGTGAGTTAATTTAACAACTCCCTACCCAAGTTCATCATTAATTGAAAAACATACTCAGCTGCGAGTGTGCTTAGTACGAGATGTTACTTAAAAGGAAAATTTGGCATGAAGGCTCAAGATTTAAAAGGAAAAACCATTGCATTTGCTGGCTCCGGTGGTCTTGATAGCTGCACAATAAGCCGTTGGCTCACAGATCAGGGAGTACAGGTCGTGTGTTTTACCGCCGACCTAGGGCAACCTGATGAAGATGATACAGAAGCCATCAGAGAGCGGATGCTTTTATCGGGGGCAACAGATTTTGTCTTATTACCAGCACGAGAAGCCATAGCAGAAGCAGGTCTTAGTGTCATTCAATCTCAAGCTTGCTATGAAGGGCGCTACTGGAATACAACAGGAATCGCCAGATGTGTCCTGGCGAAAGCCATGATCCAACAGATGCAAGAGAGAGGACTGACCATATTCAGCCATGGAGCAACAGGACGTGGCAACGATCAAGTCCGCTTTCAACTCATTGCCAATATGCTTGCTCCGGATTTTGAGGTATATGCTCCCTGGCGCGACGAGGAATTTCTAGCGCGTTTCCCTGGTCGTAGTGAAATGATTGACTTTTGTCAAGAAAAAGGACTCTCTGTCACGGCGACGAAGGATAAACCTTACTCCACGGATGCAAATCTGCTCGGTTTAACCCATGAATCAGGACTCCTGGAAGAGTTGACAACACCTGCCCATTTTGTCAAGCCAATCATGGGTTGCTATCCGGTGGATGCTCCAGATGAAGCAGAGGAGTTCACCGTGCACTTTGAGCAAGGTCGCCCAGCTTCGGTTAATGGTAGTTCTGTAAACTTAGTTGAGGCAATTCTTCAGACCAATGCGATCGGTGGGAAACATGGCATCGGCATCGGCACTCACTTAGTCGAGAATCGCTTTGTCGGGATTAAGTCACGAGGGGTGTATGAAAGCCCAGGTGTAGAACTGCTGGGAACTTGCTATGCATTTCTACTACAACTGATTTTAGATCGCCGTGCGCGTGAGTTCTATGACCAGCTATCTCTATTAATTGCCAAGCAGATTTATCAGGGATATTGGTATGACTTAGCGACTCAGATGGCACTCCAAGCGATTCAACCCATAGCCGAATTAGCAACAGGAACGATTACAGTCTCCCTTTATAAAGGAAATATCTCGTTTATCTCAGCAAGTAATACGCCTCATTCCCTATATTCAGAAGAAAATGCCTCAATGGAAGGCATCGGTAGTTATAACCATGCCGACTCTGAGGGATTGCTACGTGTGTTTGGTGTGAGTGCGCGTGTACTAGCGACAAGTGGTCAGATTAAGGGCTGAACCGAAGTCCTCTAACAAAACGTCTTTGAGTGCTATTGAACACACAAATAATGCACCATGAGGAAGGGTGAGAGGGATTTTCCAAACTGGGGGGAAACTCTCGCACCTGCTGGAATAGGGAGTAATCTCTATTGTCTGTTCTCGGTATCAACTCCATCTACTCGCATTTGTAGACGTTCTAGCTCTGTTCTCATGTTTTCTAGTTGTCGTTTCGAGACAGCTAAATCTTCTTGCGTAGCTAAATCGGCAGTACTGCCATTAATCAGTTGCTCAACTCGATTCAAGCAAGCATTCAACCCAGCCGCAAACTCATATCGGCTTATCGGTTGATTGCCTTGAAAGGTGCCATCGCCATATCCACCAATACAACCATAACCCTCTCCAGTAGAGGGTGAGGACTGAGACGTTGAGTTAGGAGAATTAACATCTGATCGCTCAGAAATTCCGGTTTCCTGAGTTGGGGTAGATTGTGCGATCGCTTCGTGGGTACTAGCCGATTGAACGGAGAAGGCAACCGTCTGATCTGAAACTTGCCTAGTGTCAATCTCGGCAGCAGTGGTACGGGTTGCCAGCAGGAGGCTAAAACCCAAGATGACTACACCAGGCAACTGTGTGTTCTTAAAAAACGTTGACATCATCGTTCAGTTTACAAAGGTGCGTTTTTGTCAAGTGTATTAATTTTGTTTGTCTGCTATGAATTAAGCGATCGCACCACAATCTCGTCCTTAGTAGGTACTTAACACTTATCAGGAGCCAATTTAATCTCTAGATCTTATTGACAGTTAAAACCATCAATTAGTTTCCTTCTTGATTTTTGGCTTATTCAACTCTCTACACTTCACCAAAGCCTGTTCATGAGCATCCTTGTACTCCTTACCGCCTAACATAACGTCACCATAATATTCATAAGGTGCTTCCCCATAAACAGGAAGTGGCGGATCGTCTGGATAGTCTTCTTTCGCTTCTTCTACAGCAGCTTTCAGTTCTTCAACACCAAGACGTTGTGCGGGGAAATAATAGCGTTCTTGAACATTGTCTCCTTGCTGTAGCCGCGTTGGGTCAACAAGACGATCATCAAGCTCAACCCAGCTATGTTCAATCGGAGTATACGGCTTTCCATCAACGACTAAAAAGCCTTGAACATACATTGAGCCTTCAAGCAGCAATGCGGCTTTGTAAGACTTGTTAAACGAGTCTTTTTCCTTACTTTTGATTTGGAGAGCGATTTCTCTGGAGAGGGCTGCATCTAACGGTTTGTTCATATCTGTTACCTTGAGTGTCACTCCTCAAAGTGTCACACATAAGAATACTCGTCTAGTTAAAGAAGCGTAGGCTTAAATAGTGTGAGGAGCAAATGAAATGAAAAAGCGCTTGGGGTCGAAACACGGCAAGACTCCCAGGCGCTTTTTCCATGATCAGCAAAAAATTCTCTTTCCCTATGCTTTACTCTCCTGGCGCTGATGGCTGCTCTCCAGCAGAGGACTGCTTGAGTTTACGAGACTCCAACCACATGGGAACAGCAATCCAAGCGATAACAAGAACAAGCGCAACGATCGCAAATCGTGCCACCCAGGAGACTAATTGCTCTAAAGGCACTACTCGTCCTAAAAAGAAGGACAACGTTACCATTACTGATGCCCAGAGAGTACCACCAGCTAAATTACATAAAATAAATTGTGGGTAAGGCATTTTGGCAATTCCCGCCATTGGTCCTGCGAAAATCCGCAACAGAGCTACAAATCGCCCAAAAAATACAGCTCTGGCTGCATTTTCACTAAATTGATTTTTCGCTTCTGTAAGTTGCTCTTCCGTGATGCGAAAAAAACGCCCTACTCGCACTAAGAAAGGCCAGCCTCCTACCTTACCTATCCAGTAGCCAAAGTTGTCGCCAATGACAGCACCTGCGATCGCAGTACCCAATACCAACCAATAATTCAGTTCGCCGCTACCAGCTAAGAAACCGCCCACCAAGGTGATCGTTTCCCCAGGTAGGGGAATCCCTGCACTTTCGAGAGCAATTCCCAAAAAAACAGCCCAGTAGCCGTACTGCCTCGCAATTTCCTGGATCGTCTCCAGTGAAAGAAACTCAAAAGACATCCAGCTTAGCCTTTACAAACATTCATCGCTTCTCACATCTTGGCGTGATCCCAGGAATTGTGTCAATAAATCGTAAGTAACAAGGTTCAGATTCCAAAGTGGTAGTTTCTGTTAGGTGGGAACTAACTCACCCGGACGTAGCTTTGCCCACTTCCCAGTTTCTTGCTTAAAGCTGAGGCAGCCGACAACATCCCATTCCATCTCCACATAATCTTGGTGGGGGCGGATGTTGACATTGATGCTGGGTTCAGTCGCTTCAAAATTGGGAGTTTCTGTCAGATGAGGCACCTCATGCTGCGTTTCTACAGCATGGTAGGTGGTGCAGCGGTCTACATAGTGGCAGTTAACGCAAATACACATTGCCAAAGACTCCAAGTCACCTCTTTAATCTAGCTTAGCCAGGACATTGGTTAACCTGTATTTGGATTGATTTTATTTAAGCTGGTGAACGTAAACCTAGACATCGCCTTCTCTGCTCTTTCTCCTCAAACCTGGCCCTTTAGCCAGGAGTGGCTACCGCCCCAAGCTTGCTTAGTTGGTGGTGTAGTACGGGATGCGTTGTTGGGAAGACGTGCAGAGTATCTGGACTTAGACTTTGTTTTACCCACAGATGCTATACAGACAGCGAGAAAGCTAGCTAATCACTACAAAGCTGGCTTTGTTGTACTCGATCCTCAAAGGCAGATTGCTAGAGTCGTGTTTGAGACAGCAACCGTTGACTTGGCTCAACAAGAAGGTGACAGCCTTGAGACTGACTTGCAGAGGCGGGACTTTACGATAAATGCGATCGCCTATAATCCTCATACAAAAGAACTCATTGACCCACTCCAAGGCATCGCTGACTTGCAAGCGGGTGTCATTCGGATGGTAAACGCTGCCAACCTAGAAGATGACCCATTACGACTCCTACGCGCTTATCGGCAAGCCGCTCAACTCGGTTTTAAACTTGAGTCAGAAACCCAGGCAGTCATTCGCCACTTAGCCCCCCTGCTAGGACAAATCGCAGCAGAACGGGTGCAAGTAGAGTTGAGCTATCTCCTCAAAACCTCTCAAGGAACACCTTGGCTCATAGCCGCTTGGAAGGATAACTTACTACAAGTCTGGTTCCCCGATTCAACCGCTCAAGGCATAGCCCAACTAGCTGCTATTGACCAAGCGGCTGCTGTATTGAGAGAAACTTGGATTGAACTAGGAAGAGAACTACAGGCGCCAGTCGGCGGGAAGTCAGTCTATTTGCTAAGTCTGGCGAAGCTGGCGAGTTTGTTGCCAGCTTCGCCAGAAACCGCTGAAGAGCAACTGTTGCGTTTGAAATACTCTCGTGCTGAGATTCGGGTTGTAGTCACAGCAATCAGACACTTGCCTCAACTGCTGTCCCATATCACCTCCCCAATGTCATTACGGGAGCAGTATTTTTTCTTTCAGGATGTTAAGTCAGTCTTTCCCGCCTTAGCGGTTCTAGCAATGGCAAGGGGAATGCTAGTTGATGAAATCGCACCTTTGGTCAACACCTACCTCAACCCCGATAATCAGGTTGCCCATCCGATACCCCTAGTTACTGGCAACGAGTTGATGAAAGCCCTTAACCTCCCAGCTAGTCGCCAAATCGGTAAACTACTCATAGAAATTCAGCTAGCACGCATTGAGAACAAAATCTCCTCGGTTGAAGAGGCTATTCAGTTTGCCGTCAAGCTTGTTGAGTTCCATTGAGCCACTCCCACGTTTTCTAAACGTGGGATTCAGGCATCGGACAAGGATTGCAGGAGTAACTCCTGGCTGACATCCTCTACGCCTAGGGTTGAACTCCCAACCCTTTTAATATTTATCGCGGCGTTTACATCTCGGTCATTAACTTGATGACAAGATGGACACCGCCAGCGTCTCACTGAAAGGTCTAATTCCTCTAAGACAAGACCACAGCAACAACAGGTCTTAGTGGATGGATACCACGGCTCAATATAAATGACCCGTTTCCCTTTTTTCTTTGCCACCCATTCTAGTACTTGAAAGAAATCCCCTAATGCTAAGTCGTTAACCTTGCG
Source organism: Symplocastrum torsivum CPER-KK1 (assembly GCA_019358875.1). Lineage (GTDB taxonomy): Bacteria > Cyanobacteriota > Cyanobacteriia > Cyanobacteriales > Coleofasciculaceae > Symplocastrum > Symplocastrum torsivum. The sequence continues at coordinate 31,073 of JAHHIF010000038.1, forward strand.
CCCCCATAGACGCTGCATTCCCTTCAGGTTTAACGTCTCAAAGCACAACACATCGAACTGGTCAGTCAACTTGTGAGCAAGCGTCCATTGCCAGTCACGTCTGCGGTTGCTAATAGCCTCGTGGCAACGAACCAAATGTTTTCTCGCCTGCTCTCGATTGTTTGACCCTTTGCACTTTTTAGAATGCTGTCGAGATGCTTTGGCAAGAATATTGAGGGATGATTTAAGGAATTCAGGTGACTCAATCTTGAACCCTTCTGAGCAAGTGAGGAATGTCTTCAACCCAAAATCAAATCCAGCTATCTTACCAGTCTCAAATGTGACTTCTGGCGTTGAATATCCGTCAACGACTACAACCATAAACAACTCACCTAATGCAGTGCGTTTGATGGTTAGCGTTTTGACAGTTCCTTCTATCTCCCTAGAGTTCCAATATTGATATACCCGACTACCTATCTTGACTCGATTGCCTCCTAGAAACTTGTAACCAGCCTGCTTAAGGGTGAATGACTTGTATTTCTTGACCTTTTTAAACCCTGGTGGTTTAACCCCCTTCTTGTGGTGCTGAAAAAACAATTGGTAGGCTTTATCAATTCGTTGGCAGATGTCTTGAACGGCTTGAGAACCTACTAATTGCCAGAAAGAACTACGTTTCCGTAGCTTAGCGGTATGTTTCTGAAGTTTCGCGCAGTTCAAGTGCTTGCCCCACATCCGGTAGTACCGACGATGCAACACGATGCAGTGGTTATAAATTACCCCAGCGGCGTTTATTGTCCGCTTGAGGTATTTATTCCGCTTGTGCTGATACAACTTGAACTTCAAGGTCTTCATGGTTTTAATGATACCATGTATCCATACATCGTATGGATTATATGAACAAAAAACCATTGAGCTTGCGAATTGAGGAAAGTCGCTTAGAAAAACTGAAACGGTACGCCGACGTAAAAAAGAAAACAATGACTCAACTGATAGAAGACTGGATAGATAGATTGCCAACCCCTACTGACACTGACGGCGCTTAAAAGCGCCAACGCTACGTCCCACCCTTAAAAGAGGTGGGCTTTGCTTGTTTTTCTGTAAGAAGTCGCGCCGAAATAACTTGCCTGTTGAGTTAGGGAAAAGGTTAAAGGGGAAAGGGAAGGGTTCCACATCAACCTTTTCCCTTTCTCCTTCTCAACATGGGTAACTTTTTTTCACGAGTCCTCAGCTCTTAAACAGCATCCCAAAAACGTTCTCCTGGTAAAGTTCGCTGTTGCAGTTGGTGATTCATCTGAGTAGCTGCTGCTAGCCCAGAATGTAAAGCACTCTCAGTCTGGTTACCACCACACCAATCGCCACAACAAATTATGGGGAAGGGTGTTGTGGCAGCAAGGTAGTCCATCGGTAAAGAACGTCGAGGAAAAGCATAGCGCCATCGGTGGACTTGTAACCATTTGGGTGTGTCCAGCCAGGGAATAAGCAACTGTGCAGCACGAGACAACATCTGGCGTCCAGCCGGGTGTAAGTCGGTAGCGTCTAAGTAACGGCTGGCAAAGTTAGCATTGCTTTGAAGGACAAAGATTGGTGTTGAGGTATCAAGACGCTTGCTACTATCTAAGCCAATCCAGGCTAGATCGGGGTCTTGGCTAAATGTAATAGATTGCCAAACTGGGTTTAGCTCGTCTAAATCTTTTTGTCGTTGGGCTGGGTAAAGTGCGATCGCACTTAGGCAAGGGTCAAACTCAACAGAGCGTAAACTATCTAAAAACGCCGATGGTAAACCCATACCTGCTAAGGGTTCCAGTATCAAAAGAGCTTGAGGCGCTGGAATGGCGACAACAACAGCTTTCGCCATGAGTTCAGTAGGTTGCTCATCCATTGGCTCTAGAGTAAGCTGCCAAGCTTTCTGTGTCGGCACCATTGCTTCTACTCGTCGGTTTAGCCAAATATCTAAACCAGTGGCAAGTACTTTAGCAACGGCTGTCATTCCTGCGGGTGCAATGTAACAAGTAACGGGTAAGGGATGCAACTCACTTCCAACTCCAGACTCCGGTTTTGCTGAATTGAGTTCGTAAGTTGTAGTAGTCCAAGTCCGGAGAATGTTGCGCTGTAGTAGTATTTCAATGAGTTGCTGTACCAACGTTCCTTGCGATTCGAGATAGCGCACTCCATGATCAGCACGGGTGTCATGTAGGCGTCGCGTCGCTACTCGCCCTCCGACACCACGGGATTTTTCTACGACGACAACACTATACCCAGCTTGGTGTAGCTGTTGGGCACAGGTGAGTCCTGCTAAACCAGCACCGATAATGGCGACATCAAACACGACTAATGCTCCTCGTGCATTGAGTTATTAGAAGTAGAATAATTGACAATACCGAACTGGGGTTATGGAGGGAACGACGTTGGATGAATTAAGAGCCGCATTAGACTTAGCGACAGAAGAAGAATTACAGCAGTTGACGGAAATCCTGTTTCGCCGTAAATTCAATCCTCTAGATTACGTTCAAACACCTGACCCACTGGATATTCAAAGCCAAGACCGTGAGGATTGGATGGATGCCATAGAGGAGCGATTTCGCTTTCTGGCAGCAGATGGCATGACGGTATTAAAGGGACGCACCAATGAATTTACCTACCGACAGGCGTTGATTCAGGTTTGCCATTACCTCAAGATTCCTTACTCGAAAAAGTTTGCAACTACTGAAATCGAGGCAGAGATATTCCTCAATTTGATGGGTCGAGCCTGGAAACGCTTACCTGCATCAGAGCGTAAATCCCTAACAGTGCGAGTACAGCGATCGCTTGCTCAATGTAATCTCTCTGAGCCGCTACCTGTCCATATCCAGCACAATCCTATGGCTTTACTGGTCAAAGGTGGCAGTGTGCTAGCGGTTAGTTCCATCCTGAAGCCGATACTGCTACAACAGATGGCACGTCAGTTTGCGATTCATTTTGCTACCTATCAGGTGGCGAAAGAAACCCTTGTTCAGGGCAGTGCGATCGCAACGGCACAGTTTCAGAATCAGTTGGCGCTGCAAACGGCAAAACGGGGAATGGCAATGAATGCGGCTCGCTATGGTGCGACTCGGAGCATCTTTGCCATGCTGGGACCGCTACTCTGGGGCTATTTCTTTGCTGATTTAGGCTGGAGAGCGATCGCAACAAATTACGGTCGTATCATCCCTACGATTTTTGCTTTAGCACAAATTCGCTTGACTCGTGCTGAATGTTGGGAGCCAGTTTAAAGTTGTTATTAGTTATTAATTGCTAGTTGTTAAAGGGAAAGCGTCGGTCATCTCATTCTCGCTCTTCAGCAGCATGGAATTTTGCACAACTGGGGCTGCTGGTTTTCCCCTTGATGCCTGCTTTAGGAGCGCTAGGACTATTTATTGCAATCATTGTCACTTGGAAGCAACAGCACCAGAGGATTGTTGCACGTCCTCTGAACTGGGGGCTAGCGATTTTGAGTGTCTGGCTGGTGGTAAGTTGCTGCTTTGCCTTTAAACCTGTTGAAGCTTTCCTCGGTTTAGCAAATTTTCTCCCTTTCTTCATCTTTTTTGCTGCCTTTAGTGTTCTGATTCAGACACCGGAACAGTTACGGCGATTGGCTTGGATTCTAGTTATTCCCTCCCTCCTAGTCGTTATCCTTGGTTTTGGTCAGCAGTTTTTGGGTTGGTCTAGTCCAGAACTAGTACAAGCTATCTTTGGTTGGGTGCTGGAAGCTAACGGCAATCCTCCAGGTCGGATGGCTTCGGTGTTTATGTATGCCAATATCCTGGCAGCTTATCTCCAGATGGTTTTGATTTTGGGGCTAGGGCTATGGATTGAGACGTTTCAAACTTGGCGACAGCGCCGAAATCAGTTTCCTTATCGGCTGTTATTTTTGAGTGTAGTGGTGATTGGTAATGCTCTTGCGCTTTTTCTGACCAGTTCTCGTAATGCTTGGGCGATCGCATTTTTGGCAAGTCTAGCCTTTGCACTTTACTTAGGTTGGCGCTGGCTCGTAGTAGGTGTTAGCGCTCTTGCTGCTACCATCCTTTGGGCATCTTTTGGTCCTGAATTTGGGCGTCAACCACTGCGTAGCATTGTCCCTGCATTCTTTTGGGTACGCCTTGCTGATCAAATCGAGCGACCTGTTGCTCAACTACGATCAACGCAATGGCAGTTTGCTTGGTCGATGACTCAGGAACGTCCCTGGCTAGGTTGGGGACTAAGAAACTTCACCCCACTCTACGAAGCAAAAATGCAGCTTTGGCTCGGTCATCCCCACAATATACTGCTGATGTTGACAGCAGAAACAGGGATTCCAGCCACCTTGCTATTTTGTGGCTTAATTAGCTGGATTTTGGCGCAAGCTGTCCTACTTATCAGCATCTGGTCAGATGTCGCACCATCAACAGCTAGGCTGCAATGGCATCAAGATAAATTAATTTTTTTCACTTATTTAGTCGCTTTTGCTGGCTGTACTCTATTCAATTTACTAGACGTAACACTCTTTGATTTGCGAATGAATGTACTAGGCTGGCTACTGCTTTCAGCGATTTGTGGCGTAGTTCACCATTACCAGGCACTTCTGCTTTGGAGACAGTTCGATAAAGCGGCTAATTCCAACCAATGAATAACTTTATTAAGATTAATACTTAATCACAAATTTACTTCTGTACGGATAGCATCAATCTATTCTTATTTATAGAATTTATATACCAACTTTTAATCTTCTTCTAGGCAAACAGTATGAGAATTGAAATGGTGGTGACTACAGCAGTGCTGTTCGCGATCACTCTAGCTGCTCCGGCTAAAGCAAGAAGTCCTGTTCATGCTGCACAACTGCTGGAAAATAAGCAATGCCAAAAGTGTGACTGGAGCGGAGCTGATGTGAAGGATGCTAGGCAAGAACGTAGAGAGCAACGCCAACAACTTCAAGAGGCTCGTCAGGAAGTCATAGAACAACGACAACAACTTCAAGATATTCCGCAAGATGCCCCCCAAGAACGAATAGAGCAACGACAACAACTGCAAGAGGCTCGCCAGGAAGTCATACAGCAACGCCAACAACTTCAAGAAGCTCACCAGGAAGTCATACAGCAACGCCAACAACCGCTAGATATTCCGCAGGAGACTCGCCAGGAACTCACAGAACAACGACAACAACTTCAAGAGGCTCGTCAAGAGCGCACGGAGCAACGTCAACAACTTCAAGATATTCCGCAGGATGCTCGCCAGGAACTCACAGAGCAACGACAACAACTTCAAGAGGCTCATCAGGAAGTCATAGAGCAACGCCAACAACTGCAAGATGTTCGACAAGATGCTCGTACAGAAGTCATAGAGCAACGGCAACAACGGCAAGCTGTTCGATCGTACTGGGAACCGGCGGATTGGCAGTATCAGAATCGGCAGTATGTTTATCCAGATGTTCGATTGCACTGGGAACCAGAGGATTGGCAGCATTTTTATCCAACTGTAACTGGAAGTCCAGCCTCGACCGTAAGCAGCATCAGGGTCGATTTTGTTTCTCTCACTAATGATCAGGTTACAGTTTTAATTGAAGGCGTGAATGGTAAACAGGAGCTTGCCTTCAACGGCAGTCAGACCAAGCAGACTATTCACCTTTCACCTGGAGTTCACAAGCTTTGGTTCAAAAACACTCAAGGTAGTTCATGGATGTCCGGCACTTTAAACCTTGGGTTGACTAATATGATTCAGATTAGATTTAACAAGGATCAGAGGCTAGTACAGGTTGGTAATGACCTGTTCTCTTGGAATGAAGATAGACATTTCTCCAATGAGTCTATTGACTAGAACAGATTCTTGTGGAATATCCAGATATAGCCAATAAAGAAAGGGATTCCAGCCACATTGCTATTTTGTGGCTTAATTAGCTGGATTTTGGCGCAAGCTGTCCTACTTCTCAGCATCTGGTCAGATGTTGCACTGCTTAGCTACTAGGTTTTGAATTTTGTAAATTATTGAATCGACATTCCTTAGTCCTGCTACGTTTTGCAAAACTATGATGCAGCATGGAATTATACCATCAAGTTAGCCTGATGCCATGTCTGTACCAAGTTATTTTTCTCCTGTTGCGAAAATATTAACTCAGTCAGGCTATGTTAACCCCACTCAGATGCGGCAGGCGATCGCAAAATTTCAGAAATCAGGCAGATCGATAGCACAAGGTGGTCTCTCTCTAATAGAAGTCCTCGAATCCATTACAAAGCAGCCATTGCCAGCGCATCTACGGCACCATCTACTGCATGACTTTTCTTGTTCTTCTTCTGCCTTTGCTGAAAAATTGATTCAGTCGGGTTATGTGAACCATGACCAGATGCAGCAAGCCTTAACAGAATCCCGTAAGTCAGGAAGACCGCTGATGGAAATTCTTGAGTCGATAACTGGGCATCAATTTCCACCTGACTTACTGCGCGATTCTAAAACACAACTGCTGTTTGAACTAAAAATTCTTTATGGTGTTGAATCTCTAGATTTAGAAATTAAGGAGATTAACAGACATCAAGTTGCTCAACTGATCGATACTTTCATTCCCGTTGATATCTGTAGTCGCTATCGACTATTACCCGTAGCGAAGAAGGAAACACAGCCACCAGCTATCTTGGTGGCAATGGTTGACCCCGATAATCTAGATGCTCAGGATGATTTAACGCGGATTCTGGGACCTCAAGGTATTGGCTTGCAACGGATGGTCATTACTCAAGAAGATTATCAGCAGCTAATTTCTAAGTACCTTGATGAACAACTTGCCCGTCAGAGGCAACTGGAGGTTGAAAAAGCGGTAGACGTTAAAGAAGACCTTGAGAGTTTTGACACATTGCAGAATGCACCAGATGAAGTTGAGGCGGATCTGGATTCCTCTTTGAAAGATGCCTCTGGTGCCTCGGTAATCAACATGGTTAACAAAATCATGGCGAAGGCACTGCAAGAGGATGTCTCTGACATTCACGTTGAACCCCAAGAAGATTCTTTACGCATTCGCTTCCGTAAAGATGGAGTTTTGCGTCAAGCGTTTGATTTACCCAAGAAAATCACACCCGCCATTTCTGCCCGCTTCAAAATAATGGCGGATTTGGATATCGCGGAACGACGACTGCCCCAAGACGGCAAGATCAGGCGGATGTTCCAAGGTCGTAAAGTGGACTTTCGGGTCAGTACCCTACCCAGCCGCTATGGTGAGAAAGTCGTTTTGCGGATTTTGGACAACTCAGCGACGCAGTTAGGTTTGGATAAGTTGATTACAGACGAGGAAACGTTGCAAATGGTCAGAGAAATAGTACACAAACCATTTGGACTCATCTTGGTGACGGGACCTACGGGTTCTGGGAAATCAACAACTCTATACTCGATGCTGGCAGAACGGAATGACCCTGGAGTCAATATCAGTACTGCCGAAGACCCGATTGAGTATTCTTTACCAGGGATTACTCAGGTACAGGTGCTGCGGGAAAAAGGAATGGACTTTGCCTCCATTCTCCGGTCTTTTCTGCGGCAAGACCCTGATGTCATTCTGGTGGGTGAGACACGGGACAAAGAGACAGCGAAAACAGCGATTGAAGCGGCTGTTACAGGACATTTAGTCCTAACAGTCCTACATGCGAAGGATACGGCTAGTGCGATCGCACGTTTAGTTAAAATGGGCGTTGAATCCTTCCTGCTTGCTGATGCGCTGGTTGGAGTTATCTCCCAACGTTTGTTGCGGCGCGTTTGTTCCAATTGTCGTATTTCTTGTGATCCCAGTGCGGCTGAACTGACCAGATTTGGTTTGTCTCCTGCGAGTGAAGGGGAAGTGACATTGTATAAAGCCAATACACTACGACACGAAGAAATTACCGAAGCTAGAGCCACTGGTAGACTTTGCCAACAGTGTAACGGCTATGGCTACAAAGGACGTGTTGCCGTCTATGAAATCATGCGCGTTAGCGATCGCATAGAAACTTTAATCATCGAAGGCGTTCCTACAGAACAGATTAAGGAAGCCGCAATGGACGAGGGAATGACAACATTATTAAGCTACAGCTTAAACCTTGTGCAACAAGGCTACACCACACTCGATGAAGTAGAACGGGTAACATTCACTGATTCTGGGATGGAGGCAGAACTCAAGGCAAAACGCAAGAGTTCTCTGAACCGTCACTCTTCCCCTAATGCCAATGTCGAAGCACAATCGACCAATCCTCGGCAGCGACTTCAAGAACTGGAGAAACAACTGGAGGCACTCACTCATCAGTTTCAACAACTGAAAAACGAGATTGAGAACTGATAAGAGTTGAATGCTCTTTTTCAAAAGCCTGTGTGCGCTCTTGCTCGAAAAGAAGCCAGCTTGCTAACGTAGCGCCGCCTCTTCGCTTCGCTTAGAATGATCGAAAACCCTTTAAGCAGAGGCAGGGTGGAAGTGCGGTGGCTCAAGATCGGGTAAGACAAACAATCAGGGAGCGCGTAACCTCAAATTCAACGAGTTATTACGCGCTAATGGGGTTACATCCTAGTGCCTCACCGCTGGAAATTCGACGTGCCTATCGGGAACTCAGTAAGCGCTATCATCCTGATACAACTGACCTCCCCGCTGAAACGGCAACTTCTAAATTTCAACAGCTTAACGAAGCTTATGCTACTTTGAGTAGTCCAGAGCGGCGAGTGCTGTATGACCAGAAGATTGGCTACTCAAGGCTGAATGTGATTCAAGCCCCTCCAGGCTTAGATGATTCAGTTAGACAACCTAAGCGAGTCTACAAGTCTTCGGCTTACCTTGACCCAACTGACCGACCTCTCTCGCCTGGTGAGCTTTTCGCACTATTCATTCTCGGCTTAACGTTTGTAGGTTGCTTACTACTAGCGATCGCGATTGGTCTAACACGAGGGGATTCAGCTTTCCAAGTCTCTCAACCTAACAGTAATCCCTCACCAACTCAACGACAGCAGAGGATACCAATCAATAATGTTGAACTTCAGCCACTCTCAGAAAAACCGTTGTTGACAACCAAAGCGCCAATAATTTCTGAATCAAGTACGTCGATAGGTATCACTCTATAAGCCGTCTGACAAGAAGCAACCTCTGACTACAGCTAGACATGATTCCTCGTCTCTTGTACCAAAAATTTATAACTCTTAACTCCCTATGACTCTTCCGTTAGCTGACACCCCTTTATATAACCATCCTCTTCATGAAATAGAGCAGTGGCTACAAGCACAGGGGTGTGAACAAGACCGTAATGATTTACACTGCTGGCGCGTTGAGCGACCAGATTGGAAAGCAGAACTCTGCCTGGAAGTTGAAGAGCTAACGGTGCGCTATCTTGAGGCAGGTGAAGGTAAGCGGGATATTCTACGCTCCTTCAAGTACTCTCTGACTCGTGAGGATGTAGAAGCGGCAGTTTTCTCTGGTCCTTGATTAGATTTTTGATTTTGGATTCGGTTAGTAGGTTAAAGCCAAAAGTTTGCGGGCTTTATCAGTAACCTTGTAATCCAAAATCCCAAATCTGTTAGCGGAACAGCTCCATTGGAGCTACTGCATCTAAAATTTCACACTTTTCCAAATCGGCGATCGCGTTGCTGATAGGCAGACAAAGCCTGATGAAACTGCACCCGGTCAAAATCTGGCCAAAGCGCATCTGTGATATAGAGTTCAGCATAAGCCATTTGCCACAACAGGAAGTTCGAGAGGCGCATTTCTCCACTGGTGCGGATGAGCAAATCAGGGTCACAGACATTGGCTGTATAGAGGTGACGTGAAAACAGCGCCTCATCAATCTCATCCGGTTGGAGGTGACCTTGCTGTACTTGTGTTGCGATCACACGGGCAGCGTGCAAGATTTCCTGCCGTCCTCCATAGTTGGTGGCAACAGTGAACTGAATGCCACGATTATTCTTCGTTTCTCGCATTGAGCGATCAATTTGTTCCTGGAGACTACGGGGTAAATCTGCTAAATTCCCGACAAACTGAATCCGCACATTCTCCTTCATCATCTCCTGGAGTTCTCGCATCAACACCCGCTCAAACAGCGTCATTAAGAAATCCACCTCTTCATGTGGACGTCCCCAGTTCTCTGTAGAAAATGCATAAGCGGTGAGGGCTTGAATTCCCCAATCATTGCAGCACCGTAGCAACCCTTTGAGGGCATCTACCCCTTGTCGGTGACCCATAATTCGGGGTAGGCCTTTACGTTTAGCCCAGCGCCCATTTCCATCCATAATCACTGCCACATGCCTGGGCAAACGGTCTTGGTCAAGGTCACTTGGTAATTCTTGTAAGATAGTTGGCATATAAGTCATTTCTTCTCTTGAGAAGTTGATGACGGAAGACGGAGTAAACGCAAAACCATTCTCCTTCCCTTAGACTTAATTTGGCGACCAAAACTGCGTAACCCTGGAGCGACTGCCTCACGGTCAACAGCGGTCGAAAATCTCGCCTCTAGCAACTCTTTCAATTTACTACTGGTTAATGGTCGGTTCAGGGTTCCTCTTTCCGCCAAAGAAATTGAACCTGTCTCTTCAGATACAACTATACAAAGGCAGTTTTCGACACGCTCTGTAATTCCCATTGCTGCTCGATGTCGGGTTCCCAGTCGCCGCGAAGCCGTGCGGTCTGAAAGGGGTAAAATTACACCAGCAGCAGCCACACGAGAATCACGAATCAGGACTGCCCCATCGTGTAACAGTGTAGATGTCTGGAAAATTGTCTGTAGCAGCTCTTTAGAAATCTCAGCATTAAGCTGAACACCCGGTACTGAAACATCCCGCTCATCAATCGGACCACTCGTCTCCATTATCATCAGAGCGCCAACCCGATTTTGGGATAATTCTTTAACAGCGTCCACAATTTCATCAATTACACTGTCTGGTTTTGGGTTTGGGCGTCGCCTCACTTGAAACAAGTGCATAATTTCTCCCCGCCCTACTTGTTCTAGAAAGCGGCGAAACTCTGATTGGAAGATCACAGCCATTGCCACGGCTGAACCAACCACCAACTTTTCTAGCACAAAACTCAACAGCGTCAGCCCTAGGCGATTACTGAGCGCTGCTGCCAACATTAGGACAATTAAACCCCGAACCATCCACAAGGTGCGGCGTTCCCCAATGATCAGGAGTACCAGATAAGTAAGCGCCAGAACCAATCCAACATCGATGCTGTGAAGCAACAAGGACTGCGCCCAGCTGGGGTCAGAAACAGGTCCCGACGACGGCGGCAATGACGACGGGGGCATTGGACTTTAATAAGATTAGCTATTTGGATGCTTGATTCTGGCTTGATTTTAGCGGGATAAAGCCGCCAGTTGTTAGGTATTCAGTCGGTAGGTATAAATCAATATCAGTTAAGGAGATTGTTCCTAATTAGTTTTTAGGTCTTGAACAAGTTGGAGCAAATGGCTAAAACGTCTTTATTACAAGACTTTTTAATCTACCACTCTCCAACCCGCAACCAATAACCACAAAACATACTGTTGTTTTGATTTATACCTAACGGCTTAGGAGTATGGATTTATTAACCTTCAATTCCTTGGTTAGGGGCAGGACAGGGCAATGCCCCTATAGGTTTTGAATTTTGTCAATTACAGGACTTACACAGTGAATCGTTAAAGCCTGGTTCTGTCGTAGGAGCAAGGCGCATTGCGTGTGCCCTTACAGTGTGTTGCCGTGCGTAAGTCCTGAATTATCTAATCCACGTTCCTTAGGCATAAACCGTTGGCAATACGATTGAGCTGCTTATAGATTTTTACACTCGCCACAAGTTAATTTTGCGATCGCGTCCTTTCTTGACACAAGCTTTACAATCTGAGCTACCTCTCTTAGCACTTTACAGTTCAAGAGTGGCTTCTCCTCCTTATTGGACTATAGCTTTTTGAGACACGCTCAAAAATAGTCTTACCCTGCCTCAACAAACAGGTTCAGGTCAGTCGTTTTGGTAAACGATCCTGCCGAATTAAATCCTCGTAGGTTTCTCGCTCCAAAATTAGCTGAGCTTCCCCTTCGTTTGCTAACACCGCTGCTGGTCGAGGTAGACGATTGTAGTTAGATGCCATGCTGTAATTGTAGGCTCCAGTGCCCATCACCACAAAGATATCTCCTGGCTCTGTTTGAGGCACGATTGCTTCTTTGATGAGAATATCTCCCGATTCGCAGTGTTTACCCGCAATGGTAACGGTTTGTGTGAGGGCAGCTGACATCCGATTAGCAACAACAGCGCGATATACCGACTGGTAGGTAATTGGACGAGGATTATCGGACATCCCGCCATCAACTGCCAAGTAGGTTCGCATTTCTGGAATTACCTTACGGCTACCTAAAGTATAGGCAGTGACACAGGCTGTCCCAATAAGCGATCGCCCTGGCTCAGCAAGAAGCTTCGGTAAGGGCAACTGCTGCTCCTCACAAACGGCGACAAGCGCTTCACAAACCCCTTTTACCCACTCGTCAATACTTGGGGGATCATCTGATTCTGTATAACGAATCCCCAAACCACCCCCAACATTTAACTCTTGAATTCGCAACCCGTAGCGCGAGGCTTTATTCAGAGAATCTACAAGAACACCCGCCAAATCTCTGTGAGGTTGCCTCTCAAAAATCTGAGAACCAATATGAGCGTGTAAGCCAATGCAGTTCAGGATTGGGTGTTGGCTAATAAAGGCAAAAACATCGTCTAAGGCGTTGGGATCAAAACCAAACTTACTATCGAGGTGTCCCGTGCGAATGTACTCATGGGTGTGACACTCGATCCCTGGAGTCAGCCGCAGCATAATCCGAAGCGGTTGCTCTTGGAACGTCCCGGCAATGTCTGCCAAAGTCTGTAACTCTAGCCAGTTATCCACCACAATGGTGCAACCGCTCTTGATCGCTAACTCCAGTTCAGCGATTGATTTGTTATTGCCGTGGAAATAGAGCTTCTCAGCACTGACACCTGCTTTGATTGCCGTATAGAGTTCACCGCCTGAAACCACATCGATCCCCAAGCCTTCAGAAGAAGCGATCGCACAAACGGCAAGACAACTCCAAGCCTTAGAAGCATAGAGGACAAGTGATTCCCCTGTGTAGTAACGAGCAAAGGCATCGCGGTACTGGCGACAAGCCGTTCTTAGGGTTACCTCATCTAAAATATAGAGAGGGGAACCAAATTGCTCTACCAACGTCTTCACATCACAGCCACCAATTTCCAAGCAGTCATGGCTGTTGACTTTAGCCGACAGAGGTAGCAGTTCCTGATTGGGTGAACGCTCAGAGAGTGGACTAGTGGGTGAGGAGAGATACTGACATCCAGTATTTTGCACCTGGGCAGAGAAAGTCGATCGCATAATGTAATTGTTTTCCTTGGTTGGCTTTAAAGGCGGAACTGGCGAGGAGCCGACAAAGATGCTCCGCCTTGGGTCTCCTTAATCAGTGTACAATTGAGGGCTGTGACTTTCTTAGAACTCCATCCGCTAACAGCAGCAGAGCTGAGCGCAGTCGTGAAACTAGACGAACTGTGCTTTGGCGGACTTTGGACGCGATCGGGTTACGAGCGAGAGTTGGATAGTCCCAGCAGTCAGTTGCTGGTTTTAGAAGCGCGGCGAGAGACCAAGGAATCCGGATTCCCAATCGTATCGTCTGAAAGCTTTACTCAAAACTCGCTCAAGGCAGAGATTGAAGCCGACCCGACCTCTCAAAAATCCTTACTGGGATTAGGTTGTTACTGGTCGATTTTAGAGGAGGCTCATATTACAATTCTTGCGGTGCATCCAAACTACCAGCGTCAAGGGCTGGGTCAATTAATGCTGTATGCTTTGCTTCGGGATGCTAAAAAACGTCAGTTGGAGTGGGCAACCTTGGAGGTGAAGCCATCGAATCAAGCAGCATTGTCTCTTTATCACAAGTTTGGCTTTACTGAAGCTGGACGACGCAGACGCTACTACAAAGACACGGGGGAAGATGCTCTAATTCTCTGGCGCGGCGGTCTGCAAGCGCAGGAATTTGAGGAAACTCTTACCCATTGTTACCAACAAGTAGAACGTCAACTCACCTTAGGGGATTGGCAACTGTGGACAGACGAAGCCATTGAGGAGGCAAGCTAGGGTATCAAACCAGCAATTGTTTGCTCAAAAAATTCGCCCTCTACAAGGAGGCTCAAATGACTACTAGTCAAGCGAGATGAGCATCCCTAAAGAGTTAGCTAATCCCTAAGGCAAAAACCTACATTCCCAAAGATCCCCACTGATTAGGTAGGGAAATCCCAACCAAAATCATTGCATCCGGTTGTCGTAAAACAGACAGCCGGAGAATTGCCCTATGCTAAAATCAGCTTACACGGGCACGCAACAGGTGATGGAATTACGCCATGTTTGAACGCTTTACAGAAAAAGCCATTAAGGTGATCATGCTGGCCCAGGAAGAGGCACGTCGCCTGGGGCACAACTTTGTCGGCACGGAGCAAATTCTCCTGGGTTTGATTGGGGAAGGGACGGGCGTCGCCGCCAAAGTCCTCAAGTCGATGGGTGTCAATCTCAAAGACGCTCGAATTGAAGTAGAGAAAATCATCGGCAGGGGTTCCGGCTTCGTTGCGGTAGAAATTCCGTTTACCCCTAGAGCCAAGAGGGTTCTAGAGCTTTCTCTAGAAGAAGCTCGCCAACTAGGGCACAACTACATCGGCACGGAACATCTGCTTCTGGGGTTAATCCGGGAAGGAGAAGGAGTCGCCGCTAGAGTGTTGGAAAACTTGGGAGTTGATCTGACCAAGGTAAGAACACAAGTGATTCGGATGCTCGGTGAGACGGCAGAAGTCTCAGCAGGAGCTTCCACCGGGCGCACAAAGACACCAACACTCGATGAATTTGGCTCGAATTTGACGGTGATGGCGTCCGAAGGCAAGCTTGACCCCGTGGTCGGGCGTGCTAAGGAAATTGAGCGGGTAATCCAAATTTTGGGACGCCGCACGAAGAACAACCCTGTGTTGATTGGAGAACCTGGGGTTGGTAAAACAGCGATCGCAGAAGGATTGGCTCAGCGGATTGCTAACAATGACGTACCCGACATCCTCGAAGAAAAGCGGGTCGTTACTCTGGATATTGGTTTGCTAGTTGCTGGCACCAAGTATCGAGGGGAGTTTGAAGAGCGCTTGAAGAAAATCATGGATGAGATTCGTCAAGCTGGGAATGTCATCCTAGTCATTGACGAAGTTCACACCCTGATTGGTGCTGGTGCGGCGGAAGGTGCGATTGATGCCGCCAACATTCTGAAGCCGGCATTGGCAAGGGGTGAACTCCAGTGCATCGGTGCGACAACGCTGGATGAATACCGCAAGCATATTGAACGGGATGCCGCACTGGAGCGTCGTTTCCAGCCTGTAATGGTTGGTGAACCGTCGGTCGAAGAGACGATTGAGATTCTCTACGGTTTACGCGAACGCTACGAGCAGCACCACAAGCTCAAAATCTTAGATGAAGCGCTAGAAGCGGCAGCGAAGCTTTCAGATCGTTATATCTCTGACCGCTTTTTGCCCGATAAGGCAATTGACTTGGTGGATGAAGCCGGAAGCCGGGTTCGCTTGATCAACTCCCAGTTGCCACCAGCGGCGAAGGAGTTGGATAAGGAACTGCGTCAAGTGCTGAAGGATAAGGACGATGCGGTTCGTTCCCAAGACTTTGATAAGGCTGGGGAACTGCGCGATCGCGAAATGGAAATCAAAGCCGAAATTCGCGCGATCGCACAAAGCAAAAAGACTGAAGTGGGTGCCGAAGATGCTTCTCCTGTTGTTAATGAGGAAGACATCGCCCACATTGTTGCCTCTTGGACAGGTGTTCCGGTGAACAAGCTCACCGAGTCTGAGTCTGAGAAGCTGCTGCACATGGAAGATACCTTGCATCAGCGGCTGATTGGTCAAGAGGATGCCGTTAAAGCTGTCTCGCGGGCGATTCGTCGGGCACGGGTAGGCTTAAAGAACCCCAACCGACCCATTGCTAGCTTTATCTTCTCTGGTCCTACCGGGGTTGGTAAGACAGAATTGGCGAAGTCCTTAGCGTCCTACTTCTTCGGTTCGGAAGATGCGATGATTCGCTTGGATATGTCGGAATACATGGAGCGCCATACAGTTTCTAAGCTGATTGGTTCACCTCCAGGATATGTGGGCTACAACGAAGGTGGTCAGCTAACCGAAGCGGTTCGTCGTCGTCCTTATACTGTGGTGCTGTTCGATGAAATCGAAAAAGCACACCCCGATGTCTTCAACATGCTGCTGCAAATCCTTGAAGACGGGCGTCTCACCGATGCTAAGGGTCGGACAGTGGACTTCAAGAACACCCTGCTGATTATGACCTCAAACATTGGTTCTAAGGTGATTGAGAAAGGTGGCGGTGGTCTTGGCTTCGAGTTTGGCGAAAACCTTGCCGAGTCTCAGTACAACCGTATTCGATCGCTGGTCAACGAAGAACTCAAGCAGTACTTCCGCCCAGAATTCCTCAACCGTCTTGATGAGATTATCGTCTTCCGCCAGTTGACGAAGGACGAGGTGAAGGAAATCTCCGAGATCATGCTCAACGAGGTCTTTGGTCGCCTCACAGAACAGGGTATTACCTTGAAAGTGACCGACAAGTTCAAAGATCGGTTGGTGGAAGAGGGTTACAGCCCCAGCTACGGTGCCCGTCCGCTGCGTCGAGCAATCATGCGCCTCTTAGAAGATGTTCTAGCTGAGCAAATACTCAGCGGTAGCATCAAAGATGGAGATACCGCGATTGTCGATGTTGATGAGGCTGGTAACGTGAAGGTGCTACCTGGTGAGAAGCGAGAACTCTTACCTCAAACGGCTGAGTAAGAAGCTTCACTTGAGTTAAGCAACGATCAACAGTTAGCTTTAAATTAAACGGTAGGGAGGTCAGTCTTCTCTACCGTTTTTTGTTATTACAACGCAACACCCTATGTTCATCTGCCTCATTGCTGACTACGGCACAGGCGACCCAGCTTTTGCTGAGGTAGCACAGCGTCTAACTGGGCTATTGCCTTCATCCCAAACTTACTTACTCTCAGTCCCTCCGTTTAGTACCCTCGCAACAGGGTTTTGGATTGCTCAACTTGGGCTGAATCCTGGTCCGGAAGAACGATTGATTTATCACAATTGCGCTCCTCGCAAGGATGACTCGGAACCGAGACCCGATAATGAAGGGGAGGGATTGACTTATGCCCTACTGCCGAATGGGGTCAAGGTCGTTGGTGTCAACGCGGGTTACACACTTTCCTTTATCAAAAACCAAGTAAAAGCCTTACACATTCTCAATGTCTCTAGAGGTGGCTCACAGTTCCGTTCGCGGGATGTATTTCCTGGTGCTGCTGCTGCTATTGCTAAGGATGACCTCAGCCTCTTGGGAACAGCCCTGAAGCCTGAGCAAATCCCTGACCCACCAACTGACAGAGTTGCTTGGATTGATGGCTATGGGAACATCAAAACGACGATTCCTGCCTCAAGTATTAATTTGCAACCCCAAACTAAAGTGGTGATTCGGATTGGGGATGTAGTGAGTGATGCCGTGTACTCAGACGGTACATTTGATGTTCCGGAGGGGACTCTAGCGTTTGCTCCGGGGAGTTCCGGTTGGGCTATCGATCAAGGAGAACCTGTACGTTGGATGGAGCTTTTCTTACGCGGTGGTAGTGCTTGGGAACGCTTTGGTAGACCACGTGTGAATCAGTTTGTGACACGCATTGGTTGAATTGGGAAGCAACTGGCGGCGATGAGAGGATTAGTGAGAGTTTGAGAGAAACAGGGCAAAAACTCGTTGACTAAGGTTTTCAAATGAACCTCTCGGAGTTTAGCCAGTTGAATTAAAGCCTCAGCTCGTTCTGCATCTTGATGCTCTATCTGGTCTACATAAGTTAGTAGCTCCTGAGCCTCTGTGTCTGTAATCTCTCCATTCTCATTGCGCTGACGTAGATAAGTCAGCCTAATCTGGTTGTCTTCTGGCAGTCGGCGCTGAATAATTTGTAGTAACGCCTCTTCTTCTTGCCTTGAGGCTGTTACTTTGCTCGTCTGATTCGCTTGGCCGCACAAGGATTCTAAAAACTCAAGTGCTTTAGCCAAGCATTCTCCTGGTAGTTGGTCAACCAACTCCTTAGCTCTCTGACGAATTTCTGTTGGTGCAGTCGTGTTACACCTGGATTAACATATGCCTGGTTTGATTGTATCTAAACATTAGGGTTGAAGAGGTTGGTGGAAGCGATCGCTCCTCTACGTCTTTGTGCAAAAGGCGATCGCAGGAATCCAACGAGGACTAGAGGATGTAGACGCAGGTAGAACCCCCCGCTTGAGGCGTTTGACTAGGGAATGCAGCAAAAGTAGGGCATTATGAAGTTAGGACAGAAGCTCAAATTGAGGCAGTATACCTGTGGCTTAAAGACTGATCGCTTAACCCCTAGGAGACACAAAGCTTTTGAAAGACGTAAAGACCGGATTAGGATTAGTAGTCTGACTGACATAAATAGCAGTGCTAACCTTGCTAGAAACACTTTCGAGAGCATTAGCTTCAGATAATATTTCTGATAAATCTTTATCGATTACATTTGAAACAAATGCTAAAACGGCAGTTACAATTGGTAGCCATAATACAATCAAATCATTAATTGATTTATTGCTAATATTAGCTGCTTCAGGGGTGAAAGCAACTTGTGATAAATCAACCTTTTCACCAATTATTGATTCCAGACACCTTCCCACAACAGCTATCAGAAAACTTTTAAATGCCAGGTTTCTGAATAAAGATATTTGCTTTTCCTCAATAGTAACTAAACTATGATTAGCCTGCTTTCTACTAAGCTCAATTTTTCGTGCATATATTGCTTTTGAAAGACTATGTACAAACAGAATATGCCTTGCCTTCTTGTCTTTAAATGCTTGATCATAGGAACTGCGACGCTCAAATAGCGCATTTTTACCTCGACTAGCGCTTGTACAATCACCAACAAATGCAAGCATTGGCTGGATGACTTGCTCAATCCCTAGTTGAGATGAACTAAATCCTCTCTTCAGGGAGTATTCATAACCAAAGCTTCTGAATTCACCAGCAATACGCTTTTGTTCAGGACTATTACTATACTGATCCCAAGTTTTGATTTCATTTTGGGTATTGTTATACTTGACTATTTGACTAATAGTATCTGCATCTGAACATTGGATAATACGGCAGATAACTTTTACTTCTTTTAGATCGTACTTATTAATATCTACTGAACCAATTGAACCGGTTGTCTGGGCACCATTGATAATCGAAATACCTTGCAGAGTTGTTGTGCAATTCCGCTTACTTCCTTCAAATCCCAGTGTAAGAATAGTAATTCCATTGTTATATACCCAGAAGTTACTTGGCTCATTCTCTGCTGATTGTCGGATGCCAGTGTTGATTTTTCAGCGCTTAGTTATACCTAGAAAACCTCGATAATTTGCCGAAAACAAGTCATCACCATATTTATTGAAAATATCTCTTAACCATGTTCCGGGAACAGATAGTATCGCAGATTGCCATAAAGGTCCCATCTCAGTAAACTGAACTTGACTAGGACATTCAACGCTCTCCTTAACTGCAATAGATGACTCTTGTGCCCAATAGAGACGCTCCAGGGTCTCAATTCCTAGTTCACGATAAACAACATTGATATTTGCCTCGCTTGGCAAACTTCTTGAAAGGTGGGTAGCGGTAGTAATCAGTTCCTTAGATACATTGACTGATTCTGGTAGATTATGAACATAAAGCAAATCAATCTGCTCTATATCTCCATTGTCTATAGCTTTACGGCAGTCCTTAATAATAGTTCTTAACCTATCAGGAACTTCATTTAAATCTCCCGACATTAGCCAAGCAGATGCCGTATTCAAATCAGACGCTTTGTTGGCAGGCGCACTGTCAACTTTCCTAGAAGAATAATAGCCTTGAGAGAAGACTAGTCTCTTTGAATCCCAGTCTAAATATATGAAGTCAATCTTTTTGTCATTGCCGTCATCCGTAAGAGAATCAGCAGCTAATTGCTCTGCATCTAGATAGTCTAAATAAAGAGCCATTGACCAAGCTAAATAAGCATTACCTTCTCTAAACTTTTCAATTAGTCCTGTATTCGCCTTGAATGCTTTGAGATAATCCATACTAATTTTAAATTTTTAAGATAGCGTGGAACACGTTGAAACGTTTGTAATGACTAGTATAATTTCACCGATGGACTAAAGCAAAAATTGGTACTCAATTTTCTTGTGTTGTTCCGATATCTAGAGTATTAGAATAGGTAGTTTCATCGCAAACGGAGAACCAACAATGACAGAAGCAAAATCCACCCGCCAAGTTCGTCGGGGAAGATTATTCCCCCATATCCAGTGGTCTCCACAAAAGATAGCTCAGTCGAAAGCTGAAACAGAAGCGTTGTATCAGCGCTGCCAACTAATTTTTGATCGATTACAGCCTCAGCTAATCAAAACTCACAACAATTCGTATATTGTAATTGAGCCAGATAGTGGAAACTATATTCTTGATAACGATAAAATAGCGATCTTACATAAAGTGCGCCAGACTTACCCGAATACTAAGACATTTTTGTTCCGAATTGATGAAACAGGAGTTTCTGGAACAATATGATTCAAGGCGAGTTTTGCGATGATGACGAGTTACTTTTTCCAATAGAGTTAATCAACGTAGCTACTACTCATGAAGACGATCGCCCTTCCCAAGAATCTCGACTATGCGATCGCGTAATGTATAGGTACTTCACTCTTCATTTCAATTGGAACGTACCGAAGATTCTCCGGTTTTTCAGGCTGGAAATCCGAAGAGAATAACCCTCTTGCACGGGACTTTGGGGCATCCACTCATAAACCCCATCACTGGCGGTACGAGAAGAGATGACTTGGACACGTTCGGTTCCATTATTCAACTCAATCGTCACATCGCTGTCGAGATTGTCCCTCCACAAAATGAGATAAGGCTTTTTCTCCTCCAACTGCACCTTACCAGCAGGCTGGCTAACTTTGATGAGTGGCGAAACTAGATTTTTGCCTTTGGTGCGGAATCCCAGGTAATGCGGTAGCTTGCGGAAGACTGGATTATCTTCCTGATTAGCTGGTTGAGGTAGGATAATATTCCCCTTTCGGGAATTGAACAAGTAAGTCGAACTGCCGCCGTCAATGGTTATGATGTCCCCTTTAACCCCTAATTGATGTAATAAATCGGCTGCTTCGTCCAGTGTGGCTCTGTTCACTGTCATAATCAACAGCAGCTCGTCACCTTTAATACCATCAAAGTCTAGTGTACCGATGACATGATATCGATTCGCTTGATTTTTGCCTAATACCTTAGCTGGATGGTCACTGTACTGGTAACTGACAATTGCATTTTTAACACTGCTTTGGTTCAGAGGCGAACCACTAATCGGTTCGTAATCTGTAATATACGCTGCTGAATCATCCCAGACCAAAGCCTTCAATCGGATATCACTATAAAATTTATCTGCGGGTTCGCTGACAGGGCCATAGGGGCTATGTCCAGCAGTGATAACTTCACCATTAAATTTAATTGGGAAGGATAACTGTGAACTGGACTTATATTGTTCAAAAAAAGAACAGTTAATGAGGGAAAAAACTGTATCGCCGTATAGTTCTTTGTATTCGTCGGTGACTTCCTCAAATAGCTTCATTTTAAAGAAAGGGCTGTAATACTCACCTTCGCCCTGATAATATTTCCCTTGCTCCAGACCCATATTATCTACCTCTCCAACCAGTTGATCTATTTGCATTTTGTGCAGGTCAATCACTTGCAGATAAGCTTCATTGCCGTCAGTTAGTTGTTGTTTGTACAACCCTGCGCCGTCTATAACTTCAAGAGGCTGATAAGAAGATGAAGGGGTAAAGGTGTGGGCAATCCAAAAGCCACTGATCCAAAAGCTAGCGATAATCGCAAGAAAGAAAAAAAAGAGGTTGCTTACAAAGTTCATAACTATTGATGTTTGTGGTGATCGCTTCTAACACGATGACTGAAAAGCGATCGCGTAGCAGCAAATTTTATAGAGTCAAGATGGAGCGATTTCTACAGAACGCTACTAGACTAGTGAAGCAACGACGCGATCGCTTTTACAATTTCATCATGCACCGCAAATCACTACAGTAAAACGCACGATTTAACTACAGAGTCATACCATGTTAGCCAGTACCGCCAACTACGAAATTACTTGGGAAAAGCTACCAGATGACTTCGTTCTAGACGATGAGCCAGTGGACAACCTCAATCAACCGTCCCTTGCCGCAGCCTTAACCGAAAGCTTGGAAATTGCTGGAAAGCTTCCAGCTAATGCCCTAATCACTACCAACTACGGCATCTGCGCCACTGTCAATCAAAAGATGGTTGTGAAAGCTCCAGACTGGGCTTATGTTCCATCTATTGGGGTTCCACGCGAAGAAGTCAAACGTAGTTACACACCCCGACTCCAAGGCAATATTCCAGCCATCGTTATGGAATTTCTCTCTGATACAGAAGGGGGTGAATATTCCAGCAAGCCTACCTACCCCCCAGGTAAGTGGTTTTTCTACCAGCGAGTTCTAGAGGTTCCCAACTACGTCATTTTTGAACCGGATGCAGGGGAGCTAGAAGTTTATCAGTTGGATGATTCGGCACAGTATCAGCTACAAAACCCCGATGCCAATAACCGTTATTGGGTTGCCCAAATGGGGTTATTCCTAGGAGTATGGCAAGGAACTAGGGAAAATCGCACAGGCTACTGGTTACGATGGTGGGATGAAAATGGAGAACTACTGCTGTGGGGTTCAGAACGAGCTGAACGATTAGCCGCACAACTCAGGGCAGCCGGAATTGAACCAGAGGCTTGAAAAGACAGGATTTTAAGCAAAAAAATGGAGATGATTTTTACCATCTCCATCGATTTATTTACTTAAGTATTTGAGATTACAGCACAGGAACGAATTGCTCCTTGTCAGGAACCTCCGTGTACTCTGCAACAATCTGGCGGAACTCTTCACCATCAATGGTTTCCTTCTCGATTAAGAGGTCAACCAGACGGTCAATCACGACACGATTTTCCCGCATGATTCGCCGCGCATCTTCATGGCAATGCTCAACAATTGTGCGTACTTGGTCATCAATCCGTGTGGCAATTTTTTCTGAGTACTCTGCTCTTGAGGTCAAACCAGCACCGAGGAATACTTCTCCTTCTTGACTTTCCAGCGAGAGTGGACCTAAGTCTGACATACCAAAGCGCGTTACCATTTGCCGCGCCATTGCCGTCACTTGCTGTAAGTCACCACCAGCACCTGTTGTCACTTCAGAATCGCCAAAGATTTCTTCCTCTGCCGCTCTGCCTCCCAAAGCTCCACTAATCCGAGCTTTGAGTTGAGAGCGAGTAATTAAGCCTTGTTCTTCGTTAGGAGTAAACCAGGTCAAACCCTGAGCTTGTCCACGAGGAATCAAGGTAACTTTCTGTACGGGGTCATGGTCTTTGAGAACTGTGCCAACGATCGCATGTCCAACTTCGTGGTAAGCAATTAAGCGCTTGCTCTTGCTGTCTACGAGTGGAGTGCCTTCCATCCCCGCTACAACGCGGTCAACAGCGTCATCAACTTCAGCCATCGTAATCGCTTCTTTACGGCGACGGGCAGTAAGGATTGCCGCTTCGTTCAGCAGGTTGGCGAGGTCTGCACCTGTAAATCCAGGAGTACGCCGTGCGATCGCTTCTATGGAGATTTCTGGCGCTAGTTTTTTATTACGAGCATGAACTTCCAAAATACCGATACGTCCTTTCATATCAGGCGCATCGACCATCACTTGACGGTCAAAACGTCCTGGACGCAATAGGGCGGAATCCAAGACATCAGGACGGTTAGTCGCTGCGATGATGATAATCCCGGTATTTCCTTCAAATCCGTCCATCTCCGTGAGCAACTGGTTCAGGGTTTGCTCTCTTTCATCGTTGCCCCCACCGATACCTGCGCCACGCTGTCTTCCAACTGCGTCAATTTCATCAATGAAGATGAGGCAAGGAGCGTTTTCTTTGGCTTTCTTGAACAAGTCACGGACGCGGGAAGCACCGACACCAACGAACATTTCAACGAATTCTGAACCGGAGATACTGAAGAAAGGCACTCCCGCTTCACCTGCGATCGCTTTTGCCAGGAGAGTTTTTCCTGTACCCGGAGGCCCAACTAAGAGGACACCCTTAGGAATACGTGCGCCAACGGCTGTGAAGCGTTCTGGCTGTTTGAGGAAGGTAACAACTTCTTGTAGTTCTTCTTTAGCTTCCTCAATCCCTGCCACATCATCAAACAAAACACCAGTTTTCGCTTCCATCTGGAACCGAGCGCGTGACTTACCAAAGTTCATCGCTTGACCGGGGCCACCTGTGATGTTGCTAGAACGACGGAAGAGGAAAAACAGCCCAGCAATTAGGAGAATTGGAAAAATTAAATTTCCGAGCAATCCCCAGATGGCACCATCGTTCCGCATTGGATGTGAATCCAGAGTGATATCCGCCTCTCTTAGCTTGGCAACTAATTCTGGGGCGTTCGTTGGCAGATCAACTCGTAGCCGTTGCACTCGGTTATCCAGTTCCGGATCGACCGCTTCAACAATTGCTGTCCGACCAGCATCATAGAGGTCAACACTAGTGACTCGACCAGCATCCAGGTATTCCAAGAAGCGACCATAGGTCATGCGAGTACTAGCTGTATTCTTACCCATATCACTGGCAGCGGTAGAAAATGTTCCCTGCCAGAGGAAAAACCCAATAACAAGGGCAGGTAATGTCCAAAGTAATATTATTCTCCAAGAAATTTTCATCTGTTATTTACCTCTAAATACTGGTCATACACGCTGGTAGTAGCCTTACAGAACCATTGGGGCAAGCAAAGCCCAGCTAAAGAATTGAATGAACAGAAAACTTTACTCTTACTACCTATCCATCGTTTTATCAAAACTGTCGGGTTTTGAGCTGTATAAAGGTGAAGACAAGCACTTGTAACGTTATCTTAACTAAATTTAACTTAATTTTCATGCTCTAAGCAAGCCGCTCTCATTTTGAAGGCGACTGAGAGTAGGGATTGGAAACACATGAAAAACGACTAATTGTCAAGTATTTGACCGATTTATCTCCCAAAAGTATTAGCGCGTCTGCATCTTTTAGCAGAAGCCTAAAGAGCAGACGCGCCAGTTAAATTTGAGTAGGGCTAATTGCCGATTAAGTACACGACGAGATAAACCTAGTAGGTTTCAACGTGCCAGCGACCAGCCCTCTTCATTTGCTTTTGATACTCAGACCAGGTAACACCTTGCTTTTCGGCGGCGGAGGAAAGGGCAGCATCAATGCCGTCTTCCATACCCTTTAAACCGCAGATGAAGCCGTGAGTCTTCTCGTTTTGCATCAGGTTCCAGAGTTCTTCAGCGTTCTCGGCACATCGATGTTGGATGTACATTCTGCCGCCTTCAGCATTCTTTTGTTCCCGGCTGATGGCATAGGTAACGCGGAAGTTATCCGGAAACTGCTGCTGTATCTCCTCTAGCTGTTCCTTGTAAAGAATGTTAGGAGTAGTAGCGACACCGAAGATCAACCAAGCCAAACCCTTGAACTTGTAACCTTCGTTCTGCTCTTTGAACATCCGCCACAGGAAAGCCCGGAATGGTGCAATTCCAGTACCCGTTGCCATCATGATAATGTTGGCTTCCGGGTCTTCGGGTAACAACATTTCCTTACCCACTGGTCCCGTGATTTTTAATTCATCTCCTTCCTTGAGATTGCACAGGAAAGTAGAGCAAACGCCATAAACGGTTTCGCCTGTTTCAGGATGCTTATACTCTAGCTGTCTGACACATAGGGAGACAGTCTTGTCATCCAAATGGTCACCATGGCGAGTTGAGGCGATTGAGTAAAGCCGAAGCTTATGAGGTTTGCCTTTGTCATCTGTTCCGGCTGGAATGATGCCAATACTTTGACCTTCTAAGTAGCGTAAATCTCCTCCAGAGAGGTCGAAGGTTAGATGGCGACAAGTGCCGATTCCACCTTCCTTAACTAGCTCTTCATTCGATAGACACCGACCAATAAAAGGAGCATTAGGCCGGTAGATATTGACGGGAATGTCAGTTTTCGCTTTTGCTTGAGTCATGGACTTGCCTTTCTCTTCTGACTTGGTTTGCTGTGGTTCAGCTTTTGGTTTAGCTTCTGGTTCAGCTTTTGGTGCGGCTTCGACCTTCACACCATTGTCAGCAGTTAGAGGCTGAATGCTAACAATTTTTCCACCCATACGGGCAATGCGCTGCATCTCCTGATTCATTCGGCTGTAGGGTACTGTGATAAACACACTACCGCTTCGACGAATCGGGTAGTTCAGTTTGTCGGTTTCTTCGTTCTGACGTAGACCAATCACTTCGTAAACAAACATACGACTACCAAATTCCGTAGTGTTGGCGGAATTAGTAGCCGCGCTAGGACTGTACATTGCTTCAATATCTCCTTGCCCAAACTTTAATCTGTTGCTAAAACGCGCCCTTTCACCACAAGCCGATTCCACTGTTGGATTCGGGATATGCTCGCGTAGAGCCGACGAAAGCACTCTTAGCGTAACATTGTAAAGCTATGCCCAGTCCTGTTTTACAGTTGTCGTAGGAAAGCCAACTGTAATGCCTCCACTCCATAAGTTACATAGTCATCAACTCAAAAACTGTCAATATTGAGTCAATTTCAGGTTTTCTTTACACAAAATGCACGAGCTACCTTAGCATAAATACTGAGGCGAGATGATGCTGTTTGCAGTAAGCCTTGTACGGGTAACCTTGTTTTGGTAAAATTCACTGTTAGCAGCTAGTAGTAAATACTTACGCCGTACCAAGCTTAAAGTCTTCCCTAAAGAGGCAGTCATAACGCACATTGTGCCTTCATGATGTGTCGTTAAATCGCACTAAAACAGAGGGGTTGACCCACGGCTAGAGGCTTTGACTTGCTGGAAGATCTATTTGAGAATATGTTTTACGTTAGAGGGAAGATATGACCACTCAGCTAGACCGCGTGGTATTAATCGGTGTTGCCGGAGATTCAGGGTGCGGTAAATCAACATTTTTGCGCCGCTTGGAAGACCTGTTTGGCAAAGAGTTTATGACTGTGATTTGTTTGGATGACTACCATAGTCTGGATCGCAAACAGCGTAAAGAACAAAAAGTTACAGCATTAAACCCTAAGGCAAATAACTTTGACCTGATGTATGAGCAAATCAAAGCGCTCAAGGAAGGTCAGTCTATTAATAAGCCGATTTATAACCACGAGACTGGTGAACTTGACCCGCCAGAGCTGGTGAAACCTAATAAAGTCGTTGTGATTGAGGGGCTTCACCCACTATATGATGAGCGGGTGCGATCGCTTCTTGACTTCAGCGTTTACCTTGACATCAGCGATGAGGTCAAAATTAACTGGAAAATCCAGCGAGATATGGCAGAGCGGGGTCACCGCTATGAGGATGTGCTAGCAGCAATTAATGCCAGACGCCCAGATTTTTCGGCTTACATTGAGCCACAAAAAGAACACGCCGATGTCGTTATCCAGATTTTGCCCACCGAACTCTTGAAGGAGGACAAGGAAAGCAAACTCCTGCGTGTGCGCTTAATTCAACGAGACGGTGTGGAAGGCTTCGATCCAGTGTATCTGTTTGATGAAGGGTCAACCATTGACTGGAGACCTTGTGGACGCAAGCTAACTTGCGCCTACCCTGGTATCAAACTGTTCTATGGTCCAGACAGCTACTTCGGTCACGATGTTTCAGTCTTAGAAGTAGATGGTCAGTTTGACAATCTAGAGGAGATGATTTACATCGAAAGTCACCTCAGCAACACCTCAACCAAGCACTACGGCGAGATGAGTGAGTTGTTGCTCAAGCATCGAGACGCACCAGGCTCTAACAACGGCTCTGGATTGTTCCAGGTTCTCGTTGGTCTGAAAATGCGAGCAACCTACGAACGATTGACTGCTAATCAAGCGCAATACGCTGTCAAGGCGTAGATAAACTTCCTGTTGCAACTCAAATAGTTGAGTACGGCGCGAGATGCTATTGTTGGCTCTTGCGCTTTATTTTGGTAAACAGGAGTTAAAGACGTACATTGGATGGGCGAGGAATCGAGTGATGAGAGTCTGGATAACCTGTTTTATACTCGTGTTTGGCATGGCAGAGTTTTATCAATGGGTGAGACACTTCACCATACCTCTGCCAGTATTTATTTTGGCTGGAGCAATACTAGCGATCGCATCTAACTACGGCAAATATGCGGGCTGGTCTTTCCAACAGCATGACCAAGCTGAGGCGAATCAAGGACAATCTCCTTCAATCGGTTTTACAAAGCAAGCGGACTGGGCGACGCTCAATCCATCGGCTGCCACACCAATGCCGAAAGCGAATCGACCAATTTCCTTCATCATCAATCGCCCGACTCAAGAAAGAGCAAGGGAAGACAGAAGAGGATGAGGTGATGAGGTGATGAGGTGATGAGGTGATGAGGGGAAAGAGAAAGTACTACATTTGAGGACTAACCTATGAGCGATACGATCGCTTTCGCTCTGACCTTCGACCACTGGCTACTGACTGGGACGGACGCTCGCTTGAATTTTAAATTAATGATTATCGTCCTATATTCCGCTTCAGCTGTTCCAACTCGTCATCCATTTCCCAGCGCCTAAACTTATCATCTAAGGGGTCTGCTCCACTAGGGATATTTCGGTTGCTACTCTGGTTCCAGGCAAATGCCTCCGACCCAGAAGGAGACTGATAACTACTAGCACGCGCAGCTTCCACCTCAGTCGCTTTTGCCTTCACTTCCTGCCGACGAACTTGAATCTGACGCTGTAACTCCTTAGCTTGGGTAATTCGCTGCTTTAGCCCTTCCATCTGTCCCCAGCGTTGGTTCCCCTGACGCAATAGAGCTGACTCTCGCTCTTGAGCGCCTTGAGCTAAATCCTCTCTACCTGCCGACCTTGCCTTGTCAACCCGTGCGTGCCAGCGTTGGATATCTTGGGCGATCGCAAGAATATCATCCTGCAAACGCTTTTGCTCAAGCTGTAAGTCAGCAACTAACCGGAGCGTGTCTTCTTCCTGCTCCCGTAGCTGCTCCTCTAGTGCCTGTAACTCTAGATGAGGGTTATTGCGGATAAATTCCTCTAGGCGGTTTTCAAGAAACCGATTGAGATCGTCAATCAAACCCACTGAAGGCACTCCTAAGCTCAGGTATGACAAACTATGTTAGCAGTCCTGCTCTCGCCAGATCCAAGAATTAATCGACAAGAGCAGCGATCTCGATTTGCTGACAGCGTTCTAGATAAATTTGAGCAACTGTGTCCCTAGGCGTTATTTTCAGGCAATCTTGAAGTAGCTTTCCTGCCTCCCTAAGCGAATTCATATTGTAAAGAAATAGGGCTTGTTCAAACATTGATTTTGTGAGTAGCTTCCCTATTCTCAGTTCTGGAGGATCGGCATCAAAGATTTCAAAGACTGAGACGATTTCTGATTTACCCTTAACTTTGACCTGATCGATAAAGCGGAAACAATACTCAACGGGGTGATGTAAACACAGAAAAGTATGATGAGAAATAACGAGCGACACTCCATAATCTTTTGTCAATTCTTCTAGGCGGGCGGCTAAATTTACAGCATCACCAATCACAGTGCCATCCATTCGGTTGTATCCTCCTACTGTCCCCAACATTAGAGAACCCGTGTTGATACCGATGCCGATTTGGATGGGTGGACGTTCCTGACAAGTCCCTGTTGTATTATATTCGGCAAGTCGATGTAACATATCGATTCCGGCTTTAACTGCGTCATCAGCACTGCGACTAAATAGAGCCATAATTGCATCGCCGATATATTTATCAATAAAGCCATTATTTTCAATAATTGTAGGCTCCATGCGGCTCAGGTAGGCATTGATAAATTTGAAATTCTCTTGGGGAGTCATCTTTTCCGAGAGAGTTGTAAAGTTACGAATATCGGCGAAGAGAACTGACATGAAAAGCGCTACCTGGTCGCCTAATTTGACATCACTAATACTTTCTTTATTCAACAACTGGAGAAATTGGCGTGGCACAAAGCGTGCATTTGCCTGATTGAGTTCATAGAGTTTATCAATAAACTTTTGTCGCTCTAATTCTCCCCGTTTGCGTTCAGTGATGTCTTGAAAGGCAGCGATCGCATAAGCAATGTTACCCAAGTCGTCATAGATCGGCGTTCCCCAAGCTTCGAGCGGGATAATCTTGTCTCCTCGATGAATTTCTATATCATCAGTGGTGGTACGTTCACCCCTCAACGCACGCACGATGGATAAGTTTTCTACAGGATAAATCTGATTTGTACCTGCGAGATAGATTTGATAAACCTCTGATAACTGATCAACGGTTGCTGAGGCTACGACCCCTTTACCCAGCAACTCAATAGCTTTCTGATTAGTAAAGTAGGGTTTACCTGTTGCATCAAGCACAGCTACCCCCACTGACACACCGTCTAGAAATTGAGCCAACCGCCGCTCACTATGGCGCATCGCTGTCTCAGCTTGGTGCTGCAACTCGGTGGTCATGGAATCGTAATGCTCGGCGGTAGTCTCCAATAAGATTTCCAGGTCAACCTTTTCACGCTGCAATTCTAGTGTTTGGTAAAGAGCGATCGCAATCACAGAGCCTGTGAATGCGAGAAATGGGGAAACCACAGGTATCCACCAGCCTCCTTCAACAAAGACGACGTAGCTGCCCGTGAGCAAAATACACCCCGCTGAGATAATGCACAGACCAAGGACTGTCCATCTCAGCAATACATTCTTTCTGAACAGATTTACCTTCAGCAAAGCTGAACTCAGTGTGCTGCCAGCCAAAGACCAACCCAAAATCCACAACCACTCGACAGGTTCCTCCCAACTCTTAATCAAAGGTCGTCCTTCTAGGGCTGTACTTAAAATCTGGCTCGTTAGATTGGCATGAATCATTACACCCGGCATTGGCTCAGGACTAGAGAAGAACCTGCCACGAGTATTAAAAATCGTACTGGAGTAGGGAGTGAAGAAATAGTCGTTGAGGCTTTGTGTCGTGGAGCCAATCAGGACAATGCGATCGCGTACCAAGTCTGATGAAATGCGATTTTCTAGAACATCTGTAAGCGATACAGTCCGGAAGTTTTCTTGTGTCCCGCGAAAATTCAACAAAATTTGGTAGCCACCAGAATTTGCCTTGATGTAACCACCTTCATTACCCGTAAAGGGCGTAAATACGGCTTTACCCAATCGGTAATGCTTCTTTTTAGGATTAATCACCTCAAGGGTAATGT
Source organism: Symplocastrum torsivum CPER-KK1 (assembly GCA_019358875.1). GTDB lineage: Bacteria > Cyanobacteriota > Cyanobacteriia > Cyanobacteriales > Coleofasciculaceae > Symplocastrum > Symplocastrum torsivum. Next base: position 62,340 of record JAHHIF010000038.1, read on the forward strand.
TCTCCCTTTTGAGATACATTAAAGCCAGTTTTACTCCTAGGCTTTCTCTAGTTTGACCATCCTGTCCTTTAATCGTTAATAAGCCTCGGCGAACCTTGCCGTCCGTATCTAATACCAAATCAGCCATGCTCACTTGCTCAAGCTGGCTCAAGGTTTTTGATGGTGCAATAGTCTTTCCAACCACCTTCTCAACACCAATAAGATTGGGTGTTGATTTAAACACATTCACCAATGCCTGATGACCTGGTTCTACTGGCAAATCCCGGTAAATATCCAGACCAATGGCTCTAGGCTTTTGTGCTTTCAGGTTTTTAATGACTTTTGCCAGGACAGCATCAGAAATCGGCCATTGCCCAACCTTTTGAATATCCGACTCATCAATAGTGACAATAATAAGGCGTGTATCAACAGGCTCCCTAGGACGTAGACGAAAAAAGTGATCGTGAGTCACCCATTCCGACAGTTGCAAAAATCCCAGCGAGTTCGCAGCGACGACTAAGCCCGCTACACTAGGGGCAATAATCAGTACCTCTCGCCATTTCCAAATTCGTCGCTTGAGCTTTTGCCGCATATACCATCAGCAATCAGTAATACTTAAAAGTTGACCCTTTGCTGATTGCTAATTATTGACTTTGGAGTATTTAATTACTATCAGCCATTAGCCATTGATTATGTAGTGTCCTGATAATTTAAAACCCTATTGTAGTAGTGGCTTAGTTGCGATCGCGTTTAGCCCCACTGACTTTAATAAGTTTTCCCAAGTAGCGGCTAAGGTTAGATCATTCGGTTGCGATCGCCTTAGCTCTGCCAACGTTGCTACAGTATCGTACCAAATGCCATCAGCTCCGTACACGGCTGCCCGCTCTAGGGGTGATAGATTCTTGAGCTGACTACTGAATTCTGTATTAAGTTCAATTCGCTGAATCTGACTTTCAACTCTTGGATCGTCAACAGCAAGTCTTTCTCCGCAGATTGTGACAAACGACCATTGATAGCTCTTGCCAATTTCAAGAGCAGGTGCATCCGCTGGAAGCTTTAAGCTAACAATGCCAGACGTTTCAGGCATTGGTAACGTTGCTTGATAATAATAACTCTCGTCTTTATCCTTAAGAGAAAAAAATGCTTTTTGTGCAGATGTTTGAGGGACATAAACAAAGAAAGTTGGACGCTCTACCAGCGTTAATCCCCGATTAGTGGTTGGCATCAATGGCGTAATCGTCTGTTGGGAGGTGATCGCATCTTGGAGACATTGCCCACTATCGCGAGAAGCTCCTCCCACCGTATTATCAGGTTTCCCATCACCCGGAGGTTCAAATGTCACTTGAAAAACTGAATGACCCGGTAGGGTTGGATTTTGGCTTGCCAGTCTAGACTGTATCTCTGCCTGTGCGGGTAAGAGAGCCACTAACATGAGTCCTAAGGACAGACTCCCTGAAAATAGCATCAGGGAACTTTGCCGACCCATAATCAAGTATCCTCCTAAAAGCTGTTCTCACCAACTAACTATAATTGCTTTTTGTTTAGACTGTCACCGATTAGTCAATCTAGCTGTACATAACTTTTTATTCTTACTTTTTATAGAAAATATTCGGCTCTTCAGTACTTAGTATGCTAAATCAACAACTAAGATGCCAATTAAGCAAGCATCTAATTCGGTAATTCTCAAAGTTTCTAAAACCATAGGCAGAGCGTTTAATCAACTTGAGCTTATTGTTGA
>JAHHIF010000039.1 GCA_019358875.1 Symplocastrum torsivum CPER-KK1
TGTCACTGTTCGTGCTTTACTTTGGCACGAATCGACGCTACAACCAGATGGCACACCATGAGATTTTGATGGGCCCGCGCTACCGGGAGTGGATGGTGGATTTGTTCGATCGCAAGCACCTGGCATCAGACTTTTCGCTGTATCTCCATCGCCCTACTGCAACTGACCCCACCCTTGCGCCACCTAGTTGTGATTGCTGGTATGTGCTGGCTCCAGTTCCAAACCTGGATGGTGCAACGGATTGGCAGGAGATGGCAAAGCCCTACCGGGATGCGATCGTTCAGTATCTAGAGCAGCACTACTTACCGGATTTGTCAAGTCACATTGTCATAGAACACCATATTGATCCATTGCATTTCCGGGATGAGTTGAATAGCTACAAGGGCACTGCCTTTTCAGTGGAGCCTACTTTGTTTCAGTCTGCTTGGTTCCGCCCTCATAACCAAAGTGAGGATATTCCTAATCTCTATTGTGTGGGAGCCGGAACCCATCCAGGAGCAGGATTACCAGGAGTTATGAGTTCAGGCAAGATTGTGGCAGAGATGATTGGTCAGGCAGGATAAGTAAGTGGTAAGCCCTTTCATTCATCCGTCACTTTTCCTCGCATCGTCTTGAGTTGTGATCGCTTAGTTTTGCTATCCAGACGCTTTCTTTGAGAACTCCGAGTCGGTTTGCTCCTTTTGCGGAGTTTGGGGACTGCGATCGCACTTTTAATCAAGTCTTGCAGCCGTTGCAACGCCTCTTCCCGGTTCTGCTCCTGGCTGCGGTGTTCTTGAGCCTTGATCACAATCACCCCATCTTTGGTAAGGCGCTGGTCGGAAAGCTTCAACAATCGCTCTTTGTAACGATCGGGCAGTGAGGAAGCCACAATGTCAAAGCGCAGGTGAATGGCAGTCGCCACCTTATTCACGTTTTGCCCCCCTGCCCCTTGAGAGCGAACCGCACTCATCTCAATCTCATACTCTGGAATGCTCACGACATTAGAAATTTGTAGCATAATTTAACAATTGCCCAGAGATGAGTCCCACCAGTATTTGAGTAAATTTTGCTCTGATTCAGCTCTATCTATTATCTCCTGGCAGACCGAGTTGTAAGGGAAACAAGCCGATGGATCGATTGAACTTCAATGTACTTCAGCAGTTCTGGACGATCGCCAAGTCCTATTGGTCAGGGGATGAGAAATGGCAAGCCAGAGGATTACTGCTGGGGGTTGTGCTGTGTCTGCTGGCGTATACGGGGTTGAGTGTCGTGCTCAACAACAAGCGAGGGGTGCTGATTTCAGCCCTCTCAGCCCAGGATGAGCCACGCTTCTGGGAAACCGTGATCATTTTCATCGGTGTGCTGGTGATCTATGCACCATTGCTCGCAGCCTATACCTATCTGCGCGATCGCCTCAGTTTGCAATGGCGCAAATGGCTCACCCATCGATTCGTGGATAACTACTTTCGCGATCGCGCTTATTACAACCTGCATATCTCAGAAACCGAGATTGATAACCCAGATCAGCGGATTGCGGAGGATGTTCGCAGTTTTACCCAGGAGTCCCTCACCTTTTTGCTGCGGTTGGTGGAATCGGTGCTGTCAACGATCGCCTTCAGCAGCGTACTCTGGGGCATTTCTAAACCCCTAGTGTTTTTTCTGGTGCTATATGCCCTGATTGGAACTCTGGTTACAAGCGTCGTTTTTGGTAAGCCGCTTGTCCGACTCAACTTTGAGCAACTCAAGAAGGAAGCGAATCTCCGCTTTAGCCTAGTGCGAATTCGGGAGAATGCGGAAGCGATCGCCTTTTACCGAGGGGAGGAGCAGGAGTCGAATCAGGTCAAGCATCGGTTTCTGGATGTGTTTGAGAATGTCAAACGGCTGCTGGTTTGGGAGTTGAACTTAAATGTTCTGACGAATGCTTATGAGTTCATCCCCTTCGTCCTGCCTGCCTTGGTTGTCGCACCCGCGATTTTTGCTGGAGAAATGGAGGTCGGTAAAGTTTCTGAAGCACAGGGAGCTTTTGTCCGCGTCTTCTTCTCGCTCAATGTTGTCGTTGCCCGCTTCCAGCAATTGACCACTTTTGGAGCTGGAATTAATCGTCTCTATACCTTTGCAGAGTTTTTAGAACAGACAGAGGCAACCCAGGCATCCGATGAGGAAAAGCCAAGGATTCAGACAATTGAGGCAGATCGGGTGGCAGTCGAACACCTCAGCCTGCAAACTCCCAATTATCAGCGGACGTTAGTGGAAGATTTGTCGATAGAGTTACCCGTTGGACAGGGGCTTTTGGTGATGGGGCCGAGTGGTTGCGGCAAGAGTTCTCTGCTAAGAGCGATCGCTGGATTGTGGGATTCTGGTGAGGGTGCGATTGTTCGTCCTGAACCCAACCAGATTCTATTTCTGCCGCAGCGTCCTTACATGGTGCTGGGCACTCTGCGCGATCAACTGCTCTATCCCAATACCCACCTTGAGGTTGACGAGCAACACTTGAAGCAAGTTCTGGAACAGGTGAATTTAGCGGAACTGGATGAACGATTTGGGGGTTTTGATGCCCAGCAGGATTGGGCAGATGTCCTCTCGTTAGGTGAACAACAACGGCTAACCTTCGCCCGGTTGCTGCTGAACAAACCTAATTACGCGATTCTGGATGAAGCAACCAGCGCGTTAGATCTGGGGAACGAGGAACGGTTATATCAACATTTGCAGACGAAAGGGACTACTTTTTTGAGTGTGGGGCATCGCTCTACGTTGGCTTCTTACCATCAGTCTGTGTTGGAACTTTCGCAGGATAAGACGTGGCAGATAAAACAACCTCTGGCTCTTGTCGAAGAACAACCGGAGTTGTTGGAACTTCCATCACTGATTGACTGACAAATCTTGAAATCTCAGCTGTACCAGCAAGGGACTCAAGTCCCTTGCTAATAGATCAAGTCCTCTACAATTACCCCCAATCTTGCCACAGTAAATTCTTAAAAAAGCTTAGATTACATGACTACGGTTAGGCAAGACGAAAATGGCTCTATAAATCTTGCTGCAACGGTTTAAGCTCATCGGAAGTCCCCCGCGAGGGGGAACTTCCGCCTAAAACTTGGCTGACAGTTATAAGCGAGGTTTTAGTAAATTCCTAAAGAAAAATCCTTCCCCTTGTCCGAGATGAAACCTTACCGCAATGAAACGGATATCTGCCGAGGTTGGTAGTCAGACCCAAGTTTGTTGGCACAAAATCCAATTTCTCGACTTTGACCAGGTTCAATGACTTGTCCCCAATCCAAGGGGGTGACTACATAATTTGAGCCTTGGGGTTTGAAATTACCATTCCAACTGTTGTTAATTACCGCTTGATTCATTTGGAATGTCACTTGCCAATCACGCACACTGGTGTTGCTTGGATTAGTGACCTGCATACTCATACAAAAGCCGGATTGCCAATCTGACTGCATATTAGATGCTACTTTTAGCTGACCTCGACCAGTCGTCGGAACACTCACACTCGGTTGAGAGTTGGGTGCGGGATTGATAACAACAGGTTTAGGACTTGGTTGTGAACTGGAAGGTTGTGAGCTGGGAGGTCGTGAACTAGAAGGTTGTGAACTGGGAGGCTGTGAGCTAATGGGAGTGCTTGCAGAACTTTGGGCAAAACTGTTTGCCCTCAGCAATCCCTGAAGTATTTCTTGCTTGGGAGCATCGACACTCAGCCAGTCATCTTGCAGAATGCCGCCTGTATCAGTGCTGTTGGGATTCCAGCTCCAGTAGGCAAAGCTCAGATTTTTTTGACTGATGAAATCTACAAGCTTCCGCTGCCAAACTCCTTCCTTGGAATTCTTGTCTACCTGCCGTCCGCCAAACTCTCCAATTAAGACAGGAGCAATGCCTTTGGTGGCAATATAGTTCCATGCTGTTTCCCAGCGACTGGTGAGATTGTTAGGAAAGCGTGATTCGGAAAACCAAGGCTGATCGAAAACACCAGGACCATACTCGTGGGGAGAGTAGACCAATTTATTGGGACGTGACAAGCGTACTGGGAAGCGCTCAACACCCTCTAAATTTCCACCCATCCAGTGGACGGCTAGTTTTTGACCTGGAACGTTCTTTTCAACACCTTCTACGACGATTAACCAATTGCGGTTGATCGAGAGAATCGCATCGCCAGCTCGTTCTGCGGCTAGTCGCCAGTCTGTTTCTTTGTTGTTTGTACCCCAGCTCGCCCGACCGTGGGGTTCATTTTTCAAGTCTGCCCCAATGACGTTCGCCTGATTTTTGTAGCGGGTTGCCAACATTTTCCAGGTATCAATCCAGTCAGCTTCGGTAAATCCGTCACCGTACCACAATTCTGGAATGCGCTGGTCGTTGAGGCGGTGCGAGTCTAGTAGGATTAGTAATCCCTGGCGCTGTGCCTCCTGTATAACAGCGTCCATGACCTCTAAGGGTGATTTACCCTCAAGCTCTTTGTTGCTGCCAATGCTAAAGTCAATTCCCGTTACATCTGAGGCACGTAGGGATTGTACAGAGTAGGGAAGTCGAATCATGTTGTAGCCCAAGCCTTTGAGCTGAGCTAACATCTCCTTGTAGTCTCGCTTCCACAAGCCATGAGGGGCGTGCATCTCTGTTTCAATACCGAACCAGTTCACCCCTCTAAGTAGTACAGATCGACCGTTGGCATCGACAATTTTTGAGCGATTGGTGGAAAGCGGCGGCTGAATGATTGCGCTTGCGGCTGCATCCACAGGGCTTGGAGACGGTGAGATGATGCTGATAAGGGACGAAAAGGCGATCGCTAACCCAAACCAAAGCAGCCGCGAGTACGGCTTCAAGTTCATTCGTTTCGTTCTAGAAGCGTACTGCCTTCTGTCCGACGTTTTGGTGGCTCTTGTGTTGTGGCGAAACACAGAGGTTAGTTGAAGCTTGCTCAAGCAGCGATTAACCATCAGCATGAGCGCTGATGTAAAGTGGTTTAGCCGAGAGCGTGGCTGAAAAAATCTAGACATAGTTGTGAAAAGTAAAGCGGTTGACTCGGTCAGAACGAGAGAACTTGAGTTAACTCAACGTATGACTGGCTAAATCTTGTTAACATTTGCTGTCCGTCACCCTTGCTAACTCGACAACATCTAGCGGAATCCTGTTCCCAATAGTGGCTCTAGCTTGCTCTGCAAAAGTACCTTATAAATTGAGAATTGCAAGCTAATCGAGTTCTTCTTGTGTCTGAGTTTGCTCCCTTTATTTATGATGATACTCATAGCTAGCAAGAGCCACTCTTACCTATCACTAATTCTGATGAGATTGATTGATTCACTCAATCAATTTACCGAATCAAGTCTTTTTGCGATCGCATAAATATTTCTTGATAGGAAATATTTACAATAACTTTATCTAGTTATCCAATTCTTTATAAAACTCTTACATAAAACGGCTTATTCAATTCCTAAATAGGACTTACTCAATCAGCAAGCAGAAATAAACATAATTGCCACAATGCCCAATTAACTCTAACCAAGCGGGTTAAAGCTAATACGGGAAAAAAATTCTGGCACACCCTGAATGCCAAGGTTAAGGCGGAAGATAGCTCCCGCTCCCGTTCCTTCAGTAGCACGGTCATCACCACCTGCTGTAGTAATGAACATCTCAGTGTAATCGGCTCCACCAAACGTAACACTAGTCACCTTCAAGGCAGGAAAGGGTATACGCAAAACTTCGGTGCCATCAGGAGCATAGCGGAAGAGATGCCCACCATCCCAACGCGCTGACCAAAGGTAGCCTTCTGCATCAATTGTTAAACCGTCGGGTACGCCCTCGCCTTCAGGGGTGGTGATGTGAACCTGCTGATTGCGGAGGGTGCCAGTATTTTGGTCGTAGTCGAACCGAGAAATTTCGCGTTGCTCTGAGTTGGTATGGTAGAACTGTTTTCTGTCCGGACTAAAGCCCATGCCGTTAGCAACGTTGATTCCTTCAAGGACTAGACTGAGGGTACCATCTGTGTCTAGGCGATATAGGCGACCCAAGCGGTCAGGAGTGGGCATTGTGCCACAGAAAACGCGCCCAACAGGGTCAGCAATGACATCATTGAAGCGGCTTTCCCGTTCCTCAGCAAGTTCAGGAATTAGGGGAGTGATTTTCCCCTCACACCAATGCTCAATTGCACCACGTTCCTTGAACAGAAGAAGTGACCCATCTTCTTGAATAGTGAAGCCGCCGATAGATTCACCAGAATAGATTTGTTCATAAGCTTTGGTTGCGGGGTCATAGCGAAACAGGCGACCTGTAAGAAGGTCTGTCCAGTAAAGCTTCTGTTCCAAGGGGTGCCAAAGCGGACCTTCAGCATTGTGGCACGAGCAATCGGCAATGATTTCGGGTGAATCCATGTAGTTAAGTAGTTGTTAGTTGTTAGTTGTTGGTTGTTCGACACCCTTGCGGCGATTTAGTCTTCTTCTTCCTTGCGTTCGTATTCTTTTAAAAGTTTTGCGACTCGTTCTTGGATGGCGATGTGTCGCGCCACACCTTCATAGGCATAGCGGTTGTAGCCGTTACGCTCAATCAGACTTTCCATGTTGTTAATTCGCTCTTGTGTGTTTGGGTGCGTTGAGAGCCATGCAAATACTGGTTCTTCGCGCTCTTCCTTATCCAGTGTCACCATCAGGTTACGCATTCCATCTGCCGCATAGCCACTGGAAACTAGGATTCTCGTACCCAGTGCGTCTGCCTGACGTTCCATATCCCGGTTGTAGTCGAGAACGATGAGATTAGCAGCAGTGCCGCCATAGGGGAAGTATGAGGTGACATTAGCTATCAAGTTGCCCTCAGTAACCAATTGAAAACCATGAGACAAAACGGCATGAGCTAACTCGTGAGCTAGTAAACCCGCGAGTTCTGCTTCAGAGCGCGTTTTTAGAATCGCACCAGCATTGATAAATACCTTACCTCCTGGCAAAGCAAAGGCGTTGAGCTTATCATCCATGACAACATAAAACTCATATTCAAAATCATCACGTCCGGCAACTGTCGCTAATTTATTTCCTACCTCCCGAACGTAAGCCAGCACCTCTTCGTCTTCTAGCATCGGCAGTTGTTTTTGCGCTCGGTTCGCTACCGACTCACCAACGGCTGATTCTCCCCGTAACATCAATACTGTAGTGTCGATCGCAGAAATCGGGCCAAAGAGATTACCTGTAAGGATGAAGCCAAGTGTTCCAGTGATAGCATTGGCGATCGCATTTCCCCTTAACTTACGACGTAGATGCGACCTGTAACGCTCTAGATTCTCCTCTGCTAAAGTGGTAAACTCCCCAGCCTGGGGATTATCCGGGTGAAGCAAAGCAAATTGTCGCGCTGTCAGCGATGCTTCCAACCACTTGTCCGCCTCACCCAACTCTCTAATCGTCGCCCTGAGTAATTCCGGCTCGTTCGGATAAAGTGTTGTAGCTCGCTCTAAAACCTGTAACGCTTCTTCCTCCCTGCCATACTCTTCAAGAGCCTGAGCGTAGCGCAAATGACCAGGGATAAATTCAGGATACTGCTCAACTAATAACCGAAGTGGGGCAAGAATTTTCGTTTCAAGCTTCTGTTCTAAACCTGCCTCAGACTGACGCCAGTACACCGAACCTGCTGGTGTTAGTTGGGCGGTATCATAAATCGGTGCAGCTTGTTCCTGTACTTCAGCTTCTGCTGTAAATGGGTCTTTGGCTTCACGATATAGCTGTTGAGCGGCTTCAATCTGTCCACTCAAATAAAGTTGATCAGCTTCGATAAGCTTCTGCTGTCGTGCGAGTTCTTCTGGGGTGAGTTCTGGTTCTTCTGCCTCAGTAGAGTCATCAGAACTAGGTGAATCAGTTGTTTCGGTGTTTTCTGTAGTCTCTGATTCAGCGGTTGAGTTCTCGGAATCCGGAGTTGTTGTGTCCGCATTTTCCGTAGTACCTGTTTGAACCTCTGTTTCAGCCGTGGAGTTTTGATTGGGAGAATCTGTTGTTTCTACATTTTCTACCGCATCCCCTTCCTCAGTTGTTGGTGCAGGTGCAGCGTCCGGAATAACAATGGTTTCTACAGTCGGTGATGAGCGATCGCTTACCGTTCTGGGTGGAGGGAGTTCTTGTGTTGTTTCCGGAATCGCAACGGTTTCCGGGTACTGTGTTGGTGTATTAGCGATGACAGAAACGGAGTCCGAAGATTTCAGGGATTCCGCTAAGACAACCGATGTCGAGGTTGGCAGCAAGATTCCCAAAGAGATTAGCAGCGAATTCCAGAGGAATTTCATGAGGAGATTTCTGGGGATTGCTTAATGAGGTTTGATTCAGGGATTTGGAACACCACAGCGAGATTGTACGGCTGTGCAGGGTGTAGCTCAGGCAAGTCTTTCAATAATTATGCAGCGCTCAATCGCTCTCGTGTTTATCTGCCTGAAGAAAGCCTTTTTAAGGCTTAATCTGCCATCACCGCGTCCACTAGCAAATCCGCTCCCAAGCGCACAGCATCCGTGCAGGGTAAGCCTGTCTCGGTTTTTACCTGCTCGATCGCGTGTTGGGCAGCGTCTGCATCTAAATGACCTGTATTGAGTGCGATCGCAACCACTTGTACAGGCGCAAACGCCCCAGCCGCACTAGCCACCATTTCATACAGTCGAATCACCTCCGGTAACGGTGGAATCGGTACATGGTCATGCTGACGGATGTGAGTTTGTCCAGCCCGATGTACCAATACCAATTGGGTTGGCTGAGTACCTCGAATCAACGGCAGGGTTGCTGTTGAACCCGGATGCAGCAGTGAACCTTGCCCTTCAACAATTAGTAAGTCGTAATCGTTACCAGAGCGCATCACCATTTGCTCGACTGCACCAGCCGCAAAGTCCACCCGTATTGCATCTAAGGGTATTCCTTCCCCGGAAATCATCACACCTGCTTGTCCTGTTGCTAGAAACTTCGAGCGTATCCCTTTACTCTGTGCCGCTCGATTCAACTCTAGACTCGCTGACATCTTGCCGACACTCATGTCAGTTCCAACGGTTAAAACACGTTTACAGCGAAGCGATCGCGCTTTTCCACTTCCTACCCCCAATCCCTCTGGTTCCTGACGAATATCCCAAATTACCTGACCCTCTTTCAGTAATCCCTGTAACTCCAAGTCAGATGCCATCGGTGTGTGCAACCCATTAATTACCGACAACCCACCAGCTACGCCTTGCTTTACCTCCTGCCACCAAGCATCTGGTAGGGTACCGCCAGAAGGAGCAATTCCAATCGCCAAGGCATCGGGTTGATAAGCGAGTGCTGAGGCTACTGAATCAACAATTGGAGCGTCACAGCGAATGCCAGTAAGTTCAGACAAGGATTCTCCAGCACACTCCTTGTCAATCACTGCCACAATTGTTGCTTGTGCATAGCGTAAAAGCGTTAGTCCCGTTTTTCCATTAGGACCACGAATGCCTTCATGGAGCAAAATCGCAAGGCGATAATTAGGGGTTAGATGCATGATGCTGCACTCCTAGTCCTGGTAACTCATTTGGCATCAAACACCCATCCTGTACTGTTGCCCCTGTAAAAGGGTCATCCACTAAGTTTAGGTGGCTGTCTAAATCGAGATAATCTGCTAGCGGCGAAAGCTGTGCTGCGGCTGTATTAGCAAGGGTACTGTCAGAATAGCAGCCGAACATTACCTGTAAACCACACGCTCTTGCTGTATGTACCATACGCATCGCCTCGGTTAGACCTCCCGATTTCATGAGTTTGATATTAATGCCATGTACGCGATCGGCTAGAGAAGGAATATCACGACTAGTGAAGCAGCTTTCATCAACAAAAATCGGTAAAGGCGATCGCTTATACAACTTTGGTAATTGTGCTTCTTGCCCTGCTGCCAGTGGCTGTTCCACATGCCTTACTCCCTGACTGGCAAGCCAATCACACATTTTTACCGCCTCATCTAGACTCCAACCCCCATTTGCATCAACACTTAACTCCGCTTGGGGCGCTTCTTCTCGAATCGCTAGCAGCATCTCCTGATCAGCCGCAATTCCCTCTGGACTGCCCAGCTTGATTTTCAGCACCCCTCCACCCGTAAAGGGCAACCAATCTCGTACTCGCTGTCTTGCCCCTTCCGGTGAATTAATCCCAACCGTTGCGGAAGTTGGCACAATCTGACGACGATTTAACCCCCACAAACGCCACAACGGCATTCCTACCCGTTTCCCTAACCAATCGTACAAGGCTAAATCAATTGCAGCCCAAGCTGCTGATGGTAACTCTGCCTCCGCCAACACCCGCTCAATCTTCTGCCGTTCCCAAGGGCTAAATTTCTCCAACATAGGGGCAATCACCTGTAGCGCCTCAAAGAGACGTTCCGTGGTTTGTCGATCTTCTCGAATGATTGAAAACGGGGATGCTTCTCCCCAACCTTCAATGCCTTCCTGTTCTACCTGCACCCACACGTTAGTTGTCTGGGAGGTTGTCCCGCGACTGATGGTTAGGGGAAATCGCTTATGTACAGTGAAGAGTTTTACGCCAATACGCATAATTTTTCTGAGTCTTGCTCTCGTTCCTTTACAAAACTTAAGTATTTTGTTACATTAATTTACATAGTTAACAATGCAAATACACCCTAGGAGAATCTTATGCGTAGCAATGGAGTTATTGTGGACGAGCAAGGCAAATTGAATAACTTTGCTGTTGAGCCAAAAATGTATGTCCAAGCCGATCCTCGTACTGGCTTTACTCCCTACGCTGAAGCCCTCAATGGACGTTTGGCAATGATTGGGTTTATTTCACTGTTAGCGTTGGAAGCGTTTAGTGGTCAGGGATTGATTGGCTTCTTGTCCAGCCTCTAGTGAAAGAAGGCTCTTATGCAGGAGGCTTTTATGAATATTGCTTGTAAGGCAAGCTTTTTAACATTTTTCAACTGGATAGTTATTTCCGCCACACTGCACTAGATGTAGCGAAAAAAATACAATACATCTTCACCAAGTTAATCGGGTGGAGCTTGAGTCAGGTTATTATTTCCCTGACTCTATTTTTATGGCAATATCTAATCGGTTAGAGGAAATGGGCATAGCCAATAACTAGTGACAACTAAAAACCAAAAACTTACAACTAACAACTAATGCAGAGATGGAAAACTATCAACTCCAAGCTTGTCTTTGACAACCCTTGGTGTCAAGTCAGGCAAGATGAGGTTGAGTTACCAAATGGCATCGTTCTTGATGATTATTTTGTCAATATTAGACCTGATATTGCGCTTGTACTAGCAGTAACGCCAAAGCGAGAAATTGTCTTTGTCCGTCAGTATCGCCACGGTGTCAGTGAAATTCTTCTAGAACTTCCTGGTGGTTCATTTAACCCACAATTAGAAGATGGCTTAACAGCGGCTCGAAGAGAATTAGAAGAAGAGACGGGTTATGTTGCTGAGCGAACAAATCTAATAGCGACTTTATACGATAATCCTGTAAAAGATACAAATAAAATTTATTTAGTTCTTGCAGAGAATGCCCAGCCTTCGGGTACACAACAACTGGATATCACAGAAGATGTTGAAATCGTATTAATACCTGTGACAGAGGTTTTAGAAAAAATTTCAACAGGAGAAATTTGTGTCTGTGGAACAATTGCTGCTTTATTTTTAGGTTTAAACCTTCTGTCTTTTGAATAAATCTTCTTTATTTACAGAGGGTAGTAAAGAGCTTGTGTTAGCACCAAAAATATAGCAACAACGCTCAAGTGGCTAAGCCACTTGAGCGCTGCTGGAGATTCTATTTCGATGGTATTGCCGATAAGTAAGCTGTCGAACATTTAACCTGCAAGCTGCTATTTAGCCTATTGATTGTAGGATGGGTATCCTACCATCCAGATTATACAAGTTAAATGTGCAGCAGCTTATTGAAAGTGGTATAGATAACCGCGCTTACAGGAAGTACATCAGCTAATATAGCGTTTTCCATGTAACTGAGGTACACCAAGCTTTTTTATATCAAGCCTTTTGATATTGAAGTTGTACCTCACCAGATCGAGAAACGCTATACCGATGTTCATCGTTCTACGTCCATCTCTCCACTAGGAAACAAGCTTTGTAAGAAAGAAACCGCGAAGTGAACGCACTACAGAAAACTAAGTACTGAGTACACGCTTATATAGGGTAGTGACAGGGGTATCGCGTCCGCTATCTCGGAAAAGCAAAAGAAATTCTTTTATCTCCATCGATTAGCGATGGTTTACAAACTCCATGTCATTGCTTATCTGCAATGACCTACTTGAGAACCAACAATACTCTTTCATCATCTATGCCCTCGTGCGGCTTAGATCAATTTCCTGGTAGTTAGGAAACTAGCAGTAAGCGGCGATATCTTCACCACATTCATCAGCTAGATAGCACAAAGCACGGAAGCGCAAGGCAACCACTTCCTCATAAAGCGGATTTAGCTTGCACATCGGCGGAATGTGAAAAAGGGTATGACCTAAGAGTTTAACGTCACGCTCAAACGGACACTGCGCCGGGATCAGTTTGCAAAGGCGGTGTGCCAATTTGGGATTGCGGACTTCAACGTTGTCAAGCCACTGCCGTAGTGGCTGAAGCAGATCTAAGGTTTTCTTCGGTTGGAGGGGATTGGCAGAAATTGGCTTCTGTGAGGACACCCTTTGGGGATGAATCCAAGCCCAGGTTGTGTGAACTAGATTGGGTGTTGTATACTCCGATACATTCATGATTACTTTCCTGTGTCCGGAAGAAGCGAACCGCATCGCTTGTAATTAACCTACAACTGCTTAGCTATCCACACCGGATAAATCCCGGTGAATTTTTTGGCGGGCTGCCAGGAGCAATTGGCACTTCCCAGTTGCCTAGAAGAGCGAAGCTTTGTTGTTATTACAGGTATGTCGGTTCTGTATGGTCTGACCCGTTAGTAAATTGATTGGGTCACTTCACTGCTGCAATCAGCAGCTGATCTTAAAACAGGATTTATCAGGTACATTTAGTCAACAGCAGGAGTAAATGGGTGAAAATGCCTATTGATGGCAACGACTATGAATGTCAGGTTTATGAAAATTTTTAAAGTTGACCTGCTTGTTGATATGTTCTCTGAAACCACAAGAATAGTGCCTGAGTAATCTCACTGAACTTTGAGTAAAGTTTGGCGTAGTGGTTCAGTAACAACACTTAACAGCATAACTGATAACGTTTGTAAACGGCATAAGTAAAAAGACTGGCTTTGACGCTGGAATGTTTCCCAATGTTAAGCCAGTCTTTTCCGAGTTAATAAGTTGTCAGCAAGGGGCATTGCCGAGACCCTACACGGTGTTGTAGTGGGTCAGTCCTATGTGGTTAGTGATTAACAGCCCTTACTCAGATTTTGATTACTGAATCAGTGTTTAGGAGGCTACCTTAGCTGTTGAGCGTCGGCGTCTACCCGTTACCTTAATGGGTGGCTCCTCCGGACTTTGCAGTAAGAAGACTAACAAGGGGCAACTCTGAAGTTCACGTCGAGCTAAACGCTGGAGGTCACGCTCAATTTGTGTTTGCAAGCCTACCCAATCAATTTCAGCTTGTTCTCCCTCAAAGGACTTAGCAAATTCTGTCCAGCGATCGCTTAATGTCCGCTCGATCGTCTTTATCACCAACTGTTGTAACAAGGACTTCTCAACTGCCGAGACAACCCCCCGTAGGTGAATTTCTGGCTTGGCAAGTAGTTTGCCCTCCCAATCCACAGCAGCGGCAACAGTCACGACACCGTCTTCTGCTAACTGCTGTCGTTCTTTGAGCACGCTGTCATGAACAACACCGCTTCTATCGACCAACTCAACTCCAGATGGAACTTTGCCAGTAACACCAATACTATCCGGCGTTACCGACACGACATCACCGTTGTTGATAATCACCGTGTTTTCCGCAGGGATACCCATGTTCTGCGCCATCTTGGCGTGCTGAACCAGCATCCGATGTTCCCCGTGAACTGGAACGAAGAATTTCGGTCGAGTCAGGGCAATCATTAGCTTCTGATCTTCTTGAGAAGCGTGACCGGAAACGTGAATTCCCTTGTCGCGACCATAGACGACATTGGCTCCTTGTATCATCAGCTTGTCGATGGTATTCACCACAGCAATGGTGTTACCAGGAATTGGGTTAGCTGAGAATACCACCGTGTCGCCCTCACGGACTTTAATTTGTCTGTGTTCTTGGTTAGCAATGCGCGTCATTGCCGCCATTGGTTCACCCTGAGAGCCTGTTGTGAGAATCAGTACCTTTTCTGGAGGTAGATTGCTAACAGCGTGTAACGGCTCAAACAAGTTGTCTGGGCACTTAATGTAACCAAGATTACGAGCATGGGCAATGACATTGAGCATCGAGCGACCAACCACCGAGACAACTCGGTTGTGTTTTTGCGCCAGTTCCAGAATCATATTCACCCGGTGAACCGATGAAGCAAATGTCGTCACCAGTAATCGTCCGGGTGCTTGAGCGAAGACGCGGTCAAGATTCGGATAAACAGAGCGTTCTGAGGGTGTATGTCCTGGAACCTCAGCGTTAGTGGAATCACTCAATAGACAGAGAACACCTTTTTCACCGTGTTCTGCCAGTCTTTGAAAATCAAAGAATTCACCATCTACTGGCGTGTGGTCAACTTTGAAGTCACCCGTATGAATCACGATACCAACTGGCGTGTGAAGAGCAATAGTAAAGCTATCAGAGATGGAGTGAGTATTGCGAATAAATTCGGCAACGAACGAAGTGCCAATTCGCACCATTTCACGAGGTTCGACGGTCTTCAATACCGTGCGATCAGCCACACCTGCTTCTTCGAGCTTGCCTTGTAGCAATGCCATAGCTAGACGTGGACCATACGTGACAGGAATGTCGAACTGCTTTAGGTGGTAGGCAATCCCACCGATATGGTCTTCGTGTCCGTGGGTGACAATCATGCCCTTGATTTTGTCACGATTATCCCGCAGATAGGTCATATCGGGAAGGACAATGTTGACGCCATGCATTTCATCGTTGGGGAAGGCAAGTCCTGCATCTATAAGGACAATTTCGTTATTGAACTCAAAAATACAGGTGTTCTTACCGATTTCATGCAGCCCGCCGAGGGGAATAATTTTTAGGGCGGGTGTGGATTCTTTATTAGTCATTTGCCTCCTTTGAGGTTGTGTTTTCATGTGAGTAAAAGTTCCCGCTTTTGTGCGGTGGGTAAGTGTTGGGTAAGTTTAAAGAAAGCGCGGCAGCGTTGGCAAAAGCATCAGCCTTCTCAGAATCATCAAAACCTTTTAAACCGATAATCATTCCGGCATTACGCAAAAAAGGAGATGATGGCTGAAACGTGTGCTTTATTGTTTTTTCTATCTCCTAGCTGTTAGCAACAATTAGAGAGTGCGAAACGGCTGGAAGAGGAATGATGTAGTAACTATCAAGAGTTATCCATAAGAAAGATTTGTTTGTTTTTTGGTGAAAAGTTTGTAGTAATATCTGGCTTATTTAAAGTAGAGAAAGCTCAATCAAAACATCCTCTAAGCTTTTTGCAAGGTCATCTGGCAGTTCCGATAACGGTAGGCGAGGTGAGCCTACTTCCCAACCTTGTCGTTTCAGCGCTGCTTTGAGAGGGATGGGATTAGCTGTGCAAAAGAGAACTTGAAATAGGGGAAAAAGTTTTAAGTGGATGTCTGTTGCTACCTTGATTTGACCAGATTGAAAGGCTTGGATCATCTGTTGAAGCTGGTTGCCGACTAGATGACTCGCAACACTGACGACACCAGTACCTCCAACAGCCAGCATCGCTAAGGTAAAGTAGTCGTCACCTGAGTAGATAGCGAACTCCGTTGGTGTCAAGCGCCGTAGTTGGCTTGCCTGGTCAAAGTTACCCGTAGATTCTTTAAGGGCAACAATGTTCGGAATATCGGCTAAGCGGGCAACGGTCTCCGGTTGGAGATTTTGACCAGTACGACCGGGAACATTGTAGAGTATCAAGGGAAAATCAGGACAGGATTTTGCGATCGCCTGAAAATGCTGATAAAGCCCTGACTGGGGTGGCTTGTTGTAATAAGGAACGACTTGTAATGAACCATCTAATCCTAGTTTAGCGGCTTTTTGCGTCGCTGTGATCGCTTCTTCGGTAGAATTCGACCCTGTGCCTGCAATTACCTTGGCTTTACCTGCCACCGCTTTTTGCACCACCTGAAATAACTGATACTCCTCATCCCAGCTTAGAGTCGGAGATTCACCCGTAGTGCCACAGACCACAAGAGTATCCGTGCCGTTATCAGCTAAATGAACCGCTAGCTGCTCTGCAACCTCATAATTCACGCTGCCATTTTCTGTAAATGGCGTGATCATTGCCGTCAGCACACGTCCAAAATTGCTCACCCTCTTTTCATTCCTCCTTGGCTTTTTTGGTATTGCTGCCGTTCTTTAGAGCCTATCCGAAAAGTCATGATGGTGACACTCAACCATTTATGTTCATCTATATGCTTCTTGGGTTTCAAGTTTACTTAAATTACTTTTCACTTAATAAGCAACCGTTGCCGTTGCCGCCATCGGTTTTAGCCAGTTTCGGGCAACTAGCAACTCGGCAATTTGCACCGCATTCAATGCAGCACCTTTACGAATCTGGTCTCCACAAAGCCAAAGTTCTAGACCGCAGGGATGAGAAAGGTCTTGACGAATCCGACCTACCAGTACTTCATCACGACCTGTTGCATCAATTGGCATTGGAAAATAATTTGCCTTCCAGTCTTCCACCAGTCGAACTCCAGGAGCATTAGCTAATATTTCTCGTGCCTCTGCTACTGGCATGGGCTGCCCAAATTCTAGGTTAATCGCTTCTGAGTGAGCACGTAGTACAGGAACCCGTACACAAGTTGTGCTGATTCTTAGCTGAGGCGCATTAAAAATTTTGCGCGTCTCATTGACCATCTTCATTTCTTCCTCACAGTACCCCTGATCATTCAGGGGTGAATTGTGGGGGAAGAGGTTAAAGGCTAAAGGATAAGGAAAGCACTCTGTAGGCGGGGTTTCACCCTTTAAAATCGCCTCCGCTTGCGCTTTGACTTCCTCCATCGCCCTCATGCCAGCACCACTAGCCGATTGGTAGGTTGCCGCAACAATTCGTTGCACTGGCTGTACCTGATGTAGGGGCCAAACCGCCATTGCCATCAAAATTGTCGTGCAATTGGGATTGGCGATAATTCCTTGATGGGTTGCTGCTGCCTCAGGATTCACCTCAGGAATGACCAGAGGCACTTTTGGGTCAAGACGAAAGGCACTGGAGTTGTCGATGACAACTGCACCCTTTTCGGCAGCTTTGGGAGCAAATGCTTTTGAGGTTGCTCCTCCAGCTGAGGCTAAGACTAAATCAACATTATCAAACGAATGGTCTGATACCGCTTCCACTGGCAGATTTTCGCCTTGGAAGGAGATTGTACGCCCAGCAGAGCGGGGTGATGCCAAAAGCTTCAAATCGGCAAGGGGGAAGTTGCGGCTATGCAGTAATTCCAATAACTCTGTACCTACTGCACCCGTTGCTCCTAAGATGGCAACACGAATTTGAAAAGACAAATTAATTTCCTCCACCAAATCAAATCAAGAGATACTTCCAACACTGGCTTGAAGAGCCGATAAAAGTTGTTAATTTTTTTTAAGCTTATTAGTTACTCTTCCGTGAGTTTGGACGTTTTGTTTGCCTGAGTACAGCGATATCCTAAAAAGACCTGAAATTCTGAGTTCTCGAAGGGTAGGGTATACGCTCTACGATCGCAAACGCTCGCCACGCGCTCCTAATGTACTATCATCAGATACGGAAACCACAAGGACAGCCAAGAGGGTTGTCTCCAAGGCGACCACAAGGGAAAAACTGCTAGATGCTTATACTTACTGGTTGCAAAACCTAGGATATCACGAGAGGCCTACATTCATCCCTCGAAATGCCCCTCTTAAATCAGGCATCTGTTGAATTATCCGTCCCGAATCATTGAAACGAAGAATCTATTTAAGTTGTCTGACACCAAAGCATCAATGAAAGTTACTCAGGAAAGACTGCCGAAGAGCCAGCTCGGTCTGGAAATTGAAATTCCCGCCGAAACGACCAAAAAAGCCTACGAAAAGGTCGTGCAAAACCTCGCCCGCTCTGCCAACATTCCTGGGTTTCGTAAAGGGAAGGTACCGCGCCAGATTTTGCTTCAGCGGATGGGTCCACAACGAATCAAGGAAGCGGCTCTCGAAGATTTAGTTCAAGATGGTCTCAAGCAAGCGATCGAGCAAGAATCGATTAAAGCGCTGGGGAACTACAAGCTAATCTCCACCTATGAAGAATTGACTAGCCAATTTCAACCGGGAGAACCGCTGACGTTCTCGGCATCGGTTGATGTTCCGCCGGAAGTTCATTTAGGTGATTACAACGGTTTAAGTGTTCAAGCCGAGGAATCCCAGCCTGACCCAGAGTCTGTTGATAAGTTCTTAGAACAGCGCCGTACTGAGCAAGCGACCCTTATCCCTGTAGAATCTCGTCCGGCACAGATGGGAGATGTAGCCGTCGTCGATTATGCCGGTCGATTAACGGGTGAAGGCGAAGAATCAACGGAAATCCAAGGAGGACAGGCAACTGATTTTCAAATTGAACTAGGGGAAGGACAGTTTATTGAGGACATCGTTAAGGGGATTGTCGGGATGAATCCCGGAGAAACAAAAGAAGTCCCTGTGTCATTTCCTGACGATTATCCGCGAGAAGATTTGGCAGGCAACTCAGGGGTTTTCAGCGTCACCCTTAAGGAACTCAAAGAAAAAGAATTGCCAGAGTTAGATGACGACTTTGCTCAAGAAGTTAGTGAAGTGGAAACAATGGCAGAGTTACGGGAATCCCTAGAAAAGCAATTTCGGGAAAAAGCCGAGGAAGAAACAGCTGCAAGTAAAGAGCAAGCGCTAGTAGAAGCACTGCTGGAGAAGGTTGAAATTGACCTTCCCGAAACAATGATTGAGCGGGAAATCGAGACGGTTTTGACACAAACAGCGATGCAGATGGAAGGCTACGGGATGGATATCCGTAAGCTATTCACGGCTGAAATGATGCCACAGCTTAAAGAGCGATCGCGTCCTGATGCAATTCTGCGACTTCGGCAGTCTTTGGCACTTCAGGAAGTTGCCAAGCGCGAATCTCTCACCGCCGAACCGGAGGAGATTGAAGCCAAAGTTAAAGAATTGCTGGAGCAGTTTGCTGGACAAAGTGTTGATCCAACGCGGGTGCGTGAAGTAGTCGAGTCGGATTTACTCAAAGAGAAAGCGATTAAATGGCTCGAAGAACACGCGACTATTGAACTGGTACCCAAAGGTTCCTTAACAACTGAAGCGGTCGAAGCATTAGAAGAAGTTAAAGAAACAGAAGCAGAAGCAACTTCCCAAGAGGAGGTTGATGCCTCTACTCAAACCATTGACGTAGAAGCAGAGTCAACCCCAGAGGAATAAGGAGTCTTGAACTAGTCTTAACACTCAGTTCAGTTTTTGTTGTTGATCGATGTAGGGGGTGAGTCGTGACTTAAAGAAGACTCACCCCACAACTTTTTCGGTAACCCGGAAAGTTAGTCCTTATGCAGTTGAGGCATAATGGTCACTAGAAGAATGGTTGGTGCCTTGAGCTAAGCTATCTTTTGGGAAGTTATCCTGTGAGTAGGCTTGTACAGCACCACTGTCAACTATGATGCCTTAACGTTTCTTTTATGCTGCAATCCCAGTCCTCTGACTACCAATTCACCAGCTTGAGTTCCCCGGAGATTTACTCCGTCATTCCCAGCAACATCGTCCCGATGGTCGTAGAGCAGTCTGGTCTGGGTGAACGGGCTTTCGATATCTACTCACGGCTTTTAAGAGAGCGTATTGTATTTTTAGGAACACCAGTAGACGATACTGTTGCTGACTCAATTGTTGCCCAACTCCTGTTTTTAGACGCTGAAGACCCAGAAAAGGATGTCCAACTGTACATCAATTCTCCAGGTGGTTCTGTGACAGCAGGTATGGCGATTTATGACACCATGCAGCAGATTCGCCCGGATATTGTTACTATATGCTTTGGTTTAGCCGCTAGCATGGGAGCGTTTCTCCTTGCAGGCGGAGCTGCTGGTAAGCGTATGGCACTACCCAGTTCTCGGATTATGATTCACCAGCCTCTTGGTGGTGCCCAAGGGCAGGCTGTTGATATTGAAATCCAAGCCAAAGAAATTCTCTACCACAAACGGACGCTGAACAATTTACTCGCTCATCACACAGGTCAACCCATCGAAAAAATCGAAGCGGATACTGAGCGCGACTTTTTCATGTCAGCGGCGGAAGCACAAAACTACGGTCTGATTGATCAGGTCATCACCAGGCAGAACCTTCCTTCATCGGAAGCTGCTGTTACTCCTATCAAGTAAGAGGCTTCTTATGTCTAAATACGACTCCCATCTAAAATGTTCGTTTTGCGGCAAGTCTCAAGAGCAGGTACGCAAGTTGATTGCCGGACCGGGAGTCTACATCTGTGATGAGTGCGTTGACCTGTGTAACGAAATTTTAGATGAGGAGTTGCTTGATTCGAGTACTCCAACACCTCAGCCAGTTCCCCCTAAAGAACCGCCTCAAAAGCGCCGGACTCGTGCTTCTGGTCTCTCGTTAACTCAGATTCCCAAGCCGAGGGAACTGAAAAAGTATCTCGATGAGCATGTGATTGGTCAGGACGAAGCTAAAAAAGTTCTCTCGGTTGCCGTTTACAATCACTACAAGCGTCTGAGTTTTGTCCAGTCGAAGAACCATAACCATGGCAAAGCAGCTACGGAGGATGGTATTGAGCTGCAAAAGTCGAACATTCTCCTGATGGGCCCTACGGGTTGTGGGAAAACGCTGCTGGCTCAAACGTTAGCGAGTGTCTTGGATGTGCCCTTTGCTGTGGCAGACGCGACAACGCTGACAGAAGCAGGATATGTCGGGGAAGATGTTGAAAATATCTTACTGCGACTGTTGCAAGTGGCAGATCTTGATGTAGAGGAAGCCCAACGAGGGATTATCTACATTGACGAAATTGACAAGATTGCCCGTAAGAGTGAAAACCCCTCAATTACAAGGGATGTTTCTGGTGAGGGCGTTCAGCAAGCCTTGCTGAAGATGTTAGAGGGGACGATCGCAAATGTACCCCCACAAGGTGGGCGTAAACATCCTTATCAAGACTGCATTCAGATTGACACAAGCAACATCCTGTTTATTTGCGGTGGCGCATTCGTTGGTCTGGATAAGGTAGTAGAGCAGCGCATTGGAAAGCGCTCTATGGGCTTTGTTCAGCCAGGGGAAGGTCAAACGAAGGAAAAGCGGGCAGCGGATGTTCTGCGGCATTTAGAACCGGATGATTTGGTCAAGTTTGGCATGATTCCGGAGTTTATCGGGCGTGTGCCGATGGTTGCGGTGGTTGACCCCCTCGACGAAGAAGCGTTGATGGAGATTTTGACGGAACCCCGTAACGCACTGGTGAAGCAGTATCAGAAACTGCTGAAGATGGACAGTGTGCAGTTGGATTTCAAGCCAGATGCAATTCGTGCGATCGCGCAAGAAGCCTATCGCCGTAAAACTGGAGCAAGAGCATTACGCGGCATAGTTGAAGAATTAATGCTGGATGTAATGTATGAGCTACCTTCTCGTAAGGATGTAACCCGTTGCACTGTTACACGGGAGATGGTAGAGAAGCGCTCAACGGCTGAATTATTGGTACATCCCTCTTCCCTACCCAAACCAGAATCAGCGTAGTTGTTGTTAGTTCTTAGTTGTTGATAGATGTGATTGCTTGAGAGTACTTAGTTTTTGAGCAATAATCACAAATACAAATAACAAATAACGAATAACAAACAACAAACAATGCCTCTAATCAACGTTCGCGGTGTCGAACATCACTACGAATGGATATGCCAATCAACAACCTCTGAACAAAAGCCAGTGATGGTTTTTGTTCATGGCTGGGGGGGTTCGTCTCGCTATTGGGAAAGTACGGCTAATGCCCTATCTGATACATTTGATTGCTTACTTTATGATTTGCGAGGATTTGGGCGATCGCGTTTACCTGAAACATCGATAGAGTTACTCTACGAAATGGAGGAGTACGCCGAAGATTTGGCGGTGTTGTTAGATGCTCTAGAACTCAAGCGAGTTTATCTCAACGCTCACTCAATGGGTGCTTCTGCGGCGGCGTTGTTCCTCAATCGCTATCCAGAACGAGTAGAACGGGCAATTTTAACCTGTAGCGGCGTTTTTGAATACGAAGAGAAATCCTTTACTGCTTTCCATAAAATTGGCGGTTATGTTGTTAAGTTTCGTCCTCGCTGGTTCTTGCACGTACCCTTTGCTGGTTCATTGTTCATGGCGCGATTTTTGCACCGTCCGTTACCTTCAGCAATCAGTCGTGCATTTTTGGAAGATTACCTTGTCGCAGATTACACAGCCGCTTTGGGAACAATGTTGACATCGGTAAGCAAATATGCTGCTGAAGTGATGCCTCAAGAGTTTGCGAGGCTTAGTGTATCGACACTTCTTATTTCTGGCGAATATGACAAGATTATCCCAGCAGAGTTGGGGCGTCGGGCAGCACAGTTGAGTGAAAAAATCGAGTATTTTGAGATTTCCGGTACGGCTCACTTCCCGATGTTAGAGAAACCAGAGATTTACCTGGAAAAGGTACGAGAGTTTTTGGGTATAGGCTCTCCAGCTACAGCTTAAGCGATCAGTAGGTCGGTATTAATATTTACTGTTGAGGCAAGGTAGACGGCAGACGGCAGACGGCAGAAGGGAAGAGGATTTTAGTCTCTTAACTTTGTTGACATACCTTCGTTTATTTGTGTCTACCTACTTCGCAATTTTCTGTCTTCCAGTGCAATAGCAGAACGCTATTTGAAAATAATAAAACCCCTAGCCTATAAAGACTGGGGGTAGTATCAGGGTGCATCTACTAAATCTTTATTCCCAAGGGTAGACGCTACTTTCCGGATAAATTTTTAACTTCCTACTGATACTGGTGCTACATAACGCTTACAGAACTCCAACACTACTGACAAATCGCTAGTTTGCTGCGGATAGTCAATAGCTGGACGAGCAATAATGATTAACGGGATACCCAATTGAGCCGCAACAATTCGCTTAATCTCTTCTCCCCCAGCTCTACCAGAAGCTTTTGTTACAACAAGGGATATGTTCCACTGCTGCCATAAGGCTTTTTCTAACTCAGCCGTTATGGGAGGACGCAAAGCAATGATTCGATTTGGGCTAAATCCTGATGCGATCGCAGTTTCGAGAGACGTTACGGCTGGTAAAATCCGGGCAAATAACGTTGCTTTGTCTTGCCAGTTTTGAAATAAAGGTAAAGCTTTATAGCCAACGGTAAGTAACACCCGTTGCTGGTAAAGGTAATCACCTGCTACAAGCGCCTCAAAGCTATTTAACGAAATCACTGGGAAGGACTCGGTTGGCTTGTCAACAGCTAAGCGCTCAAAGCGTAGATAGGGGATTTGGCGTTTAGTGGCTACCCTCATCGCCATCTTAGAAATTTCCACCGCATAAGGATGGGAAGCATCGAGGATAGCAGCAATTCGCTGTTCCTGCAAAAATTGTTCTAGCTGATCGGCATCTAAGCGCCCTACCCAAACTTGCAACACAGGAGTTTTGGGATAAAGAGTTTGAGCGGCTTGTGTTGTCACAGTTATTGTACAAGGTTGGCTCAGGGATGCGATCGCAGCCGCCAACTCAGCACTCTCAGTCGTACCACCAATCAGCCAGAGACGTTCACTAATCAACAATTATCCAGTAGTACTTAACCCTTCAAAGCTCTATTAAAGTTTTTGCGATAGGACTGATTAGTAACAATCAAAGCCGGCCACAGCAGAGACAAGCGAATCCGGTTAGGCAAACTCCGGCTGAAGTTAGTCCGCTCAAAACCCTTCCAAAACTTCCATGCACCGTAGCCATAAATCCCCAACAAAGCCAAAACAATTATTGCTTTCATCTAAATCAACTCCATGACAACTGACTAAGTTAACGCCGTCCAAGCTTTTCTTTGAGTCAATTTCCGCACGTATCAATAAAACTACCTTGCTGTAGGCGCTTCGGGTTCCTCAAAAGTGAAATCAAACATTCGCCTAGCGTGGGGGAGTCTACGGAATTGATTCCAAAGACAGGTCAAAGTAGCATTGATCCAGTTTCTAGTCTATCCATTCCATTGCCCAGTTGTGGAGGGAAAGACCTTCTAAACTCCTGAACGTCTTGGTTCTCCCCTCCTTTCTAATTCATTGATAAAACTTGCCTGTGACAAAGAAAAGCGCGATCTTCAGAGTAAGTCGCGTCTTGTGGAGGATATCGTAAGTTTTACCATCATAAGAGACTATTAAAGAAAAGCGGAATGTAAATCATTACGATATAACACCGTAGAGCGCCCAAAATAGGAGGACTTATGCGAGCAGTGCTGATGGCTGGCGGTTCGGGAACACGTCTCAGGCCGCTGACCTGTGATCTTCCCAAACCGATGGTTCCGATTCTCAATCGACCCATCGCTGAACACATTATCAACCTACTCAAGCGACATCAGATTACAGAGGTGGTAGCGACACTGCACTATCTCCCAGATGTCATGCGAGACTACTTCCAAGACGGTAGTGACTTTGGTGTACAAATGACTTACGCCGTCGAGGAAGACCAGCCTCTAGGTACTGCTGGGTGCGTAAAAAACATTGCTGAATTACTAGATGACACATTTTTAGTAATTAGTGGCGACAGTATCACCGACTTTGATCTGACCGCTGCCATTGAATTTCATAAAAGCAATAAATCAAAAGCAACATTAGTGTTGACCCGTGTTCCCAATCCTGTTGAGTTTGGCGTCGTCATCACGGATGAACAAATGCGGATTCGACGGTTCTTAGAAAAACCGTCTACGAGCGAAATTTTTTCAGATACGGTTAATACTGGAATTTACATTCTGGAACCTTCTGTCCTGGACTATCTTCCGGTCAATATGGAAAGTGACTTCTCGAAAGATTTGTTTCCCTTGTTGCTGGAAAAAGATGAGCCAATGTACGGCTATATTGCTGAAGGGTATTGGTGTGATGTTGGTCATCTGGATGCTTACCGTGAAGCGCAGTACGATGCATTACAGCAAAAGGTAAAGCTAGATTATGCTTACAAGGAGCATAAGCCGGGATTATGGATTGGTCAGAATACATTCGTTGACCCGACGGCTAGGATTCAAACTCCAGTGCTAATTGGCAGCAACTGTCGGATTGGCGCACGGGTCACGATTGAGGCAGGAACAGTCATTGGTGATAACGTCACTATCGCCACTGACGCTGACTTGAAGCGTCCAATTCTTTGGAATGGTGCCATCATTGGCGAGGAAGCTCATCTCCGTGCTTGCGTGATTTGCCGGGGTACTCGTGTAGACCGTCGCGCTCATGTGTTGGAGGGTGCTGTTGTTGGTCCTCTATCAACTGTTGGGGAAGAAGCACAAGTTAGCCCTTATGTGCGGGTTTGGCCGAGTAAGAGGATTGAATCTGGGGCAACGCTAAATATTAACTTAATTTGGGGCAATACAGCACAACGCAATCTCTTCGGTCAACGGGGTGTTCAAGGATTAGCGAACATTGATATTACCCCAGAATTTGCTGTGAAGTTGGGAGCTGCCTATGGTTCTACCTTAAAATCCGGTTCCCAAGTAGCAATATCCCGTGACCAACGGAGTATATCCCGGATGGTTTCACGGGCTTTAATTGCGGGTTTGATGTCTGTGGGTGTCAATGTCCAGAACTTGGAGGCGACAGCCATTCCGATTACTCGCATGATTATCCCAACGCTTTCTGTAGCTGGTGGAATTCATGTGCGAGTGCATCCCGATCGCCCTGATTACATTCTCATCGAAATCTTTGATGCCAAGGGAATCAATATCTCTAAAGGGCAAGAGAAGAAGATTGAAGGGGCGTATTTTAAGGAAGACTTGCGGCGATCGCAAATTCATGAAATTGGCAATGTTACTTACCCTAGCCAAGTCATGGACCTCTACAGCACAGGCTTTGAGAAGAGTTTAAATATAGAGGCAATTCGTCACAGTAGCTCCAAGGTTGTAATTGACTATGGTTACTCGGTTTCCGGTGCTATTCTCCCGATACTACTGGCAAAGTTTGGTTGTGATGCCGTTGTCCTCAATGCCAGTCTGAACCAAATGTCACTCTCGGCAGTTGAACGAGAAGGATTGCTGACTCAGTTAGGTCATGTAGTCGAGGCACTGAGAGCAAATTTTGGTGTCCAAGTATCAGCGAATGGAGAACAGCTGATTTTAGTGGATGAATCGGGAATGCCAGTACGAGGTGAGATGTTAACGGCGCTGATGGTGAGCGTAATGTTGACGGCTCATCCCAGAGGGACTGTAGTCGTACCTGTACACGCATCAAGTGCAGTGGAGCAAATTGCGCGGCGTCATGATGGTCGAGTGATTCGGACGAAAGCGAATCCTACAGCCCTGATGGAGGCAGCTCAGGCTAATCCTAATGTGGTATTGGGAGGAAGTGGGGACATGGGCTTTATTTTCCCACAACTCCATCCCGGCTTTGATGCGATGTTCTGTATCGCCAAGTTGATTGAGATGCTGACGGTGCAAGAGCGATCGCTAGCTCAAATTCGCACAGAACTGCCTCGCGTTTCCCACAAAACTTATACGGTTCGCTGCCCTTGGACGGTGAAGGGGGCATTAATGCGTTATCTCGTAGAAACCCATTCCAATGAGAATCTAGAACTGATTGATGGAGTGAAGATTGTCAACCATCTCAATGATAGTTGGGTGTTGATTTTGCCGGATGCTGGAGAGCCTCTGGTACATATCTTTGCCAATAGTGATGATAGGGAGTGGGCAGATAATACCTTGAGGAAGTATCGCAGCTACGTTCAAGAGTTTGTTGAACAAGAGGAGGGGACAGAGGCCCCCAAAGCGGAAGCTCTATTATAGAATCCGCTGTGCCTTCCGGAGCCTAAGTTACTGGCATTCAGTTGAAGATTTGTCGCACAACTGAGACGGCTCTCCTGATCGCTAGACCGACGGCTTTGGTACACTTGTTCTATCATGGATGAGGAGGACGCTGAACATTGGGCGGACTCCTTTATCCTTTTTTGCCTATTATTGGGATAAATTGCTAAGCTGTCGGCTAATAGCAACGATTGCACAGTAACAATTGCTACTGAAGTAGGCACAAGAACAGGCTGATTACTAAAAGCGCCAGGAGACTTGAACTATGAACACCTGTATCATAATGGCACAGATCATTCAAGATCCAGAACTTCGTTATACTTCTGATAATCAAACTCCCATTGCCCAGATGCTAGTTCAGTTTCCAGGACAAAGAGCAGAAGATCCTCCAGCAACTTTAAAAGTAGTAGGTTGGGGTAACTTTGCCAGTGAAATTAAAGAAAATTATTCAGTAGGCGATCGCATAATCATTGAAGGTCGCCTTAACATGAATACAATTGACCGACCAGAGGGGTTTAAGGAAAAACGTGCTGAACTCACTGCGTCTCGGATTCACAAACTAGGCGCTGACACTAGCTTTGAGCCACATGTCGCAGTACCAGCAACATCGTCTTATGAGGCTCCAGCCCCCACCTCTCCTCCAAAATCTAACAATGTTGTCGTACCAATGAGGTCACCTCGGCAATCAGCACCGATGTCCGATAGGAGTGATTTTGAAGCCGATTATGATTCTGAGCCAATGTTTGAACCCGCTACAGTAAAGACGGCTCCTGTTGGTAATGCAGATAGCCAAAAAGATTTGGATGATATTCCCTTCTAGCTATAGCTATCAGCAGTCAGCTTTCAGCGGTCAGCTTTGGGTCAAATCGGCTCTAGTTAAGGAACGCTCTTCTCCCCTTAATTTCCTAACATTCGTGGCTACTGCTATAACTGCACAGGCAACATTGCCTTAGGAAAAGAACCGAATCTTACTACCTTGCCAATCCTGCTGAGACTATTCAGTGGGAAATTTGTCTTGGGTACAACGGCAATAGAAGGGCGTGACACTTTTGCGATCGCACCTGGCTAAACTTTACATCTAGATAAGCCAGGATTGCCCCTTAATATGATTGCAAAAACTTATAAATTCAATTATTTTTATTTATAATCGTTCCTCCTACAAAAAATAGGTCGTGTTTCAACTTCTTTATCCACTGGTTCATAGCCTCCAGCCATTTCTAGTGCCTCTGTGCTTCTGCCTAACCTGGGGGTTAATCATTCTCTTCTTCTTGACAGTCTTGTCAGCCGTTCAAGAAGGTGTAGTGACTGCCAAACGCTTGCATCAAATCCCTTGCACGAATTGCCAGTTCTTCACTAACGACCATCGCCTTAAATGTACGGTGCATCCCTCCGATGCCAATACTGAGGCAGCAATTTACTGTTCAGACTATTGTTCCAGAAATAGAAATAATCAGGCGAGTGCCACTTAGGCTGTAGCCTAGCTTATGTGGTTATCAGGGCTAACAGGTTATGCTGGTTCAAAAGCTAAATGCTTGTGTAGAGTTCATTGCGGGGGATGGTACGCAACTCAGAGAGTTGTTGCACCCAGATAAGCAACCACTAGAGTTGCGTTATAGCTTGGCACACGCAACCGTCCCTGTGGGGCAAACTTCGGCACCGCACTCATTAACAACGTCTGAGGTTTACTACATCCTCACTGGCACAGGTGAGATGTATATTGATGATGAAATTCAGAAAGTGGAACCGGGAGATGCGGTGTACATCCCCCCAAATGCCAAGCAGTTTATCCGTAATTCTGGAGTAGAACCCTTAGTATTCATCTGCATTGTTGATCCAGCTTGGCGAGAGGAAGACGAGACAGTTTACCAGATGTAACTGCTGCTAAATTAGAAAGCTTAAAACAACAACAGCACTCAATCTAGACCTACCGCTTGATTTCCTCTTTTGAGCAATTTAACGCGGAGTTGCAATGAACTAACCCGTTCAATTGTATTGCTCCCAGTTTTCTAGCTGAGGAAATATCAGTTTTCCAGTTGAGCGCTGATGTTGTTGTTTAATGAGACAGATGTTAGATAAAACAGCGGTTTTTTACCTCTTTTCTTGAATGTGAACTTCGCTGTGGTTTCTGTCAGAGAAGCTTTGTAGCTTCAATTACTAATGTACCTACTCTCTCTTCTAGATACAAGCAAATGAAATGTAAGTTTACTTTTTGAGGATAACTACTATTAACATTGCAAAATAAAGTTAAGTGAGAATCGGGTGTTAGGGAATTGTTCCTAATCTAGTTTGATGGTAGATTTTTAAATAACAATACTACAAAAAAACTGAAGGCTTCTTCAACAGTAGGGATAGCGGTTACCACGATTGTGTCGCTTTCTTGAGCCGTGCCTTCATGTTTTTCCGATCGCGCTGCCGATCTGATAACCTAAAAGCGTATTAAATATTCTTGAATGAGAGTCAGCTAGTGAAGCGGCGTGAGTGGATAGAGTTACGAGAGCTTTTTGGCAAAGAGGCAGTAGACGAAGTGCTTGCCAATCAGCAACACTATGAGGAATGGGCATTTAATCACTCTAAAGAAGTCTCCAAAGCCGCTCGACTTCTATCTGAACTGAGTAACGACACTCAGGCGGCGGTGCTGTTTGTAAAGCAACTAGATGCTGCACTGAAAGGCGCTTTGATAGTTACAATGCTTCGGTATTACACAACTCGCTAAATTACTTGGTTTTCAGGGAAACGAGTTTCGGTAACGGCTGGACATTACGCTAAATCTTTCCCGTAACCATATACAGCAAGAAAAAGGGGAGTAAGAGCCACCTCTTTACCCCCCTTAGCCGCAAGACTTAGAAAACTAGAATTTCAATAATCCCTGTTACGACAGACGCAACTAGAGCGATCGCTTTTATACTCCTGCATCTCTGAACTAGAACTCAGAGCCGTGTCTTTTTATCAATAAGACAGCACTGACTGATTACATCAAGCCGATTTGTTGCAGAATGTTTTGCCCTGTAATCCACTCAGTCGCTAAACCAATCACGAAGCCTAGCATCGCCAAACGACCATTCCAGGTTTCAGCAAAAGGAGTAAAACCAAACTTAGGCTTTTGTTCTTGCATTACTGTAAATTTAGGAATCCTTCTCTGTAATAAAATTTAACCTCATTTTAAATAAAAAGCAACATTTATTTAGATTCACTTCGAGATAAATCTGGTAGTAGAAATGCGATCGCTTCCAGAACCATCGTGCTGCTGAGTAGCACCATTGAACAAGAAGAACACAGAAGTTCAGGAGTTCAGGAGAGCATTGCGCCTCCTTGCAAAAAGGCAAAGTCTCTCGCGCCACTTCCAATCTCAACAACTACCCTGGAAATAAGTCGCAATATACCAATTTTTGCCATGAAACCCTTGCGTTTCCTGACACTCCTGCTTCTCCTGAGTGCCCCTACTGCCTGTAGCTTACCTAATCGCTCAATCGTAGAACCAACCTCATCACAGGCACAACAATCTCCCTCTGAGGAATCCCCTCAAACGGCACAGCAACCCGCTGAAACACCTACCCAGCCCAAACAGCAAACTGCTGTCCCAACAAAAAACCGTGTTCGTACTCAGCCACTAACGCCTCAACCGATTCAAATTACTCTCGACAATTTACCGGAACCCTTCGCTACCAATAGCGCCTCCAAGTCACCCAACGTCATCGACATACCGCAAAACCCAACCCTGAAGGTACCAGCAGGTTTCCAAGTCAACGTCTATGCTGACGGTTTGGATGCTCCACGCTGGCTTGCCTTGACACCCAGTGGTGATGTACTGGTAACCGAAACAAGGGCAAACCGCATTCGTATCCTGCGCGACACCAACGGTGATGGCGTTGCCGATGTCAACAAAACCTTTGCTACCGCGCAAAATGGTGTAGACATTCCCTTTGGTATGACCTTTGCGGGTAACACCTTCTTTCTCGCTAATACGGGTGAAGTGCGGCGCTACCGCTATACTCCAGGTCAACAGCAACTCAATGGCGGAGGGCAAAAAATTGCTGACCTCACCCCTGGTGGATATAACCAGCACTGGACACGTAACGTAGTCGCCGCACCCGATGGCAGAAAGCTCTACGTCACGGTTGGTTCACGCTCAAATGTTGATGAAGAACCACTGCCTCGTGCCTCTGTACAGGTTATGAACCTGGATGGTTCCAACCAACAAACTTTCGCCTACGGTTTACGCAATCCAGTCGGACTGAACTTTCACCCCACTACAGGCGAACTTTATGCCACGGTTAATGAACGAGATGGTTTGGGTGATGACTTGGTACCCGATTACTTCACCCGCGTACAACAGGGGGGATTTTACGGCTGGCCCTATGCCTACCTGACACCAAATCGTATCGACCCACGTCAAGCAACCAACGGGCAAAGCAAACGTCCTGACTTGGTAGCCCAAACCACAACTCCCGATGTCCTGTTCCAAGCTCACTCAGCAGCCTTGGGATTACAGTTTTATGATGGACAAACCTTTCCTGAAAGATATCGTAATGGTGCCTTTGTAGCCTTTCGTGGCTCGTGGAACCGCGACCAAGGCACTGGTTACAAAGTCGTCTTTGTTCCCTTTGATGCCTCTGGACAGCCTCAAGGCTATTACGAAGACTTCCTGACTGGGTTTCTCCTCGATCCTTCTAGACCAACAACTTGGGGACGCCCAGTTGGGTTACTAGTACTACCTGATGGCAGCCTGTTATTGACTGAAGAAGCGAATAACCGCATTTACCGCATTCAGTATCGTGGATGATTAGTTGTTGGTGGTTGGTTGTTAGTTGTTAGACACCATGAGACAAAAGCTCACAAACGTTGGGATGAAAATTTTTCTTACGCCTTCTGCCTTCTGCCCTCTGCCTTCTGCCTTCTTTTCAACGTTCACCTTAGTCAAGGGGATAAGGGGGGGGTTAGCCTATGGTGTCTTAGGTTTTGTGTCTACCTGCTTAATTAGCCAAGGGTTTGCCACCACTGCTAATGCTGCCAATCCCAAACATCTTGAACAACTACTGAATACTAAGGCTTGTCCTAAGTGTGATTTGAGGGACGCCCAGCTTAGTGATGTTAATCTCCTGGAAGCAGACCTAAGTGGTGCGAACCTAGATGGGGCAAATCTTCGAGGAGCAAACCTCGCCGGTGCTAATCTCAGCGGTGCTAAGTTAATCGGTGTCCAGCTAACGGAAGCTAACCTTCAAGGTGCCAATTTGAGGCAGGCAAAGTTAGGGCTAAAAGAAGAGGACTCTGAGGAAATTGTTGCTGATTTGCAAGAAGCCAACCTTCAGGGGGCTAACTTATCGGCGGCTGACCTTACAGGTGCGCTGTTGACTAATGCTAACCTTGCCCAAGCCCAACTCGATTATGCAACTCTGGCAGCGGCGGACTTGAGCGAGGTTGACTTGACTGGTTCTAACCTGGCAGGTGCGAATCTCTCTGAGGCAAATTTACAAAATGCACAACTGAAGATTGCTAAACTCAGCGGGGCAAATCTGAGTTACACCTTGCTCAATGGGGCAAATCTGGATACAGCAAATGCTGATAGTGTGAACTTGAGCGGTGCTGATTTAGAGGGAGCTTCTTTAAATGAAGCTGACTTGAATGCGGCAATCCTCACTGAGGCATCACTGGTGAATGTGAGTTTAATTGCTGCTAATCTCCAGAGAGCGAATTTGAGTAGTGCTAAGCTTACCGGGGCGACGTTGAAGGGTGCGGGTCTGAACCGTGCTAATCTGAGTGCGGCAAATCTAGAGCGTGCTGATTTGACAAATGCCAAACTTGCGATCGCAAACCTCACAAATGCCCAACTCACAGCAGCTAAACTTCAGTTTGCTTACCTACACAGTGCTAATCTTACTAATGCCAACTTGACTGGTGTTGACTTACGGTCAGCTCAACTGCGTTCTGCTGACTTAACGAAGGCTATCTTGGTAGGAGCAACCCTAGAACGCGCAGGTCTTATCAGTGCCCAGTTGACGGGGGCAAACCTAACTTACTCCAACTTAACCCTGTGCGACTTAAGGGGGGCAAACTTGACGGATGCTAATCTGAGTTTTGCCAATCTAAATCAAGCGGACTTAGAGCTTGCTTCAGTGGTTAATGCCAATCTCAGTGGTGCTAATCTGAGTGAGGCAAAACTCAAAGGTGTCATTGGGCTTAACCGATAGTAGTCGCCTAGTCACTCAGTGTATGTATAAGCTGCAAGCCGTCCTATCTTGTTTGCTTCAACTTGAAAGAGTCGAAGATGCCGGATAGCGTAAGCTACAGCTAGAAGAATGGAGTGGAGTTAGGCAGTAGATAGCAACGGGGCAAAAATCTGTGAGACTATAGCCAGATATCCTCCACTGATTGTCAAGAGCGTCATCTGACACTTGAGATAATCTGCTCTATCGTGCCGTGCCAAGGTCACTTCCCTTTGCTCACAAAAAGCATCTCCATTTATGCAACTGCAAAATTCTCTGCGTCGAACTAAGATTGTTGCCACGATTGGCCCTGCCACCAGTCGCCCAGACGTTCTGAAAGCGCTGATCAAAGCAGGTGCCACTACTTTACGACTCAATTTCTCTCACGGCACTCATGAAGACCACCAGCGCAGTATTCGTCTGATACGCCAAACTGCATTTGAACTCAATCAGCCAGTTGGGATTTTACAAGACTTACAAGGACCGAAAATTCGCTTAGGCAAGTTTGAGGAAGGCCCAATTGTCCTCAATAAAGGCGATCGCTATACCTTAACAAGCGAATTCATGCTTGGTAACCAAGAAATGAGTTGCGTTACCTACGAACCACTAGCGGATGAAGTGCCAGCCGGAGCAACAATTCTTCTGGATGACGGCAAAGTCGAAATGTATGTCGAAGAAGTAGACAAAGTTAAACGTGCTTTGCACTGTCGCGTCGTCGTCGCTGGCACCCTTTCCAATAACAAAGGCGTGAACTTCCCCGGTGTCTACTTATCCATTAAGGCGATGACCGATAAAGACCGGCAGGATTTAATGTTCGGTCTGGATCAAGGAGTTGACTGGGTGGCGTTAAGCTTTGTCCGTAACCCTCAAGATGTCTTAGAAATCAAAGAACTGATTGCTAGTGCCGGGAAACAGGTCCCCGTGATTGCCAAGATCGAAAAGCACGAAGCGATCGAGCAAATGGAGGCGATTCTCTCTCTGTGTGACGGCGTGATGGTTGCCAGAGGCGACTTGGGGGTTGAACTGCCAGCCGAGGATGTCCCTATCCTGCAAAAGCGACTGATTGCCACAGCCAACCGCTTGGGAATTCCGGTCATCACCGCTACCCAGATGCTGGACAGCATGGTTCACTCACCTCGACCGACTCGTGCTGAGATATCCGATGTTGCGAATGCGATTCTCGATGGTACCGATGCCGTGATGCTATCGAATGAAACCGCTGTCGGGAAATACCCTGTTGAAGCCGTAGAGACAATGGCGCGAATTGCTGTAAGGATTGAGCGGGAACAAATCAGTCGCAAAACCGAGGACACCCGACGCTCGATTCCCAATGCGATTTCCCAGGCTGTTGGTCAAATTGCCGAGCAATTACAAGCCTCCGCGATTATGACACTAACAAAAACAGGTGCTACTGCCCGTAATGTCTCCAAGTTCCGACCCTTCACACCCATTCTGGCAATAACACCCCACGTTGATGTTGCACGACAGTTACAACTTGTATGGGGAGTCAAACCCTTATTAGTGCTAGATTTACCCTCCACAGGTCAAACCTTCCAAGCGGCAATTAACGTCGCTCAAGAAAAGCAACTTCTGGCAGAGGGGAATTTAGTGGTAATGACAGCAGGTACACTCCAAGGCGTTCCGGGGTCAACCGACTTGATTAAAGTTGAGGTTGTAACCGCTGTTCTTGGTCAAGGAATTGGTATTGGTCAAGGTTCGGTTAGTGGCCTTGCTCGTGTGGCTCATCGCGCTATGGACGTGGGAAACTTCAACCCAGGAGAAATTCTCGTCGCCTCGTCAACTAATGCTGATTATGTCGAAGCAATTCGTAAGGCATCTGGAATTATTACAGAAGACGAAAGTCTAACGAGTCATGCTGCCGTGATTGGCTTACGTCTCGGAGTGCCAGTAATTGTTGGTGTCAAGAATGCTACCCAAATCATTCGGGATGGCGCCATTTTGACACTAGATACCCATCGCGGCTTAGTTTATTCTGGTGCAATTGGCGCAAGTCCAGCAAATGGAGTGCTGATGGTTTAGCCTGTGCGGTTGAACGATTCTTTGCGCTAAATACTCCTAACTCCCCATCCCTAGATATTCTTCTATCGGGAAGGGAGTAAGTGTATTGAACCAGAACGTTCTCTCCTCCTATGGCAAAAGGCAAAAGGTTGACGGGTCTTGTTTCTGTATGAAAGCGAGAGTCAAGAGTCGCTATAGCGACTGCTATATTTTCCCTCAAGTGTGACTATGCCCATAAGCCCCCATTTCTGGCTGAAAGGGTACGACTTCCTCTTTTACCTGCATTCCTAAGTGTTCCAGCATTGTCTGCAACACATGGTCAGGAGACAACCGTACATAATTAGGAGCAACCTCTATGGGTACATGGCGATTACCCAGATGGTAAGCGGCTCGCATTAGAGCCACTGGGATCTGAGATGTCACTGTTAGCACAGGTTCCGGTTTAGCAAGAATCCGAACAACCACGTCGCCATCCTCAGATTGCAGTAAATCCCCATTATGCAAAACAGTTCCTCTGGGTAGGCGCAAATACACTTCCTTACCATCAGCTGTATCAAAACGATGGCGTGTCCGGGTACGTTCCTCAGCAGTGAGCGAGAGGGTAAAGCTAAATGCTACCTCCTCCGTTGTAGGCAACCGTTGTGTAAGAGTCAGCATTGCGACAAAAAGAACTTAGTGTTTAAGCACCCAACGATCATTGGAGGCGAACCAATTCATTTTGAATTCGTTTGAGTAACTCCGAATCTGATTGAGCAGTCACAGTAATTGCATTAAATTGCGTCATTGTCAATCCTTGAGTTTCACCAATGTCTTTGGCTCGTTCGCAGTAGTTCACGGCAATGTCTCGAACATTACCTGGTAGAGCATAAATGGTGTCAGCTTGGGTGCAGCTAAAGTTAGGAACCTGCTCCTCGTTGATGATTTGCTGGATTTCGCTGTATGCTGCTTGACGGCTTTGCTCGATCGCTAAAACGGCTTTAGCGTAGTTTTCTACTTCTTCAACGCTAACTGTTGTCACAGTGGCGATGGGGGAGGGAGTCTCTGAGGCGGAATTAGAAGAACAGCTCGATATAATCGCTGTGGCTCCAAGCAGCCAAGCCATAGACAAGATAACCCTGATTAACGACTCCCTGCGGGATAGCTGTGTGGCTGAGGTACCGTAGCTAGTGGGAAGGAATGAACGTAGACTCACTACGGCAACACTCGCACGCCTCAGTATTTGGCTGGAGCAAGTTTGGCACATTAGAGCAAAAGGGTTCTTCATAAATGCAGGTGGCACAGGAAATGTGAAATCCTTAAAAACGTGCCTCTATCTTTCGATATTGCCTTGCAAAACGTCAATAGTTGACAGGTAAAGTTCCTCTTTTTCTTTATGGCAAGAATGAAAAAAACCACTTGTCTTGCCTTTTGCTCCGGCATTAAAGACTCATGTCAATCCGACAAATCCCGCAAAAATTTTATTGTTGGAGGCGTCGTAATTCACTTTGAATCCGTGCGTGTAAACCTTGGTTTCTTTGCATGAGAGTTGTAATTTCATTGAATCGACCAGTCTTTCCTCTGGGGAAGAAATTTGCCACAATGGCTGAAGACTGGTTACAGTAGTTCAGGGCGATCGTTCGCGCTCCAGCCGGGAGCGCTGTGATGCTTGCCGGACGACCGCAAACAATGTCGGGAATGTTCCCAGAGCCAATGATCAGCTTGATTTCGCTGTAGGCTTGTTGACGCAGTGGCTCCATTGCCAAGACGGCTCGTGCATAGCGTGTGATTTCTTCTGCACTAACCTCTTGAGCATAAGCCGTTGAACTGAAGACAAAGGATTGGGAGTTTCTGGAGTACTCTGGCGTGAGTCCAGAAAGCAAACCCATTGTAGCAAGTGCCCCCACAACGAAGAATTGGGAGAAGGTTCGGTTAAGACGACGGCGAGAACAGTATAAAGTCATCATGATGATCGCGTGCGACCAAGAAACAATTAAGTAAAACCATAGAGGGCTAGTTTTTCTGAACTATTTTACGGGGCAGAAGTTCCTTGGGATGTATGAAATGGATGTTTCATGATTTGAAGTGTCAAAATTGATTTCAAACAACGAGACGACTCCTTGCCTCTAAGTGATTTATTCAGCGCCGAATCAGTACGCTACAGATTTGGCAAAGTTCTATCACCTTAGTTTGCAAGGTTGAAAGAGGTTCAGACCCCCTCTTAAGGTTAATTTCCAACTCTAGTAGCACCCGTAGTGTTGAGGTTAGTTGCTCTAGAGAAAGGAATTGAACTTCTTTGGTGAGGAAGTAAATTCGTTTAGGGTTACTGACTTGTGCGGCAGTGGCGATCGCTTTTTGATCCCGTTCCCCCTCAGTTACCATTAGCTTTACCCATAACCAAGTCCGAAATTGCCCAATCAGCGTGGCAACAATCCTCAAAGCGGGTTCGTTTTTGTTCATCAAATCCGCTACCAACTCCAAGGCTTTTGCTCCATCCCCCTGGAGAATCGCGGCTGATAGCTGTAAGCTGTTGTGAGTGTTTGAGGTGACTAGGGTAGCCACAGTTTTCTCATCTAAGACTTTGGCTGAATCACCTGTATAAAGTCGCAATTTTTCCAATTCGTTGTACAGTTGTCGGGTATCATTCCCAACCGACTGTGCCAAAAGTTCAGCCGCAGCACCTGTTAGTTTGACACCAACCTCTTGAGAACAGGAGCGTACCTGCTGAACTAACTGTTCTGTCTTCCAAGGCGGGATAAGAGAAAACTCTCGGATGTGGCTGTACTTTTGCAGCAGCTTTGTCGATTTGAGGCGTCCATCCGGTCGATTGGACGTTGTTAGTAACAAAACAGACTCTTGTGGAATCGCTGGTAGAGTAAGCTCTAGTTCTGCCAGTAAATCCTCTGAACAGTGCTGGCACAGGGTTGTCTCGACTAACCAAACTAAACGCCCACCCATACCAAAAGGCGGAGTCATTGCTTGATTCAGCCCTTGGATAATGGCATCAGGCTGATCAGGAGAAATTTTGTCATAGTTGAAACTAACCCAACTGGGGTCAAGGACGCTTTTACGCAATTCGTTTACAGCTTGTGTCAGGGCAAAGTCATCTTCTCCCCAGTAGAGGTAAATTGTCATAATAAACACCCACGGTTTGCGAGGGGATCTAGATTGGACGAGACTTATCAAACTTATTTAAATCGAGTGGCACGGTTGGTGCTACCAGCAACCTATCAATCCCAGTTGCAGCACATCCAGGAGTCACCTAAGTTTAAGCATCTCCCGGATGGCACCAGCGAGGCAGCGCCTTTTCCGGGCTACACGGTGGTGACACCCCCTTGGGAAGAAGACTCAGAAAATGAAGCATTTTACGTCCAGTTGCAGGAACTCCAACAACTACTGTTACAGCAACTAGACACAGGCTTACTGGTACCCGTACCTCCTGCTAGCTTTCATTTAACCTTAGCGGACTTGGTTTGGGACAGTGCCTACCGTGAACGCAAAGCGGAAAATCCTCAGTATGACGAGCAACTCCATGAACGTGTCCAAGACAGTTTTCAGAAGTATCAGCACTCAGTTGCCACAGGGAATTCCCTTGGCTGGCAGCTTTTAGGTTTAATGGTAAGACCTCGCGCCGTCGCGGTGTGTTTGATACCGAATAACGAAGACTCCTACAAGCGACTGTCAGAACTTCGCCGAGCGATTTATCAAAATCGGAGTCTCATTGGCTTGGGTGTTGAACAGCAGTATCACTTCACAGCGCACGTTACGCTGGGATATTTTGGCGAGATTTCACCAGAACTGGAACGCGATCGCCTTAGTGATACGCTAACGAAATTGAATCAACAAGCTTTACCCGATGAAGTCATTCCCCTGAATGTTCAACGGGCAGAGTTACGAAAGTTTGAAGATATGATGCGCTACTCTCGTGAGCCTGATTGGCCCGTAGTGGAGTTTTAAATTTCAACTTACACGTTGCTGGTTGTATCTTCATGCGATTGCCAATCCACCCAATTATGGAGCAGAGTTTTGCGGTGATTGACCGAGAAATCGGTGAACACCACTTCAGTCCAACTGAGTACAGCATTGTCCGACGAGTGATTCATAGCACGGCGGACTTTGAATTTACTCAGTTGGTTCACTTTAGTCAGGGTGCGAAGGACGCTACCACGTCCCACTGTGCGATCGCATCGGGTATTAAAGCTCTCCAGCAACGAGTACCAATTATCACAGATGTGGGGATGGTGAAGCAGGGGGTAGTCGGAATGGTAGAAAAAACCTTCAATAACCCCCTAATTGCTGCTGTAGAACTTGCCCCAGTCGCACTGCCAGGAAAAACCCGCACAGAAACTGGCTTATTGCAGTGCTTTGAGAAATTTCCTAATGCGATTTTTGTCATTGGCAATGCCCCTACCGCCTTGCTAGCGCTGTGTAGCCAGTTGTCAACAGCACCGATTCAACCGTCGCTAGTGATTGGTGCGCCTGTTGGGTTTATCTCCGTTTTAGAGTCAAAGGCTGCCCTGGCACAGACACCAGTGCCTCAAATTCGCGTTGAGGGGCGCAAAGGAGGTTCTGCTGTTGCTGCTGCAATTCTTAACGCGCTTTTGGTTTTAGCTTGGGAAGCAGTGGATTAAGCGGTCAGCTATCAGCTATCAGCGGTCAGCTTTTAGATTTTCCAGATCGGGTAGGAAGTTGAAGAATTTTAGAGAGCTAAAAGTTTGGCACAATAGTCGTCAATTAACCCTTAACATCTATCAAGTCACAGCTCGGTTTCCCCAACAGGAACTTTATGGGTTTACCAGTCAGATTCGACGTGCCTCGGCATCAATTCCAGCTAATATTGCGGAAGGATGTGGTCGAGGCAGTGATGCTGACTTGGCTCGATTCTTACAAATAGCAATGGGGTCAGCCAGTGAACTGGAGTATCACTTGCTGCTGGCTTGTGACCTTAATTTTATAGAAAGCTCACACTACCAACAGCTTAATAGTGATGTCACTGAAATCAAACGAATGCTGGCTTCGTTCATCCAAAAGCTGAAAGCTGAGCGCTGATAGCTAGAAATGACACCCGTATATGTAGTGGGAATTGGGTTGGATGGTGAAGCCGGACTGACGGATGCCGTGCGGCAGTTAGTGGGCCAGGCAACGTTGTTGGTAGGAAGCGATCGCCATTTGAGCTACTTCCCAAACCATCCTGCTTCACGCTTGGTACTGGGAGATTTATCTCAGGCAATTCGGGAAATTCGCAACCAGTTAGTGGCGGATGAACCGAATAGCTGCATTGTGGTGTTGGTTAGTGGTGATCCACTCTTTTTTGGCTTAGGACGCTTATTACTGGAGGAGTTACCACGGGAGCAATTGACGTTTCATCCTCATCTGAGTTCGGTTCAGCTAGCTTTTCATCGCGTAAAAGTTCCTTGGCAGGATGCTCAGGTTATTAGTGCCCACGGACGCTCTCTAGAGCAGTTGACTGTTGCCCTACAGCAGGGTGTGGAGAAGATTGCCGTACTGACAGATGGAACAAATACGCCAAGTGCGATCGCACGTCTGTTTCTCGCTCTAGATTTAGCCAGTAGCTACGAGTTCTGGGTTTGTGAAAACCTGGGAGGTGCCGATGAGATGGTGCAGCAAGTTGCGGTGGATATGTTACTGCACGAAAGGTTTGCACCGCTGAATGTCGTTCTATTACTGCGTCAGTCTGAGCCAGCTCAAGCATTGTTGGATGTTGACTCTCTACCCCTACTGGGATTACCCGATCAGACATTTGCTAGCTTTAGCGATCGCCCTGGTTTGATGACGAAGCGTGAGGTACGGATTCTTATCCTGGGAGAACTTGCGCTGCATCCAAGGCAAATTATTTGGGATATTGGTGCAGGAACAGGTTCTGTTTCCATTGAGATTGCCCGCTTGTGTAGCACATCTCAGGTGTATGCGATTGAGAAAACTGCGATCGGTAGTGCCTTAATTGAACAGAACTGCCAACGCCTTCATGTTAAAAACGTCGTTTCAATCCACGGTACAGCACCAGAAATTTTGAATCACCTACCAGCACCAAACCGCATCTTTATTGGGGGTAGCGGTGGTAACTTAACTGCCATTCTTGATAACTGTGAGGCTCGGCTCACTAGCGGGGGTATTGTGGTACTCGCTCTAGCAACCCTGGAACATCTTAATACAGCTCTCGGCTGGCTAAAGTTACACCGTTGGGATTACCACTTGCTACAAGTTCAGCTCTCGCGTTCTGTACCTGTAGGACAACTAACTCGTTTTACTCCTCTCAATCCCGTAACGATTTTAACGGTGACGCGATCGCATTGAGAGACATCTTCTTTCACTAGCTGATCGCTCGATAATGAAATTACTTGAGTAATGTTATGGAGAGGTTGTGATGTCTATTGAGCTACTCAGACGGCGCTTCACGATAAAGCAGTATCACCAAATGGCTGAAGCAGGTATCCTCACAGAGGATGACCGAGTGGAACTGATTCGAGGAGAGATTGTCGAGATGACCCCAATTGGCAGACGT
Source organism: Symplocastrum torsivum CPER-KK1 (assembly GCA_019358875.1). Taxonomy (GTDB): domain Bacteria; phylum Cyanobacteriota; class Cyanobacteriia; order Cyanobacteriales; family Coleofasciculaceae; genus Symplocastrum; species Symplocastrum torsivum. The sequence continues at coordinate 41,657 of JAHHIF010000039.1, forward strand.
CATGCAGCGTGTGTTGACCGTCTCAATGAAATGTTTATTCTGCGTCTGGCACAGGCAACAATAGTTCGAGTTCAAAACCCAGTTGAATTAGATGACAACTCTGAACCTCAACCAGATTTGGTATTGCTGCGACGACGCGCAGATTTTTACGAGGCAGGACATCCCCAAGCAGAAGATATCTTGCTGTTAGTGGAAGTTGCAGACACGACTGTCGAAGCGGATCGGGATGTGAAAATTCTTCTCTATGCGAATAGTGGCATTGCTGAAGTCTGGCTAGTTGATATCAACGCGCAATGCTTGGAAGTTTACCGACAACCTTCTGAGAATGGTTACCAAATTATTCACAAGTATTATCGAGGTCAAACTGTCACTATACAGGCTTTTCCTGAGGTTAGTTTTACTGTAGATGAAGTGATGGGCTAAGGCGATCGCATCTCTCTATTTTTGCTCCTATGTCAGGGTAATTGACTTGGAACTTGAGCCTAATAATTGCAACTCCAATTCTATGAAAACTTTAGCCAGTCTCCTCAACAAGAAGCCGGAGCAGTTGCCGTTGCCCTCAATCAAGCCCAAAAGTAGCTGCGGGATTTGACCACTGAAGAGCTTGAGGAATTCCTTGATCAACTTAAGCCTCAACTTGATCGCGTTCTGGCTCAACTAAGACCAGGACAACGTTTGATATTTCAAAGTTAAGTCAGTGCCATTCCAGTTAAGAACGCACCGACGTGCGCCCCTACAAGAAATTTGGGTATTAGACCTCTCGATCCTGACCGTATTTCTCCCGAATGTGTGTATTGAAGTATTGACCGACCGATGGGGCTATCTTTAGCGCCTGATACACGTTCTCAGGTACGTCATGGTACTTGTAGACGCTGCCACTATTGAACTCAACTCGTAAGGTTTGAGTTTTCTCGTCATAGTCGAAAGATTTAATCACATTGCTGGTATTCTTCAGCAGAGGGAAAGCGATGACATCCCGGATACTGGCACTATCGGTTAACAGCATCACCAAGCGATCAATACCGATGCCTTCCCCACCAGTAGGGGGCATCCCGTACTCCAGCGCTGTCAGAAAGTCTTCATCAACGCCCTGTGCTTCCAAGTCCCCTGCTGCCTTCCTTGCTGCCTGCGCTTCTAAGCGATCGCGTTGGTCAATTGGATCAGTCAACTCTGTAAAGGCATTTGCTGTCTCCCGCCCAACGATAAATAGCTCAAAGCGTTCCACTAGCCCTGGTTTTTCTCGATGCAGCTTTGAAAGGGGAGAAATTTCAACCGGATAATCTAGAACAAAAGTAGGTTGAATCAGCGTTTCCTCACACTTTTGCTCGAAGCATTCGTTGAGTAGCTTCCCAATTGATTGGCACTCGTCCACATCCTGAATGCCGACTTGTTGAGCCGCTGTTTTTGCTTCTTCAAGGGTTTGGAACTGAGTAAAATCTAAACCCGTCTTCTCCTGCACTAACTCATGCATCGTCACTCTGCGCCAAGGTGGTGTTAGGTCAATCACCTCACCTTGATAGGTTATTTGCAGCGTCCCCAAGACTTCTTGAGCAACGGTGGTAATGATTTCCTCCGTTAGCCGTATCATGTCGTTGTAATCGGCATAAGCTTGATAGAACTCAACCGAAGTGAATTCAGGATTGTGGCGGGTAGAAATGCCTTCATTACGGAAGATACGCCCTAGCTCAAATACCTTTTCAAATCCCCCTACAATAAGTCGCTTCAGAGGTAACTCTGTAGCAATCCGTAGGTACAACTCCATATCTAAGGTGTTGTGATAGGTGATGAAGGGACGAGCATCTGCACCACCCGCTTCACTCTGAAGCACGGGTGTCTCAATTTCGATAAAGCCTTGGTCTTCTAGGTAGCGCCGAATCACAGCGATAATTTTGGCACGGCGTCGGAAGGTTTCCCGGACATCAGGGTTAACAATCAAGTCAACATAGCGCTGACGATAGCGCTTTTCTGTGTCAGTCAAACCATGCCACTTGTCTGGTAAGGGCAACAGCGACTTGGTTAGGATGGTGTAGCGGCTGACATAGACCGAGAGTTCGCCTTTTTCCGTCCGTCGAATTGTTCCCTTGGCGCCGATGATGTCCCCAATATCTGTTAGCTGCTTGAGGTGGTTAAAGGCATCTGGCACATCTGCCATTGTTTCGGTGATGCGCTTCTTATCTAAGTAGAGCTGAATCGTGCCAGTTTCGTCTTGTAGAGCGAAGAATGCTAGCTTTCCAAAGACTCGACGCGCCAAAATACGACCCGCGATCGCTACTTCAAAATCAGCTTCTTCTCCATCGGACAAGTCAGCAAATTTCTCTTGGAGTTCTGCTGCGTGGTGAGTAGACTCCCAGTGGTAGGCATAGGGATTTTGCCCCAAAGCTTTGAGCTGTTCAACCTTCTCCAAGCGCATTGCCCGGATTTTTTCTAGATTTGACTGATCTTGCGGTTCTTCTTGTGGGGAAGCGGGAGAGGACATAGTAGGCGAATAACTAGAAGCTTGAATTGTAGGATACTAAGCGCATCCTTATCTTGACACTCACCGTAGCTTTAGCTCGGTGATTCTTGGGCTGATCGTGCGGTTAGTTACTTCCCGTCTTACCGAGCATTCTTGTTCCTTGCAGAACACTCCTCAAGCTTAAATTTCCGTGTGTCCCACGGTATTTGTGGCGAGTCTTTCCCAATGAACCAAGCCGCCTCAAGCTCCACACTTGGCACAAATTTCAATTCTCTTCTCTCGTCAAAGGGGGGTCAGACGAACTTGAACATCCTTTTAGGTGAGAGCAACCTAGTTATTGTTGTTATTTTATCACACAAGGCGCTTAAAAGCGCTCACTAGTTTTCATCCGTGAGCTAAAGCTGCACGGCTTTCAACTGCGTCAATAGTATAGTAATGGTAGCGTTCTGTGTGCCAGTGATTGGCTTCAATTGTGTGGAGTTCCGGATTGCTGTTGCTCGCTGACAAGAACGCGATCGCTTTTTAGTTAATCGTCTGGGCGATCGCATTTCGCCTGTAGTTAAGATGAGCCGTAAAATCCTGGTATCTATTGCTCAGTTCTGTAGATTTGGCGGAGTTCATCTAGTGTACTGACTGTTTTGATGGCTTCTCTTTCCGCTTGTCTCGGTTCTTACCTATTCCTCACTCCAATACCTGCAAAAGTTGTTTAATCTTATCGCCCTGTCGTTGCATGAACTTCTCTGGGAAGCTTAATTCAACGGCAATTTTCCGAGTAGTAGAGTGACCGTTGTCTGAAGCAGGTGACAGTTCTATGGCTACGATTTGAGCCAAAAAGCGCTTTGGTAGCGGACTGTTTTTTTCCTTACTCAATAGCAAACCTACAAGGGGTTTGTCTTGTTGCATCCGCTCTAAGTCTTCTTCTCGAAGCATATTGCCAGAAGCGATGACATTGTTATCTAACTCCAGCCGTATACTTCTAGTCCCCAGTTCAGTAACTTCCCCAGGTAAAAAGTTTCCCTCGAAATATAACTGAGCTGCGGCTTGCACACGCTTGCGTACCTTCGTTCCAGTATCTGGTTGGAACTCGCGCAAGGAACGAATCAAACTACTAGCAAGGAATCTAAAGGAAGCAAGGGGGCGGTCTACATTATCACGCTTTTGGGAATACCACTCATTGACATCGGAATAGATTACCAAAGCTAGAGCATCAAGTTGGCTACGAGTCAGATTGACAAAATCAATTGCTAAATAGGTTTGAGTTTCTTTCGTGGGTTTCCCCCGGATAATTCGCCCATTTAGAAACGCCCGCGCTCCAAAATCGCCCACTAGCTCGACTTCTACTTCATCCGGTAAGTTAGGGTAGGTATCCAGAGCAATCAGAACCCCTGTTTCAGAGATATTGATGGTTTTACCAACCCAACTCTTATCAATGCTGTGAACTATAGCCGTTAGGTGTCGCTGTAAGCGGTGTGTCTGGCGCAGTTGCGGTTGCTCAAAAGCCACCACCAAAGAAGCAACCAGCAGAATTAAGTTAAAGATGCACCACATTGCGTTGACTAGAACTGCCTCAGTATCCTCTGGGCGTAGAATGAGCCAAAAGGGGACAGCAATTAGAGAACCAACGACGAGTGCAGCGACTACCAACAGACCCCGCACCGATTCCCAGTCGAAGTAGCGCTTCGTTACCGTTAGCCCTTTATCCGTAACGTTAAAGGAACCCAATTTAGGGTTAATCAGCGCCATGAAGGTGACATATCCGGCTTGGAACGCCATCACAAACTCAAAAACCTCGTTCCAGAAGGAAAACCGAACTCCCTTGTAAGTGATGTAGTTGGTATTCAGAGCAAGGAGAATATGGGGGAGAGCATAGGCTAAGGTTTCAGAACCCAAACCTTGGATGGGGTTAATGCCAAATAGTAGGAATGCCGTGGGTGCGATCGCATACATCAACCGAGGAAAGCCATAGAAAAAGTGCGAAGTCGCACTAAAATAACAAAGGCGCTGCGCTAAGGTCAGATTCAGCTTGCGGTTGAACATTGGATTTTCCAACCGCAGAATTTGAGCCATCCCCCGTGCCCAGCGAACTTGCTGACCGACATAGGAGGAAAACTTCTCAGGCGCAAGCCCTGCTACCATAATTTTGTCGTAGTAGACTGACTCATACCCCAGAGAATGCAGGCGAAATGCTGTATGACAATCTTCTGTAACTGTTTCTGTCGCGATACCCCCAACCTGAAGCGCATACTCTTTGCGAATCACAGCCGCTGAACCGCAGAAAAAAGCAGCATTCCAGAAGTCGTTACCTTTTTGCAGTACCTTGTAAAAAAGTTCATTACCCACCGGAACTTTACCCTTAGTAAGCAAGTTACGCTCGAAAGGGTCAGGGTTATAGAACCAGTGGGGCGTTTGCACAAACGCGACTTTTGGGTCGAAGAAAAAGCCCACCGTATGCTGGAGAAACTGCCGCGTTGGGATGTGGTCGCAGTCGAGGATAAGGACTAAATCACCATCAGTACGGCGAAAAGCAGTGTTGATATTACCCGCCTTAGCGTGTTCATTACTGTCCCGCGTTAGGAGTGTGCCGCCAATGTCTTGGCAAACTTGGCGTAACTCTTCCCGACGGGCTTGAAAGGTTTCTCTTCGCGGGTCACCTTCCTTATATCGTTCTGGGCGACCATCATCGAGTATGTAAACACGTTTTTTATCGGCTGGGTAGTCAGTCGCGACAGCAGCCAATGCCGTCTTGCGAACAATTTCAACGTCTTCGTTGTAGGTCGGGATATAGATATCGACCTTAAACCATTGGTCTTGAGGAAAATTGGCAAGATCAACGGGTTCGCGGTCTTTGAGTTTCAGGGTTTGAAAGTAGGCAAGTATCAGCGTCAAGATTGCATATAGTTCTGCCCCGAATAACAGCACACAAAATAATCCGTTGAGCCAGCTATTAAAATTCAGGGTGTACGTCGTGCGGTAGTACAGGTAGCGTAGTGTTGTTACGATACTGAGCCACACCAAAAACAAGTGGAGGTACTCACTGGTTTTCTGGTCGGACTGTTGAGACTCAATTTGCACAATGCTTTGACCGACCCCCACAAGAAACAAGGCAACAAGACCCTGCTGCCAAACTTTCAGTGGCGTAACAATCAAAGGAACGGATAGCAACAGCAGTAGCAACGCGATCAATTTCAACTGGTTCCATCCTAGGCGTGCCAACGCTCGATCAAAAAACCGAGGTAGACGTTCGACGAGCCAGACGGTTAACAAAGCACGAGGCTGCGGCCGCCGCATCAACCGAGTTCTGAATGAGGAAAATGCCATTTCAACAAGAGGGGTTGGGGACTAAGGATTGGACCCGTTTGACTACGTCTTATCAGTAATACGCTTGTCAGTGATGCGCTTGAGATACAGTTGACTAATGCCATAAAGCAAGAGTGCTATTCCTACAACAGCGATAGGGAGTATGAACCAGTGTTCTTGAATGAAGCGAGATGCCTTACTGAGCAGAGTCGCATTCTCTATGCGGCTGGTTGAAGGAGCATCTTCCAGAAACTTAAGCTTGTAGGCATCAGGGTCATAACTAGAGGGATTTTCTTGGTTGCTGCTAATTAGTACCGTATCCTCTCGAAGTTGGAAGAACCAGGGGTCTTTGTTGATGACTTGCCGCACCTGATCTAAACCACTCTCCCTCTGAGCAGTGAGAGCCAATAATACGCGATCGCGGTTTGCCGGAGAGACTATTTGCTTAATCAGGCCTTCCGAATCCGGCCAAGTGTTGATGCTGCCTTGACTCCACTGACGTGACAGGGCACTACCTAAGCGAAAGCCACCCGATTCAAACACTTCGGGAAAAGGGAAATTTTCCCGAATCCCAATTCCGACAAGATGATGGCTCTTGCGGATATCGGGAGGCAGTGTACTGGCCGTATAAACCGCTAGCTGAACTGAATCTGCTCGACTCAGCCGTCCCAAGCGTTCACTAATGGCAAGTAGCGTCAGCAAATCCGCATCCGAGGGAGGGTCTGGTACAACAACTGCTGTACTTGACAAATCCTGAGGAGCTGTAAATGGATAACCCGATCGCAACAGTTTTAGATCTGGCAGTTGTACAAAGGTATCTCGGTTGAGATTGAAGCTAGTGTCTGAGTGCAGGGTACCCGTTAGTTGTTGGTCAGTTACCCTACCGCATTTCGCGGGTTCTCTAGGATTAAGCCGGAACGCGACTCTGAGTTTGGAGTTGGGCTGAATCAACTCGGCAGGCAAATCCACCTTTAGGCTTTCTCGATTCCCTCCTTTGTCGGAATTTAACCGTGCCCCGCCGATGAAAACATCATCCAGTAATACTTCTACCGCAGAAGTTCTCGGATTCACCTGCGGTCCGTAGCTGTAACGCAGGGTCATCGAACTCCCCCGCTTAAATCGGTCATCCGGTAAAGCCCGAAAATCGATCTCAATCGGCGGTGCCCCAGAACCTCGAACCGTGACATCTTTAAATGGCTCACCGTTAACTTGAGTTTTGATGTCGCTGAGGGCAAAAGAATTCTTGTCTGGTAAGTAACGGGGCCACTGACGAGGCGGAGGTGCTGACACTTCCTTAAGGTCGGAGACTAAGATTGCCTGACCTGTGCCAATTTTACTGGGGTCTGGTTGTACCAAAAACTGTGCTGCCTTAGCAACACCGACTGGTCCATTTCCGGTAGCGACTAAAACAGGGACACTACCGTCTTGAGCTGTCGCCAGCATCAGTACGCCAACATCATCAGGTAAAGGACTCTTATTGCCATCCAGAATCTGGTTACCTGCAATGCTATAGGGTAGATCCAAATCCTCTAAACCGGGCTGATCTTCCGGAGTACCAATAATCACCAATCGCTCGTTTGCCTCTACTTGGTCAATATCTTCAACCAAACGAGTTTCAATCGGGCGAAAATCAGCGAGTCTACCTAATGCGGATTGAAGACGGGGCGCGGCAGTTAACCAGGCTTCACCGAGCTTCGGCAGCAGGTAAGCGATGCGATTCGGCTCCAAACTGAGTTCGTCAAAGAATGGATAAGGATAGCCACTAAAACTTAAGGGAACAGCTTGAGACTGGTATCCCAACACCAACTTTGAATCAGGCAGAATCTCAGTCCAAAGGGTCGGGTCGCTTGGGTCACTGCATTGGGGGTCGGTATTTTGCTGGACGACAACGGAGAGGTCATTGTAGTCCTGAATCACACCGGGCGGGATATTGAACGCCACGCTTCCCACCTCTGCCTCTTTGCGGTTCAGCGGTACACTGCCTACACTGCGATCGTTAACTCGCACGGTTAGGTTGGAGCGATTGGCAAGCAAGGAGGGTGAGTGCTGGAAGCGGATCAGTGCCTTAGCCGATTGCATTTTCCAGCCATGGGGACGGGTAAAGCCAAGCCGCGCTTCGGAATAGATACCCTGTAAACGGAAGCGATTGCCTACAACAGGAGAGCGATTAAACTCCAAGACATATTGACCTGTTGGGAGTGTCTCGGCGGTAGAAGTGTCTTCACTTGGACTATCTTCTACTGTCTCTTGTACAGGCTCACGGCGACGGGTGGGAGCTGGTTCGTCTGCTATAGGTGGAGGGGCAGAGCGGGGTGCAGGGCGTGGGGCAACATTTTGCCGTTGTTGTGGTGCTGATTGCCGCTGTTGTGGTGCTGGTGCAGGAGACGTTCGCCTTTGAGCGGGGGGGACAGCTTGCCGTTGGGGTGAGGACGGACTTTGCTGTTTGGGAGGGGAAGCGGGTCGAGGCTTGTAGACAGGGGGTTTAGCTGGAGAACTGGGTAAGGCGTAGTCGCGGATAAATTGGTCTTCCTGTTCTTTGAGATTACCATCGCTTTGAGCAGTGACCAGGGTTGTTGTTATCCCCAGTGTTAAGACCACTACACCACAAAATAGGAACAGCCACAGGAGTAGACTTGCGATCGCAGAGCGAGGACTTCGTTGTCTGCGATTGGCAGTAGTCGTTGTGGGTTGAGAGTGAGGAAACAAGCGTTTCATGGAAGTAAGTTTCACCTTGGTCGCGAGGCGGTCAGTATTTTTATCAATTAACTTTAGTGATGCTAAATATCCCTGAGGACTTTTCTATTAGGGTTGTAGGAGTTGAGAGGGAATTGCGGTGGGAGGCAACAGCCCTAGTCCAGCCAGGTTCTGGATGTAGTAAGCGGATTCATCATCCCAAATCCCTTGGTTATATCGAGGTAAAAGTTTCTGCTCTAACAGTTGCCCAGCCATATCTGGGTCAATTAACTGGAGGGCGGGATATAGCATCGCGTATTGAGAAGTTGCCTCGTAATTTACTGTCGGTTTCCCCTGAAGATTAATTCGTGCTGGAATCCGCGATGAAGATCGCAGTTGCGTTTGGAGATGCTTCGTGGCAGTGCGTAGGTAACGCTCTGCTTCAGGTGACTGGAACAAAGCGGCATCCCAAGCAACCCGCCACCAAACGCGGTAGGCATCGAAACTGTAGACACTCTGAAGTTGGCTAGAGCTTGGGATTGGCTGGAATTTCCCCGTTTTGGTATCGAGTGCGATCCAATCGCTTGGCAAGCCTACGGTAGAAACCTGAGAAGACTTTTCGAGAACCTCATAGCTACTGTCTACTAAACTCAACCAATCATGGTTGGGGTCAACCTGAGCAAACAGGCGAAAAGCATAAGGCGCAAGGTAAGACGGGTTAAGGTATAGGGTAGAGGGCGAGGGGACAAAGGCTTCTACAGGCCCAGGTAAGAGATAACGCTTGCCTTTTGGCTCGGCTATCGTGGAAAATTTCCACAAATCATTGAGTTTGGTGCGTGCTAGCTCTAGGTATTCTGGACGATTCCAGCGACGTGAGGCAAGGATGAGAGCTGTAACGGCATCAATGTCGGCATCGCTGGCAAAATTTTTGTCAATGGGTCCCCATTTACCCGCTTGATTCTTTCCCCACTTCCAAGCCCAAAGTTGGTCAATGGGTTCGCCTTTTGCTCCAATGCGCTTGAGGTTTTTTTCTGCCCAGTCTAAGGTAAGGGCAAAGGTAGTAGGGTCATCGAGGATTACTGCCCGCAGCATGGCGTAGGCTTGTCCTTCAGAGGTTGAGCGATCGCTAGCTTCAAAGTCAATCACTCGCCCGTCTTCTTGAATAAATTTGTCTCGGTAAATCAACCAACTTTCTTCGAGCAGTTCCCGGTTAGCGGTCGATTCGGGTAGGGATGGGGAACTGGCGACAGGCGATGCACTTGTCTGGGGTGATGCTTCTGGTGCTTGGGAGGAATCTGTTTGGGGCGGTGGTGTAGAGGATATGGAAATACAGCCAGCTAGACCCAATAAAATTGTGACGGTGGTAAGGTTCTTGAGAAACCACCGAGGCTTTTTGGCAGAAGCCGTCAATCTTAGTACCCGAACTAAAACCAGCATTTTCACAATCATCTGGGCTTGCAAGTTAAAAACGTTCCCAGGGGGGTTGAAATCCTCGTCGTCGCAGGAAGTCTTCTTGGATTTGCTGCCTTTGGCGAGATAAATCGCTGTTAGAAGCCCCCCTCTCAATTTGTTCGAGTTGCAGTTGTTCGACTGCTGTAAGCGCCTCTAGCTGTAAGTCTTTAGCCCTACTTAAGCTAATCAGTGACTGGCGCACTGTCAAGTCATTAGGCTTAATAGCGATCGCTTGAGAATAAAGATTGGTAGCATCATCAAAACGTCGTTGTTGAAACCGAATCCCGCCTAAAGCTGATAGCGCCTCAATGTTACTCGGTTGAGCTGCCAAAATCGCTTCATAAGCAAGGCTTGCAAATTCTAAATCGTTAATAGATTGAGCTAATTGTCCTTGTAAAAAATAGCTACCGATATTGTAAGGGTCACGAGCCACTAACTGAGCTACCCGTGCCCTCGCTTGCTCTGGAGAGCGCTTGGCTAGCACCTGAATGGCTCGCACCTGTACGGGGATGTTATTCGGATCAAATTGAAGCAGGGCATTGTATAAAGGTTCCCGTCGTGCGTCTGCTGGTAGAGTGCCAACTAAGGCAAAAAGTTCTGGTGGCGCAACGGTGGGCGGTTGTGTCTGTAGCCAATAATTCAAAACAGCCTCTGCTTGTGACTCGTCTATTAGCTTAGCCTCATAAGCCAGTGTTGTCCGGGCAAGCTGAAGTGTTAAATCTTGAGGATTACGAGCTACCAATTGGTCAAAAATCGCCAGCGCTTCAACAGGTCGATTTTGTTGTAAGCGAACACCTGAAAGTCCTTGCAGAGCTGCATTCAAAATATCACTATCCGCTAAGTTGCTAGCAATCAACCCTTGGTAGCGTTGGGCGCTGGCTTCCAAGTTTCCTTCACGGCGCTCAATTTCTGCTGCTAGCAATTGTGGTGCTAAATCCCTTGCCCCAACGCTAGTTGCAGCATAAGCGGCTAAAGCAGTTCTTGCGCCAATTAGGTCATTTCCTTCGATTAATAGCTGAGCAGTTCTGAAGTTCAGAAACGGTACATTGACACCTGATGCAAGCAGATTTTGATAAATCGGGAGAAATTCCGCTCCTGGTGGGTCAATTCCTGCCAAAGCTTGCGCGATCGCATTCTGCTGGATTGGGTCGGTCGGTAGAGGCCCAAGGGCACTCGCAAGACGTATTCTCAAGTCAGCCTGAGAAATCAAACCTAGTTCACTTTCCAGCGCCAGTTGTTTAACCACCAGACTGCGGTCATCCGGTTGCAGGGCGCTTAGTTGTCGGTACAGTTGTAGAGCGGTTTGTTGTCCCTGAGGTAGTCCACTCAAAACATCAGCAACTTCACGCAGCAAACTTGGCTCAGGGTTGGGAGTTTGCTCTAATGCCTGAAGGTAAAGATTACCGACTTGCTCTTGCAGGCTAGAGTTGTTGCTCTGAGTCCGAATTTCATTAAGTGATCGCGCTAATGGCAAGATCGCATCTGGGTTACCTTGTAATGGCTCTAATACTACCAAGGCTTGAGTCACCTGTTGATTTGCTAGATAGCTTAAAGAGAGTGCTGCACGAGTTTGGATTGCCAAGTCATCTAATGTTTTTGAGGTTCTAAGCTGCGCCTCTAGAACCTGCACCGCCTGAGCAGGATTGCCTGTTTCGCGTAAGGCACGGGCATAAGCAATTACAGAATACTCTGTAATTGCTTTTCCGGTGGCTTGGTAGCGGTTAAAGAGTTCGAGTCCCTGTTGAGGATTGCCGCTATTGGTATATGCTTCTGCGGCTCCCACCAGCACTTCTGGCGTTGGATTTGCTTGCAGCGCAATTTGATAATCCGCCAGCGCTTCGGCAAACCGTTGCTGATAACTGTATAGTTGTCCTCGTAGCCCACGAGCTTCCGCATCATTGGGATTCAAGTTCAGCAGTGTCGTTAGTGCTTCAATCCCCGTTAGTTGCCACTCTGAGCGATAGCTACCGAGTAGACCAACCGCCCTTAGCGCAAGCTCATTGTTAGGGTCTTGAGCTAGTACATCTTGATAAGCTTGCCATGCTTGGGGAATCAGCCCTTGTCGCCTGTACGCGATCGCTAAACCTAACTTGGCTTCTAACAATTGAGGATACTGTCGGCGGGCTTGCTCAAAAAGTGCGATCGCGTCTTGGACTCGCCCCTGCCTCAGGAGTGTGAACGCTTGTTGTACAGCCGCAGGTACAGTCTGAGCCTGCACAACGGAAATACTTGTCAGAATTGGCACACTCACCAATAGCCCTGCTACTCCTAACCAAATCACCATCCCTCCACTCAGAGATTTGAGGCGATGTTTATTAACTCTGCCACTCAGTTGACTCATGGAGTTACTCGCCTCCAGGAGTTACATCGAACTCTGTTTTAACTCGGAAACCCCCATAGGTATCGGAAAAGCCATCGCGTTGTTGAAGCGTGAAACCGAGCCGAATGTTAGGTAAAAATCGAAAATCGTAGAATAGCTCCAATACATCGGGTATCTCATCCCCCCGATCACGCCGTAGTTGGTCGTTTGACAAACTTCGACCATAGGCAAGTCCTAGTCTGTCATTCTCGGAAAACACATCCGAGAAACTAATTCCGAGGCTATAAGTATCCCCTCCCTGATCCAATTCCCGATTTTCGTAGCGACCATAACGGCCAAATACTCCCATGCTCAGTTCGGGAACAAACACCTCTGCATTGACACCATAGGACTCTTCGCGATCGGATGGCAGGAGTCCAAAGTTATCAGTATCCCGATTATTTTGGAAAATTTCTCGGAAGCCATCATCTGAACCCGCATCCCGATCTGTGGCATAAGTCCCACGAATAATCGCATTGCCGTAGCGGATACCAATTTCTCCAGCAAATGCATCTAGGGCGAAATCACCAAGATTCTGAGCGGAAGAGAAGACAGCAGCTTTCGCTTCAATGTTATCCGTTATCGTCCAGTTGACTAAACCACCAAGGCGAGAAGAAATCCCAGTTGTACTCAAAGCGGGGTTAGTCTGAAACACTTGATTAAAGAAATGCGTTGCCCCATCCTTAGCAAAGCTATTGCGATCAAAATAGGACGTTAAATCCAACTGACCAACCACGAATCGTAGATTGGGTAAATCCGCAATAGGAGCCGTAGCAAAATAAAGCTCATTAATATTCAATCCCTGATTGGGAGAGTCAGCCAAGGTATTTTCCTCACTCGTCAGATCAAGCGTTGCCCCAAATAGTGCTTGAGGACTAAGAGGATAAAGCCCGGAAAGGCGTGCCCGTGCTGAGGATTCGTCACCTTGGTTGATATAAAGTCCCTGTAGCTGTAAAGAAGGAGAAGTCAAAGCCGTACTACGAAGCTCTGGCGGTTGCCCAGTCGTAGGCACCGCACCTAATTCTGTTCTGGGAGGGGAAGCTGGCGGGATGATATTCGGGTTGGGTGTTGGGAGTTGAGGTACTGTTTGTGGGTAATTTTGTGGGTAATAGGGAGATTGACCTAACGTAGGATTGTAGTTACTCCCAGCAACAGGATTGGCAGGAAGTGGCGCTGGGAGTTGAGGTACTGTTTGTGGATAGTAAGGATACTGCCCTAGCGCCGGATTGTAGTTACTCCCCACCATCGGATTCGGGGGCAGTTGGGGGGGGGTTTGTGGATAGTAAGGATACTGTCCTAACGCCGGATTATAGTTACTCCCCACCATCGGATATGGAGGCAGTTGGGGGGGGGTTTGTGGATAGTAAGGATACTGTCCTAACGCCGGATTGTAGTTACTCCCCACCATCGGATATGGAGGCAGTTGGGGGGGGGTTTGTGGATAGTAAGGATACTGCCCTAACGCCGGACTGTAGTTACTCCCTACCATCGCATTCGGAGGCAGTTGGGGAGGTGTTTGTGGGTAGTAGGGATACTGTCCTAGCGCCGGATTGTAATTACTCCCCACCATCGGATTCGGAGGCAGTTGAGGGGCGGTTTGTGGATAGTAGGGGTACTGCCCTAACGCCGGATTGTAGTTACTCCCTACCATCGGATTCGGAGGCAGTTGAGGGGCGGTTTGTGGATAGTAGGGGTATTGCCCTAACGCCGGATTATAGTTATTTCCTCCTGCTGGAAGCGCCGTTGCTGGCACGGGTACTAAGAGTACAGTTTGTGGATAGTAGGGGTATTGCCCTAACGCGGGATTGTAGCCATTCCCTCCTGCCGGAAGGGCCGTTGCTGGTACGGGTACTAAAAGTACCGTTTGTGGGTAGTAAGGGTACTGTCCTAACGCGGGATTGTAGTTATTCCCTCCTGCTGGATACACCATTGTTGGTGCTGGTACCGGATTTGGAGGTTGTGGGAAGTAAGGTAGCTGCCCCAGTTTTGTATTGGAGCTATCAGAACCTACAGGAATGGGAGTAGCTGGAACTGGTAAAGGCGGTAAAATTTGTTGTGAGTACGGTAGTTGCGCCAACACTGAATTGGAGCTATTAGAAGTTACTCCTTGTGTCACAGAGGTTACGGCATTGCTACAAGTTTGGCTGGGACTACAGCCACTTTCATGGGTTAGCGTCAATTGCCCGAAATCTTGCTCTGTGTTGTCCCTAGTTTTCCCTAGTACCGATGAAGTCGGTAGTTGCTCGGTTGCAGTTCCCCTTTCAGTAGTGTTAGACCCACTGACTGATAGCTCAGTTTCTGGGGAATGCGATCGCTTTTGAGCGTCTAGAGTGGCACTAGGTATGGCAGAAACTGTTAACGTTTCCAGTTGTTGGGGCGCTACGGCATTAACCTTGACTGGCACTTGCTGAATGAATGTGTTCTCTGGGACTAAATCAGTTGCAGGTTGTTCAACAGTCTCCACCCCAGCACTAGAATTGCTCGTTGGTTTAACGGCAACTGCTGAGCCTTTGACTTCAGAACGCAAAGCCGTAGCTTTAAGATTCTCTTGGCTACAGGATGTCCTCAAATGAGTTGGTAAAGAGGCTTGACTCTGCGCCAAACATATCGGCTGTTGCTCAGCGGGATTTGCTTGAGCGGGTTTAATGCTACTCACTCCCAACCCTAAAAAGGTTACGAGTGAACTAGCGCCAAGCAAGTTAATCCATAGCTGTGTACTCAAGGCGTTAAATCGGGGATAATCAGCACTCATTAGTTCATTGCCCAGCTTGTTTGGCTGATAAATCTTTTCCCGCCATGCTGAAGCAAAGCAATTGATAGTTGCAGCTCATAGTACCTCTGTTTAATTGCTGTTGAATTACTCGATTTTGAACACCTCTTAAGACAGGTATAGGCGCTCGTCTGTTGGTATTGATTTAACAACACTACTGTATACAGCTAAAACAGAAATGTCTCTATAATCTGGAGTTTAAAGGATAAAAATTTATCGGATGCCATGAACATAAGTAACACAGCAAAGAAGTTATGACAATTTGCCTGTCTAACTGTGCACCCTGTAGCTTAAACTCTTGCCCTATTTTCTAAAGAAGGCAAGGTAATAACTTTTTACCCAGTAGTTGGATTCCAGCAGCTCACTTAAGAATCTGGTGTAAAGATACTTACAAGTATCTTTTTCATCATTTAAAAAAGCTTGGCTACCACAATACCCTCGCACTACTGTATCAAAAGCGAGTCAGAAAGCCTCTACCCAGAGAAAGAGAAATCTTCCTAACTTTACTCACTTAGATGAGCTAGCCGTGGCAATCAATACGACGGCTACTCTCCTAATTCAAGCTTCTGGAGAGAGCCGAAGGTTATTGGTTTTTAGTGTATTAGCAACTTTCTACAAGCGCTTAGCTAGAGATAACTCTCTTGAGCTATAGCGTTGGTTACATTCTCTAAAGGGAAAAGGAAGACTTTCAACGATTGCGAGAAAGTTACCCTAAAAGGCTTACAGGCTGCGATCGCACACTTGCGTAGACGCTTTGGATGAGCTAGTAAAACCCTGATGAAGTGAATGAGGATAAGTCTGTCGAGCAACCACTAGAAAGACATATCAATTCTCAATGTACAGACCAAGACTGAACAGCTTGTGGTCCTGCTACATTAGCAGACACACCTACTTTTGTCTTTTCAGATCCAGCTTCTTGAGAATTTGCGGCTCGTGGTGTTGCAGCGAGAGCTGTTTGTAAAGATGCCATCTGAGCCATGATTTTTTGGAGTTGAATGTGGAGTTCTTCAACTTCCTCTGGCACAATAGCGATCGCAGAGTTGGAGGCTTGAGCGACAGCTTTTGTCCGAGTATGACCTAGGACAGTCTGAACTGAGGGAAACTTCGCTAAGGCTTCATGCACTGTCTTGCTTGGTTTTGCAACTGGTGAAGTTTCAACGCTTTGCGTTGTCATCACCGACGGTTCAACCACCATAAAAGCTTCAGTGCTTGCTGCTGTCTTGGACTCTTGTTGTAGAGCCACTTCCTCATCCAAAAAGGCACTCAACCCAGACGCTTCCAGCCGAGATTCTGAGTGCTTAAGCGCTTCTAATAACTCTTCCTTCTCCTTGAGGTGTTTCGCTAAACCCTCTAGTTCTGCCTCGACTTGAGACGATTTGCGGCTAGATTGCCGCCAACCGGTGACAGCAACACTGGCGATTCCAGTCCCCAAACTCAAAGCACTTGCTAAACCTAAGTAAGGAGTTGCAACATCCCTTAGTTGACCAGAAAATACTGGCTCCTCTTGCAGTTGAATAGTTACTGGCTGTGAGCCAAATACAGCTAAGGGTAAAGTCAGTACAGAAAAGACTGCTGCCGAAAGCACTACTGGTGCAAGGACGAATTTCTTCAGGGGAGATGTAGTCATGAGTGATAGTTTCCTTGTACAAATGCCAGTGTTAGTCGTAAAAACTCAAGGATTGTCGAAATTTAATCCTTTCTATTTACTTGATGCTGCTCGCACTTTCTACTTGTCAGTAGAGCGTGCAGTAGCGTGCCCCTACTCCTACCATGTTTACTTTAGTTTCTGTCGCCGTAAATTTTGTAAAGCCTTGATGAAGACTCCGTAATTTCACGTAAAGTATTAGTGAACCGCCATTTTAAGTGAAATCCCCATACCAAAACTCGCTTTTATGTATCCAAATTTACAAAAAAGCATAAACTGACTCTAGGTATGGAAAGGTTTCATCGTTGATAGCCTGATAGGTTAGAGTTATCAAAAATTTGCAAAGCTTCAGTTCACCCTTGTTAGTCGTTAACAGTAGGTGAGAGAGCCTCATTATTAATCGGTGTAAACTTATACCAGCCTTGCTTAAGCAGCAATGGCTTGTTCAGGCGGCAAAAAATGTAATTGCCTGTGCTACCCGACGATAAGGGTTAGAAAAGTGTTTCTTGAAAGTTGCATTTGGATACCTTACTTAACGATCAAGAAAAGTTCAAAAGTAAGGGGCTTGTATAACTGCTACCCTGCCTTCCTTGTGAAGTAACATCTTTGATAGCAACACGGTAGCCGTGGGAAACCAGTGCCATACCATAAGTTTGGTGACTGGAGGATGTCACGCACAAAGATAGATGCCTTCGACTAAGAGCAGACAGCTACAATCAGCTTGCGTCGAGACAAGGCTCACCTCTGTTTCGGAAAGCAACTCCTACAGTAATAGCTATGAAATTTGTATCTGACCCGCCAATCTCGGTAAAAATTCGCAAGATGAAGCAGCGGGTGCGGTGGGAAGATCCAATAATTGTCGATCGCTCAATCGATCAAACTCAGCTATTTATTGACGATGGAGTCTCCGATAGCCAAGAGTTCTCATTTTTAGTTATTGGTGATAGTGGTTCTGGCCCCCATCCCGACCAGAACCCCCAACGACAAATTACCGAACTAATGCTAGAGCACTATGATACTAGCCGTTTCATCTTGCACACAGGTGATGTTATCTATCAAGTTGGCTCAAGTGAATATTACTTAAGAAACTTCATCGCTCCCTATCGAGAGTTTCTGGTAGGCGGCGAATCGCCTGAAAAAATTCCCTATGACCAAATGGTTTTCAACAAGCCATTTCTACCTGTACCCGGTAATCACGATTACTATGATCTGCCATTTGTCTATGGAGTTTTAGCACAAAGTACCTGGCTTTTGCGCCACCTGCTCCGGTCAAAATTGGATTTAGGTGTTGGTTGGCATGGCTCTAAGCAAGGCAGAGCCTATGCGAAGGCGTTCCTCGACTATCTCAAGGGGTTCAATACCAACGAAGAATTAGAGCGTCATCTAGACAGCCATTACACTGCCGAAACCGATATGGGTCGCTGCTTACGTTACGAGGCTGGGCGCTTCACCCGATTACCCAACCGCTATTACACCTTCCGATATGGCGGGATTGACTTCTTCGCCCTCGACTCAAATACCTTCAACGCACCTGCACCCCTGCCGACAACTAAAGAGGGAGAAGCCATCCGTCGTCAGTTGGAACAGCGCCGAGATGAAATAGAACGCTCAAAACAGGAAATTCTTGACGCTTCAGCCCGTCTCAATCCAGATCAACCTGACGAAGCGGAAATTCTCGATGACAATCGAGCCAAGTTAGAGCAACTTGAAGAAGTACAACTTGACATTGAGAAACAACTGACAACCGACAAAACGATTGTCACGGACTTTGAACAACTGGATTGGCTAAAAAGAAGGCTAATTGAATCCTGGAACACAACCGAGGTTCGTGGACGAGTTGTTTATTTCCACCATCCTCCCTATGTCACCGAAGCAACAAAATGGAACCAAGCGCAAACTCTACAGATTCGCTACAACCTCCGTAAAGTACTCAATACTGTTTCTGAGGCGGTTGGGGGATTAACAGAGGGTCGTCCAATTGTTGATTTGGTTCTTGCTGGTCACGCGCACTGTCTAGAACATCTTTGCACAGCTGACACTGGACATGCTGACTCTCATATCCATTGGATTGTTTGCGGTGGTAGTGGTCACAGCCTCCGCCGCCAACGGGTTGAAGGTTCGGAATTGATGGAAACATTTAGGGATAGTGAAGGCAGTCACACACGTCTAGTCGCGCGTTCACAGCTTTACGTCGGTCGCCATAGTCAGGGCAAAAAGAAGCGGCGTCCCTACTCCTTTTTACGGATTGATGTTCAAGCAGGTGACCCTCCCAAGTTCGTTGTCCGACCATTTATCACGGAGCGAGTTGGGCGAGAGTGGAGTAGTAGCCACCTTGAACCGTTTGTGATTTGAAGTTTCGGACGAATATATAGCAGAAAGCTATCAGCTTTTTTGTTTTTCCGACGCTGTAGAAATAACCTACCAGTAAATACTCTTTCCCAGATCCCCCTCATGAACGGAACTGGTGGAGAACTTTCGTCGCGAAGGTTTATAGCTTTTTAGATAGAGTGAAGTAAATACTATCCAACAGGATGACCCTGCTAGAGGAGGCTGCAACCATTCTAAAAAGCGAAACTATAGTCAAGATACATTCAAGAGGTTTAACCCAATGGTTTGGTTTATATTGATATTTCTGTTAGTTTTAGCAATTTCTGCTACCCCACTTTTAGGCAGTTTCAATGTACCTTGGTCTCTGGAACTGATGATCGGACTATTTGCGGCTTTCTTTGTTACGAGTTGGATAATTCTCATTTTCTATCCTCTATTGCCGTAAACTGTGCAGTTCTTTGCATAAGTCTCTTCTGTCAAGGGCTAATCCCCAGTTAAGAAAGGCTATTTCCTTACCTGAATCACTTGAAGACTGCCACCAGCAGGAAGTGCGTGGGTTAACACCTCAAATCCCACGTCCTTAAGTAACTCAACCAAATCTGTTTCTAATAGCTGCCAGGAAGTTTCCGTCTCAAACAACCACAAAAACAGGGTTAATCCAGGCCAAAATAGGAAGTTCGTCGGCTTGTGAAAATCTACTAGCGCGAACACCCCACCTGGCTTGAGTACTCGATAAACTTCCTTGAGGATTTGCTGCAACTCAGAAGGCTTCATTTCGTGCATTGCGACACTGGTATGCACTAAATCAAATTGATTATCTGGAAATGGCATCTCTTGAGCCAGCGCTTCTACATACTGGGCTTTGGCGACATTCCGCCGTGCCCGTTCCAGTGACACTAGAGCCATATCCAAGCCTGTGACATCCTGGGAATAATACACTAGATATTTTGTGGCTTGACCACTGCCACAACAAAGGTCTAAAACCTTCGTTTCTGAAGTGATCGTTAATCCTTGCAAAGGTAGCTTGTGAAATCGTGCTTCTCCTCCCACACTAAGGGCAGCGAGTCGGGAAATCGTATCATAGAACCATTGATATTGATAGCTCCAAGTTCTTAAAATTGATGCCACTGCTCACTCCCTGGTAAAGATGTGTATTTCTTATTGCGAACTTAAACCATAAAAAGAATATATTGTTAAAATCAGTAACAAATATGAAAACTCTGGGAAACTATCATAATTATGGGTCGTGTAGGGGTATTATTACTTAATTTAGGTGGGCCAGATGAACCAGAGGATGTTCGTCCTTTTCTCTTCAACTTATTTTCTGACCCTGAAATTATTCGTCTGCCATTTTCCTGGCTGCAAAGCCCCCTCGCCTGGTTGATTTCAACGTTACGTGCGAAAAAGTCGCAAGAGAACTACCGACAAATTGGTGGTGGTTCACCATTAAGGCATATTACAGAAGCGCAAGCGCAAGCCCTCCAGGAACATCTACAGCAACAAGGGCAAGATGCCAACGTTTATGTGGGAATGCGTTACTGGCATCCTTTTACAGAAGAAGCGATCGCACGGATTAAGCGCGATGTCGTAGAACGGTTAGTAATCCTTCCCCTTTATCCCCAGTTTTCCATCAGCACCAGTGGTTCTAGCTTCCGTCTTTTAGAGAAACTTTGGCAAGAAGACCCAGCACTCAGACAGATTGAATATACTGTTATTCCCTCTTGGTATCAGCAACCCGGCTATTTGCAAGCAATGGCGCAGTTAATTGCCCAAGAACTTGACCAGTTTGCCAATCCTGATGCGGTTCACATCTTCTTTAGTGCTCATGGTGTTCCTGTCAGTTATGTCACAGAAGCGGGCGACCCCTACCAACAAGAAATTGAAGACTGTACTGCCCTAATCATGCAGACTCTCAACCGCCCAAACCCCCATACGCTGGCTTATCAAAGTCGAGTGGGTCCAGTTGAGTGGCTAAAACCCTACACAGAAGACGCTCTTCAAGAACTAGGTGCCCAAGGTGTTGAAGATTTGTTGGTGGTACCCATTAGCTTTGTTTCTGAACACATCGAAACACTCCAGGAAATTGATATTGAATATCGAGAACTGGCAGAAGAAGCAGGTATTCAAAACTTCCAGCGTGTACCAGCACTGAATACACATCCTGTCTTTATTGATTCCCTGGCGACTTTGGTTGTTGAAGCCCTGGAAGCTCCCAGCCGCATGTTTTCAGAGGTTATACGTCCGGATAAGAAGGTTAAGATGTATCCCCAAGAGCGTTGGGAATGGGGGATGACGACAACCGCTGAAGTTTGGAATGGTCGTCTAGCAATGATTGGCTTTTTGGCTTTAGTGTTAGAGCTAATTAGCGGTCAAGGACCGCTTCACTTCGTTGGCTTATTGTAAATAGAGAATTATTACTCAGTTTCTAGAACCGTTTTCCCTATAGAACCCATTTGAGATCTTTGAGGACAAGCTAAGATCACAGAGAAATGCACTACCCTAAGCAATGCCGTACTCCAGCAGCTTAACCGATCAAGAGTGGAAACTAATCGAGCCATTACTGCCTC
>JAHHIF010000040.1 GCA_019358875.1 Symplocastrum torsivum CPER-KK1
AGCAGAAGATTCTTGATTTTATTAACTACTTCAACCGCACTCTGGCTAAACCTTTTGTCTGGAAATTTAAAGGGTTTCCCGAACCTGCTTAAGCTGGTCACTTATTTCTGCCAATATGGTCTAGTTGTTTGTCTTAGGCAAGCTAAAAAACCCGATCACGTAGCCTAAGCAAAAGATATTTATTGCGTTGAAAGCAACTGTTCACTTGCGTGACATACGCCTCAGCTACGTCGCTAAAGTTCTGACTGATTCGCCTTTTATTAGTAGTCACATCATGAATATTCGTTTTGCCTATTGGGTTCCCAATGTCAGTGGTGGGTTAGTAGTCAGCAAAATTCCTCAACGTACTGACTGGACGTTTGAATACAATGCCAAACTCGCTCAGACAGCAGAGGAAGTAGGTTTTGACTACGCTCTAGCACAAGCCCGATTCATTGCCAGTTATGGGGCTGAGTATCAACTAGAAGCACTGACTACAGTCGCGGCTTTAGCTCCAGTTACCAAGCGCCTCAAGCTAATTGCGGCGGTGCATCCTGGTTTATGGCATCCTGGTGTTGTCGCGAAGATGGGCGCGACTATTGATGCACTCTCTGGTGGTCGCTTTTGCCTGAATGTAGTCAGTGGCTGGTTTAAGGATGAGTTCATCATCTATGGCGAACCGTGGTTAGATCACGATGAGCGTTACCGTCGTTCTGAAGAATTTATCCGAGTCCTCAGAGGGATGTGGACAGAGGATGAATTCCACTTCAAGGGTGACTTCTACCGGATTAACGGAGGGTGGGTCAAACCTAAGCCTCTAGCCGCTCCACACCCGGAAATTTTTCAAGGGGGAAATTCTAAAGCGGCTCGACGCATGGCATCCCGTGTTTCCGATTGGTATTTTATGAACGGCAACACGGTTGAAGGTGTGCGAGAGCAGGTTGAGGAAATATCTGCTTTAGCCCGTGAAGAGGGACGAACCGTGAAGTTTGCGCTGAATGCCTTTGCGTTGGTACGAGATACCGAAGCAGAAGCTCATGCAGTTTTGGAGGACATTATCGCCCAAGCGGATGTGGAAGCCGTCCACGGTTTTGGGGAAGCGGTGAAGAATGCGGGCGCTTCTAGTCGTGAGAAGCAGGGGATGTGGGCAAATTCTAACTTTTCTGACTTGGTGCAGTACAACGATGGTTTCAAAACTGGATTAATTGGTACGGCTGAGCAAGTTGCAGAGAAAATTCGGGAGTATTACGAAGTTGGAGTTGATCTAATTCTCTGCGGTTTCTTGCACTATACCGATGACCTTCCAGCATTTGGTCGGAATGTAATTCCTTTGGTACGAGAACTAGAGGCAAGTCGGCGTACAAATCCAGAAGTGTTCGTGACAGTTTGAGTGAAAGGAGATGTTGCTCATCATTTCTCAGTAATTGGAGTGTAAGGGAGGTAGGTTCAGCATGACATCAGTAATTAGTAATGAGCAGAAAGCACATTTAATTAGTAGTGACTCTGAAGCGATCGCTATTGCTCATGAAATAGCCCCAAAATTAGCCAAAGAAGCATCCCAACGAGATCAACAGCGGCAGTTACCTGTTGAAGAAATTAAAAAATTCTCGGAAAGTGGTCTTTGGGGCATTACCGTACCCAAAGACTATGGCGGGGCATTTGTCTCGAATGTCACCTTGGCAGAAGTCGTCAAAATTATCTCTGAAGCAGACCCTAGCATCGGTCAAATTCCACAAAATCACTTGTACATGGTGGAAGCACTGCGGCTAGATGGCACTGAAGAACAGAAACGCTTCTTCTTTGATTTAGTGTTGCAGGGGAAGCGGTTTGGCAATGCCTTTTCAGAGGTGGGCACCAAATCAGTCACAGATGTTCAAACTCGCCTTGTGCGATCATCATCGGGTTCTGGATATGTTCTCAACGGCAGAAAGTTTTATTCTTCCGGTGCCTTATTGGCAGATTGGATTCCCGTAGTTGCCAAGAATGAAGATGATCAAACCATCGTGGCATTTGTAGAACGGGATGCCGAAGGGCTAACTGTTATTGATGATTGGTCTAGTTTTGGACAGCGAACCACTGCCAGCGGCACGACAATTTTAGAAAATGTGCAAGTGCCAGAAGAGTATGTGATTCCGCATTATCTAGCATTTGAACGTCCTACAACCATGGGTGCGATCGCCCAAATTATCCAAGCCGCTGTTGATGTTGGCATTGCCAGTGCTGCTTTAAAAGACACGATTGACTTTGTTCGCAACCATACACGCCCTTGGATTGATAGCGATGTAGAACGTGGTTATGAAGACCCTCTGCTCATTTATCAAGTTGGCGAATTGCAAATCAAATTACACGCCGCCGAAGCAATTCTCAGTCGGGCTGGTGAATTTATTGATCGGGCAATTGAAGATATGACAGAGGCAAATGTAGCAGCCGCTTCGATTGCCGTTGCCGAGTCAAAAGCCTTAGCAGCCGAGGCAGCAATTGCTACTACCAACAAACTGTTTGAACTAGCAGGAACAAAGTCAACTTTAAATCAGTTTAACTATGACCGACACTGGCGGAATGCACGGACTCATACGCTGCATGACCCAGCGCGATGGAAGTATTACGCCGTTGGAAATTACCATCTCAATGGTGTCAATCCGCCGCGCCATCCCTGGTTATAAGAAACTATCGAGATTGTAGAGATAATGTCTAATTCTATCTCTACAAATTCTCAAAATTGCTAAATTTATTTAACCAAATACAGGAGGGGCAAATGGCTAATCATGCTTTGCTCAGACGTGGTAGAAACATTTCGACATTTTCAGGATTGGCTACTAATTTAAATACAATTTTGAGGCTGTGCCAGCAGCGTCTAGTCAAGAGGTTTTCGCTCCTGTTTGCTGTGGGGCTAGGGTTGAGCCTGATGGTAGCTGCCTGTAGCGCTCCTACGTCCGTCGCTCCCAATAGCACACCTACAGCTAGCCAGAATCGAGTCGTGCGAATTGGGCATCAAAAATTTGATCCCTTTACGCTTGTGAAAGCCAGAGGTGGATTGGAGGAACGCTTAAAGCCTTTGGGTGTGTCTGTTGAGTGGACAGAGTTTCAGTCGGGGCCACCACTACTAGAAGCGCTCAACGCGGGTAGCATTGACATTGGGCGTACTGGGGATGCGCCTCCAGTTGTTGCCCAAGCGGCTGACGCGCCTTTGGTTTATGTCGGTGGTGGTGCTGCCAAACCCCAAAGTTCAGGCGTTGTTGTACCAGCTAACTCCTCAATCAAAACCTTAGCTGATTTGCGGGGTAAGAAAGTTGCCTTTACCAAAGGTTCAAGCGCCAATTATCTAGTTGTAAAGGCGATTGAATCAGGAGGACTGAAGTTTAGTGATATTAAACCGGCTTACCTTTCACCTGCTGATGCAAGGTCAGCATTTGAACAAGGCAACGTAGACGCTTGGGTGATTTGGGATCCGTTTTTTGCTGCTGTCCAGAAACAGAAAGATGTTCGTGTTTTGGTAAATGGTCAAGGATTAGCGGCTAACCGAGATTTTTACTTGGGTTCTCGTTCATTTGCCCAAAAGAATGCTGACATTATCGAGGCAGTTCGAGAAGAAACCCAGATGGTAGCCCAATGGGCAGATGCTAACCCCACAGAAGTTGTCAAGATTCTTTCACCGATTTTAGGGGTTGAACCTGCCATCTTGGATGTCGTAACGAAGCGGCGAGGTTACGAATTTGAAACTATGAGCGACGAAATGGTTGCTGAACAGCAAGAAATTGCGGATACCTTTTTCAAGCTAAAACTCATTCCCAAGCCAGTCAAGGTTGAAGAAATTGTTTGGAAACCTTCTTAAATCAGTGGTAACTCAAGCAATTTATTTCTGAGTTAAGCCTTCTCTTTTTCTAAAGCGTTAATCCCACCTCTACACCAGGGACTTAAATCGCCCAAGTTTGTCCAATTAAAAATCGAGGATGATTACATGACTATTATTATTGCGATCGCAGGCAGCCCATCTCATCCTTCTCGCTCATCAGCTGTGCTGGAATACGCGAAAACGGTTCTTGCCTCAGAGGGATTGCCTATTGACTTAATTACGGTTCGCGATTTGCCTGCCGAGGACTTATTGTTTGCCAATTTCGACAGTGTCGCAATCCGAAAAGCACAAGCTTTAGTTGAAAAAGCGGATGGAGTGATTATCGCGACACCCGTTTACAAAGCTTCCTACACGGGTGTATTGAAGTCGTTCTTAGACTTGCTACCTCCCGGTGCCTTCTCCGGTAAAGTTATTCTTCCGATCGCAACTGGCGGAACCTTAGCGCACCTTTTAGCAATTGATTACGCTCTCAAGCCTGTAATCGCGACACTTGGAGCGAGGTATGTCTTGGGTGGCGTGTATCTGTTGGATACGCAAATCCAAACCAATCCTGATGGCAGCGTACACCTGGAAGCCGAGATTGAACAAAGACTCAAAGCATCACTGTATGACTTTGTCGATGGGATACAGCAGGTCAAAAATCATCAGTTGGCTCAATCTAAAAAAGAACCGGCGTTAGCACCTTTGGAGTAGACAATGTTGAGTCAGTTCAAGCATCTCGTGATTAAACACAAAAAACTCCGTTCAACACCTAACGTTGTCTTGCTATTCGCGACGACGCTTTGCTTAGGTTTGGCAACCTCTGCTTGCGCTCCGAATAACTCCAGCAGTTCCACTACTCCAGCAGTCAGTAACCAGAATACAAGCCCACAAGCAACCCAAGCTTCTGGTGCTGACAAGCAAAATGTCCTGAGGATTGGCTATGTCAGATGGGGGTTGCTCCCACTGATTAGACAACGTGGGACACTAGAGCGTGAACTAGCTGCCAAGAACATTAAAGTTGAATGGGTCGGACCCTTCCCAAATTTTGCTCCCGTGTTGGAAGCAATCAATGCGGGTAGTGTTGACCTTGCTGCTGGTGGAGATATCCCTGCAATATCAGGGTTAGCTGGTGGGGTTCCGGTGTGTCTGCTTGCCTACCGACCCGCTGTTCCCCAAGCAGAAGCACTTTTAGTAAGAGCTGACTCTCCAATTCAAGCACCCACTGATTTGGTGGGTAAGACGGTTGCCGTTAACCGAGGGGGTTGGGGTGAACATTTGCTGCTAAAAGTGCTGGAGAAGGAAAACGTTCCCAAGGAGCAGGTAAAGCGTGCCTATATGTCACCAACGGATGCAATGCCTGCTCTCATGCAAGGTCATGTTGATGCTTGGGCGATGTGGGACCCTGGTTTAGCGATCGCAGAAGTCGATCATCCTACCCGTCGAATTGCGAGTGGGGAAGCCGCTCCTCACTACGGAGTATACGTCGTCCACCGCCAAGCTTTATCTGAAAAAGCTACTACCATTAGTGCCATCTTAGATGTAATAAAGCAAGAGGGTGAGTGGGTAACGACCAAACCAGACGAAGCCGCTGGAGTTTTGGAGAAAGCTTTAAGTGTTTCACCCAAAGCCGCCAAACAAGCCTTTGAGCGTAAACCCGTTGAGAAGGTACTTCCCCTAGAACCTCTTGTTTTGACTGATATTCAGAATTCTGCCGATTGGATGCTAGAGCAAAAGGCAATTCCAAAACGAGTCGATATTGCAACCTCTGTTTGCCCAAGCATTACAGCACTCAACAAGTAATACCATAAGGTTTAATGTTTGACACTTATTGATGAGGAGAGGTTGTAGGTTGTAGGGAAAGTCAATTCATCACCTACAACCTAACACCTACCACCGAACACCTGACTCTTGAGAGAAGTTATAGGTTGTAAAGAAAAGATTAATTGTTATCAGGTCTTGCCCCATGCAACTAGTGATCAAAGAATCGACGGACTATAAGGCGATCGCCACTGCCTTAGCTAGTGAATTTGCTGAAACTGCTGTTGAGCGTGACGCTAAGGGAGGAACTCCGCAATATGAACGCGACAAATTACGGGAAAGCGGCTTACTCAACCTAATTATTCCAAAAGAATTTGGAGGAATTGGAGAAAGCTGGACTACGATCTTAAAAATTGTTCGGGACTTTGCTAAGGTAGACAGTTCAATTGCCCATGTTTTCTCTTACCATCATCTCGGAGTTGTTGCCCCTCATGTATTTGGCAACTCCGAACAGAAAGAACGCTATTACACTCAAACTGTAAAGAATAACTGGTTTTGGTGTAATGCCTTGAATCCACTCGACCGAAGAGTGATTCTTACCCCAGATGGAAACAAGTTTCGTCTCAACGGCACCAAAAGCTTTTGCTCTGGTTCTATAGACTCTGATGTGCTGCCTGTAACGGCTGTACAAGAAGGTGTCTCTGGACTAATAGTTGTTGTGGTTCCAACTCAGCGAGCGGGTGTGGTTGTTAATGATGACTGGGACAATATGGGGCAACGACAAACGGATAGTGGTAGTGTCACGTTCAATAATGTGCTAATTGAAAAAGATGAAATTCTTTTGCCCAGTTCCGATGGCAATACCTTCAAAACAATCCGTTCCTGTTTGACACAAATAACTTTTACAAATATCTATCTTGGTGTTGCCCAAGGTGCCTTTGAAGCGGCGAAAGAGTACACCAGAACCCAAACAAGACCTTGGCTAACCTCTGGGGTGGATAGTGCGACCCAAGACCCGTATATTCTCCAACATTACGGAGATATGTGGGTTCACTTACAGGGAGCAACCGCCTTAGCAGATCAAGCTGGAGAGTTGCTGCAAGCGGCGTGGGAAAAGAACTTGTCACTGACAGCAGAACAACGGGGGGAATGTGCGATCGCGATCGCAACAGCTAAAGTAGCTGCAACAAGAGTTGGATTAGACATCGCCAACCGGATGTTCGAGGTAATGGGAAGTCGAGCGACAGCTTCTAAATACGGGTTTGACCGTTACTGGCGCAATCTCCGCACCTTCACACTTCATGACCCCATAGATTACAAAGTTCGTGCTGTAGGTAACTGGGCGCTTAACAATCAGCTTCCTACACCTGACTTTTACTCATAACGTGTCATACGTCATTGGTCATTGATTGATGAACAACTGACTAATGACAAAAAACAAAATGAGACAGATACATTTATCGGCTTTCTTAATTGCTGGACACGTTGCCCACAGCCATGCTCTCTGGCGGCATCCCCAAACTGAATTGGGTTTTTTTCAACCCGAAATTTATCAAAATACCGCTCAAATTCTGGAACAGGGGAAATTTGACTTAGTTTTCTTCGCTGACCGCTTAGCAATTTCTGATGGTTATGGTCAGAACTTGGAAGTCGGATTGCACTACGGTGACCAAGATGCAGCTCGATTAGACCCGATTCCGGTTCTCGCAATGATGGCAGCGAGTACGCAGTACATTGGTTTGGGGGCAACTCGCTCGACAACCTACTATCATCCTTACCAAGTTGCCCGGACATTCGCCAGCTTAGACCATCTGACTCGTGGTCGTGTAGCTTGGAATGTTGTAACTTCTGTCAACAATGCAGAGGCGCAGAACTTTGGATTGGAGGAACATTTAGAACATGACCAGCGTTATGACCGGGCTGATGAATTCATGGAAGTTGCTTTCAAGCTTTGGGATAGCTGGCAGGAAGGGGCAATCTTACTAGACCGAGAAAATGGGATTTTTGCTGACCCTTCCAAGGTGAACTACATTCACCACCAAGGACAATGGTTCAAATCTCGTGGCCCGTTAAATGTTCCCCGTAGTCCCCAAGGACATCCCGTGATTATCCAAGCGGGTTCTTCTGGACGTGGGAAAGAATTTGCCGCTCGTTGGGCAGAAGTTGTTTTTACAATTCAACCCAATCTTGCTCGTGCCAAAGACGCTTATACCGAGTTAAAGTCGCGGATGGCAGAGTACGGACGTGCCCCAGAGGATTGCAAGATTCTAACAGCCGTGATGCCATTTGTTGGGGAAACAGAAGCGATCGCTCTAACCAAGCAATCCTTGCACAACGAGTTAGTTCATCCCCTGGTTGGTCTATCAACCTTGTCTAACCATACAAACTATGACTTTTCACAACACGCCTTAGATGAACCTGTTGAAAAGTTAGAAATTCCCGGAATGCGAGGAATGTTCGACTTGGTTTTAAAGCTGAGTCAAGAAGAAGGTTTAACCTTAAGAGATATTGGCAAACTGTATGGGGCAAGTGTGCTAGTCCCACAGATAGTAGGCACTCCTACACAAGTCGCTGATCAGTTAGAAATGATGTTTCAGGCCCAAGCCTGTGATGGTTTTGTCATTTCACCTGCCTATTTACCTGGGGCATTTGAAGAGTTTGTAAAATTCGTTGTCCCAGAACTCCAACGCAGAGGGATATTCAGAACAGAATACACAGGCAAGACGCTACGAGAACATTTTGGGCTGAAGTATCCGGAGAACACTTTTGCTAAGCTGTCCCGATAACTTATCAGCCCAGAAACTTCCTCGTTAACATCACAGCAAGTCACTATTCGGAATCGACAAGGTTCTGCTCCTCGCTCATTGGCAAATAACTTTTCTAGGATTGAGGTTCCGGGATTTTTCTGATCTCGCTCACATAGCTTTGCTACTGACCAGAGTTGATTGAGTTTATTGCTCTTGACTTGAACCCAGAGTGACAGAAGAGCGATATTTAAAATGTACAGTACGCCATTCAATGGCATTAACGGAGGAAGCGATTAACTGTTTTGATTACTATCCTCTCAACCCAAAAATCCAGCCAAGCTAGTACAAAAAAGCAGAAGGTAGAAGGAACAAAGGCTTATACTTTCTACTTTTTGCTCCGTTGTTAACTGGTTACTTATTTCTGCCGCGCTGCACTAGCTTAAAACTAAAATTAATCAGGGTGTTCAATAATTAGTGTTTTGCTTTGAGCTAACGCTTGAAGGTAATATTATAGTGTTCCGTCTTGGAGCATCTTCATCAGAACATATCGTGCAACGGTTTCTCTACCGGGACAAGAACTGAATTGAGCTGATGAGCAGGTGACAGGATGATTAGCATAGACAGGATCGAGATAAGATACTGTTTGATGCTGAATCTACCTAAGCCCAGTTTCCAAGCTCGACTTTTTCCGGAAGGCATACTGAGGAACAATGTTATCTCCAAACAAGAGTAAGTTAGATTTAACAACGACGCTTGAAGCTGATTCGATAGAAATTCCAGGACTAACATACGTTCCTGAGTACATCAGTTTTGAGGAACAAAATCAATTAATTCATGCTATAGACCAACAGGAATGGTCAATGAAGTTGAAACGACGGGTTCAACATTATGGCTATAGATATGATTATAAGAATGGCTCACTAGCTTCTGCAAAATATTTAGGAGCTTTGCCAGATTGGGCAGAACATATTGCAAATAGGCTGTTTAATGATAAGTTAACAGAAAAAGCTTTTGATCAATTAATTGTTAACGAATATCAACCCGGACAAGGCATTATCAGCCATGTTGACTGTGTCCCCTGCTTTGGGAATACGATTATTTCCTTAAGCTTAGGAAGTCCCTGCTTGATGGATTTCACGCATTCTCAAACTCACCAAAAGGTATCTCTGTTGTTGTCCGCAGGTAGTTTAGTAGTAATGGATAGGGAAGCTAGATACCTTTGGCAGCATGGCATTGCTCCACGAAAGAAAGATAACTATAAGGGGACAGAAATTACTAGAACAAGAAGAATATCTATGACCTTTCGAGAGGTTTTATTCCCTTATAAGTAAATTCCTGTTAGAAGTCAAAGTGGCTATCTCCTGAGTAGAGACAGTAAATCAATTCTATAAAGCGAACTACGCAAAATTGTGCGATCGCATCTTGATCCAAACCGATAAAACCTCCAGACTATCGAATTACTGCCAGGGGATAGAGGTAACTGAGTCTTTACCTTTGTAGAGTGAAGGTAAGTTAATCACTAAAGTTATAGAAGCCAACAGAAACCATGCCAGTACAAGATAGAGAGCGTTTAGATACTGACCAAATGAGTGAAGCGATCGCAACAGCAACTCTTCTTGCAGCTTCTACAGCTAAGCTAGCTTCTGAAGCGGTACGGTTGGCGGCTGACAACATTACAACGACTACCACCGTTGTAGGAGAAGCAGTTGCACCTGTGGCTCAGCAATTAGTGGAACAGGGGACACAAACGGTTGGAAAATTCGTCACTCCTATTGCTGAAAATCCCCTGGTAAAATATGCGGCTAAGCTTCCAGGGATTAACTGGCTAATGGCAGCACTTGGTCAAGTTGATGTAGAGCAGGTGTCCAAAGACGTCGAGAAGCGGCGACAGGAGTACCCTTTAGAAACCCCTGAGCAACTGGCTCACCGAATTATTGTCGATACCTCATTAAAAGCCGGGGGAATTGGCTTACTCACTAACTTCATACCGCCTCTAGCGCTAACACTGTTTGCCGTTGATTTGGCTGCCGTTTCAGCACTACAGGCAGAAATGATTTATCGCATTGCGGCAGCATACGGATTTTCGCTTAAAGATCCAGCAAGACGAGGCGAAGTCTTGGCAATCTTCGGTTTATCTGTCGGAGGTTCTGGAGCCGTAAAGGTTGGGCTAGGTTTAGTGGAACTCCTCCCTGGCGTGGGTGCTGTGGTTGGAGCATCAAGTAACGTAGCTTTGCTTTACTCACTAGGATACGTTGCTTGTCGATTCTATGAGACAAAGCGAAATTCGACTGTCGTGTAGATTAGACTTCTACTCAAAGTTGACAGAACCCTTGATTTTCGGTTAGTCCGTCCTCACTAAAGCTCCGGCGGCGGACTTTGTTTGTATATGCCCCTCCAATTCCATTCTGAGGGCTTGGTGCAAGATGTCAGATAAGTAAGAAACCTTTAATAAGGGCTGTAAAACCTCCCGGAAATATTTCTGGGAGGTTTGAGATTTTTGAGAGGTTAGGTGTGATTGCCTGTAGCCTGCTGAGTACGCTAGCGAAGTATGCCGTTAGGCTTATTGCTCATTCATTCCCTCCCAACTTCTCCAGGGGTGGGAGAAGAACCAGGAATGCCAGTTCGTCACGGATTCAGGGGATTAATGGGAACATTTGGCTGAATGGGTACTATGGGTGCAGGAACTAAACTTGGAATAATGTTTGGTGGTGTTGGATTGGCGGGTGGTGGCGGCACAAGAGTGGGAAATAATTCGCGAGGAAAATCATCAGCAGCAATACAAGTATCTAGCGCTCCGGGAGTAGAAGCGTCTACTGCACGGCTTAAACCAATCACACACTCAGAAAAGCGCACAGGAAGAAGGCTACGGCGGCAGTAATCTAGAACCCGAATTACCTCAGCACCTTCGGTACGAGTGTTGATATCAACCATACAGCTTGCTAGCTCTAGTGGGCGTCGGACTCGTGTGCAAGCGGCTAATGCTTCGTCAGAAATTGTCGGTGTCTGGTAGCTGATTCTAAGGACGCACCCAGATAAATCCTTCGGGGCAAGTGCTTGTGAACACGCTACTGATGCTCGTTCTGGGGAGACATCTGCACGTAGGAGTTCGCTAGCACAGACTTGAAATTCAGTTAATGCAAGCGCAGGACGATTGGGAATTGCTAAAGCCAACAAGCTTGCGATCGCAAGTTGACTTGCACAGAATCTGACTAATCGTGGAAGAGTGCGACTTTTCATGCCTGGAGTAACGTTGAGGCAACTTTGCCTACTCATGATGGTTTTACACAAAGATGTTATAGGCTATGCTACTCGGTTGCGGACATTTGCGGGTAATGAGGGCTGGGGATTAGATAACTCGATTAGGACTTACGCACTTCAATACTATGTAGGGCTTGGCAATGCCAAGCCCCGACAATAGAATCAGGCTTTTACCAATTAACTGCGTCACTCCTGTCTATAATCACCTAATCCCAATCTTCCATCAAAAACTAACCCCCTTAATACTCAGGCACAGAGGGGTCAATTTCCCGGCTCCAGGCAGTAATTCCGCCTTTGACATTAATTCCCTTAATACCAGACTCTTTCAAAATTCCCAACGCCTTTGCTGAGCGACCTCCCATCTTGCAATGAGCTACCAACTTATGACCATTGAGCAGTTCCTTCACTTTTTCCACACCTGTACCGTTTTCAATGTCCGGTAGTGGTACGAGAACTGAACCAGGAATCTTCGCAATCTCATACTCATTAGGATTGCGGACATCTAGCAGGACAAAATCATCAGCACCACTTTCGAGTAGTTCCTTGAGTTCCTGCACAGTCATTTCTTGCATTTCCATTTGCTGCTTCGCCTCCTCTGCTTTCGCTTGAGTGATGCCACAGAAAAACTCGTAATCAATGAGCTTCTCAATGACTGGACGCTCTGGATTGGGTCGCAGTTTTAGTTCCCGGAATTTCATATTCAGGGCATCATAAAGCAGCAACCGTCCGCTAAGGGTTGTACCTTGACCCAGAACAATTTTGACAGTTTCCGTTGCTTGGATCACACCAATAATTCCTGGCAAAATGCCAAGAACACCACCTTCTGCACAGGAGGGAACCATTCCTGGTGGTGGTGGTTCCGGGTAGAGGTCGCGGTAATTTGGACCACCTTCATAGTTAAATACGGTGGCTTGACCTTCAAACCGAAAAATCGAGCCATAAACATTCGGTTTGTTGAGCAGCACACAGGCATCGTTGACTAAGTAGCGGGTGGGGAAGTTATCCGTACCATCCACCACAATGTCATAAGGCTCAAGAATATCTAGAGCGTTTTCTGAGGTAAGACGAGTTTCGTAAAGGTCAACCTGGCAATAGGGGTTGATTTCGAGAATCCGGTCTTTGGCAGACTGAATTTTTGGTTTCCCTACCCAAGAGGTTCCGTGAATGACTTGGCGTTGCAGATTCGAGCTATCAACGACATCAAAATCAACAAGTCCTAGTCGTCCAATCCCCGCAGCTGCGAGGTACAAGAGTAGGGGCGAACCGAGTCCACCGCTACCGATGCAGAGAACGCTGGCGGCTTTGAGGCGTTTTTGCCCTTCTAGTCCGACTTCAGGCAAGATTAAGTGTCGGGAGTAGCGTTCGTATTCTTCTTTTTGGAGCTGGATTTCATCCAGATTTGGGTTGAGCATTTCACTCGCTAGTAGAGCTAGAGACAAGACATATATCTTATCTAAATGCTTCTTGTCTTTTTATTTTGATAGTTTTTAATATAAGTTTTCAATCGGCTGAGGACGAAGCTGTAAAAATTTCTTCCGGTTGGAACTGATGCTCATCATCCAAACTCCAGCTTTTGAGGTCGATCGCTTTTCCTTCTTGGACACTGACAATAATGTACGAGTATTGCTGCCATGCGATCGCACGGTCAAATTCTGAAGGGATGGCTGGATGGTCAGGGTGAGAGTGGTAGATTCCAATGATATTGAGGTTGCGATCGCGTGCGTCTTTCTGTGCCTTGAGCATCACAGTCGGTGCAATGCTGAAGCGACGACGTTTGCTAGACTCAAGCTGAGCTGAACCCTCAATCGCTTGAAACGTAGCGGCTTGGGCATCCCAACTATTCTCTGTCGGCAAGACATCCACTAAGATTTTGATATCACCTCTAAGCTCACCCAATAGCAAGCCACAGCACTCTTCAGGATAAGTACGTTCTGCATGGGCTTGAATTACCTGGAGATGATAGGAGAGAAGTTTTAATGTCGCCACACTTGTCCTTAATGAGTAAGTTCGCCCGTGTTCACTACGACATCCGGATTTGAAGATATGGTTATTGTATTTCAAGACCAGCGTGATTAGTGCGATCGCTCTCACTTAGGACGTTTATATCATGACTAAAACACTTGACCCAACTCAAAACAACGCAGACTTTCTTCACTTCTTTCAGCAATATGCAACTGAATGCTTACTTAACCAAGACCATGAGGTGAGTGAAGCCTTAAGGCGTAGGCAGATTACTCATAACACGTTTCGACGACTAGAAGAAACTTATAAAATTTCTTTCAAGCTAGACTCTAGCCTTTCTTTAAAGTCAATCAAAAAGCAAGTTATCAAACAAATAGAAGCAGCAGCTTATTTCATTCGGGATTTCCAAATTAGTATTTTAGGTCAACACACTAGCATTTTTCATTTGTATGAAATTGAGATTCAAATTGCTCACAATCTTAGATATGCATTTAAATTTGACTCAGGAAAACTTTTTATTCAGCTTCCTTATTGGCAGGTAAGTTTTCTTGATTGCCACATTTCATATCAGCAGATGAAAAATCGTTGGAACCGAGGGGAGCATCTTCAACAAACGTCTCCGGTTCGTGAGGTTTGGTGGTTATTCAATCCAATTGGTGAATTTCGGTCTAATCTCAGAACTACACTTTTACTCGCTGTCCAAAAGCAAATCTTGGGAATTGATAACCTCTTTGTCAACTTTGGACTTGCACAAGCGAGTAATAACTCAAATCTGCCGTCAAAGGACGAACCTAAAGAAACTCAGAGTTTTAAGGATAAAGTAATTGCTTTTCTCAGTGCGAGTGTCAATGAGGAGAAACTTGGCATTAGCCTAGAGATGGCACTAAAGAATCAAGATGAAAAAAGTTTAGTTCAGTTGCTTGGGTTATTCAAAAAAAACTTAGCTGACCCTGGTCAAATTGAAGAACTGATTGATACCGGAGTATTTAGCCTGCAAGAGATAATTCACGAAGAACAATCTCAAGTGGATATCAAGATGTTTGGGTTTGTCAATGTCGGCAATTACCACCGTATTGATGTTGCCCTCAATCTGAGTTCAGGGTATTTAAAAAAATATGTTGAGTTTGTGCCTCGAAAAGCCAAGATGAAAGCCATTCAAGTGGGGTTTGTGAATGTCTACACCATTGATGACATTACTGTGAAACCCAACTTTCATGGAGCAATGAAACTCAATTTTGAAGCGGCTGCTCTAGAGCGATCGCTTCGGGAATTACAGTTAGTCAAGTAAAGTTAGATTTCAGCTTCCTCTCTCAATCCACTCACGTCCGGCTCTCTCCGCAGCTTGAGCCGAATAATAAAGTTTGTGTTCTCCAAAAACTGCACCACCAGGACTAATGACTCGAAATTGCCATTCCTGAGTATCGCAGAAATACACCATCAAGATTAACTTGTCGATGCTTACGAGGAGGTAGATTGTTGTATGGGCCATGCTTGAGGCACTCCCTTACTTCTTGCTCTTTCGTCGGGGTGAGCCGCTCGAACATCCCGAACAAATGCGATTAGTTTAGCTTCATTTGGGCATTAGGATTAGCCTCAACTTGATTTTGTCCCATAAAGCTTTCTAGATGCTGCCAGAGCGATGTAAGCTGATTTGCTTATGGTAACTGTCTGTTATCCCCCTTAAGATCTAGAGATAGAGCTTTACAATTCTAAAAATAAAGCTCATGCATTTCCACAAAGGGAACCATAGCAATCACGGTTGAAGCCATCTGCTCAAGGGTGTTCTGTTCAATGTCCTGATACATCTTGAGGAGAAAATTGTGCTAAAAAGTACAAAACTGGTCAATACGACTTCTGTTGAGAGCTTGAGCCAGATTTGGGCTGAGCGCTATGTTCCAGACTTGTCAACGCTCTCTATAAGAAGCAATCAATGTGCCGTTTCTGAGCTAGTTGAGGCGGCATCACCACAGGGGCGAGTGCAAACTATTGCTAAACTTTCTCGGAGCGTGGAGATTAATTGCAAGTGTGCTGGGATACAGACGAGTGTCCTGTTCTCTTACATTCCGAATATTGTCAACCTGACCGAATCTCAGGGAATCGCTAAAGCAGCGGGGCAGGTTTATGAGAAGGTACTGGAAGTTTACCAGACGCAGTCGCCTCCCCCGGCATTACAGGTCGCTAAGTCAGAGGCTGAGACGATTGATTTCTCTAGTAATGTTGAGGCATCATCGGCAAAGCTAGGGCTATCTGTGTCAGAGGTTAAACAACTAGCCACCGTACTTGAACCTGTATTACTCGAATTTCAGGAGCAGCATCTGTCATCACCTGATAGACGCGCTGTTGGCTTTCTGAGTACACAGTTTCACTTGAGTTCTAAGTTAGTGCTAAATCGGCTGACACTTGCTGAGCAAGTCTTAGTCAGTCCCTACTTCAAATTCGTTGAAGAGCAGGTTTGTATCCCTTGGCAGCGAGTCTGTGCAGCGGCGGCAAAGCATGAGCTTGACTCACCGCGTCTAGCCCTTGTTCAGCAACTATTACCAAAGAGTCAAGACATTGCTGAGGCAGTTTACCAGCGATCTGTCAAATTGTACTCCAATCATCGTAGCCGTCGCGGCGGGCTGAGTAATCGAGAAGTGAAGCTCTCTACTGTGAGAGACTTGCAAATGTTTCAAGGCTATTTGTCGCTATGTGTTCTAGAAGAGAGCATGGCATCTGTGCAGGATGAACTGCTTCCCTTGTGCATTATGGTCTTTCCAGCTGTCGAGGTAAGTTGGGAACTCGTTGAACAAATGACACAGTTACTCATGGATGAAGTCTTGGCGCGGGTGTCAAACGAGTACAAGTCTCTCTTGGTACCTTATACAACGGCAATGCAGCAGCTCTTCTCTAACCTTGAGACGAAGGTCTAAACTTATTTCTCTCCCTTCAAGAGTTCAGGACTTACGCACTGAGTAGGAGATTACGTCCTTCTGAGCGATCGCGTGAAGTGGAGCTATAGTGAGGAACGAGTGTCAGAATCTCAAACCTTGAACTGGCGTTATGGTGCGTAAGTCCTAAGTTATTAAATGCTCTAGCTCCCTAAAGCGAAGCTTAAATTCTGTACCTTGGCTTTGGCTCACTTCAATCTGCCCCTCAAGTTGTTGAATCAAGACACGCACTAACTGCAATCCCAAAGATTTTGCACGGGAGAAGTCTGGTAGTTCGGGTAATTTTACTCCATTATTTCCAATAACCAGTTCAAAGTCATCACCTCCGTCACAGGAGACAGAAGTACCCACAGAGCATAGACTAATCCAAATCGTTCCGCCCGTATTTCCTGGAAAACCATGTTTTAGAGCATTAGAAACCAGTTCATTAAGGATTAAACCACAGGGAATCGCCGTATCAAGGTTGAGCAATATGGGTTCAAGATTGAGCTGCAAGCTAATTCTATCTGGGTCAACAGCATAGTTTTGAATCAGATGCATCGCCAAGCTCTCAATATAGTCAGCAAAGTTCACCCTAGATAGGCTTTTTGATTGATACAGTTTCTCGTGGATAAGTGCCATTGACCTGACACGGCTTTGGCTGTTTTGGAACACCTCTAGAACCTGTGGCTCTTGAATACGCTGTGATTGCAAATCGAGCAAGCTAGAGACAACTTGCAAATTGTTTTTGACACGATGATGCACTTCTTTGAGCAGTACTTCTTTTTCCCGTAAGGATGCTTCGAGTTGCTCCTCTACAAGCTTGCGATCGCTAATATCAGTTTCAACACTAGTGACAACCCAGCTATCGGTTGTCTCATCTCGTTGAGGAAACATCGTCATCGAAAACCAGCGCAAGGAACCGTCTTTATGTCTGAGTCGGTATTCTAGTTGGGCTGTGCGCTCTACAAAGATGTTTTCATAACTTGGCACAATAACGTTCTCTAAATCCTCTGGTAGCACTCGTGAAATCCAGAGATTTCTATCAGCCATTAGCTCTTGTGGCGTATATCCATAAAGAATCTCCGCAGCAGAGGAAATAAATTCAAATTTCCAATCGAGATTGGCAAATACCTGGAACCGAACAATGACGGCAATTGCACTGTCTAAAATCGCATTGAGTTTGGCTTCCGATTCTCTGAGTGCATCCTCTGCAAGTTTACGATCAGTAATATCATCGGAAATTCCTGCAACTCGATAAAGCCGTCCTTGAGGATCGCAAATCGGGAAAGCGCGATCGCGAATCCAGCGAATGGAATCGTCTGGCTTGATGATGCGAAAAACCTTCTCAATCACCTCACCACGGTTCTGACGTTCCCTAGATGTAAGTACCTGAGCGAGATCGTCTGGGTGAATGGTATTAAGCCAATCTTGAACATCTCCCTCATAAAGGCTTTGAACTGAACGCCCCCAAATCTTTTCATAAGCAGGGCTGACATAAAGTGACTGTTGCCCGTCGATTGAGGACATCCAAAATACCGCATTAACATTTTCTGCTAGCTGCCGGAAGCGTTCTTCACTCTCGCGCAAGACTTCTTCGGAATGCTTCCGCATCAAGGCATTGGCAAAGATATTTGCTAATGCCCTCAATAGTGCAGCATCTTCATCAGACCAAGTTTTGCTTGTCCGAATCGAGTTAAATGCCAAGCTGCCAATTAAGCAACCTTCGTAAGCAATAGGCACAGCAATATAGGACTTCACCTCAAACGATTCGGATAGCGATTTTCTTGGTTCTGGTAAGTCTGCTACACGGGGAGTATGGATGGTCTTAAACTGACGCAACTGCTCTACTGTGTCGGGAATCGTTTCTAACGCTAGCCCTTGTTGAGGGTAGACGAGTGGGGGAATTCCATCAGCAAACCATTGATGAGTATTAAAAAATCGTTCGTTAGAGATTAGAAAGATACAAGCACGGTCAACCTGAGCAAACTCTCCAATCTCCTGCAAAGCCTGGTTAATAGCCTGATCAACTTCTGTTGCTTTTAGGTTAATAAATTGAGTAGAAATGTTGGTTAAGAGTGCTTCAAAATCAAGTCGATATTTCAGCGCTGCTTCTGCTCGCTTACAGTCTGTTACGTCATAAAGCTGAGCTAATATACACATTTCGCCGTTTAAGTCAATCAACACAGTCGAAGTGATGCCATCGCGAATTTCACCGGACTTGTTGCGAAATTGTATTTCTAACTCGTGGATAGGCTCGTGTTGAAGCTGCTGGATGTAGTGTCGCATGACTTGAGAACGCTCTCGAACCCATAGACCCAACTCGACACTCGTTTTGCCAATCACTTCCTCTCGATTGAAGCCCAAGAGCCTGAGAAAACTGTCGTTGACATCAATATACCGACCGTCTGCAATCGTTGTAATCGTGGTTGCAGCCGGATTGACTCGAAACGCTTTGGAGAAGCGTTCTTCACTTTGGTGGAGTTCCTCTTCGATTCGTTTGCGATCGCTGATATCGGTTGAAATACCGCACACTCCGTAGGGATTCCCATCAGCATCAAATACAGGAAACTTTATTGTGAGATAGGTGTGAATACCATCTGCCTCTTGTAAGTTTCTCTCGATAGTAATCGCTTGTCCAGCTTCCAACGCAGCATGGTCATTGGATTGAAACTGATTGGCAATCTCTAGCTCAAAGAGTTCCCTGTCAGTTTTGCCAATTACCTGCTTCCAACATAAGCCTGTTACAGATTCGCAATGACGGTTATATATCAGGTATCGTCCCTGCAAGTCTTTCAGGTAAATCCTCATCGGAGCAGCATCGATAATTTCTTGCAGCAGTCGTTGGCTCTGTTGCAGTTCAGTTTCAACCCGCTTGCGATCAGTAACGTCGCACACTTGGCTCAAAAGACAGAGTTCGCCACCTAAATTAACCACTTCAAAAGAGGCGATCCCATCTCTGATTTCACCCGATTTAGTGCGATAGCGAAACTCAAAACCGCGAATCCCTTGCTGTTGTTGCAGCAGTTGACGAACCCGATCGCGATGCTCCCAAGGGGAAGCCACTTCGCGATCGCTCTCATCAGCATATAGGTTTAACTCGCTGATATTACGACCAATTACTTCTTCTCGACTATAGCCAACCAAATTGAGGAAACTATCATTGATGTCAAGAATTCGTCCCTCGGACAACGTGCTAATTGCACTGGATATTGGATTGGCTCGAAAAGCTTTGGAGAAACGCTCTTCACTTTGCCGTAGCGCTGCTTCTACCTCTTTAAGACTAGTAATATCACGATAGCTAATGACTCTACCAATGATGTCTTCACCTAAAACTTGAGGTTTTGAATAACGCTCGAAAACCCTGCCATCCTTAAACTCTAGAAAGCTGTGACTTTCTAAATCAAGTTGAGCATACTCGGCTTTCACCTGGCTTAGAAACGCTTCTGAATCCTTTAACTGCTCTTGCAGAAAGGGCAATAGTTGCCAATCAGCTTGCCAAGTAATGATGGACTCAGGAACCTGCCATAGTTCTACAAGGTTACGATTGAAGTGAGTGACAGAACCTTGTGCATTAATTGCAAGAATTCCATCAGCGGTAGCCTCTAAGGTGGTTCGCAGCAATGAGAGTGCTTTTTCGGTGGTTACCTCGGCTTGCTTGCGTAACGTCTCTTCTACTTGTTGAAGTTCCAACTCTAGCTCAGCGTTCCTCGCTTGCAGGGCAGCAATTCGTTCCGTATCAGACAGAGGTTCCATAGGTGATTGCAACTTAGCCTTTGAATCTTAAATTTTGAATTGCTTAAGCCGTGCTTGCATCATCGCTTTGACTATGTTCCCATTGCTTGACTTCAACGCCTTGCCTGAGTGCAACAAAAGCGATCGCTTTTCTTAAAGTTGACAAGCTTCCACAAGCGACAAGAGCCGATCAACCTCGACAGCACCTTCCACTCCTATCAACTCGATAGCGCCAGTACCCCAGCCAATACTAAGTCCTAACGGAAGATGTCCAGGAGGGTCATTTAAAGAGAAATTGAGTTGGGAATATAACTTCCAGTTATCATTCACTCGCCAACCAACCTTGTCGCCAAACTTTTCATAGACATTGGAATCATAAACCCCAGGCTTGCCACCTTGATCCATCCAGATGCGCTTTTGCACACTGAAGCCAAAGCGATCGCGGCTAAAATATCTCCACAGCTCATTGATCGTCTGGAAATCTTTGCAGGGAAACTTTTCGATATCTTCGTTATCCAGATAACCTCGCTCCTGTTGTGCCATGACTTCCAGCATCTTTTGACGTGTTTCCTCATCGGCTTCTTTCCACTTCCCCGCCGCGAGTAAATCTCGTAGTTTTGTGTAATCAATGCCTCGTTCTGATTCCAGAGGAACATCAAGCGCCTGGGGAGGAGAATGATCAATGGGAGCTGAATTTAGATCTTCTAATACTTCCAAAGCGGATTGATAGCGCTCTTTGACTAAATTTTTGAGGAGTTTGTCCAAAATTTCTCCTAATTGAGGGTCAACCTTTGCCCCCAATGGCAAATGTTCTCGCCAAGCCAAGCAGCCTTCTAGAGGATTGAAGAGGTTAAAAGGCGGCATTCCAGTTAGTAAATGAGCAATAGTTGCCCCCAAAGCATACAAGTCACTAGCGCAGTAGGCTTTACCAGACTGGAGTTGCTCAGTGGGGGCATATCCCAATGTGCCTATTAGCGTTCCTTGAGCAACCAAGCATGTTCCCGTTGCCAGTTTAGCCACACCAAAATCAATCAAGATTAATTTGCCGTCACTATGACGACGCATAATATTCGCTGGTTTGATATCTCGGTGAATAACGCCCTTGTCATGAATAAATTGCAGAACTGACAGTAAATCCGCTAGAATCCCCCGAATTTGTTCTCCTTGATAGGGTGAACTTCCCGCTTCACCTCTATCTTCTAATTCATCCAGTAAAGTCTGCCCATCAATGAACTCTTGCACCAAATACAAGCGACTATCTTGTTCAAAATGGGCGTAGAGTTCAGGAATTTGGTCATGTTTGCCCAATTCATACAGTCGCACGGCTTCTTGATTAAACAACTCTGTTGCTTTCTGGTCTTGCTCTGGTGGAAGCAGAAAGAGTTTAATAACACAAGGATGGTTGAGACGGTGTTGATCTACGGCTTCAAAGGTTCTACTATATCCGCCTCGACCCAGTGGCTTTAGGGCACGGTAGCGGTCTTTCAGTAATAATTTTGTGCCACAGGCTAGGCAAAACTTTGCGTCATCTGGATTCAGTGGCTTAGAGCAATCAGGATTGAGGCAGTGGCTCATACTACAGGAAGAGGCAGGCGTTGTCTTTATTTTGCACTCTCCTGCTGGCTAATGTTGCTGAGATTGATACTCTGCCCACTTCTAGCGATCGCATTTTGTATCCAATACATTAGACTTCTACATGAAGTCAGGAGAAAGGTGAAAGGGCAAGGGGCTTGCGTCAAGAAAGATTCCTTTATCCTTTTCCCTTTTTCCTCCTTCTAGTTTGATGCGTTGAGCGTGACTTTACTATGGAGTCTGCTGCAAATCAGGTCGTTCTTCCGGGACAATTGCTCCTTCTACTGGGCAGACTTGCAGGCAAATCCCACAGTCGATACAAGTGGCAAAGTCAATCCAGTACCAGTCAGTACCTTTTGTATTTTTACCGGGGCCTTCGTGGATACAAGCCACGGGGCAAGCATCGACGCAATCGGCGACACCTTCACAAGTAT
This sequence comes from Symplocastrum torsivum CPER-KK1, assembly GCA_019358875.1. Lineage (GTDB taxonomy): Bacteria > Cyanobacteriota > Cyanobacteriia > Cyanobacteriales > Coleofasciculaceae > Symplocastrum > Symplocastrum torsivum. Next base: position 22,187 of record JAHHIF010000040.1, read on the forward strand.
TCGTAACAATCGTATGTGGCACAGTCTTCTCTCTTAAATCGGATTTGGCAACACTAGCTGAATCACTCAGTGCAGCATGGCGGAAATAACTATGCAGTTGAAAAAGGTTAAAAAGCTTACCTTAAAAGTTTTCTTTCCTTCTGCCTTCTGCCTCTTGCCTTCTGCCCTCTTGCAATCAGCTATCTCTAGACTACCAACATCAAAGACTTCCTCCAGTTCCTGTGCCTAGACCAACTCGGCACAAATAACCCACCACTAAAAACTCTTCCCCTGTCTCCCGTGATGAAGGCAACTGGTAAGAAACGTTTGCCACAAAAGCCTAGGCGAGAGTTTCGATTACTGGTGTGCCATCAGCTTTAACCCAGGCAATGTAAGTAATGCGGTGATGTCGGGCATACTCGCGGATATCGCTGGGTGAACGTCCTCCCAAATCCATTTCTACCCGTACCAAATGCTTTGAATCTCTAAGTTTTTGGGCATAAGCAAAAGCCACTGCTTCTGCTTGAGGTATCTCTGGGACGACTAACCAGTCACTTGTTGGGATCTGACGGGGTAGTTGAGGGGTTGAGAGCAAAACGTAGTGCAAGTCTTCAATATTTAGGCAAAAACCGATACCTGGGTAAGTTTGTCCCTGAGGATGATACAACCCCAGCAGTTGGTCATAACGACCACCACTGCCTAATAGGCGTTGATTTGCCTCGGTATCACTGACAACTTGAAAGACGATCCCCGTGTAATAGTCCAACGTTTGAACTAAGCTGAGGTCAAGAATTGGCTCAAGTGGTGAGGGAGAGCTTTCTTGCAACAGTTCCAGCAGGGATTTGAGGTTGTTGACAATTTCCTGCTCTGATGCATCTAAATCCAGACTGGCAACCTTTTGTAAGACATCAGCAGGTTGTCCCCGAAGGTCAAACAGGAACAAGGCGCGATCGCGTAATTCTGAGGATAAGGGCAAAGTCTCTAAAGCAACGCGGTCGAGATCAGCGATCGCTTTACGCACTTTGTCTCGCACTGGGGGTGGGAAGGGAGAAAGAAGCGATCGCGTCAAACCCGCTTCCCCTAAAACCAAGTGCCACTGCTGTAAACCAAGCTGATTCAAGCAGTCTGCTAATAATAGGAGAATTTCTGCATCTGCCAATACACCTCCAGCCCCTAGCAGTTCCACACCCGACTGGTAGAACTCCAACTGACGTCCGTGGTGACCAACAGGAGGGCGGCGAAAGACATTGGCATTGTAATAGAGGCGTTGCGGCAAGGCTAACGTTGCTTCACTCGTACTGCCTGCGATTCGGGTTGCAAATGCTCGTGCGATCGAAGCTGTTAGTTCCGGACGCAATCCCAGCGTTCCTTCCTCAGCATCCTGCAACTGGATAACCGTTGAACGTGCGATCGCACCCCCTGCCATCAGTGTATCCAACCACTCTAGAGTTGATGTGATAATCCGGTGATAGCCCCAGCGGTGAAATACTTGCTGCAAGTGATCGGCAATCCAGCGTTTTTGGGTAACTTCGAGAGGCAGCAAATCTCTTGCACCCGCTGGTGGTTGATGAACCATTAATTCTTCTTGAACGGATTACGAAATAAACCCTTGCTTGTAGAGGGGTTTTCAGGCGGCTTGCTCTGAGGTTGTTTTGAAGAGTTTGCTGGCTTTGTAGAACCATTTTTCTCTATCAACTTCTCAAGATACTGTTTTGCCTTAATTGCTCTCTCATCCCTAGGATTCAATTGCAAGGCTTTATTCAGGTGAACTTTAGCCATTGCCATCTGATTTTGCTTCAAATAAGCAATTCCCAGTAAGCTATGACCGTTGCTGTTGGTTTGATCTAACTTAAGCGCTTCACGCAACTCCAACACAGCGGAGGCAAAGTTATTTTTCACCATATACCCTTCTGCACGACGGATATACTCAGGAACTCTCGATGCCGTAGAGTCGAGCTGAGGCTCTGGCTTGGGTGGGGGGCTAGGAGGCTTCGACCTAGCTGGCTCAGGATTAGTTGTTCCGGCTTTCCCTTCTTGTTTGATGCTTTCGCCCTTGCTCCCTTTAAGCATTAGGTAAACTAAATTGAGTTCGCTGATTTCAGCAATTTTATCTGACACTTGGTCAAGAGATTCATATTGCTTGGAAGCAATGTTTTGTACCGCGCTTTTGTAAGCAAAGTCTAAACTTGCACCAGCGCGAGCTAATTGTTTTGCAGCCTCGCTAGCTACTGGAATTTTCCCTTTTTCTTTTTCTACAGCCAACCGTCTACCCATGTGTCCCAGGCTTACAATGTAGTCACGACTGGTTTGAGACAGTTGTTCATAAGCTGGATTAACAAGTTTCGATAGCAGCTGATTTGCTAGTTTTTTCTCCGCTTCGGTTCCGGCTTTGCAGCTATCAGGATGCAGTCTGCGGGCAATCTTAAGATATCGTTTCCGAACTTCCTTTTCATCCGCGTTGACTGGAATCCCTAGAACTGCGTGGTGGTCTGTGAAATCTAACTTAAATAGTCCGCGATCAATTGTAAAAGACATAGTGCGCCGTCCAAACTCTGTGCCGCAAGGGATTGTTTCTAGTATGTCTTAGATTTCGGTGGAATCGACAAAGCCTTGACCTTAGCTTGATCTACATTAAGAGTTTACTAGGAAGTTGGCTTTCGCCTGAAGAATGGTTGAGTGACTTTTAACAAGAGGGTTTGTTGAATCGATAGCCATTTGGGATGCTAACTCTTAGAATTACTGCCAAGAGGATAGTGGAGGAACTTGTAAAAGTTCAGTACTTAGTTGGTCGTGAATCTGACCATTCGTTGCTAAGATTCGACCCGAATCAATTAACAATGGACTACCGTCGTAAGCGGTTACTTTCCCCCCAGCTTCCTCGACTAGAATAATTCCAGCCACGACATCCCAAGGAGAAAGCCCTCGCTCCCAATAGCCATCTAGTCGTCCACAAGCAACATCAGACAAATCCAGCGAGGCGGAACCACTACGGCGAACGCCCTGAGTTAGGTGAGTGAGGTGGCAAAACTCGGCATAGTTATTGTCAGAAGTCTCACGTCGGTCGTAAGCAAAGCCACTAACAAGCAAGCTCTTACTGAGTTCAGGAGTCTGAGATACTTGGATTGGACGTCGATTGCGAGTTGCGCCTAAGCCTTTGGCAGCACGAAATAATTCATCACGGAAGGGATTGTAAATTGCTCCCACCTGCGGCTTGCCGGAAATCAGTAAACCGATGGAGGTAGCAGCAATCGGGTACTGGTGGGCATAATTGGTCGTGCCATCCAAAGGATCTATCGCCCAGAGGTAATCGCTCTCCTTATCTCCTTGTTGACCCGATTCTTCTGCCAGGATGGAATGTTCGGGAAAATGACGCTTTAGTACCTTGAGGATTGCCGCTTCCGCCTCTTTATCAGCAACGGTGACTAAGTCCCCAGGACGCCCTTTTTCTTCTACAGCTTCCAAGTGACCCCAATAGGATTGCAAGATAGCACCAGCGGCTAGGGCGGCTTCGGTGGCAATGTCTAGGAAGATGTGTAATTGTTCAGACGTAGGTTCGCTCATCGTTAAGGCGTTGGGTTGAGGGGCAAACGACGAAATTCTGCTGGGGTCAAGCGCATCGGTTTAAGTGGGTTCCAAATGCCATATCCCATGATTCTGGCGTATTCCTGCGCTCTGGCAATGCGCTCATCATACTTGTCATTTGGCGATCGCGGTGCAGAAAGAACATACCCATCTTTTACTAATTGCTCATTAAGCAATTTGCCATCGTACCAAACATAGGCGAGCCACCGACCAAAACTATCTTTTTCCTGTTTGTCAGGTTCTAGGAAAACTGGCTGTAAGACGAGTTGTTGACTCGTTGCTACGCTAATCATCTTCTCCAAGCGGTTTTGTGCCATCAAACCCCAAGGCTGCTGCTTTAAGTCAGGTGCTTCAATACCAATCAACCGTACTCGCTCAATTCCTGGCGGTTGTTGGTTAGTGTTCAACACCTCTATTGTTTGTCCACTAACCACCCGCTGCACCTGAACAGTAATTCCATTCTTGGCTGGTTTAGATTGGCAACCCACTAGTAATAGCAGACAGCTAAAAAAAATACAGCATTGCCGAAGACGACTAAGTGCAGCACGGCGGAAATAACTATCCAGTTGACAAAAGCTAAAAGGCTTACTGTACAAGCAATATTGCTTTTGCATAAGAGCCTCCTGCCTTCTGCCTTGTTGCACTAAGCCGCTTCCTGAAACTCGGAATAGGGAACTGAAGCTTGAGCAACCTGGAAGTAAAGTAGCTGGAAATTTTTCCCAAATCCCAGTCTCCAGCCCCAGTCTCCAATTCCCAATCCCCAATTCCCAATCCCTAATCCTCATCCAGTGGCAGTCCAAATCGCACTTTTCCCCTTGCAAAGTAACGACCAAACTGAAGTTCGTAGACTTCATCTTCATCCTGTGTCTCAACTTCCAAGTCAGAGCAGGGATAGCTGACACACAACAGAGCATAGCCCTTATCGCGCAACTTTTGAGAAAGCCCCATAGCTTCTGGCTGGTAGACTTCCCCACGACGAACTCGAACAGCACAAGTAGTACACGCCCCATTACGGCAAGCAAACGGTAGTTTCCCTCCTTGGTTTTCCACCGCTTGCAGGATGTAGCGGTCAGATGGTACTTGTAGAGTTTGCTGAGTGCCGTTTTGGCGATCGCAAATTTGAATCGTATAGGTTTTTTTCATTACTTCAGTGTATAATCTTAGATCGTGTGCTGAGTTTATAAAACTCATAGTCACACATTTCTAATCTCCCCTGGAGAGATGGCCGAGTGGTTGAAGGCGCAGCACTGGAAATGCTGTTTAGCGGTAACGTTAACGAGGGTTCGAATCCCTCTCTCTCCGTACCAAACCAAATAATACACAAAGCTTTGAGTCTATTACAAACAGAGAGCTTCGATGGGACAGGTGTAACTTTTTGACATACATCGCGACACTACAGGGTAACCGTACCTGAGTGCTCCTCCCCTCAGTTATTCCACGGAAATTTATCCTTTATCCCCCGTTCACTGCTCTTGGATCAATCAAGTCGAGCAGTGGTTTAGTATCCGGAGAGCTACCTCCTACCTTCTTCAACGCTAACTGCTATTTTCCCCAAACCCACATACTTATTAAAATACCGCCAGTTTGATCAAACCAGCGGTAGATACTTTTTCAGTATTTAGGTTTCACGCCAAGCATCAAATCAATTGCTTGTTAACGTCGATTCTAGGTCAGCCTTACAGAGAGGAACCCAGTCCTGCGTAAGCGCCGTAGAAGAAAATACCAAGAATTGTGAGGACAGCCATTCCTGCGACAGTTGCAACGATCCACAAGGGGATTTTTCCACTTCCAGACATAGCTTTATCTCCTACTTCAAAACAACAATGATTAGACTCAAACCCAGTTAATTAAAGAAATAACTGGAGAACAAAATACCAAGAACAAAAATCAGTAATAGACCTAAGTAAAGCGAAGTCCGATTGAGTTCAACTGGTTGGTTGTTTGGATTGGGACTGCGATCTGGCATAATCGTTTCTCCTAGCGTTGAATAAACTGCATTGAAGCGATCGCACCTAAGAAGAAGACTGTGGGCACAGCTAAGGTGTGAACCGCCAACCATCTAACCGTAAAAATTGGATAGGAAACTGGCTGATTTGGTGTATTGCTCGTCATAGTTTTCAACCTGTTTTACAAAAACTTACTTGATAAATTGTTCGACTTGCTGTTTAGCATTATAGCGATCGCTCACGATTGGCACTTCTTGCCGATCTTGGGTGAAATACTCATCAGGGCGCGGTGTGCCAAACGCATCATAGGCAAGACCTGTGCTGACAAATAACCAGCCTGCGATGAACAATGCAGGAATTGTAATGCTGTGAATTACCCAGTAACGAACACTTGTAACAATGTCTCCAAATGGACGCTCTCCAGTGGTACCCGACATAGCTGTTTCTCCTTCCTTTTAACAGTTGAAAACTCACTCACTATCATACGAAATCTGCTTGTATTGATTCAAGCAATTTCTTGTAGATCAAGCCGCTTGTTCTGACGGCTCATACTTTAGTAAAACACCCTTCTGACCAATGATGAATCCCTGTTCTGGGCTTACAAAGACAATCTTGTACAAGTTTGAGGGAACATTCTCAATCCCACGGTCTTTTTGCCAAGTTTTACCACCATCCAAGCTTACTAAGAGATTACCACTACCACCTGTTACCCAAATTTCTTCAGGTGTTCGATAGGCTAAATCCAGTAACCCCCAACTTGTTGAAAACTCTGGAGTTTGAGGGTCGTCCCAGGCTTCGGGGTCTTCAGGGCTGCTAAACTGCAAGTGACCACCTCTGGAGAGTACCCAAAGCCGTCCATCTTTCCCATATCCTATACTCTGAAGGCGCTTAGAATTTTTGCGATTGTGCTGCTCCCAAGCACTCTGACCGGGTTCCCAGGTTGAGTAGAAGTTACCTCTAGCGGAAACGGCAACGTACTTACCATCGTCAGAACGTGACATATTCCGGACAACACCAACCGCTTCTTCCACCATCGCTTGCCAAGTCTGACCCGAATCTTTGGTCTGATAAATGGCACCAATGTCGGTACTCATTTCTGCCGATTTAGGGCCAAGAGCGACAATCTTATCCGGTATACCGGGTAACTTCTCACTTAAGGGAATGCGAGACCAAGAAGCCCCAGCATCAGTAGTGTGCAGTAAGATAGAAGGTTCGCCTGTAATCCAGCCTTCTTCTCCACTAAAGCTTACCGAGGTAAAGCGGTAATTCTGCTCACCAAGTGCCAATCCTTTCTCTTGCCAGGTCTTACCGCCATCTATTGTTTCTAAAATTGTGGAATTACTACCGACTGCCCATCCATGATTTGGGTCGCCTGTAAAACCAACATCTTGTAGGGTAGCCTCCGTTGGCAAGGGAACAACCTGCCAAGGGTTATAGCTCAGAGATTCGGTATAACTACAGCTGATACAAAAGAAGGCGATCGCCACTACTATTACAATTTGTTTCAGCGTTCTCACAAAATAGGTCATATCATCCAGAACTGGTAAAAGCGAATTGTCTATCCTTATAAAATGGCAGCGCTTTCTCAGATTTCCTGAAATTTGCGCCCAGAAAGGAGTTTGAGAGCGGGGATTTCGGCGAGTCTGAGCGGGGCATAAACCGTTTGCTAAAGAACACACCCTTAGCAAGACGAACCAATTTCTGGCTTGTTAAAAACCCCCACTACGTTCTCGCTCAGCGCAAGCCGTACAGACTCAGAAAGAATATAACGCCTAAGGCTAAAGCCCCGAAAATCAGGATATTTTTTTGCCCTGGGGTCAGACGGTTAACACCAAAGCCATAACTCAAGTTTTCCTGAAACCCAGAAGGGGTACCAATTGAACCGACATTCTCAAATTGAGAAGTCCGAACCCCGCAAACCGGACAACGCCAGTCGCTTGGCAACTCTTCAAAAGGCGTTCCAGCCGGAATATCCCTAGTACTATCTCCCTTACTTGGCTCGTAGACGTAGCCGCAAGCGCGACATTCGTATTGAGCTGGTGCTTGTTCAGCAAGGGTTTGCTCTTTGGCTTGCTCGCTCATTACTTACAAAAAACAATTAGGAAGCAAATCTTAAAATCTATGTTAAAAATTATCGCATACCTGAACCACTTTAATACTCTGGTAAGATAAGCATCTCTATCGCCACCTCCCAAGAGATAGAGGTAAAGGCTACTGAGTACAACTTGGTGTAAAATTAATCACCCTCTAGCAACAGGTATAGCAAAAGGCTCTTATGCAGAGGGCTTGTATGTTTATTATTAGTAATTGCGATCGCTTTAGCGTACACTGTCTGCCGATTGCTCCCAATACCATAGTGGGGGCAGCAGGAGATTGCTCACAGGAATCAGTCAACAATAAAGGAGTAATTTGCTCTTTTGGGAGAATTCAGGCAAACTACCCTAAAATCTGACCAATTAGTACGATTACTTTTCACAATGCTCCCGCTCAGATTCTCTAATTCGGATAAAACAGCCAACCCCTTATAATTAAGAATGTTGAAGAAGTAATAACGCAAATTTCTAGGGCAGTTACCTATTGTGTTTGTTCTTAGCGGCTACGAGTATCTCTTAGGCTTCTTTCTGGCTTGCAGTTCAGTCCCTTTCTTGGCATTGTCTGCGTCTAAGCTTCTGCGACCTAGCACACGCTCTCCAGAGCGACGCACTACATACGAATCTGGTATGGAACCTATAGGGGGAGCCTGGATTCAGTTCAACATCCGCTACTACATGTTTGCGCTTGTGTTTGTCATTTTTGATGTTGAAACTGTATTCCTGTATCCCTGGGCAGTCGCCTTCAATCGCCTTGGACTACTGGCTTTTGTTGAAGCCCTTATTTTTATAGCAATTCTAGTTGTTGCTCTTGTTTACGCATGGCGCAAAGGAGCCCTTGAATGGTCATGAACCAAAACATTACAACTGATAGTAAAGCCTTGGCTGAGCAGCACAAAGAGCGAATTCTCAACCCCATCGAGCGTCCATCAATCACGCAAGACCTCTCAGAGAACGTGATTCTCACGACAGTCGATGACCTTTACAACTGGGCGCGGCTTTCCAGCCTGTGGCCAATGCTGTACGGTACAGCCTGCTGCTTCATTGAATTTGCAGCATTAATTGGTTCCCGGTTTGACTTTGACCGTTTTGGTTTGGTTCCTCGTTCCAGCCCTCGGCAAGCCGACTTAATCATCACGGCTGGCACAATCACAATGAAAATGGCACCCGCACTGGTGCGTCTCTACGAACAGATGCCAGAGCCAAAATACGTGATTGCAATGGGTGCCTGTACAATCACAGGTGGGATGTTCAGCGTTGACTCTCCAACATCGGTGCGCGGTGTGGATAAATTGATTCCTGTCGATGTTTATATCCCTGGCTGTCCTCCTCGTCCAGAAGCGATTATTGATGCGATCATCAAGCTGCGAAAGAAAGTCGCGGATGAGTCCATGCAGGAACGAGCAAAGCTCAATCAAACCCATCGGTACTACAGCACGACCCACAAGATGGAGCTTGCACCGGAAATATTGACTGGGAAATATCTACGATCTGAGACTCGCTATACTCCTCCCAAGGAACTCAGTGAAGCGATGGGTATGCCAGTTCCACCAGCGCTCAAGTCTACAGTCAAAGAGGAGGTTGATCGTGGCTGAAGAAGATTCTAAACAAGAAGCTACTAAAGGAAAAGATCAAGGGGCAGGTGAATTATCACCGACTACTAGTGGCGAATCTGAGATTGTAGAAGTTGGTCAGGTTTCCCAGTGGTTGACGGAGAACGACTTTGAGCATACAGCTCTAGAGCGTGACCATTTGGGTGTAGAGATTATTAAGGTAGAACCTGAATTTCTCATCCCGATCGCAACAGCACTATACGCTTATGGTTTCAACTACCTCCAGTGCCAAGGCGGTTACGATGTGGGGGCAGGAGACAATTTAGTTAGCTTCTACCACTTAATTAAATTAAGTGACAATGCTGACAAGCCTGAGGAAGTGCGCGTCAAAGTTTTCCTACCTAGAGAAAATCCGAAAGTACCCTCAGTGTACTGGATTTGGAAATCCGCCGACTGGCAAGAGCGGGAGTCCTACGATATGTTCGGGATTATCTATGAAGGACACCCGAACCTGAAGCGGATTTTGATGCCAGAAGATTGGGTAGGTTGGCCGTTGCGGAAGGATTACATCTCGCCTGACTTCTATGAGTTGCAAGATGCTTATTAGTTGAGGCAGTTTGCCTTAATTACAATTTTTTGGGTGAAAGCACTCACTTCAGTTTTAGAAGTGGGTGCTTATTTTTTGAGGTTGCACTTATTGAGACTCAACGCGGCACAAACAAGAGTCGAGTGTACATCTGGCCGCCATCATTATCACTGACAATCCAATAACCCGTTTCAGTCGCTGCCATGCCTTCGACTTTCTCTTCTAGCCAATTGTGGTCAGCGAATAAATCAATGACGCGAGTTTTTTGCAACGTCCCTCCAGGTTGAACTCCATTTAAGGAGAAGCGATAGACTCGCTTGACTCGTGCATTTGCTGCCCCATTTGCCCCTCCTTGATTATCCCGTTCGACAACCAAAAAGCTGCCATCCGTATCGCGGACTATTTCACTCAAACCTACCCAGCCATCGACGTTATCAGTATCTAGAGGATAGAAGTAAAAATTCCAGGTTTTACTTGCGATATCATATTCCCCAATGCGAACTTGATTTTTCGGGTCATCTTTCATTTCTCGCTGCACAGCTACATAAACTTTGCTGCCATCAGCATTGGTCGTTACGCCTTCAAAGCCAAAGCGAGTGACAATTGCTGCTGCCTCTTGGGGTAAGGGAATTTCCTCTTCAACTGTGCCTCGATCGCTAACTTTGAGCAATAGGTTAGGTTTTTGTTGTCCTTCCCTATCGTCGCCTTCACTCACCAGCCAAAAGCCACCAGCAGGATTTAAAGTAATGCCCTCTAAGTCATACGACATTGGTTTGCCATCCTTGGTAATCATCATGGCGCGGCTGACGAATGCCTTACTACCATCAAGATTAAAGGTGAAAATTCGAGATGGAGTGATCGCACTATCCGGTACAGCATAAAGCTGGCGGGAACCTGGGACTGGCTGCAAACCACTGAGGGCACTAAAAGGTGTCTCTTGGCTTTCGCTCATTACTAGTGGCTGTTGCTCAGTGTAGGGGTTAGCAACAGTGGTTTCTGCTTGGAAAATATCAATCGTGCCGTCGCCTTCATTGGCTGTTAGCAATAAGTTCCGCTTCGGAATTGCCAGTACACCTTCTGGCGACATACCTGTAGGCATGAAACCCACAAATTTGGGATTTTTGACATCGCTGATGTCGTAGGCAACCACAAAACTACCCCGTTCCGAAGCAACAAAGGCAAATTCTTGCTCACCGAATTTGGCAACAGTTGCACCTTCGACTTCAATACCACGTTTATCGGAACGGTTGTCGGGATATTGTCCCATCCTGACGGCGAGTTCTTCGATGCTGCTGCCACTGTCGTAGATAACGTTTCCTTCTAAGTCCAAGATTGACCAACCACGTCCTCCGGAATAAATGCCATCTCCAAAGCTTTCTTGGTCTGTATCGCCTTCATTAGCAATGACTAAATAATTACCATCGGCTGTAAAGGCAATTGAGTCAGGTTCTCGTCGTCCTTCAAACGCTTGATTTAAGCGGATATCACCATTCGCTTCTAGGTCAGCTTTTTCATGCTTTGAGGTACCTGCTGAGAAAATGCGTGTGACTTTTTCTGAGGGGATATCTAAAATTGCGATCGCATTATTCTCCTGCAAGGTGACAGCAGCCGTTTTGCCATCCCGACTAATCGCCACATACTCTGGCTGGACATCCTCAACATAATTCACTCCAGCTACACCGTTGAGATTTAAAGGTACATTAGTAACCTTTGATTGGCTAGGATTGCTGTAGTTGATAGTAACGACATTAATCGCACCTGGACGCTGACCTGGTAGATTTTCGACATCTTCCTCATCTTCAATCGCGACAATTACCTTCTTCCCATCCGGTGTAATCGCCACACTATCAGGCCCAATTCCTGGTAGCAGCAGTTGACCTGCAATGGTTCGCGTTTTTAGATCAATAAATACTAACGTTCCCGGCTTCTGGTCAGTAATGCTTTGTGTCTTTTCATCAATCAGATTCAGTACCGCCGCCACAGCATAGCGTCCATCCGGCGTAATCGCCACAGATGTGGGTTCTCCCAGTTCGGCAACATCCACCGTTCCTAATGGCTGAGGATTTTTTAGATCTGTGATGTCCACAAAGCCAATTTTCTGATCGCCTGCATTGGTAAAGGCAAGGGTGTTGCCGTCTGGACTTGCTGAGATAATTTCCGCAACTGCACCACCAACAACATAACGATTCACTGGGGCAAAACTGCGGATGGGGGCGCTATTGGCTGTTGCATTACCCAATAAGCAGGTAGCGAAAAATATAGAAGAGGAAATCAGGAAGGGGAGGGAAAAACGCGCCATAAACCGATATTTACGCCTAAAGTAGCTTGCTAGATTCATCAATTGCGATCGCATTGGAGTATAAAACGCTAGGCTTCCTACTTGGTTTATGAACAGGTTAATGGCACATTAATAAGCAGTAAATCTGATTTATTACAAGAAACTATGTTACCGTAATAATACGCACGCTAAGCAATTAAAATCCGGCTTACTGAAACGGCTAAAACCCACCTCACCCAAATGGATGATGCTAGCGGTGTTTAAGTTTTGTTACATGGATAGTACGCATTCTAAACAACCCTCAGCGGACTACTTTGGCAAGGGAATCTTTTAACTAAATATTACGCATACGAAATGAATGGCTGCTTATCAAATGCTTAGCCTTGCAAAAACTAACTCAAAGAGACAATAACTTGGACTATGGAATGCTCGAACAATGAATTTTGGGGTATCAAAGTTGAAGCCTATCCTGCGGGCTTTGGAATCGAGAAATTATCGTCTCTTTTTCGCCGGACAAGCCATCTCCTTAGTTGGCACCTGGATGACACAAATCGCTACGGTTTGGTTGGTTTATGATCTGACGAATTCAGCTTTGTGGCTGGGAATTGTGGGATTTTCCAGTCAAATTCCTAGCTTTTTAATTTCTCCCTTTGGCGGGATTATAGTTGACCGTTGGAATCGTCATCGTATTTTAATTACCACCCAAATCCTGGCAATGATTCAGTCTTTGGCGTTAGCGGCTTTAGCGCTGAGTGGTGTCATTCAGATTTGGCACATTATCTTGCTGAGCCTCTTTCAAGGTCTTATCACTGCCGTTGATTCACCTGCTCGTCAGGCTTTTGTCCCGGAGATTATTGAAAGAAAAGAAAATTTAGGAAATGCGATCGCGCTTAATTCTTCTGTCTTCAACGGTGCGCGTTTAGTGGGTCCTGCGATTGCCGGGTTGCTGATTGCCAGCGTTGGGACAGGTGTTTGTTTTCTCATTGATGGACTTAGCTATATTGCTGTGGTTGCAGGCTTGTTAGCCATGAAGCTTAAGCCGAGAAAGATAGCCACACAAACAACTAATGTCTGGCAACGGTTAATAGAAGGATTCAGCTATGCCTTTGGCTTCCCACCGATTCGGGCAATCTTACTACTGCTTGCCTTATTCAGCTTTATGGGAATGCCCTATACAATTTTAATTCCAATTTTTGCTAAAAATATCCTTCAAGGTAGTGCGGAAACTCTCGGTTTCTTAATGGCTGCTGTGGGAGTGGGAGCGTTAGTAGGTGGTGTTTATCTAAGTTCTCGCTCTACTGTAATTGGTTTAGGCAAAATCATTGCCATTGCTCCTGCTATTTTTGGCACAGGGCTAGTGATTTTTTCTCAATCCCGTATTCTCTGGTTGTCTCTATTCATGATGTTCCTGGTCGGCTTTGGTGGGATTTTACAAATTGCCTCTAGTAATACAATTTTACAAACCATTGTGGAGGACGATAAACGTGGACGATTGATGAGCTTGTACACGATGTCGTTCTTAGGTATCTTACCTTTTGGCAATTTAGCTTCTGGAGCATTAGCTGATAAAATTGGCGCTCCAGACACCTTAATGATTGGTGGTTTCTGCTGTATTTTAGGTTCTTTAGCTTTTACCAAACAGTTGCCTCAATTAAGGCGTTTGATTCGCCCCATCTACGTGGAGATTGGTCTGCTTGATAAAGCTTCTTCCTAGTTCTAGCTGATAGCTGACCGCTATCAGCTTTTTGGTTTTCCTCGCTAAATGTTAAGCTGATGTTACGCATACTAAATAATTGTTGCTCCATGCCTTCTACTTCTGTAAATCGCAGACATTTGGCACAGTGGGATGAAGTTTTAGCTCCCCATAGCCTCGGCTATCGGATTAAACTACTCTCTCAAATACTTGGTCGCACGTTTCAGGAGCGATTAGAACCCTTTGGACTAACTACGTTTCACTGGGTTGTCCTGTGCTGTTTGTGGGAAGAAGATGGCTTGGCAACTTCTACTATTGGGGAGAGATTGCAACAAGTAGGCGGTACTCTAACCGGGGTGCTAGATCGAATGGAGGAACGCGGACTCGTGCGTCGGGAACGTGATACTCGCGACAGACGGATTTGGCGGATTTGGCTGACAGAAGCGGGTAAGCAGCTAGAAGCAGTACTACCACCCATTGCCGCAGAAATTCGGGAACAAGCGATGGCAGGGTTTTCAGTAGCTGAGCGAGAACTGCTTTCTCAGTTAATTGATCAGGCGATCGCTAATCTTTCATAAGTTGATGGCACTGACCTAAACTATAAGCAATTTATTCTTGCTTATCTGGTTCAAATATTCAGGAGATGGGACTTGCCATGCGTTGTCTCCTGACTTATTCACTTTGGTTTTCAATCCGTGACGGCTTTAAAAACAGCCAACTTACAAAGAAAAAGGAGGCTGTGGACAGTTGAATAATATCTGAAGCAGAAAGATATCCATCAGAAAAAGACGCAATACTTCTATCTGTAATTCCAAATAACCAGGACGATACACCTAGAAGCCAAATGGCGTTTCTGAGCTTACCCAAGAATATAGATTGTTCCAATGCCTGCTGCTTATCCGGGATTTGAGTCGTCTTTCTCAACATATCTCGTCTTTACTACCAATCTCAAAGGATTACGTGTTGCCTCATTAACTTTTTTGCGCCCCTTTCCTTACCAAGTTAAGAAATATTTAATTTACTTGCCATGTGTCTGAAGATATACTTTAGGTAAGACCTTAGCCCACCTACGCCAAAATCGCCTCAACCAACTTCAGGATAGGAAGGGTGGAGCTTCAACACAGAGAGAGGAGGAGAGTTAGGAGCAAGTCAGTTTACCTATTGACTCTTGTATGTGGCATGGCTGTGTTCCCTCATCTTTCCTGATGGGGTTGTAGCTATCCGGGAACTTGAAAAAGCGATCACTATCCTTGCCAACGGTGAAATGCGATCGCTCATAATAGATGAAAGTTTAATGAGTTTAAACGTTACTAAGTTGATGGCTATGATTCCTATTAATGAAGCCAAACAGCGATTGCAAGATTTAATCGATGCAGTGAGTCAGCTGAGAGATAGTTCAGGAAACATCCAGGTCTCTTTTGAGGCGAAAGGCAATCCCTATGCTGGCTGAGAGCAGTGTCTCCGTGCCTGCCCCAAACCCTTGAGAGGCAACCCCGGAGGATTGCCCGTACCATTATGAACCGATGCTCTAGCTCTATTCTTCCTCATAGGTGGCGTCATTAATGTGATCGGCTGTAAGCAGCAGCGCTTCGCGATCGCTAACCTCATCTTCTTCGTCCAGGTCTTCGCCAATCTTAGGAAAGCACATCAGCTAGACTGAGAAGCGATCGCCAAATCTAACCTAGGATTTAATTACAAATCAATAGTAGATATGATTAGAACCCTATGAACTGGAAAATCGAGGAAGCCCAGCAGAAATTCTCTGAAGTCATGAGTGCTGCTGTTTCAGAACCTCAACTGATTTACAATCACGACAAACTGGTAGCAGCCGTTGTGGAAGCCGAACTCTTTCAGGATTTCCTGGCTTGGCAACAACAGCAGAGCAAACCCTCTCTAGCAGATGCCTTTTCTCAATTGCGTCAGCTTTGTGCAGAGGAAAACTATACCCTAGAAATTCCTCCTCGCGAGGATCGTTTCAATCCTTTTGCTGACTAATAGTCTCTGTGACATTTCTGTGTGATACCAATATAATCAGCGAACTGGCACGTCCCCAACCTAATCCAGGGGTATTAGCGTGGAGCGCTCAGGTTTCATCAATCTCGTTAAGTGTAATTACCCTAGAAGAAATTGCTTACGGTTTGGCATCAAAACCGAATGCCAGAGTACAAAATTGGTTTCAGGAATTCCTAAAAACTTATTGCCAAATCATCCCAATTACTGCTGAGATTGCTCATCATTCAGGCGAATTGCGGGGTCGCTTACGAACTCAAGGTAAACCTCGCACTCAGGCAGATATGCTGATAGCAGCTACTGCCCATCTACATCAACTCACTCTGGTAACGCGAAACACTCGTGATTTTGAAGATTGTGGCATTTCCCTGCTAAATCCATTCACTTAACCCTATCCAACCCGTAGGATGGGTTGACAATCAATTGTATTGGCTTTCACTACTTACAGCATCTCTCTACCCATTTTGACTATCTGGAAAGCCAAACTGATCTGGCAACTCATCTGACGTAATTTTCAGAACCTCCAGCAAAGTCTTGTACTGAACAGGGGTGAGTTTTGGCACCGATCGTCCTGCTTCCCAATTCCTTACGGTTGTCTCGGTCACGCCCAGTGCCTCCGCCAACTCCTTTTGGGTGAGAAATTGCTGCACTCTTAGTCTCATTAGCGGCGATCGATCAGACTTTTTCATCTTTTCCGTAAAACAATTGACTATTACCGCAAACAAATTTACACTAAGCATGGATATTCAAAGAAGGGCAGCGCTCCTTGAACTGATCAGAGCGCTCTAGGGTATCGCTGCCTTTTCTTAACCAGTTTGTCATTTTACGCAGTCCTGCGACACTGCGCTCACTTTAGCGATCGCCTTTCCTGAAGACATTAGACCTCTTGCATAAATCCGAAAAGGGCGAAGCATTTGCGGATAAAAACCCTGATTTTACCGATAAATCTGGGCGCAAATGCTTCGCCCTACAGCTAAAAATCGACTTTTGCAAGAGATCTATTATCCAGATTTTGACACGGTATACAGTGGCGAGATTCTTCCACCGCCAAGACGCAGAAGACCACCGACGCTTTCTCAACCGCTTCATGCCTGCTGCTGAATTTGAAGTCCTCTTTGATGTTCCCAACAAACAACTTCAACTCACAACTGACCAAGAAGAAGACTTAAATCAGATCTTAAATTAATGCCCTCACCCGCAAGAGAATAGACCTCCTGCACGAATATAATTTTCGCCCCCCTAGCCCCCAATTCTGGGGGGAATATAGAATTGAAGTCCCCCAATTTTGGGGGATTTAGGGGGCATTTCATGATTTATGCAGGAGGTCTATTCAACAAACTCAACAAGAAATTAAGCAACCATGACAGTCTTATTCCGCCGCATCAAGCCTGCACAAAACTTCCGCATCACCAAGCATCAAATTGCCAAATTCCTGAGAATTCCCGAATCACTAATTATAAAAATCGAATCCTGGCTCTACGTTATCTTCGTCCATTGCCTCGACAAAGGAGGACAATTCATCAGCTACCGCCAGATGGAACAATGGAAAAACGCCATTGCCTGTCAACTGCAAAAATGCTCCACCCAGCAACAGTTACAATACTTGTGGAATGCAATTGAACGCGATCGCACAAAACACAACTCTCAATACGCCGATCCCGTTCTACCCTTCCTGAAAAAAATCTGGGCAAAATGCCTCCCCACAGCCGCTTAGAAGCTGAAGCGTCGCAGGATTCTTATTAAAACTTGTGCAAACTTTATCGGAATAGTCCCACTCTCTGGGAACTTGGAACCCATTGCAGTTGAGCCACCATCTCCGCTCGTGTTGAAACGTCGAGCTTGAGAAACATCCGTTTTAGCGCTTGCTTCACTGAATTCTGAGTAATCCCCAAAGTTGTACTAATTTCAGCAGTTCTCTTCCCTTGAGCGACCAAATCAGCAATCTGTAGCTCACGCGGAGTCAGACATTTCACCAGCCCAGAATCAGGGGTAGTTGCGCTTGCACGCAGAGTGGCTAAACAGACTGATAAATGAGTACATAAGGCACTAAGCCGACTGACGTCTTCTGTACTGAACGGCATCGTCTTGCTGTTACGCATTAAATAGACCTTTCCAACAAGATGACCGCCACCAACAAGCGGCCCCATCATGATGTGTTCGATGCCGTAGCGCAAGGCAACGTGTTGATAAATTGCACTACGCTTCCAGTTCTCTGGAGATAGAACTAAATGATTGTGTACTGGCGCATGTCGCTCAATTACAGAAGACATCACCGGGTCTTTTGGAATGCCCACTTCGTTGTAGCAATCCACAAATGAATCCGGTAAACCCCGTTTATCGGTTTCTACGATCTGAAAGTCCTGATCTAAAAGCGTAAAACCCCAAGCCTGTGCTTGAAAGAGTTCACCTGCGGTATCGAGGAACACTGACCGCAGTTCGTACTCAGTAGAAGCGATCGCAAGGTGATGAAACAGAGATTGCAGAGTAGTCATTGAGCCTCTTGAGTACCCGTTTGGGGTCTAGGCACAGTTTAGACTCAACCCTACGATAAATAAACTACCACTGGCAACGAAGGATTTTTATAGCTGTCGCTAATCAAGTCCAATTAGGTTAAGACATTGACTCTATGAGCGAGTCTTCGCTCCCTTCGCCTACTTGACTGAAAGCTGATTGCTGAAAGCTGACTGCTATAACCAAAGGCTTGCTACAAGTTTTGGGGTAAAATCAAGAGTTCGCAATTACTCACAACGCTCGCTCGAAGGAGATGCTTCTATGGCCCGGATGTACTACGACACGGATGCCAACTTAGACCTACTCGCCGATAAAACGGTTGCAATCATCGGCTACGGTTCTCAAGGTCACGCTCACGCCCTCAATCTCAAAGATAGTGGCATGAACGTCATTGTTGGGCTGTATCCGGGCAGTAAGTCTGCAAAAAAAGCCGAGGAAGCAGGTTTAAAAGTCCACTCGGTTGCTGATGCCGCTGCCGCCGCTGACTTCATCATGATTCTCTTACCCGATGAAGTGCAAAAAACGGTTTACAAAGAGGAAATTGAGCCAAATCTCAAGGAAGGAAAGGTACTCGCCTTCGCCCACGGCTTTAATATTCACTTTGGTCAAGTTGTCCCACCAGCCGAAGTCGATGTCGTGATGGTTGCGCCCAAGGGCCCAGGACATTTGGTACGCCGGACTTATGAACAGGGAGAAGGAGTTCCGTGTTTATTTGCCGTGTATCAGGATGCAACAGGTCAAGCACGCGATCGCGCAATGGCATACGCTAAAGGTATCGGTGGAACCCGTGCAGGTATCCTAGAAACTAGCTTCCGCGAAGAAACCGAAACTGATTTATTTGGAGAGCAAGTCGTACTCTGTGGCGGCTTAAGTGCATTAATCAAATCTGGCTTTGAAACGCTCGTCAATGCTGGCTACCAACCAGAATTAGCTTATTTTGAATGTCTCCACGAGGTCAAACTCATCGTTGACTTGGTTGTGGAAGGTGGACTCGCCCAGATGCGCGACAGCATCTCCAACACCGCTGAGTATGGCGACTATACCCGTGGGCCTCGCATCGTTACCGATCAAACCCGTGCCGAGATGCGGAAAATTCTGCAAGAAATTCAATCTGGGCAATTTGCTCGTGAATTTGTGTTGGAAAACCAGGCAGGCAAACCTGGCTTTACCTCTATGCGTCGTCAGGAAGCCGAACATCCAATTGAGGAAGTTGGCAAAGATTTACGGGCGATGTTTAGCTGGTTAAAGAAAAAATCGTAGGGATTTGTAGGGGCGCACGGTTGTGCGCCCGTTCCGTGACGTGTTACTGATTCACTTAAACTGAAGGATGAGCGGCAAACAGCGCTTTAGTAGACGACTCTCCAGCCTGCTGCAGTTGCCGTGTCAATCGCCAACTCAATAAGCTCAGGATAGACCACTGAACAACAAGCACTTGAGCAATTAATGTTGTAGTTGCATATCTGAGAGCATCCCACGGAGCGCTTGTAAACAACCACAATCCTCCACCGTTCTGACCGGGATGAATTGACAGTAAACCCAAAAGCGCTGGGAGTAGAAGCGTCATCCCGACTACGGTTCCAGATGCCCAAATTGCCCGCTTATTGGTTTTCAGCAACAGCATCAACTGAGTAAGCGCAGCGCAGATCAAAATAAATGTCAGGTTTAGAACTAAACCCGAAAGGAGTTGTAGTTTGGTATAACGGTCAGAACCGACAGGTAAAATCAAGCTACAAAGTGCAACCGGAGCGGCGATGATTGCAAGATTAATTGCGATCGCAACTACAGCAGGACTCTTTTCACCAAGAATTAAATCCTGCACCAACGAAGACTTCCAGAAGCCTTTACGACCAGAAGTTCGTTCGCGTCGATAACGTGCCCAATCCTGCAAAGCTTGGCGGTGAGGTGACAAGGCGGCAATCAAACCAACCAGTAGCAGCCAGTTCATCGAGAGCAAGGTAATAAAGTTATCGAGCAACGATGGCGTGTGCTGTTTTCCAGTAGATTGAACAGCAAAGCCTAGAGTGACTACAGCAAACGAAGCTGAGAGGAAATAACTCTGCCGCTTACTCAGCATCGTAGTAGTGGGATTGCGGAAACGTCGATTGAGGGCTTGCCAAATCCAGTACGTCCCAACCCCATAATTAAGCAGTGCAAAGATGATAACGCTGATGCCAGATGCACCTAAGGGGAAGTAGAACCACTGCCAGTCTTGGATGACACCTTGAGAGAAGGGAAGCTGTGTATAGGCTGAACCCGTTCTATCAACCAAATAGGGCAGCAGAACGACGGGACTAAATAAGTTAAGCCAATCCGCTGGACTATAGGCGATCGCTTTATAGTTGATAAAACTCAAGAAAGCTAAAACGGCGCCACCGCCGAACCAAGACTGAAACCCACTAAACCAATAGCTAACTAAGCCAAGCAACACGGCTGCACTGTAGAAGAATGCACAGCTACCAGTCAGAACTGCCCAAAAGCTGATCACTTCACCCAACGGAATTTCAGCTAAGAACCCTAACCATAGCTGGAAGGGTATCGTTAGTGCAGCGGCTAAATAAAGCAAAATCGGGACTCCCAAGATTTTGCCGCTCAAAATACTCTGGCTAGACTGAGGGCTGAGTCGGATAAAGTTTAGGGTGCCACGGCGTTCCTCTGCTGCCAAGTCGCTGATGAGCATATAGCAACCCACCACTAACAGAGCAAGCGTCAGCATCACACATAGCCCTGTAAACATCTGGGCATAGTGGTCTGTCCACCACTTCTCTACATCAATCGCATCTTTAGGGCAATCGCCATTGTATTTAAGTTGTATGTCTTTGACTTTCCCCTTATGTACTTCTATCTCTTGTTTAAGTTCTTGGATTTTTTCGGGGTTGTAGTGTTGCGGCGTAGTGTAGTGGTTGAATTGATTTTGTAGCTGTCTGTATTGAGCTTGCAGTTTCTGATCTTGCTGTTGATAAGAGAAATAAGTGGCTTGTACCTTGCAGTAAGGGTCAGAGATGTGCATGTTTTCACTCGGAACCTGCCCTGACCAAGTTAGGAAAAAGAGCATCTGGCAAACCAGTGACATCACCAGTGCGATCGCTACATTTCGCAGATTTAGGCGACCTTTTAATTCCCGAAACAGTTGCGGATTCCAGTCACCGATACGGTCTAGCCAATTGAGTTGCATGGGAAATATCTCCAGATTACCCACAGTTAACAAAAAGATTGAAGAGCAGCTAAGGCAACGGTAACCTTCCTGTAAGGGGAGTACTGTCCACCAGATAGCCTTGTTCCATCATTCCTACTGAAATCCAAAATTCCGTAAATCTCTGAAGGTATGTGACGCTATCAGAATCGTCATTCCAACTGCTCACAGCGTCTTTTATGATATTTGGGGCTTTCAAGTATCTCTCTCACCTAGTCTAGTTTGCGTTTGCCATCTCTCCGTAGCTTATAGATTCAATAACTTCACTTAAGATTTCGCAACTGAGCGCTTTCCGAAATCGTAAACGTGTAACTTGAAGACAAATGCAGTGCCTATGACGCACCGAATGGAGTAGGTGCAGAGGCATTTTGATTCCCTTTGAGAACCTAATATGGATAGCTCACCCATGAATCGGCTGATCGAGAGTATCCACCAAGAACTACTTCCCGGTCTGCGAATCGAGAGCATTACTGCCCACAATCCGGTGGAAGTCCACAAAATTCCCTCTCCTTGGCAGCTACTCGGAACAGGGAACTATGCCGCAGTGGTCTATCATCCTGACCACCCTCTCCAGGTGGTGAAGATCTACGCGCTTGGTCGTCCAGGCTTCGAGGAGGAGTTGGAAGTCTACCTCCGCTTGGGTTCTCACCCGGCATTCTCCGAGTGCCTGTACGCTGGCGAGAACTTTCTAGTCCTAAAACGGCTGGAGGGAGTAACCCTCTACGACTGCCTACATCTTGGACTACGAATCCCAGAGCGGGTCATACAGGACATCGATCAGGCTTTAGACTATGCGCGTGGGCGTGGTCTCTATCCCCATGATGTCCACGGTCGCAATGTAATGATGCTGGAAGGTAAGGGATTGGTTGTGGATGTCTCAGACTTCCTCCATAAAGAGACCTGCTCAAAGTGGAATAACCTGAAGAGAGCCTACTACTGGTTATACCGCCCCCTATTCTCACCACTTCGGCTACGGGTGCCCTACTTTGGTCTTGATATTGTCCGCACGAGTTACCGCCTTTTGTTCAAAGGGAAGCGAATGGCGAACACTGTCGGAGTTACCATGCTGCTCGTACTGGCAGCTACGATAGCAATTACCCAGTGGCAAGCACAAAGCAGTCGGTGCGTGCGCTATGTCCTAGATGGCTCCCAAAAGACTTTGTACGGTGAGGACTGTAAATACTAGTAAGAGCCTTCCTCATTGATTAAACCTCATCACTGCAATCAGCGTTGTGTTTAGAAATATAGGAGGCATCGAGCCTCCCATATTGTCCGCCATCCTCTCGCCACTAAAACGACAACAGCTTAGTGTTTTTGCTTACTACTCGTACAACCAGGGTGTTAAAGTAGGTTGCCAGCTCACGAGTTCCTCTTGTGTAAACCAGAGGTTAATCTCGTACTGCGCTGTCTCTGGAGCGTCTGAACCGTGGATTAGGTTGCGACCAATGCTTACACCATAATCACCGCGAATGGTTCCTGGTTCAGCGTTGAGAGGATTGGTTGCTCCAATAATCTTTCTTGCTGAGGCGATAACACCGTCTCCTTCCCAAACGGTTGCTACCACGGGACCAGAGGTGATGAAATCGACAAGTCCAGAAAAAAATGGTCTTTCTTTATGAACGTCGTAGTGCTTTTCAGCAAGTTCACGGCTGACATTCATCAGCTTTAGCCCAACCAGCGTAAAGCCTTTTGACTCAAGACGGCGAATGACTTCACCCACAAGGTTGCGCTGTACACCATCTGGCTTGACCATGAGAAATGTCCGTTCCAAGTTTCCCTCCTAAAGGTTTTTCAACGGATTACCAAACCCAGATTAGACTACAACGCTGCCAACAGCCCAACACTTATAGCAATTAGCAGTCAGCTTAAGAGCGGTCAGCTTTGGGTCAAATCGCCTCTAGCTATGTTCCTTGGCTTCCGTTAATGTCTTAACATCCGTGGCTACTGCCATAAATTTATAGAAAAATAGAAAATTCCCAATAAAATGCCCCCTGAGACAGCAAGAGGGCAAATCGACGAATTCTACACTCATATCTAAAGCGTAATGACGCAATGTGAAAAAGTCGTGAACTATAGCAAGCAGCAGTCAGCTTTCAGCCGTCAGCGTTCAGCTCTCATAGGCGAAAGGTGAAAGGGAAAAGGAAAAACCTTTTCCCTAACAGCGCTTAACTCAACAGTTGTGCCGTTCCACTGCTAGCTTAATCAATTGGTCAACCAGTTCTGGGAAGGGAACACCCGTTGCTGCCCATAATTGCGGATACATACTTGTTGCTGTAAAGCCAGGTAGTGTGTTGATTTCATTGATAAAGACTTCTCCTGTGGCTTCAACATAGAAAAAGTCTACTCGCGCCAATCCAGCCGCATCAACAGCCGCAAATGCCTGAAGTGACATCTCCTGTATTTGGCTAGTCACGGTATCGGGTAGTGGTGCTGGAATTAGCCAACCCGCTTGACCCTCTGTGTATTTGGTTTCATAGTCGTAAAAATCACTTTTATAGGTAATCTCTCCAACAACGGAGGCTTTCGGTTGGTCATTACCTAAGACAGCACACTCAACTTCCCGTGCGACAACGCCTGCTTCTACAATCAATCGTCGGTCGTAGCTTGCAGCATTATCCAAAGCGGCTTCTAAT
Source organism: Symplocastrum torsivum CPER-KK1 (assembly GCA_019358875.1). Lineage (GTDB taxonomy): Bacteria > Cyanobacteriota > Cyanobacteriia > Cyanobacteriales > Coleofasciculaceae > Symplocastrum > Symplocastrum torsivum. The sequence continues at coordinate 46,238 of JAHHIF010000040.1, forward strand.
TCCGATCGCGATCGCACTTTCGCAATCCCTACAGAAGAACCCAAATTCGCGGGTTTGACAAAACAGGGATACCCTAATGTTTGCTCAATCTGGTCACAAAGCTTGGGGAACACACAAGGACTCGACCAGATTTGCGAACGGTTAACTGCCATGTAGTTCACCTGAGGTAACCCAGCATGAGCAAACGCCATTTTCATGGCAATTTTATCCATACCCATAGCTGAGCCTAAGACTCCAGAACCCACAAAGGGAACTTGCATTAATTTCAGCAAGCCTTGAACTGTACCATCTTCACCATTAGGCCCGTGGAGGATGGGAAACCAAACATCCACCTCTGACCAGCTTGCATTCTGACTCGCTTGCTTTAATTTAGAAAAGCCTGTGGTTGATGGTAAGGTTTCAGTCTGCTTGGCTAGCGCCTGAGCATCAGTTGTTGACGAAGGAAGATAAACTTCGTTTTCGCCCTCTAACTGTAGAGCCTTTCCAGATTCCAGTACTTGTTGGGCAACGTCTCCTGATTGCCAGAAGCCATCTTTTTGGATATAAACGGGCAACAGTTCGTAGTTGTCAAGATTTTGGTCTGCACTTAGGGCTTTTGCGATCGCCCTTGCTGAACTAATCGATACTTCGTGTTCGCCTGAACAACCACCAAACAACAGCCCAACACGCATTTTTGTCATTACTCACTTCTCCCAGCACTCCTCATCGCAGATAGCCTATCATAGCTAGCAGATTTCAACGACACTCAACTCAACAACACTTTTTAAGTGCTACGTTATCCCCTTAAGAAACGGTGGCTTGCTCTCACATTGCTTGGCTTAATATCCATGCTCTTCGTCGTGATTGGATACTCAGCATTAAGCATTTATCTCTATGGAAACACTCCCTCGAAAGTTCCGGCTGATGCGGCAATTGTACTGGGAGCAGCGGCTTGGGGAGATAATCCCTCCCCTGTCTTTCGAGAACGGATTAATCACGGGATTACTCTCTATAAGCGCAATGATATTCAACGGCTTATTTTTACAGGTGGAAAAGGCGATAGTAGCGAACCTGCCGAAGCGATTGTCGCTAAACGTTATGCGATCGCGCAAGGTGTTGATGCAGAGGATATTTTGACCGAAACAAAATCAAGAACAACTCGGCAGAATCTCTACTACGCTAGTCAAGTCGCTGCCACACATCAATTGAGGCGAATTCTCATTGTCAGCGACCCCTTGCACATGAAGCGAGCCGTATTAATGGCACGAGATTTAGGTATAGATGCTTACCCTTCTCCCACACCAACTACTCGATATCGCAGCTTCAAGAGCCAAATGTCGTTTCTGGCGAGGGAAACATATTTCTACTTTGTCTATCAACTCTTCAGAATTTAGATCCAGTTTTTGGTTGAGATAAGCCGATGAAAGGACGCTTCAAAGCATTCAGCTCAATAAACTGATTTGCTGTTTAACCCGATCTCATTGTTCCCTTGAGTGTTAATCGTGGGTTTGCCACTGAGAAGGAGTGCAACGACAATCAGGAGTTTGATGAGCGTTGGAGCAAAGATAAGGCTTAAGAACAGACAGAGTATAGCAACGATTGCTGCTCCTATCTGCACAATTTCATCCCTAGCATTGAAACTAACGTAAATCGCAAATGTTGCGATCGCCAAACTGATCAATAATGACACCAGCATTCTAACTACCTCGTGTCTGTCAGAATCTTTACATATCTTTATAAGATACACAAAAATTCAAGGCTTTAACTTCCACTGATTGGCTCACCTGTTCAGGTGAAAGCTTGAGATAGACAGGACTTACGCAGAACCTCTAAGAAGTAGGGTGAGCACTGCCCCCCGTATTACTACGAATAGCGTTTGTGTTTAAACGAGCAATTTGCATAAATCTTAAAAAAATAGAGTGTCGTTAATTTTCCATCAACGCTGTAATTTTGTCCAATAACTGTACGGTTTCTATGGGCTTGGGCAAATAATCATCCACCTCAGATCTCAGTTCGTATTCCTGATCTGTCGGTATAGGAGTCGTTAAGGCAAGAATTTTAATTTGTTGGGTTGTGGGTGAGTTACGGAGGGAGTAGACCATCTCATAACCATCGACTCCTGGCAACTGCCAATCAACAATCACAGCTCTCGGCTGGAGCAGTTTAATTTGATCAATAGCTGTGGAACCATCAATAAGCCAAACAACTTGATATCCTGCGGTTGTGAGGGCTTCGCAAATTGGTGTGGCAGTCTCCTCATGGTTTTCGACCAAAACAATACTTCCTTGGGGCTTGGAGTTGTTCTTGACCGTTGCTTTGGCAGAAGTGGTGGAGGGAATAGGTTGTGTGGGTAACCAAACGGTAAATACGGAACCCTCATTGACAACCGATTCAACTTCAATTCGACCTCCGTGTAGTTCGACTAGCTGTTTCGTCAACGCTAAACCTAAACCTGTCCCTTCGTAACTGCGGTGATATACAGACTCTAGCTGCTGAAACTTTTGGAATAAAAGTGGTAACTGATCATCCGCAATCCCAATACCCGTGTCTTCAACTTGAAAAACGGCTAAGTTATTTTCTCGCCAGACTCGTAGTGTGACTTGCCCACCTTCCGGGGTAAATTTGACGGCATTACCCAAGAGATTAAAGAGGATTTGTCTAACTCGGCGTTGGTCAGCACAAAAGCGATCGCTTTGTGGTTTTACCCGAAAATCCATCTCCAAGTTCAAGTCTCGAAGCAGTGCTTTTTCCTGTAAAGCTCCTAATGTCTGGTGTGTCAGCTTACTTAGAGAGAACTCACTAATATTTAAAACCGCCTTTCCTGCCTCAACTTGAGACAAATCTAGAATATCGTTGATCAGTTCCAAGAGGTGTTCTCCACTCTCCTGGATGGTTTGTAAATAACGCCGTTGCTTAACCACTGGTACAGTTCGTTCTCCTTCCTGTCCAAAAGACCAACGCAACAACGTGGCAGACATTCCAATCACACAAGTAAGAGGGGTTCGTAACTCATGACTCATCGCCGCTAAGAATTCACTTTTGGCGCGGCTTGCTGCTTGTGCCGCTTGTAGCGTATCCCGGAGTTCCTGTGTGCGCTCAATCACTCGTTGTTCGAGAGTGGTTTTTTGTTGTTGCAACTGAGCATATAACTGAGCTTGGTAGATGGCGACAGTCAGGTGTTCTGCAATCTGCCTGAGAAACATTTTTTCACTGTCTTGCCAATAGCGCGGCTCAATACACTGATGAGCAATCAGTAACCCCCACAGGTTGTTTTGAACAACAATTGGGGCAATTAATTTGGCTCGCACCTGCATCTGTTCCAGCATGTTCAGTAAGCAAGGAGATGCAGCATAGGCACTTTCAACATCATCAATGGCAACAGTTAGCCCTTGACGGTATCGCTCTCGACAGTTTGGTACATGAATTGAGCAGTCTTGCTCTTCAACCAAATTCAGCACCGAGAGGATACTGTCGGAGGCTCTAGCTTCATAAGTAACGCACCCCCAGTTCAGTTTAGAGGCGAGGGGTAATGGTGATGACTCAGTTGTGATAGCCGAGGGAGCAATTTCTTTACCACTGCTATCTGTCTGCAATATCTTTTCTTCAACATCAAGGTCAATACTAGACCCTCTAAATTCAGACTTCTCTTCAGGAGGTGGGAAGTCAAATTGGTAAATTACTAATCGGTCTACTTGTAGGAAATGCCGTACTTGCTCAACGGCTGTTTTGAGGATGACGGGTAACTCTAGACTCTGACGGATTTGAGTGGTGACTTGATGAAGTAATCGTTCCTGTTCAACCTGATGGCGCAATGCCTTTTCTACGACAGGCTGACAGGCATAAACCCTTGAATTAGCTGAGTTTTGCGGTACTGGATGGTGGCTTTCTTCTGAGGAGAGTAGTTCTAGTAATGCGAGTGTAAATTCACTTTGAGTTGCGGCATCGTTGGGTTGAATGGAGGCTTGGGTAATGCTAGCTAATTTGAGGGTATCGGAAGCGTTTTCTAGCTGATGAGCTAACTGAGTCAAGAAAGAAGCGATCGCATCTGGCTCGAATGTCAACCCAACCTGGTACAGTGCTGTTGCCCCATTGCCATTTAATAGCTTTGATTGTGGCGTTCCCAACAATAACGTACTAAATTTTTTAGAGACTACAACAGTAAAGCGTTGTGCCTGATTCTCTGGAGCAACTACTGTACTAGAGAGTTCCTTGTGTGTTAAAACGACAACCCCTTCCCCTAATGTTGAACTCCACAACTGTAATAGCTGTTGCAGTCGCTCAAACATAGTCAGGGGTAGATTTCGGCTGAATCTAGGACTACCTGATATAGGCATTATTTTGATCTACATCTCAAATTGCAACAGCGCTTCACCTATAACAGGCTACTCAATCAATTAGCCTGAGAGAAACCCATCTGATGATGGATGTTAATAAGGTTTCTTCGTTGATGCTATCTAAGACGTAGCAACTCAGTCATGATATATTCTTCAATCTTCATCTCCAACATCTCGCTGTAACCAGGAATGAGTTGAAAAGTTGGGTCGCCATCAGAAAAACTAGAGGACAAAGCCATGCATCGTATTGCCGCAACGCCAGGAGGATGGAACCCTCAAGTCGAAGGCGTTGTTTTTATTGAACAGACACCAGCACCTATCGTTTTTTTGACGGCTGCTGATACAGATATTCAGACTCTGGCAGCATCAATCGCTCAACTGCCAACCGGGTTCCCAGCAGTACGGGTGGTTAACCTCTTGCAATTGCAGCAGCAACTGACTATTGATACTTATGCCGAAACTGTCTTGGCTTCTGCCCAGATTATTATTCTACGGCTCTTAGGGGGACGTTCCTACTGGTCTTATGGATTAGAAGTTGTACAGGAGACAGTACAACAAACGGGTGCAGCTTTGGTGGTGTTGCCTGGAGATGACCGCCCTGACCCAAATTTAACTAGCCACTCAACTCTCGCACTTACAGCAGTTAACCAACTCTGGCGCTACTTTACAGAAGGTGGTGTTGAGAATTTTGTGAATGCTCTCAAATTTGTTGCTGATGTCTGTCTGGGGGAAGCGTATGAGCCAGAATTGCCACAAGCTGTTCCTCGTGTTGGAGTTTATTCCTGGGCTGGGGAGCCGAGAGAGCAGGGGGAGCAGGGGGAGCGAGGAGGATTTTTAAGTACTTCTTTATATTCCCAATTCCCAATTCCCAATTCCCAATTCCCAAAGATTGGTATCTTGTTCTACCGCGCTCATTACCTAGCGGGGAATACTGCGCCGATTGATGCTTTGTGTCAAACGTTAGCTGAACGACAATTGGAACCTGTTCCGGTGTTTGTCTCGTCTTTGCGTGACTCTGATGTGCAGACGGAGTTGTTGCCGTATTTCCAGCCTAAAGAGGGTTTGGGGATTGGGCTGTTGCTCAATACAACGAGTTTCTCGGTTGCCAAGTTGGAGGCGGAGACTCCGCAGTTGGAGTTGTGGACTCGTCTGGATGTGCCTGTGTTGCAGGTTATTCTGAGTGGCGGCACGGTGGAACAATGGTCTGAGCAGTTTCAGGGGTTGACACCACGGGATACGGCTATGAATGTGGCGCTGCCAGAGGTGGATGGGAGAATCATTAGTCGCGCGGTTTCGTTTAAGTCTGTTCAAACCTGGAACCCGTTACTGGAAACGGATGTTGTGGTTTATGAGCCTGTGCGCGATCGCATTAATTTTGTCGCTGATTTAGCAGCAAACTGGATAAAACTACGCCAAACTCCAACTTCTGAACGCCATGTTGCTTTGATTTTGGCAAACTATCCGAATCGTGATGGACGCCTTGCTAATGGTGTTGGACTGGATACGCCTGCTAGTTGTATTGAGATTCTCAAGGCGTTGGAGGAGGCGGGTTATCAGGTTGAAGACATACCAAAAACTGGGGATGAGTTGATTAGGCGGCTAACGGCTGGGGTAACGAATGACCCGGAAGGGCGGGAGTTGCGAGTAGTACAGCAGCAGTTGTCTTGGAAAGAGTATCAGGAGTATTTTGAGACGTTGCCGCCGGAGGTTCAGAAGGGAATATGCGATCGCTGGGGAGTTTTTGAGCAGGGGACTGAAAATCCCCGTGTTCCCTTCCCAATTGCTGGAATTCAACTGGGCAATGTATTTGTGGGCATTCAGCCATCACGAGGGTATGATATCGACCCTAGTTTGAATTATCACGCACCGGATTTAGAACCAACCCATGCTTATCTCGCGTTCTACTACTGGTTACGACAACATTTTGGCGCTCAGGCTGTGGTGCATGTTGGGAAACATGGGAATCTGGAGTGGTTACCGGGTAAGAGTGTGGCGTTATCGGGTAGTTGTTATCCAGAAGTTGCTTTGGGTGCAATGCCGCATCTGTATCCTTTTATTGTTAATGACCCTGGTGAGGGTTCTCAAGCTAAGCGTCGATCGCAAGCTGTGATTATTGACCACTTGACACCACCGATGACTCGTGCTGAGTTGTATGGTTCTTTGCAAAAGTTGGAGGGGTTAATTGATGAGTATTATGAGGCTCAGAGTTTAGATCCTTCTCGGTTGTCTTTAATTGGCGATCGCATTGTTCGGCTAGTTGTCCAAGAAAATCTCCACCGTGATTTGGGATTAGAAGTTTTTCAATCTGATAGTGCAATTCAGAGTTTATTTGGAGAAAACCCGGATTGGGGGGAGGTTCCCCCCACTGGGGGACAAGTGTCTCCCCCAGACCCCCCGCACAAGGTAGGTTCGTCTGTAAGTCGCATAGATTTGGGGCTGGAGAATAAGGGGGTTATGGGTGAGGCTAAGGCTAAGGGTTGCAGAGGGGAGAATGTTATAAGGTTCCTTAGCCGAGCTGAGGGCTATCTTTGTGAGTTGAAGGAGGCTCAGATTCGAGATGGTTTACATATTTTTGGGCAATGTCCAGAGGGGCGGCAATTACGAGATTTGATTGTTGCAATCGCACGTCATCCTGGAAAGGGTCGTCTTGGTCTAACTCGTGCCCTTGCTAAGGATTGGGGGTTGAACCTTGACCCTCTCACGGCTGATTTGTCAATGCTAAATGATTTGCAGTCTGTGGTTAATGGCAAAGATTGTCGCACGATTGGTGACATTGTTGAGGTACTCGAACAGCAAGCTGCAACCCTAGTTGAACAACTGCTTACCAATAACAACCAACCAATAACCAACAACCAACAACAAACAAAACAAGAATTAGATTGGATACGCGATCGCTTGCTTCCTGCACTTCAACAAACTAATCAAGAACTTACCCAATTATTGCGGGGACTGGATGGGCGCTATGTGGAAAGTGGCCCCTCTGGCGCACCGACGCGAGGACGCCCGGAAGTTTTACCGACAGGACGCAACTTTTATTCTGTTGATATTCGTGCTATCCCTACGGAGACGGCGTGGGATGTGGGACGTAAGGCGGCGTCCGTTTTAATTGAGCGCTATACGCAAGAGAATGGAGAATATCCGAAAACGCTAGGGCTTTCAGTTTGGGGAACCTCTACCATGCGTACTGGTGGCGATGATTTGGCTCAAGCGCTTGCTTTATTGGGTGTTCAGCCAGTGTGGGATTATCCATCGCGTCGGGTGGTAGATTTTGAAATCTTGCCTGTGTCGGTGTTAGGGCGTCCTCGTGTGGATGTGACGCTGCGGATTTCTGGTTTTTTCCGCGATGCTTTTCCGAATTTGATTGATTTATTTGACCAAGCTGTGGCGGCAGTTGCAGTGCTGGATGAACCACCAGAGCAAAATCCTCTAGCGTCACAAGTTCAACAGGAACAACAGCAGTGGGAAGCAGCAGGGTTAAGTAAAGAAGAGGCACAAATGCGATCGCGTTATCGTATCTTTGGCTCTAAGCCTGGTGCTTATGGTGCTGGGTTACAAGGTTTGATTGAAGCGCAAAATTGGACTTCGGAGCAAGACCTTGCTCGTGCTTATATCAATTGGAGTAGCTATGCCTACACTAGTACCCCTCCTGTTCCTTCCCAAGGAAGGGGTGAAGGCGTTGCTGCACCCGAAGCTTTTGAGCAACGCCTCCAGCAGATGCAAGTTGTCCTGCACAATCAAGATAATCGCGAACATGACTTGTTAGATTCTGATGATTATTACCAGTTTCAGGGTGGTTTAACCGTAGCGATACGGGCTTTGACGGGTAAAAATCCTCAAACTTATTTTGGTGATAACTCGATTCCTGAAAACCCGAAAGTTCGGCACTTACAAGAAGAAATTGCGCGGGTGTACCGTTCTCGTGTTGTGAATCCTAAGTGGATTGAGGGAGTGATGCGGCACGGCTACAAAGGTGCTTTTGAAATGGCAGCAACCGTTGATTATTTATTCGCCTATGATGCTACGGCAAATTGTGTGGAAGATCATATGTATCAAGGTGTAGCCGAAGCGTATCTATTCAACCCAGTGGTGCAAGACTTTATTCAACAAAAGAATCCTTGGGCATTACGAGATATGGCAGAACGGTTACTAGAAGCAAATCAGCGAGGGTTGTGGAAGGAGGTGAAGAACGAGACAGTGGAAGAGTTGCGATCGCTTATTCTCCAAGCTGAAGCAATTATAGAAGGTGGGCTTGGCAACTAGAATCCTGTGTTGAACAATACAGTTTGTTGTTTGTTATTTGTTAATACACAGTCAGCCTCATAGCTAGTATTCTGCTGAATCAACTTGTCAAAGTGAATCAGTGAGGCTCATGCTCGTTGAGTGGTTAATTACTCGAAAGGTCAAATTAATCCGGGGAGGAACCGGACGTTTAGTTTTAGGAATTTGATGCTGCCAGTAGTGCTGCGTTGTCCCCTGCATCAACAAGAAACTACCAGAGGTTAACTTCAGTTGATGCTTCAAGCCTTTCTCGGCTCGGTGGCGGAGCATGAAGCGCCGTGTTCCGCCCAAACTCACAGAACCAATGACTGGACCCGGCCCTAGCTCAGGTTCATCATCGCTGTGCCACCCCATACTGTCGTTGCCATCTCGGTAGAGATTGAGCAACACACTGTTGAACACCACACCAGAAACCTCTTCAGCCTTTGCCTTGAGGTCAAGTACTGTGCCTGTCCAGGGAGAGGGGTGCATCGTGATGCCAGAGTAAGTGTAGGATTTACCGTGATCGCCATACCAAGCTGTCAGTCTGGGTTGAGGCATTGAACGCCCATAGATAGTAATCCAGTCCTGTCGCCAGTCGATCGCTTCAGTCAGTTGTGTGAAAAAGCGATCGCTTTCCTGCCCATCCAGCAGAGACGGGTAGAACACGATATCTGAGTCAGGCAGTTGCAGAGGGACAGTGAGCATAATAGAAACAAAACTGAGGGCGGCAAGAAATCAGCTCCCAAAGCCCTAACCGACAACAGGTAATCCTGCCAGAGCCATCGCTACTTCCTCTGCACTGTACTCAGTATCTACCAGTTTCCCTACCTGATAGTCCATGTATGCCTGCATATCAAAGTGCCCATGACCGCAAAGGTTAAACAAAATCACCTTGCTCTCGCCAGACTCTTTGCATTTCAATGCCTCGTCGATCGCTCCCTTAACGGCATGGTTGGCTTCTGGAGCCGGAAGAATCCCTTCGGCACGAGCAAAGGTCAACCCTGCGGCGAAACAACCTAACTGATATTCAGATCGGGGTTGTGCGAGTCCCAGGTTCACCACATGGCTAACGAGGGGAGCCATCCCGTGATAGCGTAGACCACCCGCATGAATGCCTTCCGGTACAAATGTGCTTCCCAAGGTATGCATCTTTACTAGTGGAGTCAGGTGAGCCGTATCGCCGAAATCATAGGCGTACTTGCCACGAGTTAGAGTTGGACAGGCGGCGGGTTCCACAGCAATAATCTCAACCTCTCGCTCACCGCGTAGCTTTGCGCCCAGAAACGGAAAGGCGATTCCGGCCAAGTTGCTGCCCCCACCTGTACAACCAACGACAATATCTGGATAATCTCCTGCCATTTCTAGCTGTGCCAAGGCTTCGAGTCCAATCACCGTCTGGTGCAGCAAAACATGGTTGAGGACACTGCCCAAAGCGTACTTGCTTCCCTCATCCCCGGCGGCAACTTCTACCGCTTCACTGATAGCGATGCCCAAGCTACCTGTGCTGTTGGGATACGCGCGTCGAACTGAGCGCCCTGCCTGGGTTTCTTCACTGGGACTGGCAACGACTCTGGCTCCATACGTTTCCATCAACGCTCGACGGTACGGCTTTTGGTTGTAGCTGACTTTCACCATATAGACCAACACTTCCAGCCCGAACAGTGCCCCGGCAAACGCGAGTGAGGAACCCCACTGTCCGGCTCCGGTTTCCGTGGTCAGTCGCTTTACGCCTGCTTGCTTGTTATAGTACGCCTGGGCAACGGCTGTATTTGGTTTGTGGCTTCCAGCAGGGCTAACGCCTTCGTATTTGTAGTAAATCTTGGCAGGAGTATCAAGGGCTTTCTCTAGTCGGCGTGCCCGATAAAGCGGTGTTGGTCGCCATTGACGGTAGATGGACTGAACCTCGTCAGGAATCTCAATCCAACGCTCTTGGCTGACTTCCTGTTCAATCAGGCTCATGGGAAAGAGGGGAGCCAGGTCATCGGGAGCGATCGGTTGCCCGGTGCCGGGATGGAGAACGGGGGGTAGAGGCGTGGACAAATCCGCCTGAATGTTATACCAGGCAGTGGGCATTTGGTCTTCCGACAGGAGGTATTTGATGGTGTCCATTCGGGGTTCTAGGGAAAGTTGCGGCTTTCTTGAGTTGCGGCTTCTATAGCCCTTCTCGGTTGGATACGGTACACTCTGACCTCTCTCCAAACCTCTCTCCTTGTCGGAGAGAGGCTTTGATTCTTACTCCCCTTCCCGGAATAGGGAAGGGGTTGGGGGTTAGGTTTTTCGCTGTGTACTTCACGCAACGGAGAACTGCTATATTGTCGCCGATTCCAGGAGGCGGGCGCTATGCGATCGCGCCTCTGAGTAAGACCTTGGGCAAGGAAGTGTTGTAAATTGAACGGAGCTTCCGACAGAATCGCTCAAGTTCTAGGCTAGAAGAGAGCTTATTCAGGTGGACGACGAATTCTTGTTTGTGCTTCGTCTGCAACTACCAGGCATCCTTGCAGAGATTCTAGAGGATAGTCGTTAAGAATACGAGTCAGTAAATCCAGAACAGCTTGTCGGCTACGACTCCGAGGACGCAATAACAGAATTCCCGGATGGGTTCCCGGCGGGAAACGGCGAACATCGGAAAAATCCAGGTCAAGCGTGATGAAAAATCGCTGTTCCTGACAGGCTTGTTGCCAAACGATTTCGTCTGTTTCACCAGAAAGACCTTCATCAGTGACTCTATCGCACTCATGCCCCATTTGGCGCAGAAATTCTGCATGAGTGTTGCTCATGTTTTCATCCAATTTGATGAGCATTGTTTTTTAACGTAAGGGTAACAATTCCTCTTCCCTTGCCAGTGCAGCAGCATAGGCGATCGCAGCTCTGATATTTGGTAATGTTAGCGGTGGATAATCTGCCACAATTTCATCAGGAGTCATGCCATCTGCCAGATTATCGAGAATGACAGATACCATGATGCGGGTTCCGGTAATGCAGGGTTTACCGTGACAGATGTTGGGGTTAATAGTGATGTGTTCTTGCCAGTTGTTCATTTGATATTAGAATTTGGATTGAGGTATTCACAAGACGCGGGGTTAAACAATAAAGCGTTTACTAGCCATCCTCTAGGAGTTTCTGAACTAGATCGGCAGCTTCATCTCCTCCAGCACCATTTAATAACAGCAATGCGGCACTACACCGGATTCCTTCAGATGGATGTTCTAGAGCGCGGATCAGCTTTTCTGTATCAAGCCTGATTTTCTTAGAACTTTCCCACTTAGGATTAACGAATACTTTAGGAATATGATGACCAATATAACGATATTTATCATTAATTCTGATTTCAAGAAGTTGCTCTAAAGCCCATTCATATCCCTGACTTGTATCCTCTGTATCTTGTTTGTTTAATTCGACTTCAATAGCATCCAAATCATAAGAAGCAAAAGATTTTATTTTGCTTAAAATCCATAGTGCATCTATTGTAATTTCTCGAATATTGATATCCAATGCAGCGATCATGCCTTTAAGTACGGCTTCAACAGCATCTAGATCTTGACGTTCGCTCAAAACATCCCAATCAGTAGTTGCAATCTCCCGCCAACCCATTCCTGAATAAAGGATGCCTAAAGCAATTAACTCCCTCGATTGTTCCTCTGATGGCAAGTCTTCCGAATTACTATTAGCCACATGAACAATGGCTTCCAGGAAAACCTGATCAGCAAGTTTTGCTTTTTCTCTCTGCCTTAAATCCTCTAACAACTTCTTTGGGTTTGGTTTGTTTTCCGCTAAAACAGGTCGAATTAACTTCAAGCAGATAAGGCTCCACCCTTTAGATTCTTGTGAATCCTTGTTTTCTAATTTTTCTGGCAAAATATCAGATAAAAGCTTTGTGAGTACTTGCTGAGTGTTGCCGCTCAATCTTCCTTTAGAGATAAAGTTATAGATTTGGTTGGCTACGCTCAAATCGGGTTTGTTCTTGAGCAGTATTTGAAAGCCTTGGCACGCAATTTGATTTTGAAAGTTCCAGTTTCTATATGTTCTCTTTCTAGGCTTATAGAAAATGCCTGAAGCTTGTGCAGGTTCAGCAATAATATCGTCAAGTAAATCGGTCAAAACTTCCAGATTTACATAACTCTCACCACAGTCTATTGCAAGCTTCATTGCTGACAAACGTGTCCAAAGCGGAGTGTGGTTGAAGAGTGATTGTGCAATAGTTCCAATTATATTAGGAGCCTGAAATACAAGCAAAGAAAGCGCTTCGGCAGCTTCAAACACTACATCAGGTAATGATGATGCTAGCCGTAACTGAAGTCGCTTCACTACTTCCTTCAAAAGTTCAAGTGATGGTTTACTAACTTCTGCTAGAGCTTCGGCAGCTAGAATCAGTTCTATTGATGTTGATTCACCTGAATCATCCAGGGAAAGTAGATGAGTAACGATTTGCTCTGCTGCACCTGCACCAGCAGCAAATAAAATCACTTCTTTCCACTTTGGTTCTTGTCTGACTTGCGTCAACCATTCATGTAGTTTCTGAAGGATTAAAGAGGCAGCATATTTCCCCGCTGCGTATTCCTGCAAAGATAAGTGGACAAATGTAAATACATTTTGGTGTCCCATTTGCAGACACTCAACAATACGTCGTTCTTTCCAGAAGTCAAGTCCTTTTTGAGCTTCCCCTTGTGCAGTTAGCAGTTTGCAATCTAGTTCATCAGCCAGTTCTTTACCTAGCTTTTCAACTAACTTACGTTCGGAAATTTCTGGTGAATTTTGGAGAATCCATCCTGTTATTTCAATAACACAAAAAGCAATATGAGGCTCAAGCTCAACATTGAACTTTCGATTGAGAGGAGATTGCTTGTGAGACAACTCAATGATGCTTTCATACAATCCTGATCGGTGCTGAGATAACTCAACATCATTAGTTGATAATTGAATCAGGAATCCCAGCAATAATGGATTTTGAGCAGCTAGCGAGGCTGTTCTATTAACCTTTAATCGTTGCTCAAACGAGGCTAACTGGTTTTCAATCTGGCTCGCGTCATTGAATCGGGCTTCTAGCAGTTGTCGAGTGTTTTTCTTGATATCCTGTGATGCGAGTGGCAGAAGTGTTACATGTTCCCATTCAGGGAATGATGCTGCATTGTGATTATCAGGGCGAGTGGTGGCAATAATCTTCGTGTCAGAGTGACCGCTTGACCAACTCACCAGTTGTTGTGCTATGCTTCCTAGCTGAGAAACATCACATTCATCAAGACCATCGGCTAGTAGATAATCAGGATTGGCAAGAACCCTCTTAAGCTGGCTTATCTCAACGCCAGAATTCTCAGCCGCGTCAATCAATATGGCTTCTGCAAAGGGTTTGCCTTGTTCAAAGTATTTAGCAACACGAGGAAGACGAATCCAGAGAACCCGCTTATCTGAATTAGAGAGACGATGAGCTACTCGCTGGAGAAAAGTGCTTTTTCCTGCTCCTGATTTGCCTGTCACAACAACTCGGTGATAGGCATGAGGAATGTAATCAGCATTAAATGCTTGGTCATTGTTTTTATGATTTGAAGCTTGGAGATGAATCCAGGCACTTTCAACTGATAATTCTGTGCCAAATCCTAAAACTGTAAAGTAAGCAGTGATTCTATTCAACCATTCCCTATAAAGTTCAGCAACAATAATTGGATTGTCTGCTGTTTCAGATAACTCAATAGGTACATTAGTCAAAAGCCTTGCTAAAGCAACTGCATCACGCTTTCCTGTCAGTTCAATAAGTTCGTGCCCATCACTATCCAAAACTTTCCAAGCATTCTTTGCTTGATTGCCATCATGTACTACTTTAGAAAGTAATTCAGAGGCAAATTTAACCTCTGGAGAACTATCTTGAAAGTCAGCCTGAATGATTTTAAATCGCCTGAACAGTTCAGAATTGACCTGAATACCCTCTTGGTGAAACCTTGCAATAACTTCTTGTGTTAGTTGCTTCAGGTTGCCCGACCCATTCACCCCTAGAGTCCTAAAATCTTCACGCAATTCATTTTTGATTTTTCCGGTTGCTTTAGGGTCAATTAGCAGTACACCATGTAAGAATGGTTCTTTTGTAAGACCGGAAGCTAATCGGAGAAGGGCATCCCAAAATTTCTGGTCGTACCTGAGTCCCTTTTTGGCTTGAATTTCAAGCTTGACACCATCTTGCAGTGTAACTTGTATATCATCTCCAGGTCCCCCCGTCTCAGTAGCCACAGCTACCGGAATGTCAGGAATCGAGTGATCAATCCAGTCCAATCGGCGTTGAGCTAGGATATGCGCTCCGACATAGGCTATTGCCCGTGCTTGAAAGTTATACCCACTGCCTCCACCACTTCCACTCATTTCTCTATCTGGATAATCTATCGGATGCGTTTCTACTACCTTAGCGATGAATTACGTCTTTAAAGGCTTTCTCTAGTAGATCTATACTGGTTTGTGACCTCAAGGAAATGAAGCGATCGCCATCCAAACCAAATCACTCCTAAGAAAGGAAACAGACCAGAGACTCTTATGACCACGGCAATGATAGCAACACCCAAAAGGGAAGAACCCTTCCTGTTTGAGGGATTGACCTGGAGAGAGTTCAAAGCAGTTGAGCAATTGTTAGACCGTCCAGGATATCGACTTTCCTTCCTGGATGGAGTACTAGAGATTCGACGGATGCCAGGAGAACCCCACCAAGCAATAAAGGAAAGGATCGGTGCATTGGTGGAATTGTACTTGCTCATGGCAGGGTTTGACTTCACCCCGACTGGCTCCATGACCCTAGAAAGTGAAGCTGGAGCCGTCAAGCGAGAGGCGGATGAATCCTATAAACTTGCCCCTGGTCGAGTGCGTCCCGATTTAGCGCTCGAAGTGGTGTTTACCACTGGCGGCATTAACAAACTGGAGTCATACAAGCGGCTGAAGATTCCTGAGGTGTGGTTCTGGGAAGACGGAGTGCTAGAGATTTATCACCTGCGGGGAGAGGGCAACACTCTTGACTACGAAAAGATTTCCAGTAGTGAGGAAATCAAAGGGATCGATCTGGATTTGTTGTTACGTTGCATCAATATGGTGAATCACGTTGATGCTATCAAGACCTTTCAACAGGCGCTCCAGAAATAGCAGGCGAGCTAGTGATCGCAGCTCTGATATTTGGTAATGTTAGTGCTTGCACTTGGCGGTTGAAACCGCAGCTATACAAACAAAACCTGCCTCCGCAGGTTACAAAACCCTTGATTTTCTGTTAGTTCGCGCAGGCTGACTTGGTTTGTATAGCCCCAGAATTCCATTCTGAGGGCTTGGCGCAAGATATCAGTCAAGCTCCTTCTGATTTAATAAATCTGGCAGGATTTGAGAGCGTTTCATGAAGATTGTTGTAATTGGAAGTGGCTTTGGTGGGCTATCGGCTGCCATCCGACTACAGGCACAGGGGCATCAGGTGACGATCGCAGAAAAACGGGATAAACCCGGTGGTCGCGCCTATGTCTATGAGCAGGATGGCTTCACCTTCGATGCTGGCCCCACCATCATTACGGCTCCCTACCTGATCCATGAACTCTTTGAATTGAGTAACCGCACAACTGAGGATTACGTGACGCTGGTGCCGCTTGACCCGTTCTACAACGTGCGGTTTGAAGATGGCTCGG
>JAHHIF010000041.1 GCA_019358875.1 Symplocastrum torsivum CPER-KK1
CTGAGTATGCAATAAAAACGTGATAGCTTTCATCCCCTCGTCTCCTGCTCAAAATAACGGAGATTGTCTTGAGTAATTTCTTTACCAGTTGAGTCATGCAGCGCGCTGCATACATAACCCCGCCCCCTGTTTCGTCCACTCCCGACCCGCCTCAGTGCCAATGTACCAACGGCTAGAAGTGCCAGCATATCTGCTGTTGGAGTTTCTTCAAACAGCAATTTGGTAGTGAAGCACAAGTCTCGCAAGACAACCCGACTCGAACGCAAGCTATGGGGAGAAGGTGCGCCGTTTTGGGGGTCAATAGCCGTTTGGCGACGAATCGTTGTGAGGGAAAAGAGAACGTCTGATTCTGTTAGCTTTCTCTGATGCTCAGGACGTGTCTTTTCTTGGTCAAGTTGTAGTCCTACTGCCTTTCGTAAAGCTTCAGGTAAGCAAGCATCTCCAACGTGGATTTTAGAGATAGTTCCGAGGGTGCTACCAGGGATGCCAAACAGATAATTAGCTGTCTCTTGCCAACGGAAGCGACACTCTTCAGGTAGTATGACTACTATATTATCGCACTCCTCACTCAACAATCCTTTCAGAGTGCGTCCCCGTAAATAGGGAAATCCATTAAAATCATGTTCTACTTCCTGGTCAATTAAACCTGCTACTCCATCACCACGCCCAAAGGTGGCATCACTCAAGAGTTTAATTTTCAGATGGTAAATTTCCATCATTTTTCTCCTCTAGGGGGACATGAAACTCCATTGCTTCAATAGCATCAAAGTAGGCGCAGATTCTCTCATTTTTTCTGGGATTGTCAGTCCAACCACTTTGATGAAGGTCATCAGTCCGTGCTGCTGAAAAACGCGGCAAATAATCCTTATGCAAACCATAGACTTGCAAAAACTGCTGGCTCTTCTCTGAACCTTGGCGTAACTGTTCCCGTAAAGCAACAACCTTATTACGACGACCCTCCCAGTTGGGATGAGTATTAAATTCGCTAACAACTTTGGAAAAATCAGCCCAATTTCGCCAATCTCTCTCAGAGTGTAAATATACAGGTCGCATGGTTAGATTACCTTCAGTGACTTTATATTCTCGCTTACGGATGTCACTAATTGAACCTAACAAACCGCTAGCAGCAATGTGCCAATCAATAGCAGAAAAATCTGACCTTTTCAATCGTTTCTTCTCATCAAGCACAAAGTTTTTAGCATTTCTGCACAGTGCCTCACTTAACTGATAAGCTCTGGCAAATGGATAGTGTGTCTTGACAATGGCAATTCCTGCACAAGCCGTCAAGCCTTTGCCATCTGGAATATTTTCCTTTTCAGCTTCAAATGCATTGAGGTAGAGTTCAGCGATAGTTAATCCCAAACGTCCATCACAGACAAAAGTGACATCATCGCCACCATAAACGATTGGACGAAACGGTATATACTTTTCACCGTCTCTTTCTGTAATTGCAAACTGTTCCTGCAATTTCCCGTCTGCTAACTGGATAACTTTATTAGCAACTACTTTGAGAGCATTTACTCCTGCTTGGTTTAGTTTCTCAGAGAGGTCACGCATACGCATAACATACTCTCGATCCGATTTAGATTCATTGCCGTAGTCTTTGAAGCGATCGCCCATCCCATTGCCATCAGCATGAACAATAGCCATATAGCTACTGCTACCTTCATTGCGACCTAAATCATCAACGTCATAGGGAACTTGGTAATCTCCTAGATCTAAATCTGCAAAGATAGTTTTTATGAGGTGTTTGTTGGCTGGTTCACCCTGTTTCGGGTCAACAGATCGGAGCTTTTCAACGATTTCTCTGGAAACTAGATAAGTATTAGGAACACTGTAGCGATCACTCGTATCCACTGCCACTAGTCCAGTCGAAAGACAACTAGCTGTTACTCCCAAGCCAAGTAACGGTACAGAAAGATTGTACTCGCGTTTCTTTTGCTCCAGTTTTTTGATTACGCTGTCAATCGTTTTGCTGAGCTGATTTCCCCATTTAAAGGGTTCACTATGAGCGACGACAATTTTTAGACCGGGTGCTTCTCGCAATACCTTTTTGCTTAGTATTTTGGTGAATCTGATGGCACAATCTATATCTTTGAAAAGACGAACTGCATTACCACCTCCTGTGTAAATTAATTCAGCATCGAGATTATTGTTTTCAATGCGTTTCTCTAGTTGATTACAATTTGGAATATACACATTTTCTCCAAACTTTTGCTGCAAAACATGCTTAACCCAATTATTGGTTGCTTGAGCTACTAGGTATGATGCACCTATGTTTTCCCGAAGGCGATTGCTGCCAAATATATAAGGCTGTATTCCCGTTGTATCGATGACAGTTACTATGTATTGACTCATGGCGCGTAGTAACGATTATTGTCTTCAATCCATCCCTTAATATGAACTTGAAGATTATCAAGCTCTTTGCAGCCAAAAACTGCAATTTTGGGGTCTTCTTTTTCAATTTCAGTTTCAACTTTTAATTCTGCTTCTAATTGCTTTGGATCATTGTAACAACATACTAAAGCTACACGAGCCTGCTCCCCACCGAGTTGACGTGTTCTAATGTAAGCTTCAAATAGTTTTGACTTACAGAGTGGTTTAGTGGCATCAGTAGTACAAGATAAAGCAAACAGTTGATAATCTTTCGTAAAGGCAACATCAAACTCAAATTTCTCTTTTTTCGCGTCCTCTACTTTAAAAGTCATCCCGCTATCATGTATCAAACCAGGATTTTTTTTTGATACTTCTTGTACTTGACTCAATACATAATGCTCAAGCCAAAGACCGTCAAGCCACTGGCAAGCATATTTAGATTTATCAAATTTACCCTTTTCAGCAAACTGCTTGAGTGATACCTCTATTTCTGATTCACCCAAATACTCTTTGTCTCGTAAAACCTTAATTATTCGCTCTATATGGGGTACATATTCCGGAATCCACAAAGCCTTATAGAATTCAACAAGCTCTTCAACTAGCTTATAATTATGCTTCTTAAAAGCTTCTATAATAGGTTTGCCATCTTCTGGTTGTTTGATGTATTCCTGCAAAGATTCATCCAACTTACGGATGGCAACGTCAGGGGTTAATGCAACTGTAGCTTGCTCTATCTTCTTGTCTGACTTCCATTCCCACTCAAGTGGTTTGTTCTGCTTTTTCTTCAGTACCTTTACGGCAGGTTTAAGTATGTTATCACACCACCAACGCCAAGCTATTGCTAAGTTTATATCAGTATGAAGTTTTGCTAACTCTGGATGAAGCTCTGCTAGTTCTGGCGCGGTTTCTAGTAATTCTTGGTAAGTAACAGGGTCTTGCGTTAGATGTAATTCATGTAGGTCAAATATTTCTTGCAATAAAAGTTTAAAGGTGACTGGTTCTGGATTAGGAGAATCATTGTCCCTATCTATGAGCATTTGTAAACTTCGAGCATCAAGATAACTAAATCTAGGATTTTGGACACCTGAAACTTCAAATAAGGCCCGATAGCCATGAACTGACATTGCCTTTGTGCCACCTGTGTAATTTAAGCCGAAAGTATGACCTGGATGTTTCTTAAGGACTTCTTTTATCGGACTTTGGATTTTGTCTCGAATGCAGCATGAATTAGCCTCATTTCTACCTAGCGAAATAGGTATGACATTGATCGGCTCTAGCATTCTCCCAATACAATCTGCTTTGCTAGCTGTATCTGTACTATGAACTAAATAAATGGTGCCTCCCTTTTTCAGCAACATTTTTGCTGCAATGTAGTTAGGTAGAGGGTTTTCACCAACAAGCAGAAACAGATGGTCAACTTTGTAATAAGGCTCGGCTGTAGTCATTTTGTGCTTTTGAATCTACTGGATACAGGTTTAAGTCAATGGAACAGTTGGGGAGACACTCGTAACTTTAGGAGTGCGATCGCTCCTCCTTAACTGACAAAATTCAATCAACCCCTCTTTAGAGTTCCCAAATTCTCTGGCGGAGTGTCCCAATGCGTGAAGTCAACATTTTAATTTTTCCCTAAAGTCTGACCAGTCCAGGGATTGAAGACTTTTGTCAATCGCTCAGGCGATCGCTCACCTCTGGCTACAAGCAGTGAATTTATCCATCTCCTGCAAATCCCACCCTAATATGGCACACCATCGGAAATACCCCCTTCCGATGCTTGATACGCTATAAGGCACACCTTAGATTCACGAACCGATGGCGGATGTACTCTTTCGCAATCCCCCGCACCCCAAGCTCCTACAACAGTTAGCCAAAGGACTTTTAGAACAAAATCACCATCTCACCCGCGCTGTCAGACTATGGGCTTTGCTACGCTGGCTCTACGGCGATAAAGGATACACAGCTCTGCCAGACAGCTTCACCTATGCCGATTGGCGTCAGGCTTTCTTCAGCGAAACTCACCAGGATGAAAAGCGGGAAGACGTTTTCAGCCATCAAGACCCCAACTGCGCCTGCACTAAAACCACTAGACAATGGCTTCATGAGCTAGATATACCTGTGGATGAATGGCAACAATCCTTGCAAAAACAAATCCCTATCTCCGACTCTGACCTAAAGGACTTCCTGCAAGAACGGTTATTTGCCCAAGTCCGCAAATCCCTTCAAAGTGACCTCGATTTACTTGTTAGTTGGGGCTGGCTCCAACAAGTACCTAGCCAAACTGGCAGGAGCAAGCACTACCGTCGAGTGGAAGTACTGCCCATTTCCCATAAACTAGAAAACCTTGAGTCCGAAGGCAGCCTAACAACCAAAGAACAAGTTTATGTAGCTGAAACACTGGAAATGCTTGGGTTTCTCGACCCCAATATACCTCTATTAGCTGAACAAATTTCTGAACACCCCCACGAAGATACTCGTCGCGTCTTTTTGTATGTTGACTACCTGGTGCCAGAGTCTACTCAAAAGCAAGATGATGTCGATCAGCTCCAAGGGGAATTGCAGGAAATTTGGGACTCCGGACAAATACAGCCTCTGCTCTTGACCTATCACAGCGCTCATCTCGGTTTGGTCAAAGAGTGCGTTGTCTATCCCGTCTGCATCTATTACATGGAACGGGCAAAATACCTGTGTGCCTATGGCAGCAGCCCCCATGATGAAATCAACTGGCACAATTATCGCCTCGATCGCATTTGCTCAAAACGCCTAGTATCATTGGACTGGGAAGACCCGCGTGTACCTCAGTTATTGCGGGAGAAATACGAAGACGGGCAACTGCCAACCAAAAAAACAGTTCAGACGAAGCTAAAACAAGCTTGGGGTTTTGACTTCTACAAACCATCAGCCCTGATGCTACTGCGGTTTAACCAGAAATTTCACGATCACTATATCCGAGGAACTTTCCTGCATCACACCTTTGAACCCGTTGACTACCAGCAAGCAGCCAGCCTCATCAAACAGCACACCCAAAACCCAGAACATCGGCAATCTCTATTAGAAATTCTCCAGTCTCGCTCCCCCACCGATGCTTACTACGAAGTTAAATACCGCGTTACAGACTACCACGTACTTAGGCGATTGCGGGCTTTAGGTCCAGAAGTAGAAATCCTGTTGCCTTGGGACTTACGGGAAAAGATAGCTCAGCATATCCAACAAACTTGGAACCACTACAGATAGTTTTTGCCAAACCAGATGAATGCTATTCAGTTAAATCATCGTTCCCATCAGACTCAAGATAGCCTTCCCTACCAACACCTCCGCGTCCAGATTACCAACGATGACGGCATTATTGAGCCAGAAGACCTAAAGGGATTAAAGCTTCCATCTGACATTGATTTCAGTCAGGGAATCGTCATTGAAGACAAAAGCCCAATTTGGTTGTATGCCTATTTAGTCCATGAATGTCACCCAGCCGCCTGGGTTGGATGCTACGACCCTCGATATAAAGGTGCTGTCGTCGTGGAAACCCACACTCGTATCGTATCTGTTGGTCAAGTCCTCAAACTCGAACTGCCCAGCAACTGAGGTCTGTTTGTAAGCGTGTCGAACAGCTATTGTCGCTAATTAATCCCCCACAGGGGATGGAAATTAGCTAAAATTCTCACCAAGTCCAATCAACAGGACAATGGCTCGACCCAAACGAACAAAAAAAGATGCTGCCCCATCTGACCTCAGTTGGTCGGCTGATACAGAACTGGTAGGGTTGGTCTTTGAATTGACCCCTCGCGCTGCGGACTATCTCTATCCTCAGTACACCGTTGGATTGCACGCTTGGTTCTTAGACCAGGTACGTCAAACTGACCCCGAACTATCTGCCTATCTCCATGATGGTCAGTCTGAGAAACCGTTTTCCATCTCTAGCCTAGAAGGCGAATTGCTCACGGCGGGGAAAAACCTCCAACTCAAGGTTGACGCATCTTACCTCTGGTACGTGAGTGCGCTCTCAAAGCCAGTAGTGCAGTGGCTTGCCCAATGGGTACAGGCACTGCCAGAGGTTATTGAGTTACGTGATGCCTCATTCCTCATTCATGCTTGTGAGATTGCTTTAGCGCCAACGACTTATGATGAGTTGTTTTCAAACGCTCATTCCCCATCGACAACCCTAAAACTCAGCTTTCTCAGTGCCACCAGCTTTCGCCGTAAAGGGAATCATTTTCCGCTGCCCGTACCCAACAATCTCTTTCACAGCTACCTGCGCCGCTGGAATGACTTTTCTAATCAGCAATTCGACCAAGATGCCTTTTTAGAATGGGTGGAGGAGTGCGTGTTGATTCACCGCCACCGCTTGGAGTCTGTGAAAGTCGCAGCCGGGAAGAAGGGTTCGGTAACCGGGTTCACGGGCGCAATCGAGTTGGGATTAACGTCGGCTGCCTCCTCTCAACCCAAATTCGAGCAGTTGTTCTATGCCTTAGGACAGTTTGCCCCTTACTGTGCGACGGGACACAAAACGACATTTGGTTTGGGGCAAACAAGGGCGGGATGGCTAACCCAGGAAACGCCGACTGTACCATCGCAGCAGAGCCTATTAGCACAACGCATTGCTGAACTACAAGAGCAGTTTCTCTCACAACGCAAGCGTGCGGGTGGCACTCGCGCCACTGAGATTGCCGAAACCTGGGCAACGATTTTAGCACGCCGGGAGTTGGGGGAATCATTGATGGCGATCGCCACTGACATGGAGATGCGCTATGAGACGGTAAAGACCTATGCCAAGTTAGCGCGACGGGCGTTAACTCAAGTCTCTTGAGGGTTAAATCTGTTGCTGCACGGTCGATTCGATTAAGTTATCTGATAAACTCAAGGGCAGCAATGGCTAGCGTTATTAGCTTTTTCAAATCGGTGAGGACAGATGAAAACGCTACTGTTTCTCTGCACAGGCAATTACTACCGCAGCCGATTTGCCGAACATTTATTCAATGTATTGGCTCCCAAGCATGGGTTAAATTGGATAGCTACCTCTCGCGGACTAGCGCTGGAACGGGGTGTAAATAATGTCGGAGCTATCTCCCAGCACGCCCTCATGGGTTTAACCGAGCGCGGAGTAAGCATGGCACTCGATGTGCGCTATCCTCTTTCCCTAACTGAAGCCGATTTGGTTGCAGCGTCGAAGATTATTGCTGTAGATGAGTCAGAACACCTGCCTTTAATCGTCGAGCGCTTCCCTACCTGGAAAGATGCGATCGAATACTGGCTAGTTCATGATGTCGAGTACACTCTCCCCGATTCAGCACTCCAACAAATCGAGTACAACATCCAGCAACTAATCGAGCAACTGCCGAAATAATCGGTTGGCGTGCGCTTTGCGCCAATCCCCAACAACTGATTGTGAGCCTTGGCGCAAGCGTTACTCTCGCTCCTTAGTCTAGATATCTACAATTCAAGATACCTAGATATCTATAAATAAAGATAGCTAGATATCTAGACATTTACCTAGCTCAACCTGTACTCTGTACTGTATCGAGTTGGGTTTACGACAAGCGTGCGAACTTGTGCCTGTGTCTCCCTCTCTGGAGGGCAAGGAAAAACCTCCGTGATTTTCTTTCTTTCACTGCTACTGGCAGCAACGGGGAAGCGAGTATTAGCGATCGATGGTGACCCTCAAGCCAACTTGACTTTTTACTTGAATCACGAGGTTGCCGCCAATCAGCCTAGCTTGCTTGAAGTCCTCACCGGAGTGGTTGATACAGAAGACGGCATCTACCCCACCAACTATGACAACTTACTCCTTATTCCTGCTGATCGAGGCTTATTTAAAGTCTCGGACTACCTCAGTAGCAGCGGTGCTGGGGCATTCATCCTCAAACTGCGACTTCAAGCCGTACAAAAGCTGTTTGATTATGTCCTAATTGATGTCCAACCTTCTCGCTCCCAAATCTGCTTAGGAGCCGTAGGAGCTGCTGACTTCATTCTGATTCCAGTAGAAGCTAGCACCAAAGGAGTCAACTCTTTGATCGATACTTTAGACTTTCTGCAAGAGCAAGCCAAGGTCATGGCATTTACAGGCTCCTTACTGGGAGTCATCCCCTTTAGAGATCGATGGATTGGGCGAACTCAAACCCTTGAGAGTAAGGAGAGCATTGAAGCCATCAAAGAGTTTGCCGGAGAGATTCCCGTGTTGCCCAGCATCCGCGAGTCAGAGCAGTTTAAACGAGCAATTCGCAATGGACAACTGCTATCCGAAATTGGACAACAAGACTTGCAATACCCCTTTGAGAAAATTATCCAGGCTTTGACTCATGAGCAATGATGCCCTCGAACGTTTAAAGAAGCGACAGCGTCCCAACGTACCGAGTCGAGATGCCTCCTTGTCTTCTCCTAGTCAAGATATCTCGACATCTAGATACCAAGACACTAAGACATCTAGAAACCAGGATGCCGAGATATCAGGAAACCAAGATGCCGAGATATCAAGAGACCAAGATGCCGAGATATCAAGGAACCAAGATGCCGAGATATCAGGAAAGCCACCAGAACAGCTTCTAACTAAGCAAAGTACCTTGAGACTAGAAGCCTCTTTAAGTCAGCGTCTCAGTGAGGTGTGTCAGGATAATGGACTCAGCCGGGAAGTGTTGATTGAAGCGTTATTTGAACACTACTCAAACGACCCAGAGGCATGGCAGGCAATTCTCGCTGAAGCGAAAAGGCGGGGAGAAAGAAGGATGCAGATGGCTAACCTAAAACGGGCGAAATCAATGATGCAGCGCTTCAGCTAAACAGTGTAAATGCCGTGGCGAGTAATAGTGAGATAGAGATGCGCTGGGTCGAGGCATGGAGTGACTTGTACGAACTCCTTGAGCAGCGTTCGGACGTTAAATGCTTGTTACCAGACGAGCGGGTTGTTGACATAGAAGAGTGCAAAAGCTGGCTGCAAGATTCGGCTTACCAAGGTTGGCACGTCAAGGTCGAAGCGGGCTGGGTTCTAGACAAGCAAGGTATTGTCGCCTCACGTTGGCGAGATTAGTCTAGCCAAGCGAACCTACCTAAATCCCGACGATTAAAGTAGATGAATCACTACAAACAATTTCCGACGCTTGAAGATTGTTCGTAGTGATTCATACTTGTTGGCTGTGCCCAGTCGCATTACTAGTCCAGCACTCCAAATTTTCCCTAGAGAGCTTATTAGTGAGCAAAAATTGCTTCATCTTGCCGGAAAGCTTTGAACTCTAAAGCATTACCACTGGGGTCTTTAAAAAACATGGTGGCTTGTTCACCGACTTCACCTTGGAAGCGGATGTAGGGTTTGATAATAAAGTCAATCTCATGGTTGTTTAGCGTTGCTGCCAGAACTTCCCATTGTTCCATCTCCAAAATCACCCCCCAGTGTCGAACCGGAACACTCTTTCCATCAACAGCATTGGTTGGGGTGTCTTCAGGCTCTTTGGGGCATAGGTGAGCGGTGAGTTGGTGTCCAAATAGATTAAAGTCAATCCAGGTATCGGAGGTTCTGCCGACTGTGCAACCGAGAATGTTTTCGTAGAAGTGGCGAGTAGCTGCCAAGTCAGTAACAGCAAAAGCCAGATGAAAAGGTCTAATATTCATGGTCTAGTTCAGGAAAAGGCATCTCAACATCACGTTTCAAGTTATGTGCCAAAAATTTCATCTTATGTGCAAAATTTTCACCTTATGTCTGTCGGTTTTCAACTTATGTGCAAACCGACAGACATAATTGTTGATTAGGATTCTGGTATCCTTTAGAGTATGGAAACGTGAATTATCGTACACAAACCAATGGCAACGAGCCAGCTCGCCCACAGTGAGAACGCGCCCACCCTCCTCGCCTTAGCTGGGGAGCGGGACGTACTGGCGGAGCTTTTGGCAGATAAGCGCAGCCTGAACACCCGCCACGCCTATGAGAAGGACTTAAAAGACTTCTTCCGGTTTATCGCCGGGGCTTTTCCAATGCCGGAGTTGGTGAAGGAGTTTCTCCAGTTGGATAGGTTTGGGGCAGTCGCTCTGGTGTTGAGGTACAAAGCCCACCTGATTGAGCGGGGATTAAAGGAAGCAACCATTAATCGACGGCTGGCGGCGATCAAATCGCTGGTTAACTTTGCCCGGAAGATAGGTAAGTGTGACTACACTCTGGAAGATATTAAGGGTGAAAAGGTCAAACCCTACCGCGACACGACGGGCATCAGCAAAGAATCTTATAAAAAGATGCTCTGTGTCCCCGACCGCAACACATTAAAGGGAAAGCGCGATTATGCCCTGCTGCGGTTGCTTTGGGACAATGCGCTCCGAAGATCTGAAATAAGTCTTGCTGACATCAAAGACTTAGACCTAGACGGGCGGGCACTCCTAATTCTGGGCAAGGGGAAGGGGAGTCAGAAGGAAGCTGTGAGCTTGAGCCGACCGACAGTAGACGCAATTCTTGACTGGTTGCAGACTCGAAAAGAGCTGGATATCAACCAGCCACTATTCATTGCGCTTGACCGAGTAAGCTACGGGCATCGGTTGAGTGGAACATCAATCTACAGACTTGTTGATGCGGTTGCCTTAGCCGCTGGACTTAGCAAAAAGTTGTCACCCCACAGAATCAGGCACAGCGGCATCACAGCGGCGCTTGATGCGACGGGCGGGGATGTGCGTCGAGTGCAAAAGTTGAGCCGTCACGCCAATCTGAACACGTTGATGATCTATGACGACAATCGGCAGAATGTTCAGGGTGAGATTTCAGATTTGCTGGCTGATCTGGTGTGAGCGGGTAAGGGTGAGCCATCGGCGAAAGTCAAGGACTCTCTATTTTCTGTCTGCCCAAATACTCCTTGAAGAAAACAATCTGGTGATTAAGCAAGATACTCCTGAAAAACCATTCTTATTTACCTTCTGGGTCAGGGCGATTTTGGGAGTCGGGTACATCAAAGAAAATCTCGAACTCAGCCGCTGGCATAAAACGATGTAAAAACCTGAGGTGGTCTGAGGCATCTTGGCGGTTGTGAAAGCGTGCAATGATGTAGCGCTGAGCGTTGGGCAAGAGGCGAACAATCGTCCAAGGGTAGGTAGAGTCTCCAGTGGGGTTGTCACTCAGGTTTTCTACTCCTTTGTCACTTTTGGCACCTTGTACAATCGACAGGAGTCGCTCCCGTGCTGGGTTGCTATCGTTGGGAACGACGCTCCAGTCACTGACTGGTGCTGGTAACCAAGTCAGCATATAGGAGTGACCTTCTTTGATGACTTTCCAGGAAAGTCGTCGGGTTTGTTTGCAACAGTGATAACCTTGCTGCCTTATCGCAGCACAAATCCTCTCGCCTTCACGATTGAGGCGAAGCCAGTCGCGGTGCTTCATAAGTTTTAGTAGATAAACTAGTTTTTCGCTTTTTGTTGAGGAAAAGCGATCGCTTTATTCCCTGAAAGTGATCGCCCACAACTTGTACTCAAATGAAAGTCAACTCAACAAAAATGCAAGGGGCTTGGTTCGCTATTCGTCGCGGATTGGGTTGCCAACCGCGAATGAACTGTACTCACCCTAATCAAGGACGGACTAGCGAAAAAACGACATTATTTTCTTGACAGATAAATTAATTTCTGCTGCCGCGCTTTCTTAGCGACCAGGACAGAGGCGTAAAAGCAGTGTGTCTGGGATGTCTTCGTAGGACTCCAAAAAGATATCAGCGAGCGCCAGATAGCATTTGTGGTAATGCCTGGGCGGTTGATAGTTGCGCCCTCGCCGAAACCACCGATTGACTGTAACGATGTCGCATCGGCATAGCTGTGCCATCTGAGCATAAGTGACTGCCCATTTTGAGTAGAATTGCCGGGGTGTCATTTCTGGTTGGTGGTTAGCAAAAAGCTCAATTAGCCTTAATTCTCGTTCACCAAGGGGGTGGGGATTTCTCATTAAACCTCCTCGACGTAGGGCTGTAAGTCTTCCTCCCAAGCGGTAGAGACAGCTACCCAAGAAGCACTAAAGCTTGCGTTGTCGAGCCACAAGATGTAACGCCACATCCAGTGACAGCGGTGGCAGGCATAGCTGTAGAAGCGCCCAATCACCACTCCCCATTCGGGTTCGCTGCTGACTGGAACTAAGCGAACTTTGTCCCCGTACAAGAAGCGAGGTATCTGTGCGCTATCTGGGAAGCCAGAGGGCAAGCTTACTGACGAAGGAAATTCGAGGCTAATTGGACTAAAGAACACATCAGAGTTGCCGTGGCGGATGGTATTCAAATAACTGCCGATAAGCTTGCCGTTAAGGCTATTAGTTAACTGCTGGATGAGTATTGCCGCTAAAGAGTCGAGTTCTTCTGGCTCCAGGTGCAGCCACTGAGCCTCAAAATTGGCATCTTTAAAATGACTCAGCTTTTCTAGTAGGTCAGTGATGCCGAAATCATCTAGGGCTTCCTGATAGGCATGAGAGTTACGAGCCAGGTACTTTGGCAAGGGTTGATTTTTTGGCATGATTAAGGAACCTCTATGAACATTTGGGGTGAGCCGCGCTTGTATTATTTTCGCTTACACAAGCGCGGCTTATAATTCCATTTATATTATGTACATAACAAATGCAATTGATCAAATTAGAGAAATGGCAGAATTATGGCTATAATCCTCGTCAAGAAAGACGGAGCTAGTCAAATAAAAGTTATGCCAGGTGAAAAAGGCGGTGAATCCGGACGCCCTCTCAAGTGGGGTCAACGAAAGGCAAGAACGACGTTTTCCCTCACCCCTTGGGCAATAGATGAGCTTGACAAAATAGCCAAGAAGTTCAACCTGAGTAAGTCAGACCTCATTGAGCAACTAACTCGTGGTCGATTTCAACTCATTCAAAAGGAGGGTGAAGCAGCAGAAGTGATAAAAAAGCACTAAGGCGACAGATCGCCTCTTTGAACGACCAGGAAAAGAAACGTGGTGCATTCAAGGGTACAACTCTCACTGACGCTAGCACTCAAGAGATAGCCACACAGAAAGAAGTCGCAGAAGTCTTGCTGAAAGAACTAGAGAAAACAAACCTAGATGAAGACGATGACGACAGTTGACGCACACCCTAGACCGCTCGAAGCCAAGATAAAGACTGGTCTTCTGACGGGGGCTTAGCCAGGTTGTTGGCACTTCCTGACAGTTTCCGTCACTTACCCCTTGCTACCTGTATACGGTCTTGAGTTTCGTTTCTTCTGCTCCGGTTGGGAAGAGGCTTTCGGTTTAGTCTTAAATTCAAGCAGAGCTTTGAGATTATTGACATCGCCTGGTCTAAGGTTGCTGCTAATCTTGCCCTTCCTGTCCCTCGAAATAAGAGAGTAAGAGGAGTCTGGCGCTGTCACTACTAAGTCGCCGAGAGAGCTGAGAATATGATAATTCCCCTCCGGTGCGATATAGATGCGAGAGCCATTAAATTGGTCTTCACCGTAATTCTCTACAAGGGATTGAGCGTATTCTATAGCCTGTTCTTCATCCTTAATGCGCTGTTTCAGCTTCTCGTAGAGTTGAGGTTTGGTACTAATAGAATCAAGAATGTGTGCGAGTTCAAGGGAGTCTGAGAAGATTCCTTCCTCAAGTTGAGTGGGTGTTCTGGGTGATGTATCGAGTTCTGACTCCTTGGCTTGATCGAGTCTCACTCTCCAAACAGCAGTCCCATAAACCAAGCAGTTTTTAAGGATGGCTTTTTCTAGGTTGGTTTCACTCATCACTGAGTACCTAAGGTCAGCTTGAGTTAAGTTAGCTCCACTGAGATTGGTTTGCATGAGGTGGGTAGCAATCAGCGTGGCTCTTTCTAAATTAGCCTGACTCAAGTCAGCACCTTGGAGGTGGGTGCTATGAAAGTGGGCTTCGGTGAGTTCGGCATTGAGAAGTTTTGTCCCAATCATCGTGGCATTCTCAAAATTTGCCAACCTTAGTACCGCTCCGCTGAGGTCTGCCCAATTCAGCTTCGCCCTACTAAATTTAATTTCGTTGCCGCTAACTCCCTGGAGGTCAGCCTTCTCCAGATTGTAGTCGGAAAGATCAATGCAACCTTCCAAGTTTAAATCTATTCCGCTAAGTACAGGTTTGATGGCAGGATTTTCCTGTCGCCATCGATTCCAGACATCTGCCCCTCTTTTGAGTAAAGCAAGATGTTGCTTGTTTGCCGTGTAGCTGACATCTCCTAACGAAACCCATCGTTCGGCAGTCGCTTGAGTAACGACCTCTAGTTCTTTTGGATCTAAACTTTTAATCTTGTCGAGTATTTCCTCCAGTGGTGAGCTGGGCTTTGAAGTCAGACCATTTTCGATATATTCATAAAATTCCCCCAAGTCCATCTCGGCTAGCTCGGCTAGCTGAGGCCAATATTTCCTATCAGGGACGTATTTATTATGCTCCCATTGAGTCACTGACTGCTGAGTGACTGGTGGAGACAAAAGTTTTCCAAGGGCTATTTGCGTGAGTTTTCGGCGGCTGCGGATTTCCTTGATTAACCTGGGAAATTTATTCTTTTCTTTCGACTGAAGATCCATGTCACCGCTCCTTATGCCAGGTTAGTCCGCCTTATCTCAAAATTTTGTTTAACTTGGCGCATCTATCCTGCTATTATTTTCTTAGGGAAAAGCGGCACTTAACTTGTTTAAGGGACACAGTGTAAGCTTTTACTAAGTTCGGGTGAGGCAAATCCGTCTCGATTTTCCGAAAACCAGACTGAATCAAATAGTGGTTGCGGGTAGAGCCACCAACCAGACAGTACGGTAAAAGTTTTTCGCCGCCAAGCAAATCTTGACACCGTGCTGACTGTAAAAACCGAGTGGGATACCCCGCAGGTTCCATTGTACCAAGGTTTCAATCTATGCACTATAGTTTGAAGGAATCTTGGGCTAGGTTGCCTCTAACTCGCTCCACGCTGTCCTACACAAGCGTTGGAGTATTTTATGGTTGCATCGGCTAAAAAAGCTGCTCTTAGAAGAAAGTCACCCCCACTACCAGCCGACCCAGTAGGAGCGAGATTTTGTAACTTCTTCAATCATCCGTGGGATTTTCTCGTTGCCCCGGTGCCAGAGCCGGGGGAAAAGACCCAGTGGACGACAAAGAATCGCTACCCCCTTCAGCCCCGAAATCTCTGGGAAATGTACCTAGACCCAAACATGATTCTTGGGTTGCGGTTTGGTTCTGAGACTCGCTACGCACTTATAGATATCGATCACGGCAGCTCTTACCACCCCGAAAATAATTTAGAGAACTTTCAAGCCGTCCTTGGAGCCGCCGAGAAGATTGGATTATGTCGCAATATGTTCGTCCGCTCTAGTGAGAGTGGCGGGTTGCACATTTACTTCTTCTTACCAGAGCCAGTACCCACTTTTGGATTAGCTTGTGCGATGAAGTTTGCCCTGCTGGATGAAGGCTTACAACTGGGCAGTGGACAGCTAGAAATCTTCCCCAATGTAAAAGCCTACAGCGAAGAGAAATTCACTAACTACAACGGTCATCGACTCCCACTTCAATCTGATTCCTACCTGCTGGATGCAGACCTCCAACCCATAACCAACGACATTTCCCATTTCCTGAATGTGGCTTCTATGCACACAACAAAGCAGGACATGGAGAAGTTGAAAGAAGCGATCGCCGTTTCACGTCAAAAAGCCACCTTCTACAATCGGAGTGCCAGTAGCAAAAAGCACGAGTGGAAGCCGCATTTAGAAAGTCGCATCGCTCAAGGGTGGACAGGTCTTGCTCAGACAAACGATTTGCTCAAAGATATTACCTGTTACGGCATTGTGTGGAAGGGCTTAAGTAGTCCCGCTCTAATTGACTATGTTGTGGAAACGGCGATCAATGCCCCAGGCTACGCAAAGTATTGTCGCCATCAACAAGAAATCAGACACAGAGCAGCCGAGTGGGTTCATACCACCGAAAAGAACCAATTCTATACACCCTATTGCAGCATTCCCCAACGAAAAGCGACCTACTCCGAAACTTACGACGAAGTTACCAACTCAGGTGGTGCGAACAATGTAGTTCCTTTCCGTAACGCCATCAATGAGGAGCGTAGTGCCAAGGCGATGGAGCGGGTAAAAGAAGCGATCGCGCACCTCGAAGCGACAAACACCCTACCCACCACTGCCACGGCCAGAGCGCTCACCATAGCGCAAACCACAAAAGCTCTATTCGGTACTACCGTCAGCAAAACAACGTTACATAAGCCAAACTATTTACCGTTGTGGCATCCAAAATATCGCAAAGCGGGGTGTGTACTAGACGAGAAACAAAAGGTTTCAGGCGATTCAACCGAGTCAAAAAAAGCCGATGACACCGTATCAGATTTTCTTATAGAAACGCCAGAAGCCTCATCACTAGGGGATTCACAAAAAAATCCTACACCCCCCCCCTATATGAAGGTTTATGATGCACTGTCTGCCCCAGATGCCCCCCAAGGGCATCAAGGGGCAGCAGATTTTAATCCGGAACAGGGGGGGACTGGGGGGGATATTCTTGACAATTCGGCATCCTCACCCGCCTCACCAACCACACAAGAGGTGAAAGCCCCGACAGAATTCGTGGCAAAACCGAATAAGGATTTCTCCTTGGTTGGTCTTCGACTCAAGCTCACGGCTAAAGCGCGAGAAAAAGCCAAATGGCAAGCAATAGACTTGGCTGCACAAGGGCGAAATTTGTCGCCTGAACAACGCAAAGCTTTAGAAGTTCGGCTCAGTATGCAACTTTTTTGGGAGTCGGGGGAATCGGTCTTGATGGAGGAAGCAGAGCGCTGGGCAGAGGCACAGGAGGAAGAGGCACAGGAGGAAGAGGCAGCATCAAGAGACGACTTACCACATTCTGACTGGATGACCATGACCGATGACGAATACAATGCACGATTCGTCGAGAATGAGCCAGTTTTAAGTTTCAGCGATGAAGTCTTATCTGCTCCAGTTCCCGAAGTCATTCCACCCTCACAAATAGGCGATCGCGCTGAAGTATTAGTCTATGATCGCCGGAAGTTAGGGGGGGCAGTTGGCGTGGTTGTTTCCCTCAATGAAAATCAATGTCGGTTAAAGTTCGCCAACGACACTTATGGTGACTTCGCAATAGAAGACGTAGAACTTGTCCCAAATGATAGGAACTCAGAATAGACACCCTTGTCCGCTTGGTATCAAATACTCAAAGCTAAATCTTTGTTGCCCTAATGCCTAAACCAAAAAAAACCAAAAGAAAGGGAAGACCACGCCAAGACTACGAGAAAAAGCCGAGCTGCAAAGGTGTGAAATCAATGCGGGGACAGCCAGAAAGCCATGATCAAGTCAAAAAACCTGTTTCTTTCAGTATTACGCCAACGGCTCAGCTCGGATTGGCGCGGTTCAGCAAACAGCTAAACATTTCTCGAAGTGAACTTATTGAGCGAATTGGTCGCGGTCTGCTCACAATTGTTGAGCTGAAAACTGAGTCTGATTAGAGTTTCTGCTTCTTGAAGTAGAGGAAGTGAGCTACTAAATAGGAGCTAAAATTACCAATCTCCAGATTTTAAGGCATTCCCCTTTAAATTAAAGCATTTAATAAACCAATGAAACTAAGGATTTAGCAATTATTTAATAGCTCTTATTTATTGAGCTTTCTTGATTTATTTATTGAGAAATTGCTTGAAGTTCATTCTGGAATGCCTTGCAAAATAAAGGTCTGACTTTTATTTAATAAATTGCGCTTGCGAGGGCAGAATTCGTTAGCTTTTGTAGCAAGAAGCTGATTTTATAATAAATAATATCTAGAGCTTACTGAATGAGAATAATTTTCGATGGCTTGAGAAAGTATAAGCAATTACCGCTTAGTTCTTAAATAAGACCTGAAGTGAAATGAACAGTCCTTAATCAACTCAAGGAGACATTTATTATGAAAGAATCTTTGACTTGCTGGCAAGCCATTGAGCTATACGAAGAAGACGTGAGAGCTACCCATCCTCAGGAAAAAGCTGAACGAATTATCAATGAACTTCGCAGTGTTACTCTTCGATTTTTTGCCTCACAATTAGGTTTCAAAAGAACAACCCAGGGGAGAAAGATGACCTTGGCTGACTCCACCTCAGCGCAACAATTTTTGCAAACATTAGGAGTCGAGGTACTGCTTAGTGCGCCGACTACGCTACAGCAGGCTTTTGAAAATCAAAAAGCGTCCATTGCTACCCAAAATACTTATGGCAACCGTTTTAACCAGTTTTTGAGCTGGAGTAAGTCTCAAGAGTGGTGGCCTTCTCAAGGTTCCTGGAAGGCTCATGTGAAGGCTCAGTGCTGTCCAATCTTGAAAAATCCCTATGGCGATACCTCCAACACCCCACTGAGGGAGTGCCGGATGCGACAACTGAAATATCAGCTTAAACCCCAAGAGACACCTGTGGCTTTGCAAAAGGAACTGGATAAATTTTTCCAATTCCTGACCGAACCGGAGTGGCCAAGTCGAATCATTGACCCAATTGAAGACTCATCAGCCTGTGAGTACATCAAGGATATACGTCTAATGCTGGGCTGGTTCTATCGTTACCAAACGCCACCAATTGAGCTTGAGCAACTGAGCTTGTCACAATTGCTCAAGCTAGTGACGCTAGATGACTTAGAAGGTCTCACGACCAGACAACAGGAAAAAGTTTGGAAACAGCACAAGCAAACCCTTGAAACTTGGCTGTTTCGTTATTTCTCTTTCTTAAGAGAAGTCCTCTACTCGAAAAGTCCACGAACTAGACGCAATAAGCTCGGTGCGCTATGCGCCTTAGCCAAGTTTCTCTACACAGATGAGGTGGAGACTGAAGGTGATTATGAGCAGATTCCTCTAATCAAACTGCTGAACAATCACCTGGAGAAAGTGAGAAAGGAAATCGCCGAGTGGACGAAAAATCGGCAGTCGGTCTCGGATTTTGAGAAAAAGTGGCCGGATACACAGGAGGGTGAGACGGCGCTGGCGGTTGTCAGGGCAAAGATTGTGGAACCCTTGCGTATTGAATGCCGACCGAGAACCAGTCGCGGGCTATTCCGTAGGGGCTTCGTAATTGCCGAAAGTCATCAGCATTACTTAAAGTGGTCATTCCTTGCCGATCTTCCAGCCAGACGACAACAAGAGTATCGCACAGCAAGAATTGCTCTTTCCTGCCCAATTACCCGTCCGGAAGGAGTGCCACAAAATGGTTTATACCATCCCCTGCCACCTTGTGAGGTGCGTGAAAAACGTCGGGACGGAACGATTAAGGATAATTATCTTTACAAAACCTATGTCCATAAGAAAAAGCACTATCCCGAAGGGGTCTGGGTGCTGGACGTTCAGCAGTACAAAACTCGCAAAACTCACGGGGCACAATCAATTGTGATACCCAATCGCCAGTTCGCTGATGGTAGCTGCTTTTATGATTACTTGGAACGCTATTTGTACGGCTGGTTCCTGCCAGTCGGTTACAGAAACTCAAGAATTTATGATTGGTGGCAGCCAGAACTTATCGGTTGCCGGGGGCGATGGGTGACAAGTGGACGCGCTGAATTCAATCCAGGTGATGCCTGCTGTCTGCCAACGGGTAATAATGCAGCCGTGTGGTCATGGGGCTATGTGCTGGTCGCACCCAAACTTGGTACTCTTGCCGATCGGTCAGGGTTTGCTGGCTCATTTGACACTACCTCGCATCGCTTGATTGGTAAGCGAATTACGCCTCATACAATGCGCTACATCTGGGCGACTTGGGCGTATCAAGTCCAACTCAATGATGCCCAATTTCAGTCATTAGCGTATGCGATGGGGCATAAGGTTGAGACGCTACGCCAGATGTATGAGCGTTGTACTCCTGAAGAGAAGCGACGACCGATTGAAGAGGCAATCTCGGAGTTGTTGTTTGAGCCTTCTCCAGTGCCTGAGCCTCAGGTGGAAGCTAGTCCACGCTGGCAAAATTTACTGCAACAGGTACAGCAGTTAAGCCCTGTTGAGCGAGAGCAGTTCATGGCAGCGCTTTCCAAGTAGTTGGTCTATCAGTTTTGACCAATGATGAGTGTCTTTCGGGTGGGGGAGAACTTAACACCAAGTTGCGGTCAAACGTAGTACTTTCTCTTCCCCCCCATCTCCCCAACGTACAGGGCTACTATCTTTGAATGCCACTCGGTATAAGCAAACCAAGAGAGCAAGAGTTCAAAGCTACTGGGTGCCACCTCTCGACACAGGTTTTGAAACGAAGTGATGAAATCATGTCTTCAACCAGCACTCCTCAATTGGAATCTCTAGAAGGAATCGTTGAGCGGATAACCTTCCATGCCGCCGAATCCGGCTACACCGTTGCCCGCCTCAAAGTCCCCCGTACCCCAGACTTAGTAACCATCATCGGTAACTTTGCCCAAATCGAAGCCGGACAAACCTTAAAACTCTTGGGCATCTGGCGCGACCATCCCAAGTTCGGACTCCAGTTCCAAGTTTCTCAATACCAAGAAACCAAACCCGCCACCCTCACTGGCATCGAGAAGTACCTAGGCAGCGGTTTAATCAAAGGAGTCGGTCCCGTCACTGCCAAGCGCATCGTCGCCCACTTTGGTCTTGACACCCTCGACATCATCGAAAACCAGATTGAACGCCTCTTGGAAGTACCAGGAATCGCCCAAAAGCGGGTGAAAATGATTCAAAGTGCCTGGGAAAAGCAGAAAGCCATCAAAGAAGTGATGGTCTTCCTGCAAGGACATGGAGTCTCCACCACCTACGCCGTCAAGATTTTCAAGCAATATGGAGAAAAAGCGATCGCGATTGTCAGTGCCAATCCCTACCAGTTAGCCGCAGACATCTACGGCATTGGCTTTGTCACCGCCGATACCCTAGCACGGAGTTTAGGCATTGAACCCGGTTGTGAGTTCCGCTATCGAGCTGGAATTGTTCATGTTCTAGGAGAAGCCGCAGAAGAAGGACACTGCTTCTTACCTGAAGCGGAACTGGTTGACGAGTCAGTCAAACGATTAGCCATTGACGAGCATCAACCCCAAGCGAATGCGATCGCGTCTTTAATCCAAAAGATGGGAACCTTGGGAGAACTGGTACTTCAAGGCAAACCCGACCAACAACATTGCTATCAACCCGCCTTCTTCCAAACCGAACAGAACCTCGCTCAACAACTCAGGCAACTGCTGGTTCGCCCAATTACAGTTGACTTACCACGAGTCCGCAATTGGTTAGAACGTTTCCGAGCAAAAACAGGAATCGAACTGAGTGAACAACAACAGCGGGCCGTGGAGATGGCGGCATCAGAACGAGTGCTAGTCCTAAC
This sequence comes from Symplocastrum torsivum CPER-KK1, assembly GCA_019358875.1. Classification (GTDB taxonomy): domain Bacteria; phylum Cyanobacteriota; class Cyanobacteriia; order Cyanobacteriales; family Coleofasciculaceae; genus Symplocastrum; species Symplocastrum torsivum. The sequence goes on from JAHHIF010000041.1 coordinate 21,581, forward strand.
AGGAGGTCCAGGCTGCGGTAAGACCTTCACCACTCGTACAATTGTTGCGCTTTGGAAAGCGATGGGAAAGTCAATTGCTCTAGCGGCACCCACGGGAAGAGCTGCCCAACGCTTGAGTGAGATGACAGGACAACCCGCGTCTACCTTGCATCGCCTCTTGGAGTTTGAACCCAAGACGATGGGATTTAAACACGATGCTGCTAATCCCTTGAAGGTAGATGCCGTTGTGGTTGATGAAGCTTCAATGCTGGATTTGTTCTTAGCTTACTCCTTGATAAAAGCTGTGCCTCCAGAAGCTCAACTGCTATTAGTCGGAGACATTGACCAACTGCCGTCTGTTGGACCTGGGAATGTGCTACGGGACTTGATGGCGTCAAACTGTGTGCCTGTAGTTCGACTGACACAAGTGTTTCGTCAAGCGCAATCGAGTCAGATTGTCTTGAATGCTCATCAGATTAACCAAGGGAAATTTCCTCTGTTGGAATCGGTTTCCCTAACTCCACGCTCAGATTGTCTGTGGTTGGGAGCGCCGGAACCGGAATATGGGGTGCAGGGAATACAAGAGTTGCTGACTGATTTGATTCCCCAGTTGGGGTTTAATCCGATTCAAGACGTGCAGGTGTTGTGTCCGTTAACACGGGGAGTTGTGGGGACTCGTAACTTGAATCAAGTACTTCAGAACCTGCTCAATCCGGCTCGTTCGGATTCAGCGGAGGTGGTGCGAGGTGGGATAACGTTACGAGTTGGCGATCGCTTAATTCAAAGGGTGAATGATTATGAGCGGGAGGTGTTCAATGGGGATTTGGGGGTGATTGTGGCAATTGATTCAGAGGACTCAGAAGTTAGGGTTCAGTTTGACCAACGTATGGTGACTTATGATTATGCGGACTTGAACGAAGTTGATTTGGCTTGGGCAGTGACGATTCACAAGTCACAGGGGAGTGAGTATCCGGTGGTGATGTTGCCGCTTTTTCCGCAGCATTATTTGATGCTGTCTCGCAATTTGCTTTATACGGGGTTGACGAGGGCGAAGAAGTTGGCGGTGATTGTGGGACCGAAGAAGGCGGTGGCGATGGCACTGAATCAGGTGAAAGACCAAAGGCGGTATACGGGGTTGGCTGGGCGGTTAAGTGGTGCGATGTGAAGGGGGAAGACATGGCTTGCCTTTTGGTCTTTCGGTTCCTTTGTGGGGGATTAGGTTCGTAGAAAGGGAAAGGCGAACACCTGCCCCCAACTTCCGAGCCAGAGGGGTTTCAGCCCCCTTGCAGGGATTAGGTTCGTGGAAAGCTGGACGTGTGCATTCGATGCACAAGGAGACGACAAGGTTTCAGTCTCCTTGTGGGGATTAGGTTCGTGGAAAGTCGAATAGCCGTGTGCATTAAATGCACTTTAATGCGTTTCAGTCCCCTTGCGAGGATTTGGTTCGTGGAAAGTTTACAGAAATCACTTCAACGATTATCGAGCCTCAATTGTTTCAGTCCCCTTGCGGGGATTTAGTGCGTGGAAAGTCCGAGATAGACCTCGCACAACTTCACAATACGATGTTTCAGTCCCCTTGCGGGGATTTAGTGCGTGGAAAGCTTCAAGGTATTTTGGGACTGTATTTAAATAAAACGTTTCAGTCCCCTTGCGGGGATTTAGTGCGTGGAAAGCCCTTACTGAGACGAATCACTCCCAAGAAAGCAGCTCTGTGGAGTTTCAGTCCCCTTGCGGGGATTTAGTGCGTGGAAAGTAGGGATTCCTTGGCGAGGGCAATAGCCAATTTTTGTGTTTCAGTCCCCTTGCGGGGATTTAGTGCGTGGAAAGCTCCGAAGTGAGGCGAGACAGTTGGCAGTGTTCCCAGTTTCAGTCCCCTTGCGGGGATTTAGTGCGTGGAAAGGCTGAGAGCATATTACTTGAGGCTGTTAGTATCCGGTGTTTCAGTCCCCTTGCGGGGATTTAGTGCGTGGAAAGGTCAGGACAAAGAGGTTCATGGGAGTCAATATCTCACATGTTTCAGTCCCCTTGCGGGGATTTAGTGCGTGGAAAGTCTCTTCGGCGTAGATTTGCTTCAGCCATTCAATATCTAGTTTCAGTCCCCTTGCGGGGATTTAGTGCGTGGAAAGTCCTGATAATTTGAGTAAGGACTAATCAAATAATGGTTGAATCGTTTCAGTCCCCTTGCGGGGATTTAGTGCGTGGAAAGGTGATGGGTAGATGCACCCCCATCGGCAATAAGAGTTTCAGTCCCCTTGCGGGGATTTAGTGCGTGGAAAGTCCAGCAAATAGGTGATTGGCGATTAAGGGGCTAGTTTCAGTCCCCTTGCGGGGATTTAGTGCGTGGAAAGCAAACGACAAACCACGCATCCCCAACCACTGCCGGGAATTGTTTCAGTCCCCTTGCGGGGATTTAGTGCGTGGAAAGGATTGAGCTGGACAGCCCGCTCATTAAATCCTTGACCTTCAATGTTTCAGTCCCCTTGCGGGGATTTAGTGCGTGGAAAGAAATTAGCCACTTTATCGCGACTAAATTCCTTACCAATAGTTTCAGTCCCCTTGCGGGGATTTAGTGCGTGGAAAGGCTTCACGCCACTTCACCCCATAGCAACAATGCTCACGTTTCAGTCCCCTTGCGGGGATTTAGTGCGTGGAAAGGTTCATCCCGTAAGTGAGCAAGCGGCTAACTTTAATCAAAGTTTCAGTCCCCTTGCGGGGATTTAGTGCGTGGAAAGTCAAATGGTTCCATCAGTTACTCCCCTAATCGATTTGTTTCAGTCCCCTTGCGGGGATTTAGTGCGTGGAAAGCAGAATCCCCATGGCAGAATGCAGAGAAAGCGATCGGTTTCAGTCCCCTTGCGGGGATTTAGTGCGTGGAAAGAGAGTAAAGATTTTATTCTCAGGCAAAGTCTTTATTGTTTCAGTCCCCTTGCGGGGATTTAGTGCGTGGAAAGGTTCAATCTTGATTCAATAATTGCTGCAAGCCTTGTATGTTTCAGTCCCCTTGCGGGGATTTAGTGCGTGGAAAGCATCAAATCAGATGGCACTTGGTACAACTGGTTGGCGTTTCAGTCCCCTTGCGGGGATTTAGTGCGTGGAAAGCTAGCGCAGCTACGGGATGAAGGAGAAGTGATTGCTAACAAGTTTCAGTCCCCTTGCGGGGATTTAGTGCGTGGAAAGATTGTGTCTAAGACATGATCAACGCGATCGCCCACCGTTTCAGTCCCCTTGCGGGGATTTAGTGCGTGGAAAGTATTGTAGCAATGCAAGGGGAAGTCCCCACCCGATGTTTCAGTCCCCTTGCGGGGATTTAGTGCGTGGAAAGCAATCTCGGTTGGATTAAAAGACATATTTCATTTAACGTTTCAGTCCCCTTGCGGGGATTTAGTGCGTGGAAAGTCTCAATATCTCGTTAATTTCAGCTTGGTCTAAAGGTTTCAGTCCCCTTGCGGGGATTTAGTGCGTGGAAAGCCCGCCGTCTGAAACTTATACAGCGGGAGGATTCTACAGAGGCTTTTCGTAAGTCTCTTTTTTACCCTCATTTCAGCCACGCTTATTGCAAACACTTCGCATTTACTGAGCAACTGAAAATGCTCAAACTCTTCAGTTGTCAAGGTTCTAGCCTTTTTCGTGAGACCCCTCGGAAATTCACCCCCGCTTTGCCTTACGAAAATTTTCGCTTACCCAATTATAAGGTAATACGCTGAAAACCCCGTGTCTTCAGACCGGGGATGAAAGCGAGTTGCAGGATTTATCCTGCAAGAGGAAGCGTTTTGATCAACTCGCGTAAGACTTTTGCGGCAGAAATTTGTCTGGATTGAGCGTGAGAATCTAGTTGTTGTCATTCGTCTTCAGTAAGCCTTTATTGATAAACTTTTGGTCTTTTTCTCGTTGACATGGTAGTTACAACGTACTACCATTTCCGAGAACAGGTGGGGTAATCAACCTGTTAAAAAACCCTAGTACCTAAACGGTAACGCTGTACCTTGACAATTGAATCATGGGTTCTACTTTGTTGTTCTAGTCGCTCAACTTAATAGTTGAGCCGCCTGAAAGTAGGTAAAAGATTCACAGGAACTAGACAACTAGCAATTAACTCAAACAAATTTTGCAGCAATGCAACTACCGGAGGGCATCCGGGAAGTAACGCTTCAGGAGAGAACCACCTCTACTTAAAGTACCGCAAGGAGCTTTAAGCAAGTGGACTCGACGAATGAAGAATCCCCGTGTATGAAAGACCGGGGAGTGTCAAAGGATGATAGTTTGATCTTGGCGAGGCTGTTCCGAACCGTAAGTAATCGTGCGCTTCACTGCCCCCGCATCCAAGACATAAACTCGCACCGAATCCTCTTCGGGTTTAATCAGCTTCTCAATAGAGATTTGCAGCGAAGTAAACCGCATGGCATCCAGAAAGCACTCAAACACACTATACTGCATCCACTTTCCATAACCAGAAAGCAGTTTGTGCAACCGCGTGCGCCGCTTATTCCCGGCTTTCGTATCCGGTACATCGTAGATAATCAGGTAAAAGAGAGTGTTCTTCATCGTTGATAGCTCATCGTTGATAGTTCATGGTTAATGGTTCATAGCAACGAACAATGAGCAATGAACCATTAACCCGCCAAGCGCCCAATGAACTCAACGCAAGACCAAAGGCTTATAAGGGACACCCTCTTGCAGATGACGACTCAACAGCCGTGCTTGTAACTCAACCGCTCGTCGATAGGTACAGCGATACTCAAACACCGGATGCTTAATCTCGTCGTTCATCTTACGCTCAAACGCTTGGAGAAATGTCTTGCGTCCCGACTCCGACAAACGATAAGCGCCCAAACTTTCCGTAAAGTCCTCCGGCTGGAGTTCGCGATGATTCAACACCGATAGCACCAAGCTATCCGCAACTAACGGACGGAACTCCTCCATCAGGTCAAGCACCATTGAGGGCTGTCCGTGATGCACCTCATGCAGGTAGCCAATATACGGGTCTAATCCCGCCAAGTGTACCGCCGCCGTCACCTGCATCCGCAACAGTCCATAAGCAAAACTCAACAAGGAGTTAACCGGGTCAGTGGGAGGACGACGATTGCGTCGCGGGAATGACCAAGGTTCTTTCAATAGGGCATCCCAACAGGCAAAATAATCTTTAGCCGCCAGTCCTTCCACACCCCGCACTTGGTCGAGTGTAGTTTGCTCCCTCACCAGTTTTTTATGGGACTTGAGCGGATTATCCCCCACCTTATGGCGATAGAGGATGAGGTGCTGGTTGTGGATTTTGGCAGTAACGATCGCTTTGACCAACTCCAGCCGCCGTTGGGTATCGTGATACAACGCATACTGAGCCAAGCGCAGTGGGCCATTGCGAGAGTGTCCAGGTAAAGCACTACCGAGATATTTACCAAACCCAGAAAGATAGTGAATCGGCATCCCCAATTCCAAAGCATAGACCAAAGCATCTCCCGTCACCTGGGGATTACCCATCAAGACGACCTGTTCGACTGTTTGCGCTGGGACAGACCTTTTCTTCCAGGAACCATCCTCCTGCTTAAGTGCCACTGTAAACGCTTCGTAAGTCTTACTTAAAACAGCTTCAGGTTGAGTCACATAAAGTATAGACATCGCTTAACAAACCTCACGGAGTAGATGTTTCACTTCAAAGGGCAGACAAATTCCAATCAAGCTACACGCCTGACACTTCTTGGGCTTGTCGATAGGTGGAGGCATTTTTCCTTGGGCTGTGAGTATTGCTGATGCGATCGCATTTTCTGTTGCCTCACGCAGTTGAGGAGTAAACATCACCTTCTGCCGTCGTCGATTGCCGTGGTAGAAAATTTCCCCATAACTAATAGAGCAACCCAGGCGTTCTTCCAAGCACAAAGCCGCCGCACACAGTTGAAAATGGTCATTCAAGTGCTGCGCCATCTTGCCCTTTTTGTATTCCACCGGGACTAATTCACCGTCATGTTCTTCAACCGCATCAATGATGCCACTGACCAGCAAGCGATCGCTCCACACCCACTGCTGCTGATAAATGACAGTGCCTTCCTCTTGGGTGATTCCTGCTTCATCAATGTTGCGGTGGATATGGCGACCTAGGAGAATATGCTCGTTATCCTCCATTTCTCCCAACTGATATTCCAGGTAGAACCGACGCGGACAATATTCCCAAGCATTGAGATACGCAAGCGGTAAGTAGTTTTCAGTCATGGTTCATAGTTCATGGCTTTGAGCAATAAGCAATCAACAATGTGCAATGAACAATCAACGGATACGGACTTGCCCCATTCCCATGCCAGTTTTGCGTCCAACTCCAGCAAACTCAGCAAAATGAGCCAGGATAGTAGCCACCTTTGCCTGTTGAGAGTCGTTGAACCGATATCTCACCCACCCAGTTGTCCCAATTTCCGCCGTACCATTAAGGGTTAAGGTGCGAGTTTTCAGGTTGTATGCAGAGACAACACTTTGCCACTCAAGGGAGGGAAACTGTAACTCGACAGGGGCAAAGGTATTCCAGCGACGTAGCAGATTGCTGAATACCAATTCGGGTAAGGGAAAGGGTTGGATTGTTTGACTCTGCTTGAAACTGGTGGGCGAAAGAAACTCAAGCGCGATTACCTCTTGAGAAGGCACTTGACAAAGGGATTCAAAACTGCTTTTGTGCGCGATATCTACCCACTTGCCCAAGCGACAAGGAATGTCAGCCAGGAGAACCTCAGTTCCTAAAGCGTCCCTCAACCCCCATAGCAAGGGTGCTAACAGTTCTCGTTGCAGGAGGGTTATCCTCAACACTAAGCCATTAGAACCGCTTGATTGAACAGCGACAGTAAAAGGAGGGCAGTTATCTCGCTGCAATCGGGAGGCTAATGCAGCGTCAGCAGTAGCCAGCCAGTTGAAAACGAGGGCGCGAATCGCCCCTCCTAAATCTTGGGGCTGTGGTGCAGTAAACGAGAGAGCAATTTGTAGGACGTGCAGAGACTCTTTGTTAACCTCTATCCCGGTTAGTTCGTAGGACTTGCCCCGCCACTCCACAGCTTCTTTGAGGGTTAGAGACTGCCAGATGGATTCAATTAAAGCCGGATAGCACCCAGAGTTAGGAAAAACAGGCATAACCCTGGTTACTCCCCAAGCGGGGATTAATGGAATCCAAGTTGGTGCAGGTTCTAGATGTGGCAACCAATCACTCAGCGAAGTTGACGCCACACAGTTGTAAATTGAGCGCAACGCCAAACTTAATCCAGCAATTCCCGATTCAGATTCGTTGGTAGAAGTCATATCGCGCACTAGAAGCTGTTAGTTCGAGGGGTAAAAATCCCGGTTTAATCACTCGGTCTTTGTTCAGTTGAGCTTTCTCAGTGGAAAAGGGATTGATTCGGGAAAACGTGCTTTTCTCCCCCAAGTCATCCATTGGTTGAACCGTGAAACTTTGGTTGGGATTGGGTTGCCATTGGGGTTGATTTGTTTGCACAGTTAAGGAAGGCAGATATTGAAAAAAGCAGCCACGTTTGCCAAAGTAGTTAATCTGGGCAAACAATCGTTCCAACTCTTGACAGTGATGAGTGAGTCCACAGCAAATTTGTAAAGTTCCCTCCAGATACACCCACTCCCGAAACACGAAGCCATCCTGCATTGGCACCGTGGGTCTACTTTTATCCGCTTTATCAGCCGTTTGGTCGTAGTAACGGAGTTTGTAGCCGTTGCGATTCACGACTAAACGTTCTGGAGGCTGGATATAGATTTGCAAGTCGCGAATCCAAGTAAATTGCTGGTCAATCCAGGTTTCAAAGTCAGTACGATGCAAGTATCCTTGACCTTCCAGCAAGACTTTCAACAGTGCCATTTTGATAGCATAGGGAGTTGGTACCAAGTTTGTTCGTGCTGCCATACTGGTGGCATCCGAGCGCTTGAGGGAAAATAGACTCACTGGCTGATAACTGACATTGAGCCACATAGAAGGTCGAGTATCAGAATCAGTTTCCTTCGAGGTGACGTTTGATTTACTCGATCGCTTCGGCATCGTCACTCTCCCAAGGTTGCGATCGCTCAATCAATACCTGAATCTGTTGGGCAAATTCTGCCATTGTCTCGAATGGGAACAACTGAACCGTCCCGTCACCATTGAGACTATTTAAAGTATTTGCAAGACTCTCAATTTGACGGCTGTAACTCTCCTCCAAAGGACTCACCATCGGTGCGGGACAGCGGCGGGTACTAACTGTAATTACTCCTTCAAAGAAATCGGGATGAGGTAGATGAGTATTCCGCTTTGCACCATTGGGTTGCAAGTAGGTGTAGAGTACGCTCTTAAGCAACGCATCTAAACGCTGTTTCCGTTGGGTTGGCGCGATCGCATAATCAAAACTGTGGGGATTGTAGCCAATGCGAAAGGCTTCTAAATGAGCAACGGTGGCATATAAACCCGAACTAACTTGTACATTGTAAGGCGTTGGGTTATCAACGCCGTACTTGGCATGGAAGTAGCTTTGAGTTTTCACCAATGTCGGTAAACCAACAATTGCCCCAAACTCAATCACCGACTCCCGCTTTAACGTCTGCCCCTTCTTTTCTGTCACCATAAAGCCTTCTAAATCGCTGATGGCACAACGCTGGAGGACTTGAGCGGTTTTAGCAGATAAATCAGCCGCTTTATCGGTAAAAATTGGCAATTCATTGTCCAAATCGTAGCCGATTCGGTCAGGGTTAAATCGCTTTCCTCCTTCAGACACAGGTAAATCCATTTCCAGAGAAATGCGGTGTAGGTGTTCGGCTTGAATGTGCTTGAGCATATCGCCGGATATTCCATTGACGTACTCCGGTTCATTCATGCCTTTCTGGATAATGTAATAACGCCGAGTCAGCGATTGATTTCCCTCGTTTCCTTCATTATTCAGGGCGTGTAACTGCCAGGATAATTTGCCACTAATGGAAACGGAATAAACCTTAAAATTGTCCTTATTCATCTTCAAAATCTCCTACTAATGATTCTTCAACTGGACTCAATTCTGCTTCCCCTGCCTCCCCTACTTTCCCAGCTTTCCCAGCTTCTCCTGCCTCTTTTGTCCACTTTGCATAGCCATAGGCAATCAGCAGATTAGCAACCAAAACGGTATCGAACTCTTCGACCAATTCAATCAATCGGTCTAAATCCTCCTTCGTTGGCCACACCCGCATGAGACGCTTTTTATCTTTCTGAAGCTGTTCGGATAGGCGTAGGTTTTCGTGTTCGTACTTGGCAAGAAAATCAGTGACAGCACTAATAAAATCTTTTTTTGAACCCGACTGACTGCTTAATTGTTGGGCTAGTCCGTAGTTACGCTGCCAATCTAATTCGATAAGTCCTTTCTTGGTTTGGACTTTACCAGCAAAAACGGTTGCCTGATTAATCGCTTTGGCGATGCGGAGAAAACTGGGGTCTTTAGTAATTTGAGTAAAGGATTGCTCTTTTTTTGTCATAAGATTGAGTCCGGAAACAGAAAATAAACGGGGAGGTCTAGCTTTTGTGTCGGCTAAACGTTTGAGGACATACTCGGCATAGCTAACTTGAAAGGGGAAAAACTTGCGGAGATTGTTTCCCGTGATAAAGTCTCGATAAGCGGCTAAGAGTTCGCTATGATTCTCCTCGGTAGAAAGAGAACTAATAACGGCTAGGTGTTCGTTTAAGACAAGGTGATAGTCAATTAATTCACTAGAGTTAGATGGACTTATCCAACCTGGAAGTCCTAGCGTAAAGACTTCTTTAACACCGTAAACCTGTCCTTTTTGTCCGAAATGAGTGCCTATAAAGCGGCTGACAAAGTGATTGACACTTTCCCAAATATCAAATTCGTCTTCAGCTTGTGCAGAGGCTGGCGCTTGATGATAGTTCAGCAGGGACTGGCAAAAGCGCAGGACTAATTCGGCATCAAATCGGGCGATTCCATGACCTCCTCCAGGTGGATTATATTGTCGGAGGTGATTGAGTACTTCGCGGTATTTCGTTAAAGAAATATCTTTGGGTTCAAGCGTGGTGACTCGCCAGTCGAAAGTGCGATCGCTAATTTTGACTCGTTCAGAAATGCCGAAGCTAAATACTCCATTGGCAATTAGCCATAGACTCAGCCAATCTACCTTTTGAGCATCAAATTTGTTTCCATCTGCCTTCACCCGATTGATGCCTTGGACGGCGGTGGGAAGATAAACTTTGACGGCACTTGCTTGCAGCGGTAATTTACATCCAGTGGCAGCGAAAAATAGTTCAGTGACTTGTTCGCTTTGGGCGTTGAAAGTCGAGTGATTGTCTTGACTAAAGGCTTGGAGGATAGAGACAATTAAGGCTCCATAATGGTCTTGAAGTTCCCAGCTTTGTAACCACAATTCATTATGGTTTTTGTCATGGCGCATGGAGGTTAAAATTGCGCCATTCTGGGTGCTGGGATGAGGTGGCTTAGGAGTCTCTTCTCCGGTTTCTCTTTTTCCAGAATTTTGATAGAGATACTCCCGGTAAAGTTTGCGAATTTCTCCCTGTTGGACAACATCAAAGATTGGGGTTTCAGGAGGAAGTTTAGTGCGATCTGTTTTTTGACCGCAGACTGGGGGAAAGGGGTTAGTATAGGGAAGTTTGGCAATCGGTTCCAGGTTGATTGGCTTTTTGAATTGGATGCGGTAGTGCGTTCCTTCATCGCTAAGCTGTATGGATGTAGTTTGTTGGGTTTGGGTTAGGGCATATTCTGCCAGGAGTGCTAACCCAAGCATGAGAAATGTATCGGCGTAAGAGCCGAATTTTTTGCCTACAAACAGGCTCGAAATCATCGCGTCGCTGCTCTATGTAATGGAGATTTATTTTGTAAACAGCATTCTACTCCCCCTTGGAAGAGGGGTTTATGTTATTCACAACGTCTACAACATAAGCTGGCAAATAATTTTTTCTTTGTAGATAGTTTCTACAACGTTGAAATTCAACCTTACACTCATTAATCCTTACATCCCGATCTAAAAAAGCCCTGGCGGTTGACCAGGGCTTTTTTGTTGGGGCGATTTTTACTCAAACCATTGATTGACAGCTTTCAGAAATGCTGAACAGCCATACCCACAGTTCGGTATGGTTATTGCTCTATGTATAGCCTTTAGCTTGAATAGATAGATTTCTACGAATTTTGCCTAGAAGAACACAGCAAGTTCCTCAGTTCTTCTGGAATCTCCTCAAAATGCTCCAACAGAAAATCCATCAGGGCAAGATGACGTAAATCATTAGCCGTAGGATAGCGACGGGTGCAACCCCTACTAAACCAGCGCCCAACAGTACCCTTTGAGCGTGAGCAGATTAAAGCGATTACTTCTTGGGTTACATCCCACTTTGCGTAGAACTGCTGGGGTGTCATCCCAAACTGGCAGTGAGCATAAAGCTGAATCAGATTCTGCTCTCGTTGAGTAATCGAGCGTGGATTCATGATACTTCCTCCTCAGCTAAAGGCTCCAAATTCTGTTCCCAAGCTGCATCGGCAACTCCTCAACCGATTAGCGTAGGTTGGCTGAACTTGTCTAAGATTATCGCTGTTTCGCAGTTTCGGACAAACTAGTTACCGCGAAGCTAGGAATAGCCAGTGTGCGAGAATTACAGAAAAAGCGAAACAGTGATGGGGTATGGGTAAAAAATCGCCAGATATGGCGGAAATCAATGGTTACATTCCCAAGGAGTTGAAGCGAAAATTCAAGACAGTCTGCGCTGCGGCAGATAGGTCAATGTCTGATGTCTTGATTGAGTTGATAGAGGGCTGGATAGAGGAACAAGAGGCACAAAATAACCCCCCTGCTAAAAAAGGCAAGGGGATAGAGGATGACAGTGACGATTAACTATCTATGAGATTAAAGAAATCAAAGAACGCTGCTGAAGAAGAATTGGTGATGCTCATAGCTCATAAATGAAGGTTACGAATTGTTGATTTCATGAACGGAGATTACCAAGATAAATTGGACAATGGAACTATTGATTGTTTCATTTTGTTTTGAAAATAACAAACAAGGCTCACTTAATGAAGTAGCCTCTGTACGAGGAGGACTTTGAATTTCTGAGGGAACTCCAAGAGAACCTGGCTAGCGCAGCATAACGTCGCCACCGCTTTTCAAAGGTGTGAGACGGGTATTTTGAGAGGTGATTGCTTCTCGTACTCTTCAGCTTTGGGAAGTGGACTTGGGGAGATAGTGTAAGGCTTTGGACAATCAGTACATTGTCGAGTAAATAAAACATCTTCCAAGTTGAGCCGTAGCAGCCAGGAATTTTGGATGGCTTACCAGTCTTAAGTTCATACAAAAACCTGGACTTAGATAATGGCGCTTCTTTCCTTCAATGCCTCTAACATTTCTTCACTCAGCCCTGTTACCCCTGTTAATTGCAAACCCCGGTAATTCTTACTCGTAACAAAAGTTTTAATTAACATTCCGTCATCCAAATTCCACATTCTCACCGTACAGTCTCTACTTCCCGTAACCAGATATTTACTATCTTGAGAGAAAGTAAGGCTTTCGATGTCTGCAAGATGTTTATGACTTCTCCAAAGTTCTTGGTCTTTGACTCTATCCCAAACTAATATATAATCCTTACCAACAAAGGCTATCACATGCCTATTGGGACTTAATTCGGCAAATAACGATTTCCCTAGGTCTACAGGAAAGCTATTTGACTGCCATATTAAATCCAAATTTTCGATATTATAAATTTGATAAACGTTTTTCTTTACTTTGTAGTTCCAACCTCCTAAAAGTAAATGAGAATCTTTATCTGTACTTATACTGAAATCTATAAATTTTGCTTGGTTAGTAAAGAATTTGGGCAGCTTAAGTTTTTTTATATGCTGGTTCTCCTCAAAACTCCATAAATCTACTCTATGGTTATAGTCTAAGGTTATCCAAGCATTTGCTCTATAACAGTATTCAATTTTTGCAAATCCTCTATTGTGTTCATAGTGATCAATCAATTCTCCATCAGATAATCTGTAGACACGAAGGCTGTTATCTATCTCATTACCTCCACTTACTGTAATTACATGATGGCTATCTCTATCGAAAGTAATATCTGCCACACAATCTTCATGATCGTGAATCTTAAGAATTAGCTCAGAAGTCGCTATGTTATATACAACAACATCCCCCATATTATCTCCAATGGAAATTAGTTTGTTGTCAAAGGAAATAGCAAGACATGCAATCCAAGCCATATCTTTTATAATTGTTTCCTCGCTACCGTCCTCAAGAAACCATAGTTTAACAGAACCTTCAATTCCACCAGCAACTAAAAATTTTCCATCAGGACTTAGAGCAATCATTTCATAAAAGTGACGTTCTGAAAGAAAACCTACAGAATTGTCAAGTGAGGCATAAGCTAAATTAGCATTAACAAGCGCAACTTCTGCAAACTCCACGTTTTGAAGACAAGCGCCTTCAAGATTAGTTTCAGACAAATCAGTAGCTTTGCAGTATTTCCTAAGAGATGGAAGCCAATGTTTTTCAGCAAAATCAGCATGGCACAGATTTGTGTGAGCAAGATTACGACCTTTGAGAGCCAGTGGGTTACGACAAACGAGCAGGGTGGCAACGTTTCCACCAACAAAACTTACTTCTTCCGTAGTTTTACCTCTTGTTGCCTCGATGAGAGTTAATAGTTGCGCCTCAACTTCTTTCTCGTCTAAGACAAACATAGTCTGAATCAAATCCAGTATGGCTGTAGTTAGTGGCTTTCTGCCTAAAGTATCTGTCAGTGCATCTACCTCTTCACCTACAAACTTTCCTAAAGCTGGTTTGGGTTTGATAGCATTATGTTTATCTACTTCACGCCGAAAATAGGAAGACCATCTATAGTCCTGAGGAGGAGCAGATGCATCTAAGTATGATGGCAGTTGTCCTTGAGCTAGTTCCGTGAAATCTGGGGCTAAAATACCTAACTCAGCAGCAAACTTATAGGCAACAAAGAATTCTAAAAATGAACGGTGGGCTGGAGTGTAGTCGCCATCATCATTACGGATGAGTAGAGTCTGACCTAGCATGTCATAACGCCAGTGGTCTAGATCCTTTTGCTCTTGCACGGCATGACCAAATAGACGACGCAGATGATCGGGAAATTGCCGATAGTTGAGGCTCATTTGGTCAGTAGATAGCATTTCCCACGATAGTTCACATAGGAAGTAAAGCTTATCGGCTAGTGAAGTAAATGTTCGCTCTGCTTTGATATCCCGCTCCATCTTGTGTCGCACTGCATAGAGATAGATACGTGATATATCTACTGGCTTTCCTGCTTCAATATCTGGTAGTGCTTCCAGAATTAACTCGGTCATCACTGGGCGACGGGCTAAATTTAAGAGTTGGGGATTGCCCATCACTTGTTCTACCGTGGCAGGTTCAGCTCGGAAGGATATCACCTTGCGGATCTGGTCATCATTGAAATACTCCAGTTTCAGCACCTCAAACTGGGGCGGTTCACCAGTCAAGTTAGTAATGGATGCTTTCAATTCCGCATTAAGCAGGGCACGACCTTCTTGGGCTTCTGGAAAGTGTTCAGTACGACAGGTAAGAATTGCCTTAGACCCAGGCACGACGACTTTGGCTAACTCCCAAAAGTTATCAATCATCTTTTGCCGATCTATCTTATCTGCCATCTCGTCAAAGCCGTCGAAGATAAGCAGTAGCTTACCCATGCGGTTGAGTTGATCAAAGACAGAGCTATTGAGACGAATGTTGTGTTTATTGAAGAAGAATCCAGCAAGGACACTTTCGACATTGAGCGCCTTAGCATAGTCACGTAAAGGGATGACTAATGGCAGGCGAGGTCTTTCAACACCTCGTTTTTTTGCCTGAAGGTATTTTTGTAGCGTAATCCAGGCATAGTGCAACACGAACCAAGTTTTACCCGTGCCAAATTCTCCCAGAACAGAAATATGCTCCTTAGCTGGATCAGCTAGCCAACGGTCAATATAACCCTCAATCCAGCCTTCACTTTCGTCATAGCGACTCTCCTCTATTTTTTCCTTGGTGGTTGGATCAAATTCTTCTTTAGTGCAAGCTAGAGGAACATACATTGTGTCGATGCCCTTGCGTTTGACTTCAGCTTCTAGCCAATTGATATAGGGGCTAAAGTCAGCCTTCTCATCTAGTAGTTCATCGAAGGTGTAACAAGCGAGGTTCTGGTTTTCCTCCTTTTCAACCTCGTTACGAGCAGCACGGCTAATTCGACGAACTGCCACGAGACATCCCTGGTCAGTTCTTTGCTCGTTCACTGCTTGGCGCAGGGCTACAACGTCGCTGATTTTTGCTTCACCCTGAATGCCACGCACTAGAATGCGCTCCAGTCGCCGCCATGCAGGGATATTGATAATCCACTCAAAATAACTGTCTTCCCAAATCTCGTGTTTCTCGAAACTGTAGCCTACAGTCTCAAACCAAGTCCTCATTTGCTGAGCTAGGTTCCAACCAATAGAGTTTTTACCTTGCTTTAGGGGTTGAGTACTGTCCTGTTTTTTCTCCTCTAGCTCAGGTTCTATGTCTCTAGGTAAATCAGCAACCTCTTTCCATTCTAGATTGAGCTTAAAGCAGATTTCCTTGAAAACATTGTGGTCAACTGCTTTACCTGAGAGGAATTTCCCTATTGGCTGGCGAGTACTCAAGTCCACCTCGCTTGCCAAGTTTGCTTGTGTAAATCCCGTACTAGCAAAAGCTCTTTTGATTTTTTCCAGTTTCTCTGGAGATACTCGGAGTGATTTCCTAGCCATACCTTGACCCTACAGTCTGTATTTACCATAGCCTTTCAGACTGTGAAAGTCATACCTAACGAATACGCCAAATCACTCTTTACCGAATACCCAAAATCACTCTTCTCCAAAACCTTACCCAGACTTAATCTGAGACACGCGCTAGCGAAGCTTATAGATGTAGTCAATAACATAAAGGATTAAACAGTCATGGCAGACAAAGCCACCCCTGTCAAAAACCAGAAGACTCATCGCAAGCCAGAAGTGAACATTACACGTGCGTTCCAGCAAGTGTTTTTCACTACCGTGAGCTTAACGCTGCTCTCCGGGGGAACATCACTCTGGCTTTCCTTCCAAGAACACCTATCCCCACAGCAAATCAGAGTCTTTGAAAGCTGCTCAGCAACTTGGCAAATGGGGATAGGAGCGGTTTTCGGACTGCTGGGAAGTAAAGCAACACACCTCTTTCATCAAGAAGAAGACGAATAACACGAATAACCCTTAGACTTACATCTGCCTAAAAGAGAGCGGGAGAGGGAGAGAAAAAAGATTTTTATCCCTTGCTGTGAGTAGCAGCTTATGGGTGTCTTGCACTAACCCCATGCACCCACTCCCGTTTCCTTTCTTCTGCATTTATTTCGGTAAGTTGTCAGCTAGCTTCAGTAGGCATGGCGGAACTTAGTTTTGGATGCCGTTGGCACGACCAAACAGCGTGTTATCTCTCGCGGGACGTAATTCAACGTAGCTGGAACAATGGTTTTACGTTGTTTTCATTTTCTACAGCGTGTTGATTTAAAACTGTAACTATTATCCTTCACTCGACACAAGAAAGCCCTGGTTATTGCCAGGGCTTTGCTGTAAGGTGCGACGTTGATTTAAAACTGTAACTATTATCCTTCACTCGACACAAGAAAGCCCTGGTTATTGCCAGGGCTTTGCTGTAAGGTGCGACTCTTACTCAAACCTGTGACTGTCTTGACTGTGCGCTGTCCACCAGCCGCCGCAACAAGAAAAGCGTGTTGCAACGGGCAAGCATCAATGTTAGGGAAGCAAAGCAAGCAGATTTAAGTTTTAGGTGGATTGTTGCAAGCGTCTAATTTTAAAATAGCAAACTCAGCTTCTTTTAGAGATTGCTGTACAACGGATGGTAAGCTATGGATAAAATCGTCATAATCCGCATTATTTCTTCTTCTACGCAGACGAAACAAGTATTCACCTATTTGAAATAATTCTCTCTCTTCTTTGTTTTTTCTACTTCTAAGGTCTTCTATTACGTACTCATGGACATTAAAGTGTTTAGTAGAATATTTGTCGCGTTGCAGTCTTGGATCTTGCTCTATATCCCGTAAATAAATTCTGGCTTTACAGAAAGCTGCATAGTAAGCTCTGCTAATTGAGGAGCGAAGTTTAGCTTCATTTGATTCGCTACTGTTACTACTAGCTAACTCTTGAGCTAGGTCTAAGTACTTACTCCAATTAAAACACATTCCAGAATTCATTCAAATTCCACACCTAAAGAGAGTTGATTACCAGCCGGATTAGACATAGCAGCATCCAGCCACCAATTTTCATCTAACAAATTCAATTTATTAAATGCTTCATTTGCACTTTCCTTCGTGAAAATAGAAATAACAAGCTTTTGCCATGAAGAAGATTCTGTATCAGAAATAACTTCTAGAATCAGCTTTTCACAAAGAAAATATTTTTTTATTTCTAAATGAGCTTCAAATAGCAAAGGCAAAATGTCTGGATATTGGCTGATAAATCTAAGTATATCAAGTGGCTCTTTTAATTCATAAATCCTACTAAGTCTAGCTAGAATATTCTTCCTAGAACTTCTCGAAATTCCTGTCTTGCTCTTTAAGCTTTGAAGTTTTTCTAAAGTACTGTGTTTTTCTCCTTTATTCGCTTGCTTGTCACTATAGGTAACGTAAATGGTATTTTGGGATATCTCATTCTGTAAATACGAGTAATAAATATATTGTTTTTTTGCATAAGGTGTTTCAGATGGAACATTCTTGAAAGAAATATTTTTCAATTTATTCCAAGTAGAACTGTTAACTTCAGTCTTTTCCAGCTTCTTCAATAATTCTTTGTCTCGGCTCATAGCTGTTGACATTTATTCATCTCCTTCTTCTAGGTCACCTAGCATATCCAAGAAAGGAACTTCTGTTTTTTTCAGCATTGCCTTTATAGCTTCTGCTTTTAGGTTAGCTCTTTCTAGCTGTTCAAGTAATTGAAATATATCTAATTGATCTAAAGCTACAAAAAATTCTTTCATGCCTTCTATGTCTCGGTACTCTATCTTCATCATGTGAACTATAGCTGCTGCCGCTATACCTTCGTTTGGATTTGGTTTAAATACAGGTCGAATTTCAGTTAAAATAAGGGAATTCGTAAACACACGCTCATGGTCGCGTACTACGCGAACCGCTTTTGATGTAACATTAAGAACACTATCAACTTCTAGAAAATTAGTTAATTGCTTATCGAAACGTTTCTTTTCCTCATCAGAAAAGCTTGAAAATTCCTCGTCGTCAGCTATACTTAAACTAATCCCGCTCACAATCTCTTCAATCGAGTCTTCAGAGTGGTCAATCTGAGAAGATAAAGACAATAAAAATCTTATTATTTCAGTTAGATCCTTAATCTCAATACTTTTAACGTAGGAAGCTACTGAGAACACTAAATCACTAGTGTAAAGTGATGGAGACGCACACTTCAAAGCATCTAGCAGTTCATCAACTGCTTCATCATTAAGGTTTATGAGCTTCTTTATTCCAGGGCGATACTCTTCAGAAACTCTTAAGTTTTCCATGTTTTTATTAGTTTAGATCTCATGACATAAAATGGAGTGAAATATACTCTATAAGGTAAAAATATTAATCTTAGAAAGTCTCACATAAAGCTAGCACGTATACTTGCCTCTTTACATCCGTATATAAGCTTAGGTATTAAATAGAGACTTATTTAATAACTGGATTTTATGAAACTTTTCGAGGTACAGATGTACTATTGCAAAATAATCCTATAGAAGGATTAAACAGCACCTTACAGACGCCTGTGGAACCATTACGGTTCTTGTCTACAGCCACCTCCATCACTCCTTTATCTGGCGTGCCTGGATTATAATATTCGTCTCTATAGAGAAGAAGAATCACATCAGCATCTTGCTCAATATCCCCACTATCTTTGATGTCTGCCATCGTTGGGCGCTTGTTGGTCTGCCCCTCCACACCTCGGTTGATTTGAGCCAGACACACAAATGGGATATCGAACTCTTTTGCCATGTCCTTGAATGCACCAGAGAACGAGCCAATTACCTGCGCTCGATTACCTGCTGCTCGGTTCCCTAACTTCTGGATGTAGTCGAGTACCACTAATCCCAACTGACCCCGATCTGACTGAATTCTTCGCAGTACAGACCGCATTCTGGAGGGAGTCTGAGCGCTTGCTGGAGTGTCATCAATGATGATGGGCTGTTCCGATATAGTTCTCACTGCCTTGCTTAGCACTTCCCACTCGCTCTTGTAGATTTTGTTCTGAATCAACCTAGAAGAGTCAATTTTTGAGTGCATCGCAAGGAATCTTTTCGTTAGCTGCGATTTACTCATCTCGGCACTAAAGAACACGACGGGCAATCCATCCAGGGCTAGGTGATTAGCCAGATGACATGCCAACCAGGTCTTACCCATTGATGCTCTAGCCGCAATCACAATCAAGTCTTGTCGAATCAATCCACCTGTCAGCCCATCTAGGTCGAGCAGACCAGTGGAGATTCCTGAAGTCTCTCCTCCCTCAAGTTGGTGGAAGGCAGTAATCAGGCAATCACCAATCGACTCTGGCTCGAATCGGTCGGCTTGGTACTTGGTCGCGTCAAAGATTTTCTGCTCTGAGTGTTCTAAGACTGTCTCCAGTTCGGTGCTGGTATCTTCTGCCAGGATAATGACTTCGTTCGCCGCTACCACTAGTTGGCGTCGCTGGTACTTTTCGAGGATTAGTTCGGCATAACGGTCAATATTAACGGCTGATACAGTACGCTCAACCAGTTGGGCTAATTTGGACTGACCGCCAATCTTCTCCAATAGTTCGTGGTCGTACAGCCAGGTGGTTACTGACATTAGATCGACCAGCTTGTTCTTGCTGTGAAGCACCAAAGCCGCTTGATAAATACGCTGGTGAGCGGTGATGTAAAACGCGCTTGGAGGCAGGATATTAGCCACAATGCTGATGGCACTTGGGTCGAGCAAGATGCCACCTAGCACCCCTTCTTCAGCGTCTATATTCTGGAGTACTACGTCACTCATCAGTCCCTCCAAGGAGGTGTTTGAGTTGGTCTAGTGGCACCAGTTCTTCGTCGGGTTTTGGTGAGGCAGTATAGATTTCTGGCTGGCGTTGAGGAAGTTGTTGTGGAGAGTCTTCTTTCGTCCATCTCTCAGTAATTGCTCGAACCAGGAACCCACTGGCATTTTTAACATTGCCACTGCCCATTGCTTCCTCAAGGGCTGATAGGGCATTCAAGACAGTTTCTTCGTCAGCCGCCTTGATTTTGCGCGTTAGAGTACTATTGAGCTTGATTCCCAGTCGGTCTAGCTCGTCCTTGATTCGGTCAGTGATACCTCTGGTTTTGCCCTTGTCGATGGGCGTGACCTTGGGATTGTCTTCAGGAATAGGGGCAGGCTCAACCTTCAAACGCTCCTCAAGGTCTTTGATTCGCTTGCTCTGGCGTTCGCACAATGCCTCCAGTTCAGTCAGCCGATAGACCCGACCCGCTAACCCTTCGTTGATTTTGCGTAAATCTGTTAGCTCCTTCTCTAACTGCTGAATGCGACCTTTGAGCCGACTGACGATAACCTGATGCGACTTTACCGAGGCTGGCTCTGGTTGCCTCGGTCTAGGGATGACCGACTGCTGGTTGCGAATCTCCGCAATCCGAACCTTCAGCTCTGGGTACTTATAGAGGTAACTGACACTAACATTAGCCTCTTGGGCGATGGTTTGAAAGTTAATCTTCTTGCCCTGCTTGCTCATGCGTTCCAATGCTTGATTGACCTTGGCAAGTGCCTGCTCTTTCCGCTCCGCCTGCACTCTAGTTAAGTTATCAATTCTGGCTTGTTTAGCATCTGCGATAGTACTCATGTAACAGCCTCCTCAAAACTTGCGATGACCACATCTAAGCTATCTGCCTGTTGTTTGAACTGGTCAACTCTTGCGGTTTCCCCGTTTTGTTCTGCTCTAGCCTGCTTTTCACGGAGTTGCTTACGAACTCTCATGTAATCAGGTAATAGTTCGCGACGAGCAACGAAACTAGGGCATGTGTAACAAGCCTTCCAGTGTGGGCAGTCATGGTTCAAAGGCAGTCCACAGTAACCATAAATGGGTGTATTTGTCTGGTCGTCAGGAATGGCTAGAGTATGTGCCTTAGGGTTCTTCTGGAGGGTTTCTGGCAGGTCTTTAGGATTGACAGGTTCGCCTTTGATATTGACCAAAGATGCCTGAATCTTGGCTGTTTCCTTTCTTAGCGTGTGGTCTTTGACATGGACATATTTCTGCGTTACCTTCAAGCCTTTATGTCCTGCCCACTTGCTAATCAAAGCAAACTCATGCCCAGTTTCAAACAAGTAAGTTAACCTGGTATCCCTTAACTGATGGGTCTTAAAATGCCATAACTCATTATTTTCATCTCTAATATTCTCAGATTTAATTAAGCAATTAATACAAATACTGAGTAAGTCATGGCTTGCTACTCTTGATACAGGTTCAAGATTTCGTTGGTCTATATTTTTTTTTGAGACATTAATATAGTCACAGAATAGATAATTAAAATTGTTATTAAACTGCTGCTTTATATATTCCTGTTGTTGTTGGATTATTTCTGCTCCATGTCTCGTGATTGGTAGTATGTGATAGTCTTTATTCTTTTTTCTCCAAAAAGTAATTATCCATTGCCCTCGACTATCTTGTTTAAGACAATCTAGACTACAAAGCTGTAATTCACTAACTCTCATGGCACAGAAAAAACCAACCATCCACATCCGAGCTATAGGGTCTGGAAGTTTGTATAAATTCTCTTCTATATGCTCTAGCACACATATAGGAATGTCATTTGGTATTCCTCGTTTGTAATTGGGATAATCTTCTAGACGGATTAGATTTTCAGAAACCGTAAACCATCTCTGTTGATTCCCTGTATCAAAAAAGTACCGTAGAAATGATAACTTGTTGACTATAGTTCTATTACTTGATTGTTGGGATGCAATAAAGTCCAAAACAATCTGCCTACTAATTTTATCTATACTATTAATTTTTTTGTTCTCTAAATATAAGGAGAACTCACGAAGTAATCCCAGTCTTTTACGAACCGAGCCGAAGGTAGAGCCAGATATAATTTCTTGTTTAATATATTTTTTAACAAGTATTTTAAACCATTCCATTTGTACTGTAGTGAAGTCCAAACGTATTGTTATTTCTGTCTCATCTAAAGAGGAAATTAGACTTCTAGTATCCCAAACATCATCTTCAAAACAGAAAGGTTTAACTTCTTTCTCTCTTGAGTCTTTGAATGAACAATACTCTACTATAGTTTTCAGGCAATCCCAGCACTGATATCTTTTTTTCTCACCTTGACACCCAGATTTATGAATTTCTCTAGATTCACAATGTGGACAAACGAAACCCCTTGTTTCCTTTTTAGCTATATCTATTGTGTAATGTGATAAAACAAATTTATGGCAGTCTATACATTTGTATTGCTGCCGTCCAAATCGAATATTGCTATTGTAAATTGCTGTAGAGTCACAAAACGGACAAATAAAATCACCCATTAGCATTCTCCAAAGATTTAATTATATTAATTAGCTTCGCCTCATCCTGCTCAATTTCTTTTAGTTGTCGGATATATCCCAAGCGTTCACTTTCTTCTTTTAATTTTTGATTCCGTTCTAGATGCTGTGTCAGTGTTGGTAAATCATCTTCATCTAATCGAAAATGCTGACAATCCATACAGGCGTTGGCATGAGGACATGGCTTTAATAACTGAGGTCTGGCGCAGAAACCCATAGCTAATGCTTTGGGTTGCATCTTACTCCGTAACCACCGCAATTCAATATCGTTCTCTATCTCTGGATTACTAATACTGACTTCTAAACCAGTCACATCTACTATCTTTTTACGCTTGTGTAATCCCTCAATTTCTTTCTTAAAAGTTGATGGAAGAATATGAGCATAGTGCTGCATCATATCCGGACTATGATGCCTTAAGTACCGTTGGATAATGTATTGTCTAACTCCTTCATTAGTCATTTTAGTAGCTACTGTTCTACGAAATTGGTGAGAAGTAAACTTCCATAGTTTTCCTGATTCATCACAGATATTACAACTTTCTGCCCACTGATTTAGATAAATATTAAATTGCTGTAATAACATAACTTTTGATTTAGCTTTGAAAAATTTAAAGCCATTTGATTCGTAAGTATTGGCACAAAATAAATACTCGAAATCTTCCCCCAAATGTGTTCTGATATAAGTTTGTTGTTCTTTAATGATTTCTGCTAGTTCTGGAACTATTGGTAGAACATCATGTCTTTCTTTAAATTTCCAGTTAGTAAAATGAATTTCCCAATCTCCACTCATCCGCTGTTTCAGGCAGTCGAAACGCATTTGAAGTAACTCACTGCCTCGCAATCCTAATGCACGCAGCAAAAGTACCATTCTTTGTAAGGGTTTTGCTAATAAATATAAATATATATCTATTTGGCTTGAAACTTCATTAGGGATGTAATTTATTTTGTTATTTTTAGGTTTAGCATCACCAAGTCTACCTCTAAACCAATAAGTTGATATTTGAAACCAATTGTTGGAATTACCTAATTCAAAAAAAATTTTTATATGGCTTAATCGGTGCTTCTGAGTTTTCTCGCTTAGAGAATGCATATTACCTAAATACGAAGACAATACTTCATCTGTGATGTCTGTAAAGTAGTAAACACATTGAGTTTCCAAGAATCTAGAAAAATGCTGTATTGCTTTAATATATTCTCGCAATGTACCAAATGATTTACCCTGATAGCGTCTATACAGAATGTAGTATTTAGTTATATCTTTTAGCCAATTTTGGCGAATGTTTCCAAAATAAATACTTTTTACGCCTTCGTGTTGATTGAGCCTCATCCCTAAGTCTTCTTCCCCATACCATCTATCCTTTTGCATTAAAGACTTTTCAGTCTCTTTTCTTTCAGTTTTAAGGGAGATATTACTGGTAATAATAGTGTGTTGTTCTTCATTCATAATTCTGCTCTTCTTTCTGCACAATACTGTTTAAGTCTTCTTTGCTTAGATGTCCATAAATATCTATTGTAGTATGGATAGATGTGTGTCCCAAACGCTGGCTAACATGATAAATATCTACCCCATTTTTTATTAATTCTGTAGCATGAGTATGTCTAAATAAATGTGGATATACATGAATTTCAGTCTTTTTATCTAATTGCTTAAACAATTGGTTTATTGCTCTATAGTTGAGCGGTTGTCCTATCTCGCCCTTCCAAATATTGACAAAAACATAATCAGAATCCACATCTGGATACTCTTCAATTAAGTAATTGCTGTAAACCTGCATCAATTCACGACTGACTGGAATTACTCGTCCACCACTTTTAGCTCTAGCTTCATTAATATTGGTTCGCTCAACGATAGAAATCTCGTTCTCACCAGTGGTTCCCATGTCTTCATGTCGCAAACCTAGAAGCTCTCCCTTTCTCATGCCCGTTTCATAGAGAAGTTTGATAATTAGCTTGTCTCTTCTGGTGTTGCAGGCACGAATTAGGGTCTTTACTTCTTCTGAAGTTAGGCATCCGACAAACTTCTTAGGCTCCCTCAGTCTCAGCAAAGACTTTCTGACGGGTTTAGCCTTGGCTATCCCTGCCAAAAATGACTTGTATCCCTTCCCCGTTGGGAGATTGAACCGAGTGAAACGCTTGTCATGCCCCACTGTCCCCAAATGATGGTGAAACTCGTAAAATCCTTGAACAACGGTCATAGCGTGGTTAACCGTTCTCTCTGACCGAACAGCCTGGACTGGCTGCATGGAGATGATATTTGTGTCACCGACTCTCAGCCAGTGCATATACTCGCTCAGGTCTTCCAGGCTGACGTTACACCACTCCAGTCTTCGCTCAGTCACGTACTCCCAGTAGACCTTGAGATATCTGGCATAAGACTCAACCGTATTGGGCGATCGCTCTAAGTTGACCAAGTGGTTTAGATAGCGCTGGATTGGTTCCACTGGTGCGTAGTCCTCACCTAGCACTAGCCATACAGGACTGCTAGTGTCCGGGTCTATTCCCTTTTGGAGTAAGACTACCATTTACTAGAAACTGCGAAACCGCGAAACATAATCCACATTATAGACAGCGAAGAATAAAGCGGCAACCTCTTTACACAATGAGAGGTTGCCGCTTTGTTGTTGTTGTTGTGTAAATGTAATTTAATTACTCACATAAAGGGGTATTCCAAACGAGCTTTTTTAAAACTAGTTGTTCCTAGGATGGGTAGCAGGGGATAATGTTGTATCTCGACAGGATGAGAAAGTTGGATTATGCTGAATGCAGCAACAATTTTCGTAAGGCAAAGCGGGGGTGAATTTCCGAGGGGTCTCACGAAAAACGCTAGAACCTTGACAATTGAAGAGTTTGAGCATTTTCAGTTGCTCAGTAAATGCGAAGTGTTTTCAATAAGCGTGGCTGAAATGAGGGTGAAAAAGAGACTTACGAAAAGCCTCTGTAGAATCCTCCCGCTGTATAAGTTTCAGACGGCGGACTTTCCACGAACTTAATCCCCGTAAGGGGACTGAAACATACCTAACACCAATCCTGGCTCTGTACCTGGAGAACTTTCCACGAACTTAATCCCCGTAAGGGGACTGAAACTTTATATTATGAGTTAATAACGGCACAGTATAAGAAGCTGCTTTCCACGAACTTAATCCCCGTAAGGGGACTGAAACACTCATGCATAATCAGGCAATACAAACAGCAGTAACAGCTCTTTCCACGAACTTAATCCCCGTAAGGGGACTGAAACAACTCTTTTGCTTCACTAACAAATTCTATAGGCGCCTTTCCACGAACTTAATCCCCGTAAGGGGACTGAAACGTATGTGGACTGTGGTTGACCTTCGTTAAGCCAGTTCTTTCCACGAACTTAATCCCCGTAAGGGGACTGAAACCATCAATGGAGTGTTCCGAATTGCCTATCGAGGCCTTTCCACGAACTTAATCCCCGTAAGGGGACTGAAACTTGTAGTTAGAAGAGCAACAAAACGCGATCGCGACTTTCCACGAACTTAATCCCCGTAAGGGGACTGAAACAGGCTTATAGGTGCAGGAGGTCATTATTTGTAAGTGGACGCTTTCCACGAACTTAATCCCCGTAAGGGGACTGAAACATGGGGTGGCAGTTTGGGGGAGATATTTCGGGGGCAGTGGTGCTTTCCACGAACTTAATCCCCGTAAGGGGACTGAAACCAGCATCTTTCTGAATGCGCCGATTTGAACGGTTCAGTTTGCTTTCCACGAACTTAATCCCCGTAAGGGGACTGAAACGCGATAAACGTATCTACAATCAGGCTTAGCTCTGTATCCTTTCCACGAACTTAATCCCCGTAAGGGGACTGAAACGTCAATGCCACAGGCCATCCATGCCTCTCATGATGCTTTCCACGAACTTAATCCCCGTAAGGGGACTGAAACCCCTGTAGGACTACTGATTGCCCGTCAATTTTTCCTGCTTTCCACGAACTTAATCCCCGTAAGGGGACTGAAACACGTTATCTGCAACTGTCAAGTTAGTGCTACCGTCTGTTAGCTTTCCACGAACTTAATCCCCGTAAGGGGACTGAAACCTCGTTTGGGAAAAGTCTCGACGAATTGGAGCAACCTTTCCACGAACTTAATCCCCGTAAGGGGACTGAAACCTTTCATAACGCCTAACCCGTTCTGCGCTCGAACTCTTTCCACGAACTTAATCCCCGTAAGGGGACTGAAACGTAGGGTAACTAAAACCAAAATTAATCAGGTTAAAGCTTTCCACGAACTTAATCCCCGTAAGGGGACTGAAACAGGAGAACTTGATGTTAAACAGTGGGCAAAAGAATTGCTTTCCACGAACTTAATCCCCGTAAGGGGACTGAAACTTTTCGAGTACTACCCCCCTCTAGAGGTTGCACAGATTGCTTTCCACGAACTTAATCCCCGTAAGGGGACTGAAACGCTATTATGTCATCAACTACTGGGTTGATCAGGTCTGAACTTTCCACGAACTTAATCCCCGTAAGGGGACTGAAACCTTTAACTAATTCATCTCCAGTTATTCCAGATTCTTCGGCTTTCCACGAACTTAATCCCCGTAAGGGGACTGAAACTTTGAAGAGGAGGCTTTAGAGCTAAAGCGGCGCAACTTTCCACGAACTTAATCCCCGTAAGGGGACTGAAACCGATCGCATACTCACCAGAGTTGGATGGTTCCCCTTCTTTCCACGAACTTAATCCCCGTAAGGGGACTGAAACTTAGAGTTCCTTTGATTTTGATTGCTGAGATTATCCTTTCCACGAACTTAATCCCCGTAAGGGGACTGAAACAAAAAATGCCTGATGCAGTAACAGGAGACGCGGCCTTTCCACGAACTTAATCCCCGTAAGGGGACTGAAACAAGTTTCAAAAGGATTGCTGTGCCCTGCAACAAGGGTCTTTCCACGAACTTAATCCCCGTAAGGGGACTGAAACTCTTCAGTTTGCTCATCTTCTACTGCCGCATTTCTGTAACTTTCCACGAACTTAATCCCCGTAAGGGGACTGAAACTCGTTTGGGAATGTCCTGCCCAGGATGGGTTCATGGCTTTCCACGAACTTAATCCCCGTAAGGGGACTGAAACGCTAGTGGTTTTGCTCGTTTGACCTTGTCGCCCTGCTTTCCACGAACTTAATCCCCGTAAGGGGACTGAAACGAGACATGAATTTGTACGTTCTCGTTGGTCGCGGTCCTTTCCACGAACTTAATCCCCGTAAGGGGACTGAAACGCTGCAATAACTTCAGAGAAGTCTGAGGCTTCACTTTCCACGAACTTAATCCCCGTAAGGGGACTGAAACCTGATACGGGAGGGAGCAAAGTTCCCCAGCGCCTCCCGACTTTCCACGAACTTAATCCCCGTAAGGGGACTGAAACTAAAATCCTTAGTCTTCTGAATGCCACCTATAATCTTTCCACGAACTTAATCCCCGTAAGGGGACTGAAACTTGCTTGGACTAGGAGGAGCGATCGCGTTTCCAATTGCTTTCCACGAACTTAATCCCCGTAAGGGGACTGAAACTTTCAGATCAGGCAATATCACGCCTACGCTTGGGACTTTCCACGAACTTAATCCCCGTAAGGGGACTGAAACTAGGGATACGCAGCAACAGGCGTTCGAGAAAGGTCTCCAGCTTTCCACGAACTTAATCCCCGTAAGGGGACTGAAACTTAAGAGCAACTATATAATCTTTATCATTTCTAAGACTTTCCACGAACTTAATCCCCGTAAGGGGACTGAAACGATATCTCAGAATGGCAGCGTGACGACAGCGGACAACCTTTCCACGAACTTAATCCCCGTAAGGGGACTGAAACGCGAATATCCACTTCATTGACCCGTGCATCTAGGAAGCTTTCCACGAACTTAATCCCCGTAAGGGGACTGAAACATTAGTTATCCAACTGTAGGTAACTGTTCGTGGAACTTTCCACGAACTTAATCCCCGTAAGGGGACTGAAACGTTAGCCCATTTTCGCCAGGAAGCTGTTTTCTGAGCTTTCCACGAACTTAATCCCCGTAAGGGGACTGAAACAGTTCACACCGGGAGACGAGGTACAGTTCAAGGGCGGCTTTCCACGAACTTAATCCCCGTAAGGGGACTGAAACTAGCGGTCATTTGCCCTGATTCTAATTGTGGTGAGAGTAGACTTTCCACGAACCTAATCCCCGCAAGGGGACTGAACACATAGCTTTAAAGCTCACCTGAACAACTGTTACACTAACCACCAACCAGTGAACAATGACCAATAATGAATGACGGATGAAAATACAGAAGAGTTAAAACAGCAAATAGAACAGCTTACCGATGAGCTAGAGGCAGCCTACGAACAAATAGCGATCAATATAGAACGTATTAGCGAATTGGAAAGACGGCTAAGTCAACTAGAACAGCGACTGGAGGAACCTGCCCCATGACGAGAACTAAATTAAGCCAACGACTTCACCCTTATAAAGAGCGCATAAAAGCCGCCAATAAGAAGTGGGAAACTAGCAGTTCTCAAAATACTCAAACCCTTTCAGTAGGAGAATACTCGATTGTCACAGAAAAAGGCACCCTAAGACTTATCGTTCGACCTGATGAAATTGAGATTCATTCGGATGATAAGACATTGGCACTAGAACAATTGAGCGATTCGGCTGTTCTTTTTAAGTAACAGCAGCGCTGAATAAGACAAATCAAGAAAGTAGTATTTCGGTTCTAGCCCAATAGGGCTTTAATAGGGATGAGCCTGGAGCCAAGCTGCAATCTTTGGTGTCTCGCTCACTGTCTTTTTCAACGCCTCAAGCTTTGGATATGGCTTGAGCAGTTCTTTGGGGAGCCGATAAGGTCCTGCTGGCTCCGGGATGTAGAAGAATGTAGATGGGGTTGTCCAGAGGGAAGCCGCTTCATCTAATGTGGAAAGAATGTCAAACACCGCAAGCTCTGCCCATGTCAGCTCTTGTCCCACAAGGAATGGAGAGTCTTGATTTTGTGTAATTAGAAGCTCAAATCTTCTCAAGTGCATGGGTACAATCACGGCAAAGTACTCATCCAATCGCTCCGCCCTCACCGCTGCATCCCTCATTTTCATGATCAGCCGACCCTTTTCCACAACCCGGTCAACATAACACCCGTACAGAAGGTCTAGCAGATCTCTCCATGCATCAACCACCATATCTGATAAAGCTGCCTGTACGCTGTCGCAAGGGTACAATCCGGCTTCTTTTGCCGCATACCGAGCGATCGCGCAGGATTGGCTGATCAGGGTTCCACCAACTTCGAGAATAGGGAGCTGACCAAATGGCAATTCTCTATTATCCCGCATCTGTACATATTCCTGGAAGGAAATTCTTCTATCTTCAAATGGGACGCCGCCATAGATGAAGATGAGACGAACAAGCTCGGCTCTGCCCTTCCCATCACCGAAATACAGCAAGATTGGGTGCTTGTTCATCAGACTTGGTCTTGTATTGCGAAAGTTTAGCTTCCCAACTCTAAGCCAGTAACTTGAAAAACTCAACTCGTCAGGTCAACGATTAAGACTTTGCTTCGATGGTTCTTTAACTGGAGGCAATTGAACCGATCGCTGATCGCACAAACGCAACGCTCTAACTACCAGCGAGTACAATTGCAGGTACTCAATTTGAGCCGTATCAAATCGATTCAAGTCAAATTCCTTAGTGACAGCGTAGACTTCCCGACTCAAATTGGCAGGTTGTAGCGGTAAAGTCTCAGGCAAAAACCGAGCAATGCTGCGCCAACTAGAAGCGATCGCATTGTTCGCCCCTGGATGCAATTGAATCTTCCCCAGCTTCGCCACATCCCCCATTTTCCATCCACCCGCCCAAGCCGAGTGGTGACGACCTGCCGCCATAATTACAGCATGGAGAATGCAGCTAATTTGCTCAGAGTCAGCGTTAAAGCCGTCGCGCAGCAAGGGTAACAGAGAGTTTTTCAGAATCTCCCGCGACAGGAAGGCACTTTCTACAGCATGGTTGGGGCGCTTATGTTTCTTCTCGTATGCCTTGAGTCTGTTTCGTTGTTCCTTGTCTTCTGGGTTGTAGTCTGTATGTGCCAAGAGATGCGAATGGGGATTTGTGCCCTTAAATGAGGAGTGTGCGATCGCCTGCCACCCACGCATCACATTTTGCCACTTCACCTGAAGCTTACCCAAATCATGGGTCAAAACCGCAAAAAACACCAAATACTCAAATAGAGCCTCAGCCTCATTCTCCGCTGCATCGGGAAAAATTTTAGTTCGGATAAACCGCCCACCCGCTTGCAAGAGTTCATCCCGCACGCTACTCATCTCAGTCTCGACCCATTCACCATTTCGCTTCAGCGTCGTGGGAAATGCCTCGCGCCAGCACTTCCACATCAAAACTAGGTGTCCCACATAGTTATCCATGCGATAGCTGTACTCACTTTGATGAGTCCGCTGAGGCTTATTGGGTGAAACGAAGTGATTGCCCACAACATCGGGACCAATTAATAAACCAATTTGGTCATCGTAATAGACGTAGCGCGGATTGACCAAAATCCTGACGCTAGCAATTAGAGATTCGCGAGAGGTAATTGGAATGCCATTTGGCTGACTGTATGTTTCTATGTATTTATCTTTTGGGTTTTCAATTCGCTTAAACATCCAATCAATTTTGTAACCGAGATTTTTGACATCTTGCCAAACTTTACATAGGGTAGAAATCGGGAGGGAGAAGGCTAATAACTTCTTGGGGTCAATTGGCTCATCATCCAAGAAGATAGGTTCTTCCCAGATAAACACGCTTCGTGCATCGACTAACCGAATTAACTCATTAGCTACTGACTGCTCCCCTTGGAAAAAAGCCGCATTAAACTGCTGCTCAAAGTTCATCTGATTATTTGCCCGACGCTCGTGTTGCAGCAGCGTTTCTTCTGTGTGAATCGTGTTAATCCACTGTTCTTCTATCCGAAAGCCAACATTTTCATTAACTTGCTCGGATGCCGTATGCTCTTGTAAAACTGCCCAAGTTAATTCACAAATTTCGTTGGTATAGGGCAGGAAATTTTGCTTCTTTTGGGTTGGTTCTTCCGGTGTATCCTCCCAATCAGATTCAGTCAATTCAGCATTGACTGGGTTAACCTGAAACGAGCGATAGATGTAAACTTCACCCTGTTCGCCCCCAAATCTAGCACAGCGTCCCGCTCGTTGCAGCAGGGAATTCATTGGACATAGATGCGTATGCATCACTTCGCAGGTAATATTTAATCCCGCTTCAATCACCTGCGTAGAAATCAGAACATGACAAGTGTTATCCTCTTGCTGTTGCCAATCTTGAGCAAATATCTCCTTCAAATAAGCTTCTTTTTCGGCTCTATGTTCAGGTAAAAATCGGGAGTGCAGCAGGGTAACAATTAACTCGCCATCAGAGTTCAGTTCGTCTAAATCTCTAAACAATCCCTGAGATTGAGAAACCGTATTGCAGATGATAATGACACGCTTACGTTGATAGTGTTCAATATCATTGACGAGAACTTCAGCCGTCAAAGGTTCAGATATTGCTCGAAACGTCCGACAACGGTTTCCTTCAATGTCTTGTAAATCGGTGTCTTCAACCCGAATAATTTCCATAATGCAAATTCATTGTTGATTGTGCATCGCTCATTGCCCATGAACCATGAACTATGAACCATCAGTTAATTGTTTAATCTGGGCAGCAAGTTCATCTGTTAATGTGGCGGTCATCAGCAGAAACGGTGAAATGCCTTTGACTTGTTCCAGCACTTTGAGGACAGTAGCAAAGGAACGGTCTGGGTCGAGTAAGTGCAGTTCGTCAAAGACGAGATAGGAGGCAAAAATTGCCCCGGCGTTGACATTGGCAGAACCGCGACCGACTGAATAGGGGATATTCAGAAAGCTGCTTAACATCTGGTCGATGGTGCAGAATACGATATCACCTTCAAATCGGGGGTCTTCTGGGTTCTCTCCGGTTTGCAGCGTCACCACCAGAGGGCGAGAGGAAGGGGTAAAGGTTTCCCAGGTTCTTGCTAAGGTTTCTGCCCGTTGCCGCAAGCTGTTGGCGAGGGTTCTCAAGGGGACGACGTAAATCAGCTTGTTGGGGAAGTTGCACTGTAGGGTTTTGGCGAAGAGGAAAGGTGCGATCGCGGTTTCGGTTTTGCCTGACCCTGTGGGGGCGCGGAGGAGGACATCTTGGCGGTTGAGGAGATGTGCGATCGCTTCTTGCTGGAATTGGCGTGGGGGGAATCCCGTTAGGGTTTGAAAGTATTGGTCAATGGTCATGGATACAATAAAATTAGCTTTCTTTTGTGTTCTAGAAAAATTATGTTGCTTACTCAACGTCGCGCTGACCGAGTTGTTTTGCACAACATTAGTTGGCAACAATTTGAAAATTTACTAGTTGATTTAGGCGAAAGCCGTGCTGCTAGATTTGCCTATGATGATGGAACGTTAGAAATTATGACCCCTTTACCCGAACATGAATATTACAAAGAAGCGCTTGGGGATGCCATTAAAGATATTGCCGAAGTTTTAGACCAAGACTACGAAAGTTTAGGGTCAACAACTTGGAAGCGCGAAATCAAGAAAGCCGGGGTAGAACCGGATAACTGTTTTTATTTTCAAAATGAGCCAAGAATTCGGGGAAAGTTAGAATACGATCTCAATCAAGACCCTCCTCCAGACTTAGCGCTAGAAATTGATGTGACGAGCAAGTCTCTAAGTCGCTTTTCCATCTATGCTCGTTTAGGTGTTCCAGAAATTTGGTGTTATGACTCTGGTGAACTGAAAATTTACCAGCTACAGAATGAGGGATATATGGAAGTAGAAACCAGTTTGGTGTTTCCTACACTTCCCGTTCAAGAACTTCCTGCACTAATCGAACAATACCGTCCTCAATGGAGACGAGCAATCCGCCGTGCTGTGAGAGAGTGGGCGAGGGAATAGGGGGACAAGGAGAACAGGGAGACAAGGGGGATTTTGCGTAATATCTATGTCCTCAAGGTTGAAAATTAAGCTGCTACCTTCTCATCAAGTTGCAATTCGCACTGCCGGAAAATATAGTTAACAGCGGCAAAGAGTTTATCTAGCTCCTGAATGCTGTAGAGGGTAATATTTTTGGTAAAGGTATCGGCTTCTAGTTTGCCAAATTGCCAGATTGCTCCGTTAGAAACAATGCCAAAAACCATCATTTGCGGGTCTTCATTCAGTCGTTGTGCGGCAATCATTTCGGCTAGGCACTGACCCCAACCCTCTTCAAATTTATCTTGCTTGGCTTCCACTAAAAGTAAATAAGGCTTGTCAAAGACAACCTTTCCCAACGGAGAGCGTTTCGCCAAGATATATTCGGGAAAGCCTGAAAGATTCTCATCATAGGTGAGTGACTCGTGACTCCACAATAGGAACTTGCTGCGATAGCACTTCCAGACTTCTTTCAGGACAGGATAAATTAAATTTTCACAAATAGCGAATTCTGAGTTATCAACGACTCCTTCCCGCATGACAGTTTGTAAGTCTTCTCGGAAGTAGTCGGGGATGTTAAATTCTATTTCACCGATGAAATCTGCTTCGGTGTATTTAACCTGAAATTCTTTGACAACTGCACCAATACTCTTATAACTACTGAAAGCCATATGTTAACCCTCATCTACTTCTACAATTAGCAATTCAGGAACACTAACGCTTTGGTGGTTTGGGAGGTCTGACAAAAACTGAATTGCCACCGCCCTTATCCTCTCGCTTTCCTTTTTGTATTGGGTGATTAGACTGGATGGATTTTTTCAAAATAGGCTTACCCACATTTGTACCTGGCTGCGGTGATGGAGTAGATTTGTTGACCTTCCGATTATCTTCCCATTCCATCACTTGCAAGGGACTAGGTAAGACGCGACGCTCTTTGTACTCGTTTTCATCAGTTCCAATACGTGGCTCTCGGTTACGCTCAATTTCCATGTATCGCGTTGTACGCTCAATATTTGATGAACCGGGCCAACTCAGCATTGCCAGGAGCATTTTGATACGCGGTAATTCTTCTAAGTTTGTGGCTTTACCTGTGTTCGGCTGGTCTGCTTCACTGATATGGTCAAGAACATACTTTTCAAAAGCTTTCACACATCTTTCATGTGTGTCACTGGTATTGGATATTTCTCCAATGTTCCAGTTATTATCCTTAAATAGCTTTGTGTATCGCTGTTTGCGATCGCTTAGATGTAGCTGATGAGTAATCTTGACTGCTCCCATCCCCAGTGGTTTACCCATACCGAGCGAGAGACGGTACTCTTCATCCTGGTATTTCTTGGCATGATTCAGCACCCAAAAGACTGCACCAAGCTCCACATCAGTCAGATTCTCAAAATCAATAGTGAATGTAAAAGAGACTCCAGCTTTAATAGGCTTAATCTGAGTTGTTTGGCTTGCTGAAGCTTCCGAGTTATCACAAACAATAGAAGGTGAACGTCCCTTGTGCCAGTAGAGCTTATGTCCTCTAATGACTGTTGCCTCTCCTGGTTTATTGGCATAGTGTTTCAGTTCGCTCTTTCTAGCTTCTGGGTCAGTCTGAACTAAGTAGTGCTGAAAGGTTGTAGGTTTAGGTGTAGAAAGAATCTGTGGTGTAATTGTTCTTTCCGGATTACCAGTGAACCAGATATCCTCACTAGCTGCTTTTTCACAAACAGCATCACTGATAAAGACTCGTCCAGCAAGAGCTTGGTCTTTTTCACGTTTTTCGTTTCTGACAAAGCCGAAGATAGCATCTGCAATATCAACAGTATCAGATTGTCCCAAATCCTTTGGAATGAAATCAACGGCTGAAGCAGCACACCCATCATGATTAGGAGAATAAGGAATACGAAAGTTTGGGCTGTGACCAAACAGCGTTACCTCTATTTGACCGTCTTGAGGTTCGCAATAGAAAATAGGGCGTCCCTCTTCCTGCAAAGCTCCCATCTTTGTGTCAAAGGGTTCCTGCTTCTGAAAATCAGTAAGTGCGCTGCAATAATGTTGAATTGCTTCATCATTAATTTTCAGTAAAGCCGCGCTTTCATCGATAGTTGCAACAATGCAGTGGTTTCTGCGGTGTAGGTTCTCAGGATTATCTGAAGCTTCTAGCATATTGCCGCTAGTAACTAACACCCCTTGATGCGGATACAAACTGAGATTAGTGCTAACTGTTCTGGTAAATCGACGAGGGGGTTTTGGGTCGGTTTCTCCGAAGCTAACATTTATATGCTGGGGACGATAACCCGATTGATTCATTTTGACGAGAGGGCGAATCCTTGATAAATCTCGCTCTTTGACCCAGATAAATGGAGAACCATCAATAGCCTGAGCAGGACGGATATACCAACCATCGTTTTGTTTAATCAAGTAACCCGCTTTTACTTTTTTAAGAAGACTTTTATATTCCTCGCCCAAGGAGTCAGATTTCCGGTTGGCTGCAACGGCACGGAAGAAAAAATGTTGCTGGTTAGATACCCTCTCGATTTTGCCAAAGCTGACAATTTCAACTAAGGTACGCAGCATTCCGCGTAAGCTACTACCAGGGATAGTAAGTTTATGATTGGCGGGATTGCTGAAAAATTCAGCTCGTTTTAGGCGTTCTTCTGGTTCGAGTTCTTCATTTGGTTTGTCACCAAACTCGGTAAAATTATCTGGCGTTAGCCCACAACGAGTATAGAGTGGTGATTCAGTGGTCAATGTACATTTGATTTTGCCAGTGTGACGGTTCAGGTTGTAGCAATTGCAATTGTGTAAAGGTTCTGCCGGAACTACTTTGTCAGGTAATTCCACAAAATTGTAGGGTGCGATCGCTTTACGGTCTTCCGGTACTTCTTTAAGATGTTTAGGGAGCATTGATTAATTCCTTTTCGGTAGTGAGGTCTACAATACGGCTGAGGTGAATACGAGCTACCCCTGAATCGTCATAGTCAATGAAGTGATGTACCATCAAGCGCACTCGGTTAATCAGCCGATTACGCTCGTCCAATGCAATATCGGTAAATGGCACGGCGTGCTTGAGTCCCTGCGAACCGTCCCAAAGTAAGGTGAAGTTACCTCGCTTCTCTCCGTGAGTCCCCCAGAGAATTTGTCTTTCTGGAATTTTGTCTACCTCTGGATTATCTTGAATTAGACGCGATCGCCATGTTTCACCAGTCCGCCAAAGCAACACCTCTCCGTTTTGACCAAAGACACGGCATTGCTGAAGAGTGAGTATTCGTAGCGTCGGAAAATTAAACTCAGGCTGGTGAAATACCTTTTCAGCCGTAGTTAGACGATAGTTATCGAAGCGACCCCAAATTACGCCGTCTTCAGCATGAGCTAGCAGATAGTTGAGTTTCCAATTTCTTGCTTGCTCCTCCAACCAAGAAGTAAGTGTCCCTTGGTCTACAATCCCATCAACGGAAAGCTTCTGACATAACACTTCGCTCATGCTGCCACCTCTCCAGAGAAATCACTCACGAATGCTTCTAAAGCATCAGCATCAGCATCAGCTTCACTCACCTGGAGACGTTCCCCGTCTTGAAAAATTGTCCAGGTTTGTACTGCTTCTCCTGGAATCTGTCGAATTATCGTTGCTTTGATTCCCTGCAACCGTCCTCGTCCGATACTGCTCTCACCACCTACAGGTAAATCACTCGTCCACAAGTCTTTGAGCAATAGGAGTAGCAAACCAATCTCAGCCTTCTTTGGCTGACGCAACTCTAGTTCTAAAGTTAGGCGTGTTTCATCACTACCAAATATCGGCTGTTCGCTAAACAATGCACCGTGGTACGCGCCACCAGTAAAGCGGTCGATAGCGATTCGATTTTGCACCAAGTCAGCCGTATTTTCGATGACGCTTTCATGTACCACTAGGCGACTTGCTTTTGCTTGTTTGCTGTCTTCCTCCACAAAGCCGAATAAATCCTTGACAATTGCTTGATGTTTCCCCAAAGTGTTGACAATGCGCTCGGCTCGATGCCGTAAAACTCCTGCCAAGCTAGTACCAGACAGTACAGGTTCTAATTGACCGTCTCGATGCGATCGCAAATGCACAACATCGGGAGCGCAACCAGTGGAGTCTTGACCAGAGCGAATGAGTAAGGGACTTGCTAGTTTAAAGGTAGCTTGGATGGAGAAGCGATCGCGTTTATCCTGTTGCTTTATGGTTACTCCAAGTGCTTCTGCAATGGATTCGCTGATGTTGGGTTGCTTGGCGTATGACTCTGACCAAGAGCGATCGAAAGTCAACCAGGCAAGGCGATCGCTATGTTTGTTGAAATCAAATTCCCATACTTGCCATTCGCCCACATGACAGCGACCAAAACCTCGCCGCTTTTTCATGCCGATGCTGATTTCACTAGACTTTAACCCCTCTAAGGCTAGAGCTAGTGCTTCTCTTAGCTGATTCTCATCGCTTTCCTTATCAATCAGTAATTCAAAGCTAAGTGGAAACTGAGTTCCTGCTGTCAATAATTCCAGGTCATACTTTGCCTTGTCAGCCGCTGTACCAGTTGCACTATCGATTTTGACTCCATCTCGCAGCTCAACTATAGGAATATCACTGCTGAGAGCATCATTAATAATCAAAGGGCTTTGAGTATCTTGCTTCTTTATGTCTAACTTCTGTTTTTCTGCGAGATGTTTCTCATCTTCATAGGCAAATAAGTCGCCAAACAATTTTGCCGCTATGTCTTGACGACGTTCAATTTTGCCGTAGTCACGCTCATACTCATGTAAATAATTCCGCAAAGCTCCAGCAATGGATGAGCCTGTCAATAAAGCTTTAGGACTGATACTGTCACGCAACAGCATCAAGTCAGTTGGGCCTTCAGCATCACCATTTCCCAAACAAGTGGGCGTATTTAGAACCAATACACCACGCACAATAATGCGCTTGATAATAAGTCGCCCCTCACGTTCTCTATTCATTCTTGCTCTCCTTGGTTGCTTGCTTTGCAACTGCCATGATCAGGCGTAGCGTGTATTCGAGTTTCAACCTATCGACCTGTTCGGGTGGTACTGATTCGCTAGCAACTCTAACGTCTAAATTCCGTAAATCCAGCCAATTGCTTGGGTTATCTAACCATTCACCAATCTGCTTTTTAAGTGCTTTCCCATTGACTTTTGTATTTTCAAATTGAGTGTTAGCGTTCTTGGGAAGATTGTTGAGCAGTTCAAGTACTGGATTTTGATTCTCCTCAGCAATAGCCTGTCTTGCTACAATCATCAGCCGAGAAAGTTGGCTGTTGGTCATCTTGTTGGGGTTAAGCTGGGTAGAATTAACTTTCTCTAGAAGTAGCCTCTCCAGCTTCTGCTCCAACAACCGCTTTGCCATCTGTTTTGCTATTTGACTATCTTCAGAGTTGGGTTCTAGCTGTGGCTCAGTCCAGTCAGTCTCTGAGTCTAGTAAGCTGGCAGTAAATCTGGGATAATCTTCCAGCCAATTCACCGCTACTCGTCCGAAACCATCAACCCGCCTTTCACCAATCCCTTGATTTTCCAGGTGAAGAATTCGGTCAGGATTTAGCTGACCGTTATGATTGAATACAAAAACACTACCTGCTGCTAAAGCTGGCACTTGAGGTAAAGGCAATCCCCATTTTCGGTTAAATCCCCCCACAATTAGACCCGTGGTATAGCTGGATTGTGGCTCTAGCTTCACGTCTAATAATTTTTCAAGTAACTCAGTTAAAGGATTAATTGCTTGAGATATTTCATTCGAGCCTGAATCCGTTAGCGGTATGACTACATACTGACCCCATTCATCTTGTAGAATCAAGTCACTAAGGAGAGTAATGCGTAGAATCTCGCGATCGCACCGTTCTTCAGGGTCAGCTAACTCTATCCCCAGTTCGTGCCAAACCTCAGATTCTTCTATCCGATCAACCTTGATATGCCCGTAACCTGCACTCTGAGAACCCCCTAACCATAGTTCGTTTGGTTCTAGTAAGGGCTTAATTTTCTCTACATCGTCAGCCTCATCGAATAGAATTACAGCCTGAAATGTTTGCCCTGCATCTAGAGTCTCGTAGCGAAAGACAGCACCGCTTCCTTCAATCCCTCTACCTCTTTTGCGATCACGTTTGTTATGAATATTGATTCGTCGTTTTTCTTTGCAAAGCTTTACCTTTTTATCATCTACAATACAGAAGTTTGCATCTAATGACTTTGGTGAAATATCTTCTTCGGGTTGCTCATAGCTGAAATCAAAGACAGTTATCTCTTCTAATTTAGAAATATCATCAACTTTCCTCCTAAACCAAGAGAGCGGTATAGGTAGAGTACGTTTTTTTTCTTTATTACTATTATTAGTATACAGATAGGCATTTAAGTAGCGGGTACTGCTATTAAAGAACAACCGCTTCACATCTGGGAATTTTGAGCCATCCAAAATATCATCAGTGCTTCGCAATCCGTGGTGCTGAAAATATCGACCAATCAACATCCCTCGAATCATGCTACCGGGGATGTACGAATAAGATACGTCACTGTTCGGATCGCCCTGAAGTGAAGTTGCTAAGAGAGGCTGCTGAGTATGCAATAAAAACGTGATAGCTTTCATCCCCTCGTCTCCTGCTCAAAATAACGGAGATTGTCTTGAGTAATTTCTTTACCAGTTGAGTCATGCAGCGCGCTGCATACATAACCCCGCCCCC
>JAHHIF010000042.1 GCA_019358875.1 Symplocastrum torsivum CPER-KK1
ACGCTGTAGAAAATGAAAACAACGTAAAACCATTGTTCCAGATACGTTGTAGACGTTGTAGACGACATAAAACTTGGTTCTCATTGACGAGCTTCCTTGAAAGCTTATGTAGAAAATCTGCTCTTGAGTTACTCACTCGTTCGTGAACCCTAGCAACAACCTTTCTATACTTATGTCTTGACTTGCTTCCTTTTTGCTTTCTGGCTAGCTTTTGTTGTTTGCACTTAAGGTTTTTCTCATGCTTGACAAGGTGTCTGGGGTTATCGTACTTAGATACCTTGCTACCATCGCTGGTCACGGCAAAGTGCTTCAAACCCAAGTCAAGACCAATCACTGTGCCTTCTGTTGAAACAGCAGGATTCTCACCTTCTATCTCAGTCAAGATAGATGCATAGTATTTTCCTGATGGCTCTTTACTGACAGTGACAGTCTTGAGTGTTCCCTCAATAGTTTTGTGGATTTTGGCTTTTACTGTACCTACCTTGCCAGGTAGCTTGACCGCATTATTCTCCACCTTGACGTTCTGGGGGTACTGAATTGACTGCTTGCCGTGCTTTGATTTGAATCGTGGAAATCCCGCACGACCTTCAAAGAAATTTTTGTAAGCCGTTGTCAGATTGAGAGTGACAGCCTGCAATACCTGACTATAACACTCGCCTAACCATGCAGTCTCCTCATCCTTCTTGAGCATTGGCAAAAGCACATTGAGTGCTGAACGCCCCAGCCCCTTACCCGTATCTCGGTAAGTTTCAATAGACTTATTGAGTCCGTAATTCCACCACCAACGCGCACAACCGAAATGCTGATCTAGCAGCATCTCTTGCTCTGGCGTTGGGTATAAGCGGACTTTTACGGCTCTATGCAGCATTCAATTTACCTCATAAGCACTAATCTTACCATCTATCATGATTAGAGATAAATACATAAACAAAAGTTTGGAAGCCCCCGTGCCTATGGCTTCCGTGCTTTCATCCCAAGCGTGTCTACCGACTCAAGGGGATTTCCCGCAGGTTATCGTTAAAGAATAGTGATGAAGAAGCTGGGAAGCAGGAAAAGTCGAGGGAGCAGGGGAAGCTTGAAGAGCTATCACGATATATCGCTAAATAACTAAAGCATCAGTTTTTGCTGCCAGTTTGTAGAATAGATTCCATAAAGTTAGAGGTAAGGTGAGCTTATCGAGACTATCTACGGCAACCTTCAGGGTCTAAAGTCCAGCCAGCTTAAGCAGCTACAACGGTTGTATACCCAGCGCGTCCCAGGCGATCGCTTTACAACGCCGGAGTTTGCCCAGCGACTGGCAGCGATCAGCGTGGATATTAAACAGCCGTTATGTACCTACATCAATCGCCGAGGACAGGTGATTCGTGTGGGTGTGGGTACACTAAATCAGACGAAAATTCCGCCTCAAGAATTACCGCGCTACGGTGCTGAACGTTTATCTGGAATTCGCTGCATTTCTACCCAGCTCAAAGCAGAAACCCCCAAAGAATCGACCTTAACGGCAATGCTGATTCAGCGATTGGATGCTTTGGTGGTACTGAATGTTACTGAATCAGGATTTGAGCGACGGGGTGGTGGTGCGACAGGGTATGTCAAAGAAACTTACTTGGCTCATTTAATCCCTACTGCTGAGTCAGGAGTACAAGAGCTTGATGATCGCGTTCGGGCACTTGACTCGACACTCAGTTGGAGCTTGTCACCTGCCCTCAGCTTGGACATACTGACTAAACAGGATTTTCTGGATTTGGTCGAAGGACTAGAAGCCGAGTTCCGCCGAGAATTTGTCGCTCAACAGGTCGATGCTGACCAAGATAGGGTGCTGATTGTTGGGTTGATGACGGATGGCATCACCAAAGAACGCTTTGAAGATGGCTTAGCCGAAATTGGTAGATTAGTGCAAACAGCGGGCGGAGAAGTGTTGCAGACAATGCGACAAAAGCGATCGCGTCCTCATCCCCAAACCGTTGTTGGAGCAGGGAAAGTTCAGGAGATTGCCCTAACGGTACAAACAGTAGGAGCCAATCTTGTCGTATTTGACCGCGACCTCTCCCCGGCACAAATCCGCAACCTCGAATCAGAAACAGGTGTTCGAGTTGTAGACCGTACCGAAGTTATTCTCGATATCTTCGCCCAACGTGCCCAATCCAGGGCAGGAAAATTGCAGGTGGAACTTGCCCAGTTAGAATACATGCTGCCTCGGCTTACAGGTCGTGGTCAGGCAATGTCACGCTTGGGGGGTGGTATTGGGACTCGTGGCCCTGGTGAAACAAAACTAGAAACGGAACGTCGTGCCATTCAACGCCGGATTACCCGCTTGCAACAGGAAGTGAATCAGCTACAAGCCCATCGCTCACGGATGCGGCAACGGCGGCAGAAACAGGAAGTTCCGACCATTGCTGTAGTTGGTTATACCAATGCTGGAAAATCCACGCTGTTGAATACATTAACCAATGCCGAGGTTTATACTGCTGACCAGCTCTTTGCGACGCTTGACCCAACTACACGACGTCTACCAATTCCTGATGCCGTAACAGGGGAGCCAATTTCAATTTTGCTGACCGATACGGTTGGCTTTATCCACGAACTGCCCCCACCTCTCGTTGATTCCTTCCGGGCTACCTTGGAAGAAGTCACCGAAGCGGATGCCTTGCTGCACGTCGTCGATTTATCCCATCGGGCTTGGCAAAGTCACATTCGTTCAGTCATGTCCATTCTGTCGGAGATGCCTGTCACACCAGGACCGATACTGCTAGCGTTTAACAAAATCGATCAGGTAGACGGCGATACGTTGGTGCTTGCTCAAGAGGAATTTCCTCAAGGGGTGTTCATTTCAGCTAGTCAGCGTTTAGGACTCGAAACCTTACGCCAGAAGTTGGCTCAGCTTGTTCATTACGCACTCGCTTGAAAATAGGTGAGAGGGGACAGGTGGTAGGTGGTAGGGAGAGGGATTTTCATTCTTTCGTTGTGAGCGTAGCTCATGGTGCCTCACTTGAAAAAACTTTTTACAAACAACCAACAACAAATAACCAAGTCGGCGGGAAGACA
Organism: Symplocastrum torsivum CPER-KK1; assembly: GCA_019358875.1. Classification (GTDB taxonomy): domain Bacteria; phylum Cyanobacteriota; class Cyanobacteriia; order Cyanobacteriales; family Coleofasciculaceae; genus Symplocastrum; species Symplocastrum torsivum. The sequence goes on from JAHHIF010000042.1 coordinate 3,046, forward strand.
ACATCCTTTTATGTGTGGGAGGAACACCATCCGCCGACTTTTTGTGACTGGGATCAGGGGTAGAATTGCTGTGGATGACCACTAATCTTCACAAAAAAGGCAAAAATTAGAAATGAAGACAAAAAATAACCTCGCAGTTTGATGCTTCATTCCGGCGACACCGAGATTTTGAATTTTCTTGAGCAAATCCAGCTTGCCCGAAATGTTACAGCGGGCTTACGGTGCTACCGTCTCCGAACAATGTGTCTACATTTCGGACGTTGGCTGAAATTAACTCAAGAACAAATGCGTCAGCTAATTTTCTTGAGTTACTGCCATGGTTTGGGGAAAATTGGCATTCCTGACGCTATCCTACTCAAACCGGGTACTTTGAGCGATCAGGAGTGGGCGAAGATTCGAGAGTACCCAGAAGTCTCAGCACTCATGTGTAGTCAGCTTCCGATACTCAAAGAGTTTGCCCCCTTAGTGCGATCGCATCAAGAACGCCTCAATGGCACAGGATATCCGGATGGCTTGACTAGGGAAAAAATTCCTTATGTTGTTCAAGTCTTTCAGTTGGTGAATGTGGCGGATGCGATTATTAGCAAACGCCTACATCGCGCCCGTAACGCTCCAGCCAGCGATCGCCCCTATTGGGCACAAGCCGTAGAGGAAATCACTAAAGAAATGCAGGCGGGAGCAAGAGATCCAGAACTCTGTGAGAAGTTTTTCCGCTTTCTTGAGCTTTACTACCGAGGTGGTAGTTGAGAGGATGACTACTTGCAAAGAACTATCAATCCAGGAAGATGCCAAGACCATTATGAACACTAGCCGCTGTACTCGGCGCACGATTAAGAAGTTGACCGCCTAAGGCTAGACTTGTCGAACTACCACCGTCTAAATTTAGAGCCTCAACTGCCCCTAATTGCTGCATGAGTTGGCTAGTTTCTGCTAGGGTAGGGCCACTTCCCCCGATGCGGTTGTGGATTGTGGCAATCATCAACTCGCCAGACGCGGAAATCCCAACAGCACTACGAATTGCCGCTTGTTTATTAAACGCCTCACTGAAGCCTTCCACCTTAGCATCGAGAACAACTTGTTGATTTTGCACCAGCATTGGCCCTCCACCCAAGATGTGAGGGAATTGGCTAAAATCAGCCGGAACTGTGGTGCTTTCTAGTTGCACTTTTGTCCCAACGGTTAAAGCACTTGCTGTTTCTGGTGTGACTCGTAAGGTGAGTAAGTAGCCATCACGAGGTATCGTAATCGGAGTTTGACCGACTGCACCTCCTGGTGATTGGCTGGTTACTTGGTTATTCTGGACAATGACAAGAATTTCGTTATCAGTCAAAGGAGTGTAGGTAGTTCCCCAATCAGGCGTATAACGAGCAATCCCACGCTGAACATAGCCAGTGTTGAGTAAGACTAATGGGAGACGCTGTCCACTGCTTGTAATCAAGGTTTCCATCAGCGTCAGCCGAGCAATTTTAAACAAACCTGCATCATTCCAGGCGATCGCACCTCGGTTGAGAATGGGGCCTGATAACCAGCGATTTTCCCGCCGAATTGCACCTAATGGTAACTGATTATTCCGATTAAAAAATCCCCCATTAATCGCTGCTGCTACCTGTGACTTTTGAGCGATTGTAATTAATGGCGCGATTCCTGTCATCGTGGTGGGGTTAGTCCAGATTGGTTTAATAGTTAGTCCAATAGAACGCCCATCAATGGTTAGCCAAACAATTGGGAAGCGAGTTGAACCGAGACTAAGATACTGCTGTCGCCAACGTAGTCCCTTTGCCCAAAGAATATCTCGTTCTACTAGCGCATCCGATCGCAACTCAACAACAAGACGATTTGGGTTAGATAGCGTTGAGGTGCGAACTGACAAGCCATCAGGGAGATTTCCTCGAATAATGGTTTGGTTATTGCCCTTCTCGACTGTTGGTGGTAACGGTTTTTCATTACTACCGCCTGTTTCTCCCTCATTCCTATCCTCTGTTGTGTCTCCGGGATTGGCTGGAGGCTCAACCGGACGAGGCTTAAACCGTTCTACAATCGCTTGGTCAACTAAAGCATCAATTGTCACTACCCATTGCTGGTTTTGTTGACTGAGTTGCCAGGGAGTTGCTCGATTTAAATCAACTACAAGGCGCGAACCTGGAGATTGTTCAGTAAAGGTAATGTTCTCCACGTTGCCGATTTTCGTGACGAGATTCAGTGTGTTGCCGTTAATCTGTATCTGCCAATCGCTAGTGCTTACCCAATCTGTGATATCTAAGTAGCGATTTGTTCCATCCCGCCTTGTCGCCAAATTCAAGGGATTGGCTGATGAGGAAAACCACTGTCCTGGTTGTTTAGTTGAATCAGTAGTATTTAGGAGTTCTACCCCCAGTGTTTGCCTAAGTCCCGTATCACTAATCCCTGTGCGAGGGAAAGCACCATTACTCCACTGACTCCACGAGGCAGACATCGACCTACCATTGACAGATACAGTCATCCCTTGGCGAATTGTTCCAGCAGGGAAGACTTCCACAATATACTGAGATGCGATCGCACTGGCTTGTCCTATAGACACCAATGCTTGGTAGATAAACGCGGCTACTTCACCTCTTGTTGCGGGTTGGTTTGGGTTGAGTGTGCGGAGATTGGGAGAATTTACAACAACTTTGGCACGGGTAGCAGTTGCGATCGCGTCTTTAGCATATCCAGGAATCTGAGATGCATCTAGATAGATTTCTGTCAAGGGGGATATTTGGCTTGCTGTATTCACTGTTGAGGCAAGTCCTAAGCCAGCAACCAGAGAAACTAAAACTTGCGCCCTGGTAATCTTCTCTTGAGGAAGAAATCGTTTATCGGGAAAACCCGACATAAATCCCATTTCAAAGGCTTTTTGAATTGCACTCGCTGCCCAGAAGCTAGAGGGAACATCTACAAAAGGCGCATACTGCCGTAGTTTGGGACGTTGAAATGCCCTTTGTACGAGCGTGGCATACTCTGCCCGTGTCATCGCTTGATTAGGTCGAAAAGTCCCATCACTAAAGCCGTTAACAAGATTACGCGATCGCAAGCCTTGGATAAAAGAACTTGCCCAATGGTCTTGAGTATCAGGAAAAATTGGTAAGGAACTGACCATTCTAGTAAAAGAGGGTTAGGTATTACTTCAAGAAAACTATGGTGAGAAAGATTGGCTTTTGGTTGTTATGGGCTGGATTTATTGTCTATGCCGTGTGGTTTTCTCCGGCAGGTACCTCATCAAACATCACGTTGCTGAAAAATTTATTCACACTGCACTGGACACAAATCAATCCGATTATTCTGGCGATATTTGCCCTCGTCGGAATCTGGCTACTCATTTATAGCTGTCTTTTGTTCATTGATGGCAGGATGCAAACGCTCCCATTCTGGCTGTTTGCCGTCGCTTCAGTTGGTTCAGGGGTAATTGGGTTATTACCTTATTTAGCTCTGCGAGACGATAATCAGGAGTTCTCTGGGGAAAAAGATACGTTCCTCGAAATTTTCGACTCTCGTGGGACTGGGGTAATTCTTGCGATTAGTGCGATCGCTTTAGTGGGTTTTGGCTTGCTGTTTGGCGACTGGGGAGACTTTGTCGTGCAGTTTCAAACCACTCGCTTCGTCAATGCAATGACTATTGCCTTCGGAATATTTTGCCTAGTGTTTCCAGCCGTCTTGGGGGATGATATGGCGCGGCACGGGATTAAAGATAAACGAATATTCTGGGCTGTAGCTCTGCTACCGCTATTTGGTTCAGTTGCTTATCTATGTCTGCGTCCACCCATACCCTCGGCTAGTGCTAAGGAGAGTGTGTTGGAAAGTTGACAAAATGACATAGTTTAACCATTGAAGCGCGTTTTTAAAGGCGTTTTTTGTAGTGCGATCGCACTGTAGCTTGGCGGTTGAAACCGCATCTACACAAACAAAACCCACCTACGCGGGTTTCAAAAGTCTTGAATCTGACGGGGAAGGTAAGAAAACACGCCCTAGTCGTAGAGACGTTCCGCCGGAACGTCTCTACAAAGATTTGTGGATTGCCTATCTCAACTACACCGTAGTAAGCTGCCATCGTCCTCGCACAAAGACAATTACAAGGATAATTGAGCGAAAAATCCAGTCGCAAGTCGAACCCAACCAGACTCCAACCAAACCGAAACCTAAAGTAAACGCAAATAAATAGGTAGCACTGAGACGGACAACTAACCAGCCAGCAAGAGAAACATAGAACGCTGTCTTGGTATCACCTGCCCCCCGGAGTCCCTGAGCGAGTACAGTGCTAATTGCCATAAACGGTTGAGCCACTGCTGCCACATAAAGACAGGGAACACCAGCTAAGATTATTCGCTTGTCCGGCGAGAATGCCGATAGGAGCAGTTTAGGAATCAACATAAATGCTAAACCACATAAACTCAACAGTGCGATCGCTAAAGCCGTCGCTATCCATGCGCCAAAGGCTGATTCTTTTGGGTGTTTAGCTCCTAGTCGTTGGGCAACAATTGCTGCTGCCGCTACTCCAAACCCATCAGCGGAGAGAAAACAAATTGATTCAATACTAATGAGTGCTTGGTTAGCTGCCATCGCGGTGCTACCTAGTGCGCCAATCATCGTGATAAATCCGATGTATCCCAAATGCTGTACGCCACGATCCCCGAAGGCAGGAAAGGAAATTCTTAGTAGTCTTTTTAGGGCAGCACTTTCTCCACCCCAACCTCGAAAGGTTAAGGCACTTTCCCGACGCGCCAAAATCATTAGCAGGATACCTGCATTTAGAGCCAGGGCAACGGCGCTACCAATGGCTGCGCCACGCACTCCTAGTTCAGGCGCACCCCAGTGACCGAAAATGAGAGCGTAGTCGAGTATTGCATTGACAGCATTGGCAAGCATCGCGACTAAAAATGGTGTACGAGTATTACCTGCTGCCTGTAGCATTGCCGCTGACACCATTGACAGTAATAGCAATGGCATTGCCAGTAAAACAATACTAAGATACCTAGCAGCTGTAGCTTGTACTGTTGTATCACCCGCACCAAGTAATGCTAGGAGGCTGTCGAGTCCTACCAGACTCAGTGCTGAGGCAGTGACTCCAATTCCGACTGCAAGTAAGATGCTAGTACGAGCTGTTGCTGCTGCCAAAATGCGATCGCCACTGCCAATTGCCCGTCCAACTAGCGCCACAGAACCAATTGAAAATGCTCCCAAGACACTGGAAATTGACCAAACGAGAGGACCACTAATTTGCATAGAGGCAAGTGACTCTGTACTATGACGCCCTAACATTAGTCGGTCTACCAAAAATACCAACGTTTCGAGCAGCGATTGACCAATTACAGGAAGAGCAAGGCGCACAACATCGCGACTGATGGCACGACGATTAATTGGGGATGTTGCATCATTCTTGTCAAAGATTTGATTCAGTTCTTGAGGCACAGCAAATTTTGTCACACAGACTACGATTCCTTCTGTAAGCTATCGCGCAAAACTTTAACTTGCACAAAGGCAGAAGGCAGAAGGCAGAATGTTTATGGTGTTTGAAGCAAGAGACCGAGCAAGAAAAGCAAAAAAGCTGATAGCTGATAGCTTTCTGCTATATCGCTATTCTTGAAGTTTTTTGATTTGAAATTGCGCGTTGTTATAGCCAGGAATTCTGCCGTTATCTAAAAAGAGTTTAGAGGCTTCCTGAAAATCTTCAATGGCTTCCTCTCTGTTTTTCATCGCAGCATGGTTTAAGCCTCGACCGTAATAAGCTACAGCACTATTAGGGTTGAGTGCGATCGCTTTTGTATAATCTCCAAGTGCGCCGGGATAATCTTCGAGTTTCCGGCGAATATCTCCCCGGTTACTGTAGGCAACGGAGTTGTTGGAATTTAACCGAATCGCTTGCGTATAATCAGAAAGTGCCCCGGTCGTATCGTCTAGTGCCTGACGAATATCTCCTCGGTTACTATAAGCGTTATCGTTATTAGGATTAATCCGAATCGCTTGGCTACAATCTTTGAGTGAGTTTTGATAATCCTTGAGATTAAAGTAAGCAATACAGCGATTGTTGTAGGCAGTATCGTTATTCGGGTTGAGGTTAATTGACTCGGTACAATCAGCGATCGCTTCTTGAGAAACTCCTAAGTTTAGTTGAGCGCTACAGCGGTTTGTATAAGCATCTGCATCTTTGGGATTGAGCTTAATTGACCGTGTGTAATCCTCTACAGACCCTGTATAGTCTCCTAAGAGAAATCTCGCTCGTCCTCGGCTGTAGTAAGCCTTGGCATCATCAGGATTGAGTGCAATGGCTTGGGTATAATCTTCCATGGCTTCCTGCTTATTCCCACTCGCCGCACGCGCTAGTCCTCGTGCTTGATAGGCTTCGCTGTTTTTGGGATTTAAGCGTAGCACTTCGTCAAAATCTGCGATCGCAGCTTGATAATTCTCTAACTCATAGTTAGTTAAACCCCTTTTGTAGTAAGCATCAGCATCAGTTGGTGCTAGCTGAATCGCTTGGTTGAAATCTGCGATCGCTGCCTTGTAGTTTTCCATGTCATAGTAAGCCAGCCCTCGGTTGTAGTAAGCACCCGCCTTCTGGGGCGAAAGCCGAATCATTTCGCTATAGTCCTCAATGGCAGCTTGATAAGCACCCAAGTCATACTGAGCATTTCCCCGGTTGCCATAGGTTAATGGGTCATTAGGATTGAGCTGAATTGACTGATCGAATGCCTGAATTGCGCCTTGCAAATCACCCTTTGTAAGTTTTTCGATACCTTGTTTATAAAACTCTTTGGCGTTCGTTTGAGTTGAATTGCGAAACAGCAACACCCCTCCCAAGACAACAAACAGAACGGCTGCCCCTGCCAAAGCAAGCCAGAGGCGCTTGTGTGACGAGTGTCTTTGCGGCTGTTGAGGAGGGGACACATCTTGCAACAGTGAATGATCAGAATCAGTAGTAGGTTGCTGGGAAACGACTGGCTTCGGGGTCTGTCCCGATTCAATAGCCGGGAGCAAATTCCCGATTTCTAACATTTCTTGCATCCGGAGAACCCCTTGGTCTTCAGGTTGGAGTTGACCCGGTTGTCGTTGTGGGTTTAGGGGATGACCTGGAACAGATTCTTCTACCAGATAAAACTTTTGGTCTTCCACGAAATAATCCAAGATTTCGGGACTCTGGTGGTTTTGTGCCAATCGCTCCAGAGTTTGGGACTTGTGTTTCAACAGAAAAAGCAGGCGGTTCAGGGCTTCTGAGTTTTGTCGAGGAAGCTTTAACTGCCTGATCACATAGACTGGGAAGTCAGGGTGGCGATTATCAGCGGCTAGATAAATCAGTCCTGAGGTACCTGAGCCTAAAACCCTAACGATCCGATAACGATTATTTAAAACCTGATTAATCATGGCTTTTTTGCACCCCCCGCCCCTACTTTAAGCCGATTGTAGGTGAGAAAAAACTTAGGCTCTTAGCATGAGCTTAGTGATTATTAACACGCACTCAAAAATGTCACACAAAAATTTTGGCGTAGCACATTAACGGTATGAAATTGTGTGAGCGTATGCCATACACACGCACAATCTGTTACATAGATATTAAAAATTCTAAGTATTTTAATTGGATAGGTGAGCCGTAGCTAAAATACTGTGCAACTTGACCACATTGCCAATTACTGCGATCGCAGGTGCGCTGAACTGATGAGCCTCTACAGCAGCGACAATGGTTCCCAAGGTGCCAACGAGTTCTTCTTGTTCTGGTCGTGTTCCCCAGCGAATTAGGGCAACGGGTGTCTCTGGACTCATTCCAGCGCCACACAGTTCGGTCACGATATAGGACAGATTGTGAACGCCCATATAAATCACGATAGTTTCTGAACCGTGAGCGATCGCATTCCATTTCACCTCCGGTCGATACTTTCCTGCCGATTCGTGACCTGTTACAAAGGTTACTGAGGAACTATAAGCACGATGAGTCAGAGGAATCCCTGCATAAGCGGGTGCGGCAATCCCGGATGTCACCCCTGGAACAACTTCCACTGGCACCCCAGCCTCCACCAAATCCTGCATTTCCTCTCCACCACGCCCAAACACAAACGGGTCGCCCCCCTTCAGCCGCACCACCACAGCATTGTTTTGTGCTTTTTCAATCAATAATTGCGTGGTTTCCTCTTGTAGCCGAGAGTGACGCCCCATCCGCTTCCCCGCATCAATCTTCTCAGCTTGAGGATTGATCATCGCTAAAATTTGGGCACTCACTAAAGCGTCGTAAACTACGACATCGGCACACTCTAATAGCCCTTTTCCTTTCAGTGTCATCAGTCCAGGGTCTCCTGGTCCAGCACCCACTAAATACACCTTACCTAAGCACCGATTCTGCATTTCTTCTGTGTTTTTCTCGTCTATTGCATTCATGACGTTTGATTCACCCTAATTGGTCAACGTCCCTTGGATTGGGTTTATCCTCGGTTAGCTCGACAATCAAATTCGCTAACTGTGGACTGACACCGATAGGATTAGCAAGACTCAACTCTAACTTGGGAAACCGGGCTTGGAGGCTTGTAATAGATTTCGCGATCTGCGCTTCGCGGCAGCGCTTCGCTATCGCATCCGTAATTCCCCCACAGAAGAGGAAGTAAGGCACAATTGCAATCTGTTGATGACCCGCATTAGCTAACGTGACAATCTGCTCTTCCAGCGTGGGTTTTACTGACCAATACGCTGCCACAGCCCCTAGCTGCTTAGCAACAGCTTCCACTGGCTCATTGCCCCCTGCACGGCGTGTTCCATGAGCAAGCATTATCTTTGCTTCGGTATCTACTGCTGCTAATTGGCTTGCAAGCATTGTTCCTAAGCTAGGGTGCGCTCCCAAATGTGGGCGCTGATGGATTGTAATCGCCTCACCCAAACTTTTTTGCGCCAGTGCTACTTCTGTGGGGATATCTTCCCTCACATGCACTCCTGGTAGGAGAAATATCGGTAGTAACTGCACTTCCTTGCAGCCAGCGGCTAGAGCCACACTTGCAAACTCACAGATTTGCTCATGTAGGGGAGTGTCAGCGAGTTCCAAGGTTGCAGTTCCCACAAGCGGATGTCCAGCACGACTCACTAACATCGTACTTCCAGTGACTCGGTGAGGCTGCCGTGGAGATGCTAGCGTGTCTGGAGTCGCTTTCAAGACACTGATACACAGTGGTGCGGCTTCTTCCGGAATGCGATCGCTATATGTTGCCTCCTGAATTCTCAACTGAGTGCGTACCAACTCAGCTAGTTTTTCCATCGCAACCTGAGGACGTGGGTCACGGCTCCCGTGAGAGACTAATAGATAAGCGGTTAACAAGGGCAATAGTATATCTAAAACTTCTATTTATGTTTTGTTGATTGTATCGTTTTAAGGAACATAATTTTGTATAAAGTGTTTCCAATTGAAAGTAGTCCTAAAAGGAAAGAGCCAGCGTGTAAATATACGCTGGCTCTTACAGTTTTTATTACTGCTGCTAAATTCTGCTAATTACACCTAGTCTTGGACAGGATTAGCAACATACTTGAAATTCTCATCTGAGTTCCAAGGTCCACGCTCATCTTTGCCATTTGTGGACAAATTATAGTAGATGTCTACTGTTTCATCCGGTTGGATATTACCAAAGAAGGGGTCAGTCAGTTTACCCATCGAATCCAGCGCTTTCATGAACATCTTGGTGTGAGAGATTTCACGAGTCAGTAGATGCACCAATGTCTCTTTCGTACCTGCATCCGGTGCTAGCTTAATCAACGATTCGTAAGTTTGACGTGCCCCTGCTTCCGCCGCAATATTCGCTCTTAGGTCACGCACAACGTCACCTCCTTCATTGATGTAAGCCGCAGTCCAAGCAGAACCCTGGCTATCGAGGAAGTGTGGTCCTATACCTCGCACAGCAAACAGCGTACTATTAAATGCCTCAGTTTCGTTGGTACCTTTTGTATGAACTTCAATAAGCTTGCCAACCATTTCCAAATGGCTAAATTCTTCAATGGCAATATCTTGAAGCATATCCTTGATGCCAGCATTTTCTACATGAAAAGACTGCACCCAGTATTGCAAAGCCGCAGTCAGTTCACCCGTCGCCCCTCCAAATTGCTCTAGGAGAAGTTGGGCAAATTTAGGATTGGGTGTATCAACATTAACTGTCTTAGCAATCAGTTCTTTTTTGTGAAAAAACACGAGTTTTCCTTTTTTGAAAGATGGATTTAAGCAACAAAAATTGCACCAGACTTTTGCAAGCCAGTGAGAAGGCTTTCTTCACCTTTATCAACTTCAGCTATGAAATCAACATTAGAACACCCACCATGACCAAGCGTACATCCTGAGATAGAATTTACTATCACATATCTCTAACTACAGGAGAGTATTGTAATTAAGTTAAACTTAAAATTTCTCGTTTTTCCTAATCTCAGATAGTCAGAAAAAAAAAGCTGATGGCTGATAGCTGAGGGCTAACTGCTACAAGCAATGCCACAGTTTTCCAGCTTTGCTGCCAAAATTTTGGGATGATGCCACCAGTTGTAGCCACCTAGCCAACGGCGTGAGGGCAAATGACCAACAGGCGCTCTTAGATTAAATTTCAGTGCTGATTCTTGGGAATAAGAATTGTGGAGAGACCAACCAACGCGATCGCAAAAAATCGTGTAATCTTCATCAGCCTCTTGATAAATGCGGTTCTGGACACTAAAACCAAAGTGTCCCTCGCTGTACTTCACCCAAAGCTTATCCATTGTTTGTAAGTCGCGACAGGGCAATTTTTCAATATCACTGTTGAAGAGATATTGCCCCTGTGTCTTGCCTAGCACCTGACACAAAACATCCCAGGTTTGTTGGTCTGCCTCTTTCCATTTTTTTCTCGCCAACAAGTTTTGTAGTTTGGTGTAATCAATCCCGACTTCTGAGACTAAAGCCTTATTGATATTTCGCTGAGGCGGTAGCAGGGTTGCTACCTGTGTTGAGTTCAACGCTTGTAAGACTTGTTCGACAGATTGATAGCGGTTTTTGATCGTACTTTCTAGTAACTTATCAAGGATTTTACCTAAGCGATCGCTAACTCCCTTGCCGTTGGGTAAATAGTCACGCCATGCCCAACGGTTATTGATAATGTCAAATAACTCGAAGGGAGAAACACCTGTAAGTAAGTAAATACAACTTACACCTAAACTGTAGAGGTCACTTGCTGGGAACGCTTTACCCTTCGTTTGCTCCGGTGCCATGTATTCTGCACTGCCTACGGTTGTACCCGTATGAAATAGCGCTGTGTTAGTGATGAGTTTAGCTACGCCAAAATCAATGAGAATCGGTCTGTGATCACTACGGCGTCGGATAATGTTTGAGGGTTTGATGTCCCGGTGAATCACTTTGCGATCGTGGACAAACTTCAACACAGGTAATAAATCCCTTAGCAGTTGCCAAATCTGCGTTTCCTCAAACGTCCCCACCCGTTGCAATTCCTGCTCTAAAGTTTCTCCCTCAATCAACTCCTGTACCAAATACAAGTGCTTATTCTGCTCAAAGTGAGCCAGAAGTGCGGGGATTTGCGAGTGCTTTCCCAACTCATCCAGTCGTTCGGCTTCTTGATGAAACAAATCCACTGCCTTTTTTAAAACCAAACTACCTTGGTGTAAATAGAGTTGCTTAATTACACAGCGAGGCTTAGAGGGGATATCTTCATCCACAGCTAAAAAGGTAATGCCAAATCCGCCGCGACCAATCGGCTGAGTTGAACGATATCGCTCTCTCAATAGCAGTTTAGAACCACAGCTCAAACAAAACTTGGCTTGGTGAGGATTTTGAGGCGTGAGACATCCAGGAATAACACAGTAGCTCATTGCAGCATTTGAAGGAGACTTTTATGAATCAACAAAACTTCTGCGACCCTGCACTTAGTGCGTAGCCACTAGTATTACTGCTCCGAAGCCTGATAAATGTAAAAGTTTTGAAAAATTCCTAATGACTACAACCTCTAACAGCGAAGTTCCCAGTTATAGCCCAAAGCTATCAGTAGTAGGGTGCGTCACGGGGGATGATATAGTTGCCAACGCCTTTGGTTTTGGAAAACGCATTTAATAGCAACAGTAAATGAGTTAGTCGTGAATTATCCCAAACGTGCGAGGCTCAGTCTCATTTGAGCTTTTATCAGCCATTTTGCATTATCCAAACCAGTTTGCCCAAAATTTGCTCAACTGGCGGCAGTGGATAATCAGTCAGGTCGATCGTAACAGTTTGCCCTTCTAGTTTGAGAAACCGCCAAACTGTACCACTCGTCACCGTTCCGTAGATGGTTGAAATAGGCTGCTGCTTCTGTTGATTAAAGCGTTGAGCAGCCACCATTTCGGCTAAACATTGTCCGAGTGCTGGTTTAAGGTCTTCTTTCTTCGCTTCCACCAAAACTACCGTTGGGGCTTTAATAAACAATTGCTCTGGAGAGCGACTAATCAGAAAATCAACATAGCCCGTCAAATCAACTTCTGGCTGCACATTGAACTCTTCACCCGAAAAGACACTAATTTGTCCTTTGAGCTGACGTTTGACTTCTAACAAGACTGGATTGATAATCCCTTCAGAACGTGCTTTTTCAGTACTGACTGCGATCGCCCAAGGTAGCGTTTCTTTCAGCGTATCTTTGAGTAAAGAACTTGGATTGACTGGGGGAACCTCTGGAAAAAAGCGATCGCCTTCAACGATAGTGAGTTGAAAATCGTCTACAGCTTTGCTAAGGGTAAATTTACTATAAGGCATAGAAGGTTTAGTATTACTGCTCCGAAGCTTGATAAATGTAAAAGTTTTGAAAAATTCCCAGCGTCTCAAACTGGTAAACAGGCAAAAAAGGACCAACGTTTAAATTGGTTCGATAAATGCTGAACAGAAGAAAGTTCTGTCGCTTTGTTGTTTGAGCAATAATTTGCTGAAGTTGTGGTCGTCCTGTATCAACCAGTGATTTGCATTGATTCTGGAGTATATCCCCCAAAACTGGAGGTGCTTGCGTGCAGCCTTCGTTTTTTAAGTACGTTGCCAGTTGCTCAACAGCATACTGCTCATAGGTATCCTGACCAGGATTTGTCAGTGCCATCGATGCTCCTAACGCCACCAGAGCAGCCCCACCAACCGCTGTAACAACTTGTAAAACCTTCATGCTACTTAGTAAACCATCTATCCGCTATGACTACACCCTCTGAGACGAGAGTTCCCTGTTAATTGAAAAGAGATTGATTAACCAACAAACCAGATGTTATATTAGGAACTCAGATGGCGAGCGTAGCCAAATGGTTAAGGCAGTGGTTTGTGGTACCACCATTCGTGGGTTCAATTCCCATCGTTCGCCCTAAATGTGTTGTACAGCAACTAATTAAGTATCGTCGGTGACAGAGCTGGGGTCAGCTTTAAGCTTGGGTTTTTGTCGCCAGGTGTCAACTTGTAGTTTGTATTTATTTCCCTTGAGTGACGCTCATCCCTTGCTTGCGATAAAGTCATTAAGAACTTGGCAATCTACTGACTGGTCATGAGCGGATACCTCGAAGCATCTACCCCTCCCAACGAACCCAACAGTTCTAAGTCAACTCGCGCTACCGAGAAGGCACAGCGTGTAACAGCGGAAAACGCTGACTATCGGACGGTAGATCGTAGTAAACTAACGCCGATGATGCAGCACTTTGCTGATATGAAAGACCAGTATCCCCATGCAATGTTGCTGTATCGAGTGGGAGACTTTTATGAAACCTTCTTTCAGGATGCCCGGACACTATCGGAGGAACTGGAACTTGTCTTAACGAGTAAGGAGGCAGGTAAGGGGATTGGGCGAGTTTTTATGACAGGAGTCCCTCACCATGCCTTGGATCGCTACTGCACGATGTTGGTAGAACGCGGGTTTGCGATCGCAATTTGTGACCAAGTTGAAGATGCGGCAGTGGCAGCGAAAGAAGGGCGTCAGGTGCGCCGTGAGGTAACACGCATTCTCACCCCTGGTACCTTACTGGATGACGGGATGCTCAATGCCCGACGCAATAACTTCCTTGCTGCTGTAGTAATTGCTGGTAATCACTGGGGTTTGGCGTATGCAGACATCTCTACGGGCGAGTTCTTCACAACGCAATCCACAGATTTAGAACTCCTCACCGCAGAATTGATGCGCTTGCAGCCTTCGGAAGTATTAGTTCCCACAAATGCACCGGATTTGGTCAGTATGCTACGACCAGGGGAAAAATCGGAGCATTTGCCGGAGTGTCTACCCAACGCATTTTGCTATGCCTTTCGTTCACAAACCCCATTTTCTGCCGGGGAAGCAAGACAACGATTGTTAGAGCGATTTAGAGTGCGATCGCTTGAAGGGTTAGGTTGTGAACATCTTCCCCTCGGTGTTCGTGCGGCTGGTGGCTTGTTGGAATATCTGGAAGACACCCAAAAAGAAAATTACGTCGCTCTCCAAACCTTACGCACTTATACCATTGCCGACTACTTAATTCTCGACCACCAGAGCCGCCGCAATCTGGAAATTACGGCAACAGTCCGGGACAATACGTTTCATGGTTCCCTGCTTTGGGCACTAGATAGAACTAGCACGGCAATGGGAGGCAGGGCACTACGCCGTTGGCTCTTACAACCACTCCTGGATATTAAAGGAATCCGGGCGCGGCACGATACGATTCAGGAATTATTTGAAAATGGCGGATTACGGGAAGACTTACGGCAGTTATTGCGTCAAATCTACGACTTGGAACGGCTGACGGGTCGTGCAGGTTCGGGTACGGCTAATGCGCGAGACTTAGTAGCATTGAGCAGTTCCCTTTTGAAATTACCGGAACTCGCTGAACTGGCTGCCTATGGCTCTTCTCCCTATCTCAGAGCTTTACAAAAGGTTCCATCAGAACTTGAGCAACTAGGAGAACAACTCCGGACTCATCTCGTTGAGTCGCCCCCCTTACATCTCACAGAAGGGAACTTAATTCGACCTGGTGTTAATCCTCAGCTTGACGAAATGCGGCTTACTGCCGAAGCAGACCAGCAGTGGATTGCTAATTTAGAAGTAACGGAAAGACAACGTAGTGGCATTCCCACGCTGAAAGTGGGTTTCAACAAAACCTTTGGTTACTACATTAGTATCACTCGCACTAAAGCAGACCAAGTTCCTGATAACTACATCCGCAAGCAAACTCTTACAAATGAGGAGCGCTACATTACTCCGGAGTTGAAGGAACGGGAAGCGCGGATTCTTACGGCACGGGAAGACTTGAACCGCTTGGAATACGAGGTTTTTGTTGGTCTGCGAAATCAGGTTGGGGAGCAAGCTGAACAGATTCGCAATGTGTCCCGTGCGGTGGCAGCCGTTGATATCCTCTGTGGTTTAGCAGAGGTAGCGGTATACCAAGGTTACTGTCGCCCGAATATAGTGGAAGGTCGGGAGATTACCATCATCGACGGGCGTCATCCGGTGGTGGAGCAATCTTTACCTGCTGGTTTTTTTGTGCCGAATTCCGCGTATTTGGGGAGGCAGTCAGTCGATTCCTCCCAACCTCCCTTAAAGAAAAGTCAGGTTACTGAACGTCCTGACCTAATTATTCTTACAGGCCCGAATGCGAGTGGAAAGAGTTGTTATCTACGGCAAGTGGGGTTGATTCAACTGATGGCGCAGACTGGAAGTTATGTACCTGCGTCGTCAGCAACATTGGGAATATGCGATCGCATTTTTACTCGTGTCGGTGCGGTTGATGACCTTGCTACAGGTCAATCTACCTTCATGGTGGAGATGAATGAGACGGCAAATATTCTCAACCATGCCACGGCTAAATCTCTTGTTCTCCTCGACGAAATTGGGCGTGGGACAGCCACCTTTGATGGACTTTCAATTGCTTGGGCGGTTGCAGAATACCTAGCAACGGAGATAAAGGCAAGAACTATCTTTGCAACCCACTACCATGAACTCAATGAACTCGCTTCTCTCCTACCAAATATCGCTAACTACCAGGTAACAGTGAAGGAACTACCCGACCAAATTATCTTCTTACACCAAGTTCAACCGGGAGGCGCTGACCGCTCTTATGGGATTGAAGCAGGGCGTCTAGCGGGTTTACCTACACCTGTTATTCAACGGGCAAAGCAGGTGATGAGCCAAATTGAGAAGCACAGTAAAATTGCCGTTGGACTGCGTAAAGGTGGTCAAAAAAAATCTTCAGCGGCTATAGTTGACGCTGAAGAAATACCTGTGGAACAGTTAGATATTTTTGGTGATTGATACTTGTTACTCTCTTCCGCTCTTGAGAATATCTAAGCTGGGGAGGCAGGGGAAGCAGAGAGGAAGGGGATGATAGATTCTTTTAACCTTTAGCTTTTTTCCTTATAAAGTGCAAAAGTTCCATTCCCTATTCCCCATTCCCCATTCCCCAACCTATCGAATATCAGGTGGTCGGTTTTGCTTGAACGAGTCTAGCCATTCCCGAACTTGACCCGCTGCAATATCGCGACCTCCTAAACCGAAGGCAAGTGCGATCGCAACAGCAATTGCTCCTAAAAGCAATCCAAATGCTAAGTTCACAATGTTGCCAGCAATGCCCATTTGTTGCAGTGCCATTGGGATAACCAAGGCAATGATTGCAATTCGAGCAGCTTGGGCAAGGAATTTGGCTTGGCGAGAGCCAGAGCTAATAATCAAGTTAAAGGCGAGATTTGCTAGGTATAAACCAATCGCAAATACGATTAACCCAGCCAGAATCCGCCCAGCGATGAGAACAATGCCACTGACAATTGCGGTCAGAGCAGTGATCTCTAGGACATCAACGGCTGCAACAGTAGCAAACAGCATAACGCCGACTAGCACAATAATTCCCACCAGTTCGGATGGTGTCCGAGTCGGAACGGGTGTAGTCTGTAGCCTAGTCTCTGGCCCCGTTGTCGGTGGTGGTGGTGGTGGGAGTCCTAAGTCATCCCTTGGAGTTCCCGTTGTTCTGCGGGCGCTGCGGGGTGTGGGCAAGCCAATCCACTGAAAAATGTTGTTGAAGCCAATGCTTGTCAGGATATTGGTTACTAGGTCACTGAGGAACTGCCCTAATACATAAGCAATAACCAGAATCAACCCAGCGGTAAAGATTTTGGGAAGAGCGCTCAGAATTTGGTTGAGCATTGCGATCGCAGGCTGTGAGATTGCCTCAATCTGAAGCGCATTCAAAGCCGCGATTGCTGTGGGAATCAGGATTAGGACATAGACAATTGTTCCGAGAATCCAAGAAAGTGATTGACCACCTGGGGTTGCCCGTAGTCCAAATCGGCTACCTAAGCGATCAGCACCTGCTGCCGATAGCAAGTTTGTAACAATACGCCGCACGACTTGAGCAACCAGCCAACCCACTGCTGCGATGACAATCGCTGCCAAAATATTCGGCAAAATTGCCAGAATTTCATTGAGCAGTTGCTGTACCGGAAGCAGCGTTCCTTCCAAACCTAAGGTGCTTAAGATTGCTGGAAGAAACAGGAGAAAGATGAACCAATACAACGCATTCCCAATCGTATCGGCGAGTGAGAATTGGCTCGTTGTTCTAGGTGGAATCTCGTCCGGGTTATCTGGAGTAGTTCTGACTTGTTGACCTAAACGCTCATCTAAGCGAAGCGCCCGCAATCCCCGTGTTGTCACAAGCTTGACGAGGGTTGCAATCAACCAAGCAATCCCTAATAAAATCCCCGCCGCAAAGAGCTTAGGCAAGAAGCTGAGGATTTGGTTAAGGAATGTATTTAGAGGTTGAGAAACAACTTCTAGCCGTAGAGTATCGAGAACCGCTACGGCAGTGAAGATCATTACGATCCAGAAAACGGCACTACCTACCCATTGCTCAACTGGGGGAGGCTCTGATCCTGCTTGCCGCCCGGTAAGCCAGTCAGCAAGTTTGTTGTCAAGATTGGTGCGCTTGAGTATACCCTTTGTTATCGCTGAAGCGATGAAGGCGATGATCAGACCCACCACCAAAATTAAAATCGCCGCCAGCAAGCTAGGAACAAAAGCGGCTATATTTCCGAAAATTGATTGAAGATAATCTGTGCCATTCTCAACTATCCCTGGTTGAGCCGATTGGGCGGGTGTAGCAGTCGGCGTAGCCTGCGCCAAAATTGGATGCACCTGGATTGGTACACCCACTCCCACAATTTGGACAATACCTTGCCAAAGGTTATTCATACCTCTTCCTTCTTGCGTTATTCTCAAACTTCACAAGGCTTCAACTTGGAACTTGTGATACCCGTACTGCTGTGATTGATGCTATCTATGCCTCTTAACCAATCAGTGCCAACGTCACGAGGAATGCATAAAATTAGAAAATTTAAGATTAACAGCCTGAGATGTTCAGGCACAACCTTAAACTGAAATTCCTAGCTTTACCTCTATCCTTATGGATAATTAAGCCATGAAAATCTAGGATTTGCTGATTTTTGGTCATTAAAGTTTTTGGTTTTTGGCAACATTACTCTCATAATTGGCATGGTATTAACAAGAGCAAGATTACCAGTTGTGAGACGCTGTTAAATTTTTAAATGTCAAATACCCAGGTTTTTGAGCAATCAATTCAAATCAAGGCAAGCGCCACAGCCGTCGAGCGCTGTATCACTGACCAAGCTTTGATGCACCGTTGGCTCAACCCAGCTTTGCGTTGTGAACCCATCGGCGACTGGAGTACAGAGATAGGCAGTCGTAGCCGCTTCGTGATTCAAATTCCCTTAGTGCAGCCTACCCTAAAAAGTATTGTCGTAGAGCGGGAACCCGGTTTAGTCGTCTGGGAGTTCAAGGGATTTTTTCAAGGACGCGATCGCTGGGAGTGTCAGCCAGCACAAAAAGGTACACGTCTTCTCAACCGTTTCGAGTTTGCCATCCCTAATCCCTTAGTTAGCTGGGGCTTCAACACCTTTGCTGCCAACTGGACGCAAAACGATATGAAAGCCCAACTCAGGCGCCTTAAGCGCGTTGCTGAGGAGACATATCTAGGAATGAAGTGAGAAATTGGGAATTGGGAATTGTAAGCTAAGCGGTATTAGACTCCTTGCATAAATAGCCAGGACGGGCAAGATGCCCATCCCACAAGAGTTTTTTTTCTTGTGGGGTAGACATCCGCCTCTCGCCCATTCCCATTCCCTATTCCCCATTCCCGCTTACACCTCCCGCCGCAGTTGTTCAAGCAAGCGGTGAATCATATCAGCATCGTCTGCATCGGGAACCATCGCTAAATATAGTTCTAAATCCTGAGAAGCTCTTGACTTATATCCTAGTTGGGAATAAAGCAGCCCCCGATCTCTCAGTTCTGTGGGACTATCAGGAAACAACAGCAAAATGCGCTCAACCGCCGCTACAGCTTTGAGGAAATCTTGGCGGTTGAGGTAAATAAATTTGAGATTTGTCAGCATCCGTGCTAGTAGCTGCCGATGACTCACTGGTTCTGTGAACTGTGGTTGCAGTGGTACAGAACGCCCGTACATCTGGGTGAGTCGTTCCTCACAGTCTTGTTCAAATAAAATCTCACCCCGATTAAAGGCATCAACAAAAATTCCTACATCCTGAAACTCTGGACGAATCAGAAAATGTCCAGGCATGTTGATCCCAACCATTGGAAAGTCAAGGCGTCGGGCAACTTCTAGATAGACAACAGAGAGGGTAATCGGGATACCAATGCGTCGGTCAATGACATCATTTAGGAAGCTGTTGCGAGGGTCATAGTAATCCTCGGTGTTTCCGGTATAACCTAGGTCATCATAAAAGTATTGATTAAGACTCTGGATAATTTTTAAAGGATATCGTTCGACTGGCAAGCGCTC
The DNA here is from genome assembly GCA_019358875.1 of Symplocastrum torsivum CPER-KK1. Lineage (GTDB taxonomy): Bacteria > Cyanobacteriota > Cyanobacteriia > Cyanobacteriales > Coleofasciculaceae > Symplocastrum > Symplocastrum torsivum. The sequence goes on from JAHHIF010000042.1 coordinate 22,808, forward strand.
CTCTACTTCCATGGCCATAACGTCAAAGGCGTTGAGGTAGGCGGCAGTATCAAGGTCAGGGTATTCTTCTTGGGCAATATACAGGGCAGATGCCCCTAAGTCAATTTGGGTGTCTGACTGCTGTATCTGTTGAGCGAAGTTTTTACGCCCTAAGGAAAAGTCCATAGGAAAGGCATTTTTGGCGAAGCTTTCTTTTTGATTTTAGAGAAGAGCCTCAGTCTTGATGCTTCCCAATCAAGACTGAGGCAAAGGTATTGCGATCGCCAATAATGGCGTTTTGTCTATGGTTTATTGTTCAAAGTAGAAGATATAGCAGTAGCCACTTAGGTTAGGGCATTAACGGGAGAAGAGCGTTCCTTAGAAGTGAGCCGATTTGATTGAAAGCTGACCGCACCAAAGCTGACTGCTGATGGCTATAGGTCGCTAAGTCTCTTCCTGATTCATTGGATAAAGTCGAGCAACTCATCCAACTAAAGCAGCCTAAACTGTAACAGTGTTTACACCAAGGGTTATTTTTTGACTTCTATCGCAAGATAGAAGAGAGAATGTTGTGATGACACTGCCCTTGGTTCCGCTTTTAGAGAGTTACCCCGGCTCAAATAATGCTATTAGAGAATAATCGCCTTCACCTAAATCGCTACATGATAGCTGCTTTTGCCGTTGTACTAGCGATGCTTGCTGTAGGAACGGCTCTGTTGTTGACACTCTTGTCAGGGTCACTACTGAAGCCAACTCCAACACCTTTATTTTTTGCAGCTGTGATGATTAGCGCTTCTTGGGGTGGACTGGGATCGGGGCTGCTTGCAACAGCTTTATCGACCTTGGCGATTAATTACTTTGCGCTTCCACCCTATAACGCTTTGAATGTTCATGTAGACGATCTTTTGCGTTTGAGTGTGTTTGGGGTGGTTGCTCTGTTGAGCAACTGGCTCGTTGAAGCACAGAGGCGAAGGGAAGAGATGCTGCGGGAGAGTCAAGCCCAACTGCATCTAATCACAGATGCTCTGCCTATGCCGATCGCTTATGTTGATGCCTCTTTGCACTACGGTTTCAATAATCGAGCCTATGAAGATTGGTTTGGAGTCTCTCGGAATGACATTGCTGGAGAACACATCGTGTCAGTTTTGGGTGAGACAGCGTATCAAACCATTCAGCCTCGGCTAGAAGCGGTGTTGGCAGGAGAACCTGTTAGCTTTGAAGCCCGGATGCTGTATAAAGATGGCGATCGCTATATTCAGGCGACTTACATTCCTGATTTTGGCAAACAAGGAGAAGTTCGAGGATTTGTTGCTCTAGTCAATGACATCACCCAGCGTCAGCAGGCACTACAGCAACAAGCCGAGTCGCTAGCTTTAATTGATGCACTACTAGCAGCCGCCCCAATTGGCATTTGCTTTTTTGACAAAGAACTACGCTATATCCGCATTAATCAGGTACTTGCACAGATCAACGGCTTATCTGTAGAACAACACTTGGGGCAACGCTTTCGAGAACTCTTACCAGAGATGGCAACCCTGTTTGAGCCACAAATCCAAAACGTTTTGGATACAGGTCAACCCCAGCTAAATGTGGAATTTAGTGGTGAGGCACCAGGACAGGCAGGACGCTTAGGCTATTGGCTAGCTAACTACTACCCGGTAAGGGGTGAAGCGGGGCAAATTGGTGTTGGTGTCATGGTGGCAGATATTACCGAAAGTAAACGGGCAGAACAGGCGCTGCGTGTTGCCGAGGAGCGACTTCGGATTGCGATTAAGAACTCGCCAATTACTTTATTTAACCAAGACCAAGAACTTCGATATACGTGGATTTATAATTCTGCCTTCGAGCATCAGGTGGAGTCAGTGCTGGGTAAACGAGATGAAGACCTGATGCCTCTTGATGATGCCTTGGTTGTGACTCGTATCAAGCGCAGTGTATTAGAAACGGGCATTGGGATGCGAGAAGAGGTGAAAATTACGCAACAGGAGCGGGATTGGTATTACGACCTTACTGTGGAGCCACAACGGGATGAAGCGAGTTCTATTATTGGTGTGACTTGTGCCGCGATTGATATTAGCGATCGCCAAGCTGCACTACGCGATCGCAACTTAGCTGAAGCTGCACTACGCAAAAGTGAAGAACGCTATCGGGCTTTTGTTAAGCAGAGTACCGAAGGAATTTGGCGCTTTGAATTAGAAACGCCTTTGGCAATTGAAACTCCGGAAGACGAGCAAATTCAGCATCTTTATGAGTATGGCTATCTAGCGGAATGCAACCAAGCCATGGCATCAATGTATGGCTTTGAGCGTGTCGAAGAACTTGTTGGACTTAGAATTGGAGACTTCCTTATCCGATCTGACCCCGATAATGAAGAGTACCTACGTGCTTTTATCCGTTCTCAGTATCGACTGAGCGATGCCCAATCCCACGAGCTAGATCGATTTGGCAATTCTAAGTATTTCTCGAATAACTTGGTTGGAATTGTTGAAGATAGTTTTTTAGTAAGAGCTTGGGGAAATCAACGGGACATTACTGAGCGTAAACAGGCAGAGGACACCCTACATTTTCTCGCCGAGACAAGTAGCATCCTTTCTGCTTCCTTAGACTATGAAGCAACCCTCCAAAGCGTTGCCCAAATTCCAGTCCCTCGTTTGGCTGACTTGTGTTCCGTGGAAATTGTGCAGGACGATGGCTCGATTAAACGCAAGGCGATCGCATTTACCGAGTCATCCCACGCCGAGGTGTCACAACAGCTTGCTCTGTACCACCCTAACCTTGATAGCGCTAACCCAATTGTGAAGGTAATTAGAACAGGTCAACCTGAACTCATCCCTAAGATTTCCGACTCATTGCTTGTGGCAGCGATTCCTGAAGCAGAACATTTGCAGCTTGTGCGTGGGCTGGGACTTGAGTCAGTGCTGATTGTGCCACTGATTGCCCGCCAACGGATACTAGGTACGATCACCATGGTTACTGCCCAATCAGGTCGCCGCTACAAGACAGATGACTTGGCTGTCGCCGAGGATTTAGCCCGTCGTGCTGCCCTCGCGATTGATAATGCAAGGCTTTATCGGGAAGCCACAACTTCACGCCAGAGTGCAGAATTTGCCGCTAATCGTACAGCCCTTCTACAAGCTGTCACAGCCGCTTTTTCGGAAGCACTGACTCCTGCTCAAGTGGCTGAAGCTGTAGTCAATCAGGGAATTACGGCTTTAGGTGCGATCGCAGGCTCAGTTGTCTTGCTCGATGATTCGGGCAACTCTCTCAAACTAGCAGCCACAGTTGGCTATCCTGAAGAGATGTTTGATAACTGGGAGTGCCGTCCTGGAACAACAGCAACACCCTTGGCAGATACAGTGTGGCAAGGAGAACCGATTTTTCTAGAGAATGTTGAAGCCTTTGCCACTCACTATCCTGATTTAGCTCACCTACCAGCCTTGACAAGTAGTTGCGCCTTTGCCGCCATTCCCTTAACAGTCGAGAGACGCACAATTGGGGGGTTAGGTTTGAGTTTTGCAACCCCCCAGACGTTTTGTGAGCAAGATAGAGCATTTATGCTGGCATTGGGACAGCAGTGCGCTCAAGCGATTGCCCGTGCCTATCTCTACGAAGCTGAACAGTGTGCAAGAGAGCAAGCTGTTAGTGAAGCGGCACGAAGTGCCGCGGCTAACCGGATTAAAGATGAGTTCCTAGCTGTCCTTTCCCATGAACTGAGGACTCCCCTAAATCCGATTTTAGGATGGGCAAAGCTTTTGCGTACCCACAAGCTTGACGAGGTAAAAACGGCTTATGCCTTGGAAACAATTGAACGCAACGCCCAACTACAAACTCAGCTAATTGAAGATTTGCTGGATGTTTCGCGGATTTTGCAAGGCAAGATTCACTTAAATGTCTCTCTAGTTGATTTAGTAACGGTGATTGAAGCTGCACAAGAGACAGTGCGTCTAGCGGCTGAGGCGAAGTCAATTGAGATCAGTACAGTGTTTGATGTCAACGTGAGGAAAGTGATGGGAGATGCTAACCGCTTGCAGCAAGTGGTGTGGAATCTCCTCTCAAACGCCGTCAAGTTCACTCCTACTGGGGGACGGGTTGAAATCAAGTTGGAACGCTTGAATGGCAATGCTCAAATTATTGTTCGAGATACAGGCAAGGGTATACTCCCTGAATTTCTACCCCATGTATTTGATTACTTTCGTCAAGAAAACAGCAGCACGACACGGGTATTTGGTGGACTAGGACTAGGGCTGGCAATTGTCCGACATCTTGTAGAACTCCACGGTGGGAAAGTTACAGCCTCAAGTACGGGAGTTAATCAGGGCGCAACGTTTACGGTGACTCTGCCGTTGATGAATGTTGTGTCTAATGAGAGTGAAGACTTGGGGTTGCCAGGAGACGAGCCAAATCTTGAAGGAACACGGGTACTTGTCGTGGATGATGAGCAGGACACTCTTGAGCTGATTGTCTTCATCCTTGAACAATATGGTGCTAGCGTACAAGCCGTTACCTCGGCGACTGAGGCGCTAAACATTTTGGTGAACGTTAAACCAGATGTCCTGTTGAGTGATATTGGAATGCCCGAAATGGATGGATATATGTTTATCCAGCAAATTCGCTCACGTTGTCCCGAACAAGGAGGCGAGATACCTGCGATCGCACTAACCGCTTACGCGGGAGAGACTGATCATCAACAAATCCTCCTTGCTGGTTTCCAGAAGCACGTTACAAAGCCAGTTGAGCCAGCATTTCTCGCAAATGCGATCGCCACCCTACTCAGAGACAATAGTAATCTTCCGAGACAACAGTAACCTGTAACCTAGAGAGGTATAGGAACCGATGTGGCGGACACAGTAATGGTCACAAAGAAATTCTACTGAGTAGGGTTGGAAAATGCTGCTAGAACTCAATCAAATCACAGTGCCACCAGGACATCGGGTGCTACTTTCTAACGTCAGTTGGCAGGTGATAAATGATGCAGACTCTTTACCTAAAACCTAAAACCTACAACCTACAACCTTTCCTATGCCCCTTATCCCTCAAAATTAAAGGGGCAACTGCTTAAAACCCTAAAATTTCTCCTAACGCTTGCACTAAACTCAAATAAAAGTTACCTTCCAACTCGCGGAACAGCACAAAGGGTGAGCCAGGTGTGCCAAAAAACGGTCGTAATGTCCAAGCCAGTTGTGTTCCGACGAAAGCATAAAGAATTAACCAAAACCTCAGAATACTCATTCGGGTGCTTAAGCCTTCCTCATCTTCCTTGGAAAGCAATTGCATTCCTTGGTAAAGGAATTTAATCCCGATGAAGCCTGTAACGGCAAAAATCACTACATTCAACAAAATAATAAATTGATAGTTAAACGTAGAAATAAGAAAGAATAGCGTGATGGGTGCAAAGCTGAAAAGCAACACACTAATTACTGATACTGCCGTCAAGAGCATTGCAAAATGCTGCCCAAACGACTTACGGGAACCAAACAAGATGTTAAAGAAATAGAGCGTTGGGAAACAGATAATCAGCGTAATCAGGTAAAGCGAAGGTAGCTTCACGGCTGAAGACAAAGCTTGAGCAACGCTGTGGAAGGAGCCAATAATCCCACCATAAACCGCAAAAAACAGCGAACTGCAAATAAGCAGGGAACTTACCTTGCTTTTCAGCTTGATGCCAGAACGAATCTCTTCCAGAAATAAGGAGCGATCGCGTAATAATCCGATTAAGGTTGTAAAGTAGCGTGTTGCCAGGACTTGACGTTGAATCATCTTCTTCTCTCCTAAGGCATACTTAGTTTTAGCAGGAATCTCTTGTCAACTGCCATTAGCGAGAATCCATTAGGAAAACAAGAAAGCTGATGGCTGATAGCTAACTGCTATAACTACTGAAAACCAAAAATTTCTCCCAAGGCTGTAAAAATATCTAGATAAAAGTTTCCCTGCATTTCACGAAATAGCTCGAACGGTGAATCAGGTGTACCAAAAAAAGGTCGCAGTGTCCAAGCTAGTTGCGTTCCGACGAAGGCATAAAGAATCAGCCAAAACCTGAGAATACTCATCCGGGTGCTTAAGCCTTCCTCATCTTCCTTAGAAAGCAAGTGCATTCCTTGGTAAAGGAATTTAACCCCAATGAAGCCAGTAATGGCAAAGATGGCTACATTCAACAGCTTAAAAAACTGGTAATTGTAAGTAGAAATAAGAAAGAATAGTGTGATTGGTGCAAAGCTGAAGAGCAAGACACTAATTACTGATACTGCTGTCAAGAGCATCGCAAAATGCTGCCCAAATGTCTTGCGGGAACCAAATAGGATGTTAAAGAAATAGAGCGTTGGGAAACAGATAATCAGGGTAATCAGGTAAAGCGAAGGTAGCTTAACCGCTGAAGACAAAGCCTGAGCAATGCTGTGGAAGGAACCAATAATCCCACCATAAACGGCAAAAAACAGCGAACTGCAAATCAGCAGTGAGCTTACCTTACTCTTGAGCTTAATGCCGGAACGAATCTCTTCCAGAAATAAGGAGCGATCGCGTAATAATCCGATTAAGGTTGTAAAGTAGCGTGTTGCCTGGACTTGACCTTGACGTTGAATCATCTTCTTCTCTCCTAAGGCATACCTAGTTTTAGCAAGAATCTCTTGTCAACTGCCATTAGCAACAATTCTCAAAACAAACTTTCCGGAATCGGCGTTGATCCCAAAAAGGTGGTAGGTGATAGGTTTTAAGGGAAAAGCTATGGTGCTAGTTAGTAGAAGTAAGGATTAGCGGGTTCAGGAATCTTTTTCAGGGAACTTGCCTCGATGGTTAGCTGACGCTTACCCTTCAAGGTTTCGGTAATCATCCGACCTTCAATTTCTAACCAGGTGTCAGTACGATACGCCTTACGATCTTCCTTTAGTTTCACGGGTAAGCCAACAGGATAGGCATCGGCTGCACAGCAAGTAATCACAAAGCGAGAAATTAAGAGGTATTGTGAGGGTAAGTCTGGGGGATGGACAACGAAACCCTGTACTTTTACCGCTTGCCCTGTGTAGGCATCGGGTTCGGGATAAACATTAAGCGTCCTTACCCATTCAATAATTGAGCGATCTTGAGGATTGCTGGCACTACGAAACGCTTGAGGTTGCGATCTCGTTAAGATTGACGATTCTGCAACGCCTCGCTGGAGTGCAGTCTGACTAGTAAATACCTTCGGTGTGATCAGTAACCCCGCAATTGCTGTTGCTATCAGTAAGGCACTACTCCAACCCGGAGGAAACAAGCTGATGTGTTGAGCTAATGGCATGGTAACAGGCTTCCCTGCCGCCCGTTGACGCATCTGAGTGAATAGCTGTAATACCCTTAACCCTGCCAGTATCAATAAGGCAAAGCCAGTGACAATCACTAGCCAAAAGTAATTGGGGTGAATCAGTAAATTCAACTGACCCCTGAGCCAATATCTCAGCATCAATACGCCCCAAGTTCCCAGGGCGAAGATATCTAAGAGGGGTAATAAAACACTTTGAAAGGAGGAACGGGGGAACCGGGCTTTCCCGAAGTTTTGAGCTGAACTCATAATCTACAGCCTGTATAAGCGCCAAAGCAAAGAGCAATCACTAAACGTCAACTAATATGCAAGTTCACAAACAGCGTAAACAAAAAGGTTAACAGTGTGGCTAGAGCAAATAAATAAATGATTGCCCTTGGCTTAAATACAGAGAACATCAAGCCGAGCGCTTTGAGGTCAATCATCGGGCCAAATACCAAAAACGCCAGCAGAGAGCCACTCGTGAACGTTGAAGCAAAGGCAAGAGCAAAGAATGAATCGACAGTGGAACAAATCGACACCACGGCTCCTAACAACATCATCGCGATAATTGATGTTATTGGCCCTTGTCCCAAGCTCAGGATAATTTCACGAGGTACAAGGACTTGAATTAAAGCTGCGATCGCACTTCCCAAAATCAAGACACCACCCAACTCTCGCAACTCCTGGATCGTATTCTCCAAAAATAGGCGCAAGCGATCGGGTAGGGGTTTGGTTGGTTTAGTTGCGGCTAACGATGCTTGTAAAACCGTAGTATCCATCCGCAAAGGTGCCCCCGGTTGACCAAGTAAATAGGAACCGGACTGTAACAGCATGGGTGTCTGCTCTTGTTTACTAGAGGCATATCTCAAATCACCTCCTCCACCCTTCTCAGGACGGGGCATCGAGCGAGTGATCGCGGGTTTCAGCAGTGGGCGTAAATCTGTCTGAACGCTGAAAACACAACCAATGAAGATGGCAATCCCTAAAGAAAACAATACTCGCAACACCACAATTTCTGGTTGGTCACGAAAGGCTACCCAGGTTGACCAAATCACAATTGGATTAATCGTTGGTGCTGCCAATAAAAACCCGATCGCTACGGGTGTTGGTGCGCCCTGAAGTAGCAGACGCCGCGCCACTGGCACGTTGCCGCACTCACACACAGGAAAGAACATCCCTGCACAACTACCAACAATTGCCCCTAACACGGGGTTTCGAGGCATAGCCGAAATCAGCTTACGCTCATCGACAAACAACAGGAGCAAACTGGATAATAAAACCCCCAGCAACAAGAAAGGAATGGCTTCAACAAGCAAACTTAGGAAGAGAGTGAAAGCGGTGTTCAGCTGATTCATGTGTTGGGCTGATCGTAAGATGTTTTACCTAAATGACGCAGCAAGCGCCATTTTATCGGAAAAGAAGGTATTACTATTAATCCAACCAATGTAGCCCTTGACACAGACGATTTGAGAAAAGTTGCCATCCTGCTCATCAACAATACGGCAAAACACCGACTCTACTCGGTGTCACACTCACTATCTTGTGCGAATGGTATTTTACAGCAATAGCTAAATCTTGATTTACTACTGTGTTCTTTGGGTAGTAAGCTAATGAACTTTTTACTTGTATATTTTCAGATTTTGGGAAAAATGACTAAATTCTCTTCCTATCGCCCTATTTACCATCTCTCCATCCGTCTAACAAGCTTTCTTTAATGTTCGGCAGCTTAGGCTAGGGGTGGCTGGCGTTCTTGTGCAACGTGGCGAAAGTTTCTCTCTAGTTCTGAAAACCAAACAAACCTCGCTCTTGCATACTGGCGAATTATTCCTGCCGACCTGCACTAGCTTAGAGGTAATACCAACAACACTAATTACAACGGTTGATACGGCATTGTATCAAGCAAAATCATCAGGACGCGATCGCGCCGTCTGTCACTTGGGCGATCGCCTTTTTCTCAATCCCTACTTGAGTTAGCTACAATTTCACAAGTAGAACTCCAACCTACTATCTATTTATAGAGGCTTTATTTTTTAACTGTATATAAATTTCGGAAATTTTAGCCCTAAGAACTCTATATACAGATAACCAATAGTTAACCTAATTTTAACTATTGTTCAGGTTCTTATCGAAAACTTTTAGCATAACTCAATCATTAAAGCGGAAACTTGAGTGTTAGATTAAAGCTGGAAGCTTGACCGTCACCCCAATTACTTTTATCCGTTTGGATCTTCTTATGCTTGCCTTAGAGAAGCCTTACACACAATTCTCTCCTTCCACGCCACCTAAGGCAGAGAATCTAAGTCTAGAATCCACCATTCAAGAACTATCACTACACGATTTTCAAATTGATTCTTCTCATTTAGGAAAAGAAGTCACCCAAACTTTTCAGGTGAATCAACTGCTACCAGGAGTCATCCTCACTGAGCAGGGGAAGTTAGTTGGGATGATTTCACGGCGTCGATTTTTGGAACAGATGAGCCGTCCCTATGGACTAGAACTATTTTTGAAGCGTCCACTATCTTCTTTATATCGCTTTGCCAATACAGACGTATTGATTCTTCCTGGTCAGACACAGATTGTCGAAGCAGCTCGTTGCTCATTGCAGCGGTCAGCCAATGCGCTTTATGAACCAATTATTGTTGAATTAGAGACAGGCACATATCGCTTACTGGATGTGCATCAATTACTAGTAGCACAGTCAAACATTCATGAACTGGCTACCCGACTACTCGACGAGAAAACTCAGGCTCAGCTCATTCAAACCGAAAAGATGGCAGCTTTGGGACAAATGGTTGCTAGTGTTGGTCATGAAATTAAAAATCCTGTTGGCTGTATTACCTGTAACTTTGATTTTCTCTTTAGTTACTGCCAGACATTAATAAAAGTATTGTCAGCTTATGAAGTAGAATTCCCTGAAACCTCTTCAAATTTGAGTGGGCTAAAAGAAGAATATGACCTAAAGTTTGTCTTAGAAGATTTACCGAAAATCCTCAAAAGCATGGAGTTAGGCTCTGAGCGATTAACCAAAATTGTGGGTGGATTGCAAAGCTTCTCTCACATGGATGGAACTCATCGTAAGCCAGCAGACCTTCATGAGTGTATTGAGAGTACTTTAATTATTTTAAATAACCGCCTCAAGTCAGGCATCGCAGTCATTAAAAATTATGGCGATCTCCCACCAATTAATTGCTACTCAGGTCAACTGAGCCAGGTGTTCATGAACATCCTCAGTAATGCGATCGATGCTCTAACAGAAAAGCTCAATGAACAAGCCACTAGCTCCAAGACTTGGCAACCTCAGATTGAGATTAGCACTGATATCTTAGAACAATCCAATCGGGAATGGGTATCGGTACGAATTGCTGATAATGGAATTGGAATGCAACCAGCAATTCAGGAGCGGATTTTCGAGATGTTCTTCACGACAAAACCTGTTGGCAAGGGAACAGGATTAGGTTTAGCCATTAGCCATCAAATTGTCACTCAAAAACATGGAGGACAGTTGCTCATGCGTTCTCAGCCAGACACAGGCACAGAATTTCAGATTTTACTGCCTCTTGCTTAACCACAAGGTGGCTTCTGATGCTGTTGAGGTGAAGGTGTGTGAGTACTCTGAGCTTTGAATCAGTGTCGAGTTACTTAAATTAGTGGTAAATAAACTTATTAGTAGTAAATGACAAGAGTATCAAAATATACATATTATTCAAGTCGGAGGTGAGTCTTGTTCATCAACTACATCACACTAATGCTGATCAATATGGTAGCTGGTCTGTTTCTGCTGGCTTACTACGTGTATCAGGGGTTTGAGGATCGGACACAGAGGCATTGGATTCCTGGGTTCGGAATGACTGGTGCGATCGCATTAGTTACTGGTTTACACATGATCTTTACCTGGCCGGTTAGAGGTAGCTTCAACATTGCCTATGGTGAATTGTCAGTTCTGTTCGGCATCATATTTATCGCTGCATCAGTTTCTCTTGCCCAAGGATGGGACTTGCTAAGTGTTGCAATTTATGCATTCTTTGCAGGTGTGGCGGCAATTGTCGTAGGCTTACGCATTATTAATCTAGGCTTGACGAAGCAGCCAGTCATTTCAGGAATTGGCTTTATTTTGACTGGATTGGGGGGTATCTGTGCCGCACCAGCGCTTTATTTAAAAGCCAATCGCACCTTTCGATTGGTGGGTGTTGTTGTATTGGTAGTCGCGGCATTAATCTGGGCAGTGACTGGGATTCAAGCCTACTGGGGTCATTTGGAAGGTTACTCGGATTGGGTACCATCTACTATGCAATCACCTTGAAAAACGCGATCGCCTATCACCTATCCCCCTGAACAGGTATACGAACATTCAACCCGTTTTACAGTTGTTGTGCTTGTGGAGTGGGAACTGGAGAGAGTACCCGTTTGGCTGTCTGAGTATCCGCATTTGTGTTTTCCCAAATTCTCTGTAACATCCCTTCTTGGTTGACTTGAGTGCTAATCGTAGTCGGTTTTGTACTCTTAATGTTTACTTTTGCTTGCGCTTTGATGTCTGGATACTTGGCAAATATACCTGAGAGTGCCTTACCTCGGCATTGGTGGAGTTTATAGTAGCCTTCTAGGCGATCGCATTGCCAAAACTTGAGCGCTAATTGGTGTCCTGCCATGGCTGATTTCATAGCGGCTACTGCCTTAGCTTCACCACTAGCCCTCTCGACGATAGGTAAAGTATTCCTAATCAAGTGGGCATACGTGCTAGGGTTGATGCCGCTTTTAAGCTTGATTTGCAGCATTTCTAGTTCCTCAATAGCAGCTTTGAGGGTAGTAGTGTCTGGTGTAGGAGTGCTTTGTGTTGGGGTGGGTGTGGACTGCGTTTGTGGGGGTGGGGAGGTACAGCCAATGAAGAGAAGAGAAGCAGTAAAGGCGATCGCTAGCTTCAGTAAGTGCATGAGCTGTTGTTGAGTCAAGAACTATCAACTTCAACCTGAATTGATGTCCAAAATCCGGATAACAGTTTTTCTACCACTAAATTTTTCTACAGGCAAAGTTCATCCTGACATTAGGATTTTCCTCCCTTGTGTATAGCAAGTGGCTCAAAGCGATCGCAAGCTACTTGTTCAGTCTTAGATGTTTAGATGCCAAGCTTCAACGGAAAGTTAAAATGAACACGATTGTGCAAGAAGCTTGTTTGAATGATATAAAGGCAAGAGTCTTCGATACACTTACCGCTAAAATTACAAAACTTTATGCACCATCAGAGAGACCCGTGGACACTTACTCTAGTTATCTTCGTGTCTATTGTTGCCGTTAAGATAGGCGTTCACAATCTTGAATGGGGCTTAAAGACAGCAAGTGAAGTTATTACTCAAACAGAGGCACACAGTAACAAGTAGACCATTACTCCCCTAGAGTGAATGCGATCGCGATTGCGTTTACCGAAATAGCAGCAAAGCAGTCTGTAGCAAACCGACAACAAAGCCTAAAACTCCACCTAAATTAACAATCGCTTGCAACTCACTTTTTACAATCCCTTGAATCGTCGTCTCCAGTTCCTCAGCAGAGGTTGCCCTCACTCGTTCAACAATCACCTGATCAATCGATAAAATCGGAATTGCTTGCGCCACAATATTTTCTAAATCTTTCTCCAAATAGCGTTCCAAAATCAACGCCAACTCCTGACTCACCAATCCAAGCGAAGAGTTTACAGCAGCGGAATTCCGGAGCCGATTAAGGATAAGCGCCGCCACATTTGCCCAATCAATCGACTGATTTAACCCTTTTAGGAGTTCACCACCACGCTCTTGAACATAGCTGCGAACTGTATCTCGCGTTGTTTTCCGCAACTGCCGCACTGTTGATACGGGTAGATTTTGCAGCGAGACATTTTGCAGCCATTTTCGCAAGCGCTCTCGAACCGCCAGAGAAACACTTAACTCAGCAAGACGAGCATTTGCCGCATCCCTTTCATCCAAGCAATAGGTTCGCAGACGTGTCAACGTATTGCGTAAACCAAACAGATTTGCTACTACCCAATACGTCCCACTCGATTTTTCCCGAAAGCCCTCATCAATAATTTGAATATTTCGATCAGTAAGGAAGTCAACGATCGCTTGTCGTAAAACATCGGGTGGTAACACCACCTGTAATAGCCAGTCAGAAAGCTTTCGGGCTTGGTCTTCAGTCAGTTGAAAATCCAACAAAACCTGATCAAAAATTTGATTAATCTGAGCTTCCAAGAAATCCTCACGACGAGCGAGTACCTTCAGCAATCGAGGTAAAGACTCACCCAGTAAATCCCGAAGGATACCTGCGAGAATTTTGGCAGTTTTCTGTTCCTTATCGAGCTGGACTTGCTCTAATCCCAGCTTTAACAACCAGAGAATCGCTCCCTGCACCCGTTCTGTTGCTAGCAAACGTCCTGCTAACGTTTGCAGCTCACCAGGGGTCAGTAGTGAACCCATAATGGTGTCAGCAATCCGCTTGGCAAGGCGTTCTTGATTGCGAGGAATCAAACCCGGTGTAAACGGTAGTTGTCGCTTACCGAAATAAATAGCCTTGTAGGGGCGAAACAGCATCTTGATGGCTATGTCATTGGTGAAATAGCCAATAATTGCCCCCGCTATGGGAGGGGCAACGTAAATCCAAAGTGTAGCTAGATCCAAATTCAAGGTGGCAATCCAATACACGGAGGTGAAGGGATAACAGAAGGAACAAGCAAAAATAAGTATCTTTTCTTAATACTTTTTGCCTTCATCCCCCTAATCCCCATCTTAGTTTGTGTATTGGGGACAATAGCTACAACCTAACACCTACCACCTCACGACCTCTCTTGAGGCTTTGTCATCACTAACACTCCCATCATTCCGATCGCAATCGGGTAGTGAGTAGCGGTAAAGCCTGCTTTTTGGGCTAATTTTACCTGCTCTTGCCCTGTCGGAAACCGATCTAAGCTAGGTGCAATGTAGGCGTATTCTTCAGTTAAGCCCAATTGTTCGGCAACTGGTACAACAACGTTATCGAGATACCATTGCTGAAATGTACGCATATAAGGCTGTGTGGGACGATTGAAGTCCAACAGAGCGGCTTTAGCGCCTGGTTTAAGAACGCGGTACAACTCCGAAAGACAGCGAGGAATATTCGTTACATTACGCAAACCATACCCCATTGTGGCGCAGTCAAAATCATTGTCCTCAAACGGCAAATCCAGGGCATCAGCTTCAACCCAGGTAATTGGAGCTGGTGGTGGTTGACTTTCAGCACGTTGACGTGCGATCGCTAACTGAGCGGGTGAAAAATCTACCCCATAAACTTGACCAGTGGCTCTAACCTGCCGTGCTAGCAGTTGGGCTAAATCACCACTACCACAGCATAAATCTAAGCAGACATTCCCAGCACAGGGAGAACTCCACTTTACCGCCATTAGCTTCCATACACGGTGCTGACCCAAACTCAACCAATGGTTTAGCTGGTCGTAAACGGGTGCAATACGGTCAAACAACTCGCGAATTTCCGAGGCAGGGGGTGTCACTGGGCGATCGGTCATCATTGATGAATACGGGTAACGGTGAGCGCTAAACCAACGTGCTGTGCTGACAAATGAATCAGTTTCAATTCATCTTCTTTGAGATGTGTGGTTCTTTGCTTCCACTGAAGCGATAGAACGGCTAGCAATTGATTACGGTAGACAATCGGAACCAGTAGGTGTGCCTGAATATCCGCAGCCTGGTAATGTGCGGTATTCGCTTGCTGTATCTCTCCGGGAGTATAGACCCAAGCCTGAAGTGAATGGCTAGTAAGCGCTTCTTGGACAAGTGGGTCATTCTCTAAACCGTATTCAATCGTGTCAAATGTTGTATAAATCCCCCGTGCCGGGAGAAGCGCATTATTCTCTGCTAATTGTAAAATGCAGCAATTTGCACAAAAGCTTTCACCAAACGCCTTGGCAAGCGGTGCAAGGCAATCTTCTAAAGTATTCGAGTCCTGAGCAACCTGGACAATGGTTGCGAGTAGCTCGGTTTGCGCTTGCGATCGCTGTAGTTCCTCGGTTCGTTGTTTAAGTAGTTCATAGGTTTCAGCCGCACGTTGCACCACGGCTTTGAGTTCATTGGGGTCCCAAGGCTTTGTGATGTACTTGTAAACTTGTCCTGAGTTGATTGCCTCAACCAAATCCTCAACATCTGTAAAACCTGTCAGGATAATCCTCACCGTATCGGGAAACTGGGGTACTGTTTTACTCAAAAACTCTGTTCCCTTCATTTCCGGCATTCGTTGGTCGGAGATAATTACAGCTACTTCCCCCTCAGTGGAAAGCAAAGAGAGGGCATTGTGACCGCTTTCAGCTCTCAGGACGTTGAACTCTCGCCGAAAGGTACGGTACAGCAAATCCAGATTATCTGGCTCATCGTCCACTACCAGCATTTTCGGTTTTTTGGGTCGTTCTAAGTTCATCAACTGACGGCTGATATTGTCAAGATTGGGGATAGCCTTGTCCATAACAATACAATAAACTTCTTGTAGCAAACCCAGGCTAGCAACCAATTTAGCTAACGGCTATCTTTGGTTATATTTGCCAGGAGAAGGCAATTTTTCAGGAAAAAAGCGTTTTTTGTGAAACTGAGCAAGGAAAAGCTATCAGCTATCAGCGTTCACTGCCGCAGCCCTGAAATAGAAGTAAAGATTTGCTCTTAAAAGTTAACAAAGCAGTCAATCAAACCTAGTAGTTTATGCAATCAATGGGCTTTTAGGTATATGGTAAAGTCGATAGCTGAAAGCTAACCGCTGAGTACGCTGAATTATTAATATCCCAATCACGATAAATTAGAGACATCATCCCACTGGAAAAGCATCGTCAATTTTCCCTAAATCATGACTGAAATATCACCCGGCACTCCTGAGCATCAGCCTCAAGCAGACTCAGGAGATGTCAATGTTAAAGACTTACTACAACTGCTGCGACGAAAAGAGAGCAACTGGGTTGAGTGGGGACAGGCTTGTCAGCAGCTACAAAAAGCAGGATACACTTCCCAGGCAATTTTTGAAGAAACCGGATTTGAGCCAATCCAACAAAATCAAGTGATTGTAGCGTCTCAAGTCTACGCGACGTTGGAAAAGGTTGGAATATCTGATGCGGTGCGATCGCGTTTTGAGCGGACGGGTAGTGATTCCTTGTATGAGTTACGCATCCTTACCCAACCGGAACGCGCAGCAGCGGCAGAATTTATTGTCGCAAGAAACCTCGACTCAGAGGGAGCGCGTGAGGTGGCAAAAGCTGTAAAAGAATTTTCCCGCCGTGGTTCTCCACCGCAAGGATTTTCCAATCATCCCGGTGATGCCGTTGCTTATGGGTATTGGAGAAGTGCCAGAGAGCACAATGACTTACAAGAGCGATCGCGTTTGATTGCACGCGCTTTAATGTTCGCTCACACCCAAGCAGCACGGCAACAAATCGAGAAATTGCTGACCGAATCAGTCGGCGGTAAACAGCGTCACGCCCCTCGATTCCCGTTCTACCGTCTCGAAGCCGAGGAAGGAGTGCCAAGGCTGGTGCCAGTAGCAGGTCAACTGCCACTGAAGACAACTGACCTGAAAGATTTTCCGACTCTTAACAGTAGCGGAGCCTTCCAGTTAGTTGAAGTATCTGGCAAGCAGACACTCATGGCAATACCTGGCTGGCAAGTTATCTTACAGGCGCAAGACCTGGTGGGGATTTTGTGTAACACAAGTCAGCTACCGACTCAAACGACAGACAAACCAGAAGATATCCTACTGCTCATCGACAGAACCCAGCAGGAATGGGATGCTGAGAGCTACTTTGTCGTTGACCAGGCAGGACAGCTAGAAATTAAGTGGTTTCCAGACGCACCAGATACCACCCTCTTGGGACGCATCATCTTGGTGTTACGCCCGAAAAAAATTCTGGATGAAGCCTTAAGCCGTGATGTTTGGCAAATTGATGAGTAGACCTCTTGAAGAGCAATAGCTAGGACGGGCTTTTCAGCCCATCCCACTCATAGTCATTTTTTCTTGTGGGGTAGGCGTCCCGTCTGCCCAAAAATTTGATGAAAAAGAATGCTCTTCAAGAGGTCTAGTGAGAAGAGGCTATAGGAGACTAGGGGCTAGCTCCTTTTTGGCACCGATATAACTGATAGGGAAAGCCAATGCGGTAGTACTCACTAGGGTCACGGGTGCAAGGGATTTGATTAGCAATACCTACGTCCGGTTCCGCAGAACCAATCGTCAACTGCTGGGGATAGTCCCTACGCCTTAACCCGGGAGCAATTACCCAGAGATTCATTCGACCTAGCGACGACGCTGGCAGCTTCGACAGCTTTTGCCAGACAAGGTCGTATCCCAACTTACTATCCAGGAAAACAAAAGAGGTATCCTCTGCCAGAAGTTCAGTTCGTCCAGAGTTCATAAAAGTTCTGAACTCCTGAACTCCTGAACTTCTGTATTCTTCTTGTTCAACAGCCAAGGCAACGCTTAATCCCAAAGCGACATCTTGAAAGTTGTTGTATCCCATTGCAATCATCATGGGCACAACTGGTTCTAGGTTCATGTCTTGTGCTATCTGCTGAGGATTGAAGGGCTTAAGAAAGACCAAATTTGAGACGACAAAGACACAACTCAATAATCCAAGACACAGGGGGAGAATTTTTCTCCATTGCCCCATCGTTCTTGTATTGACGGCGAGACTGGCTCCTAGTAGGGCAGTGATAGCTGGATAGTAGACAAAGTTATACCGAGGGGCAACTGTAATGTCTTTACCTAATAGATAGACGATCGCAAAAAATTGCAGGAGTACACAAACGGTGAAACAGGAGAGTGCAAGCGTAGCAACGTGGGTTTCTGGCTGTCGCCACAGTTGCTTAAATCCACGCCAATGTAAACTAACCCAACTCGTAAACCCCAGCATTAACAATGCCATTAGCACCTGAATCCCTAGGGGTTGACCTTCTATTGGCAGGGCAATCACCATCAGTATCCACCCCATCAAGGTTTGGACAAGGGGCATGATGTGTTCAGGCGTTGGTAGCCAACCTGTTTCTGGACGCCCAAAGTCTCCAAACAGCATGGGCAGCCAAGGCAGATAGCTCACCGCTACGCCAACAACGACAAGCCCAACGGCTAGCCAACTGCCCTTTGGTAGCCTCCGGCGATGCAACATTACTCCAATAAGTGTTGCAAGTTGGGCAATAAAAGCAAGGATGAAAAAGTAGTGGACATAGCAACCAAGGCTATTAACAATGCCCCACACTGCCCAAATCCTTGGTCGTGGTAGCTTTCGGGAATAAAGAGTTTGCTGAATTTGAACGAAGCCCAAAAGTGCCAGCGTGGTTAGAAGCACAGGTAGCGTGTAATGTCGTGCTTCCTGGGAAAGGTAGACACCAAATGGAGAGACAGCCATAAGAGACGCCCCCATCAAGCCAGCGGCTGGAGAAAAGACGATGCGATTTAGGCAATAGATTGATGCGATCGCACAAACTCCAATCAAAGCAGGTAGTGCCCTGAGTTTCCAACTCAATGACTGAGCGACTGGTTCTAGCCAACTTAGCCATTGGTGCATCAAGCAAAAAAACAGAGGAGGATGAGTCGATTGACTCGCAACAGCTTGGGCAATTTCAGGACAACTGACATCTGGCTTTAGGGTAAATAGCTGCTGCAAAGTCGAGAGAGGAAACACAACGTCTAGAGGGACATCGACATAGAGGCGTCCTAAGCTCAGCAACGCAGTCAGTACCTCATCTAACCATAAAGGCTTGAGGTCGAGATGCCAAAACCGCAGTATGGCTCCTAGAACCATAACTCCAGCCAACGTCCAGTAATGTGTAGAAAGGTTTTTGCTGTTATTCATCTTCCGGCATCCTTGCGAAACCACTCTACAACAGACGCACGGCTTTATAGCAAAAGGTTGTTGGTTGTTTGTTATTAGTTGTTTGTTTTTTTACAAACAACCAACAACAAATAACTAACAACTAACTATCAATTCTGAGCCATAGTTTGATAAACCTGATCTATTAACTGGGTCATCGACTGGGATGCCCCGCCCACAATACGAGTGGCTACAGATCTCAAGCATGACTCTAGCTCAGAGTTTGAGACATCCTTGTCCATTGCTGCTTTATTCGGATACTTAACCTCTAAGCGATGATCCAAAACAAGAATTGGAGGGAGGTTTGGTAACTGAGCAAGGGAAACTAAGCCTTTCATTAGCGCACAAGAGTCAGTCACGTCCTTTAAACAAATCAAGAGCATATCAGGGCTTTGCTCTTGGAGTTGACGGGATACTTCCGCCCAAGACGATGAGAGTAAGCCTTTAAATCCAGCGGTTTCTAAGTATTGAATCAATCCCTTAAGCCATGAGTAATGTGGCGTTAGGGCTGAATCAGAGCAACTTTGGCGTTGAAGTTTTCGCTGCCGCGTTGTCTTTGCGGTTTGAGATTCGCCCTTTGAGTTATCTGGATCTTGCTGTGCGATACTAACATCCATCACGAGAATGCTAGGTTGCCGACTCATCCCAGTCGCTACTTGAAGGACTTGCAAGATGGCAGAGAACTTTGAATCGTTATCGGCTGCTAAACAGGGATATACCGAAAGTTCAGTAATTTGATTGGCTGCCTCTGTCGTCTGATGGTCTAGCGTTACTAGTGGTAAAGCAGTTAAGTCTGTATAAGATGAGAACTCTTTCAAGTAGTTCGCTGGGTCTTTGAGCGCAGCACCATCAAGTAAGACGACATCTGGATGCCAAACACGAGTTAATAATTCAGCTTGCTCTAAATCATCTGCTTCAAGAACTCGGTAGTTGAGCTTGGAGTGTTCAAGGCTGAGTATGTCAGTCAGCGCAGAACACAAGCTTGGCTGGTCAGGCTGTGTTTCAACGATGTCAGGATGTAGGTGTAGAATTGTCAGACCACTTTGGGTACCTTCCTTATATTTCCCTAAGCGAGTCAGATTTTGGAGTAGGGCTTGCTCTTGTACTGGCAAGTTTAAGAAGCCATCAGCCTTGTGATGATAAGCTTGCTGTTTTTCTGCCTGTGTGGCTGTTACTAAGACTGGGATGTGAAGGGTTTGGGTGTCTGATTTAAGAAGAGTCAAGACATCCCATCCGGAAAGTTGGGGGAGTAAGGGATTGAGTAAGATGACACAGGGTTGCAAGCTTCGAGCTTTTTCGATCGCTTCTGTCCCTGCGCGGGCAATCACAACCCGATAGTCTAAATTCTTGAGCTGTTCTGTTAAACCTTCCAAGTATCGGGGTACGGTTTCAACAATCAGCACCAAACGGTTTTGGTTCTCTTGCTGTCCTTCTTTTTGAGGATTTGGGGTTTGGGATTTGGGATTGCCTCCATTTTCCCAGTTCTGGGTGGCTCCATCTTGCTCACTGTTCTGGGGCGGACAGGGTGGTAGAAGTAGAGTGAACTGGCTTCCTTCATTGAGTTTGGAAACAAAGGAAATATCTCCACCATGTAGGTGAGCAAGGCGTTGGGTTAAGACGAGTCCTAAGCCTGTTCCTTCAAACCGCCGGGTGAGCGGTTTTTCCAGTTGTTGGAATTTCTGGAAGATTAAGTGCTGCTTCTCTGGGGGGATACCGATGCCAGTATCCCAAATTGTGAAAGCAATCCAGTCTTCCCAACGATTGACCCTCAGACCAATCTCACCCCCAGCATCTGTAAACTTGAGGGCATTGGAAAGGAGATGCATTAGCATTTGCCGTAGGCGCAGTTCGTCAGCAATGAGCATCTCTAAACCCGGCTCAATTTCCAGGGTAAAACGGGTTTCGGGTGTTGATTCTTCGTCCTGTTGGGATGCTTCTGGATGGAGTTGTTGGGCTTGGGAGTAAGCGCGATCGCATACGCTTTGAATATGTACAGGCCCCAGTGTCAGTTCTAGCTGGCCTGTTTCCATCCGAGTCAGATCCAAGATATCGTTGACCACAGTCATGAGCTGTCGCCCACTCTGATAAATCAGTTGAGCATAGCGGGATTGACGTTCATTGAGTTCTCCCAATGCCTGGTCTTTTAACAAGCTTGACAACCCTAAAACCGCAGTCAGAGGGGTCTTCAGTTCATGACTAATACAAGCTAAAAACTCATCTTTCAAGCGATTGAGTTGGACTAAATCCGCATTTTTCGCGGCTAGTTCTTTCGTAACTTGTTGCTGTTCCGTTGTGTCTTGAGCCAGCACTAGCCATAAATCCGAGTTGGGTGAGGGATGAGGTGAGCGCCTCAAGTCTTGTCCAACGTTGTTAAAGTGCTGATTCCATGCTCCTGCGCGTCTTCCCTCTCTCGTAATTGGCTGCAACAGGGGAATTTTGACAAATGAGAAGACGCGCTCTTGGATGTTGTTTTTGAGGGTTTCTGATGTTGGTGTCTCAGCGCTATGTAACCCTGATGGCGTTGACAAAATCACTCGTTGTTTAAAGGCTGTTGCCATCATGTGGGGCGTATCAATGGCACAGTAGCGTTGAACGGCTGCCTGAGAAGGCTCATAGCGCTCTTTGATGCTCTTTCCTGTGACCATTGGCGCACTCGTTAATGTTTGGGAAGCCATAGCTTCTAGGGTGGCTACTGTATTCTCCTCTAAAGCCACTTCACCAAAGCTAAGCGGTACTAGCCTCGTCGCGTCATGAGACACCGCACTACTGTGGGACGCTGAGTGCGCCTCAACAGCAGGGAAATCTAGCATAGCGGCGGTGGTTCGTCTCACCCAATCTAGATCTTGTGAGGTTCCAATCTGCTTACGCCAAGTCAGATTTTGAGCCAGTACTTGTCCTGTAGCTGTCTGTAAGCTCAGGGGTAATGGTAGTTGTTCCAATAGTTGTACTAAAGGATAAAGATCGTTTAGCACAGGTGGCTGACTGGTGTTCGCGGTTGGGGACGCGGTAAAACTTGCTGCTGTAGATTTTAAAATCAGCCAGCTATTGAGCAGTCCGAGAAACTTGCCTTCCTCGTCTACCACTGCCCAATCCGGTAAGGCAGGACAAGAGTAAAATTCCCCAACTCTTGTGTTCTTCTGAGTTGTACAGCGTCCGCAGTTTGGCGTGAGTTCATCGCCTGACTCGTCTACATAAGCCCAGAATTGGTTCAAACTCAACTGTGCTGACAAAATGGTGAGCGGTTCAATGATCGACGGCTCAAGTTGAACTATGGGTTGGTGGAAATCTACACTTGCTGTCGTGATATTGCTTTCTCCTACCCTTGCTGGTGAGAGCAAGTAGGGCATGACTTGTTGCAGCTTAACAATTCCCAGAGGACGTTGCTGTTCGCTTAGCACAACGATGGCATCACACCTTGAAGTGCGAAAAATCTCCAGTACGGCAGCAAGACCAGAGGTTTGTTGACACACTGGAGCCGCTTGAGCAAATTCTTTTAGACTGGGAGTTGGCATGGATATGACCAATCTGGCTGCAATAGTAGGGTGATGCCATGGCGGCAGCACATCTTTTTTGGGTGAATTACAAATCAGGTTTAGTAAGGCAAGATTGCTTGATTGATAATTTTTGGTACTCGTAACGAGCAAGTACAGCTCAATTATTGCTCTTAAATGGGGGTAGGGATGGCCTACCAATTACAATTACTTACAATTTCCAGATTGTTTAAATTAATATGAAGTTCTTCTATAAAGAAATTGTTAAAATATTCTCGACTCAATGAGGTCGCTACTGAATTCACTCGCTTATTTTTTTAAGTTGTATTGTTTTGCCTCTCCAACTGTCTATTTGTATGTTTGTACACTCGGAATCGCTAGCTCAGTCGTTGAGCCAGATTTTGAGTAGCGATCGCTATACGTTGCATGTTACAGGCTCAGAATCTGAGTTTTTCGACTTTTTAGAGCAGTACAAGCAGCAGCTCGATTGTTTAGTTTTGCAAGATGACGGTTCATTGCTACCCGTCATCAACCGCTTGTTGGAACAAGGGACATTGCTCCCTGTTGTAATTTTCCCTAAGGAAATTGAAAGAACAGCTCATCGCGCTACGACCCATCACCTACTCAAGACTATCCAGATAACTGAGAATTCTCCACCTAGTCAGGACGACTACCTCTTCCACGCGGCGGAAGTTCAACTCGGTGTCACTCAATCTCCTGAGATTGGCGAGTTCATTGAAAAAGCGATCGCTCAGTTTCTTTCGCTTTCTACTGCCTCTAGCTTACCTGAACCGTCTGCTGCGGTTGATCCCACAGCAGAACTCGCCACTCGGAGTTTTCTGATCCAGCAGCAGCGTCGGTTATCTGAAAAACTCAAAGAGCGGCTAGGATACCTAGGTGTGTACTACAAGAGAAACCCTCAGCTTTTTTTACGTCATCTGTCTCAAAATGACAGGCAGAAGCTGTTAGAAAACTTAAAATTAGAGTATCGCGAAATTGTTTTGAAGTACTTCTCTCAAGAAGATAACCTGAATCAAAAAATCGATAACTTCGTTGATAAAGCCTTTTTTGCAGATATATCGGTGTCAAGGATTGTAGAAATCCATATGGAACTGATGGAAGAATTTTCCAAGCAGTTGAAGCTTGAAGGGCGAAATGAGGAGGTTTTACTTGACTATCGCCTGACGCTTATCGATGTGATTGCTCACTTAGGCGAAATGTATCGTCGTTCTATCCCTAGAGAGTTGTGACCACCACTTTTAGTGCGAAGTCGGTAGCTGTAAAATAATAACCTCTGATTACCCCTATCCTTTTGCCAAAAGGCAACAGAGGTTGTTTAATCTGTTTTGACCACCTTACTCACCAGCATTTAGCGATAAGCTTGATTTGAGCCTCTCTACCCAACCTTGTCTTTGAGTTCATCTCTGGTTGCTATTACATTCTCATCCATGATTGCTAATTGCTAATTGCTAACCTATGAGTCCGCTGAAGAAAACCTATGTTCTCAAGCTCTATGTTGCTGGGAACACTCCCCACTCTGTCAAGGCTTTAAAAACACTTAAAAATATCCTTGAACAGGAATTTCAGGGGGTGTACGCTCTCAAAGTGATTGATGTCTTAAAAAGCCCCCAGTTAGCAGAGGAAGATAAAATTTTGGCTACACCCACTTTGTCAAAAGTTTTGCCACCGCCTGTCCGTAGAATTATTGGTGATCTTTCGGATCGGGAAAAAGTCTTAATCGGATTGGATCTTCTCTATGAGGAGCTTCGTGAAGAAGAATTAGATTTTTAAAGTCTTGATGGTTCTGGTGAAATAAATCCTTCCTAAGGAAAGCGTAGTAATTTTTTCCTGAGTAATATCTTTTTTGATCGAAAATATGAGTCAACTTAACCAAGGTGAGCCAAAGCTAGATAACTCAGCAACGGTAGGAGTTCAGAAAATCCGCACAATGATCGAAGGCTTCGACGATATTAGCCATGGAGGGCTACCAGTAGGTCGGACGACGCTTGTAAGTGGAACATCTGGCACGGGTAAGACTTTGTTGGCTGTGCAATTTCTTTACCATGGCATCACTTATTTTGATGAGGCTGGTGTATTTGTTACTTTTGAAGAATCTCCTACAGATATTATTAAAAATGCCTCTAGCTTTGGCTGGGATTTACAACAATTAATTAATGAAGGTAAGCTCTTTATTTTAGATGCCTCACCTGACCCAGAGGGACAAGAAGTTGTCGGCAACTTTGACCTCTCTGCTTTAATTGAACGGATTCAATACGCTATTCGTAAATACAAAGCAAAACGAGTTTCTGTTGACTCTATGACTGCTATATTTCAGCAGTACGATGCGGCTTCGGTCGTGCGACGAGAAATTTTTCGCTTAGTTGCAAGGCTCAAGCAAATCGGTGTAACAACAGTAATGACCACCGAGCGAGTTGAGGAGTATGGTCCAGTCGCAAGATTTGGCGTGGAAGAGTTTGTTTCAGACAACGTGGTAATTGTTCGTAATGTTCTAGAAGGCGAACGTCGGCGCCGGACAATGGAGATTCTCAAGCTACGTGGAACAACCCATATGAAGGGAGAATATCCCTTTACAATGACGAATCAAGGAATCAATATTTTCCCATTAGGGGCAATGCGCCTGACTCAACGGTCTTCCAATGCTCGTGTCTCTTCAGGTGTAAAAACACTTGATGAAATGTGTGGTGGCGGCTTTTTCAAAGATTCGATTATCTTGGCAACGGGTGCTACGGGTACAGGAAAAACGTTGTTAGTTAGTAAGTTTATTCAAGATGCTTGCTTGCGAGGCGACCGCGCAATTCTTTTTGCCTACGAAGAATCTCGCGCTCAGCTATCTCGTAATGCTTCGTCTTGGGGGATTGATTTTGAGGAATTGGAAAAAAAAGGTCTGATGAAAATCCTTTGCACCTACCCAGAATCAGCAGGATTAGAAGATCACTTGCAAATTATTAAATCAGAAATTGCCGAATTTAAGCCGTCTCGGATTGCCATTGATTCACTTTCTGCTTTGGCACGAGGAGTTAGTAATAATGCCTTCCGTCAGTTTGTGATTGGAGTTACTGGCTACGCTAAGCAAGAAGAAATTACTGGCTTTTTTACGAACACAACTGACCAGTTTATGGGTTCTAATTCGATCACAGATTCCCATATTTCCACAATTACAGACACAATTTTGATGCTGCAATATGTGGAGATTCGCGGAGACATGTCCCGTGCGATCAATGTCTTCAAGATGCGGGGGTCTTGGCACGATACAGGGATTCGCGAATATACCATTAGTGCGGACGGCCCAGAAATTAAAGATTCGTTCCGCAATTATGAACGAATCATTAGTGGTTCTCCTACTCGCGTTACGATCAATGAGAAAAATGAACTCTCTCGGATTGTTCAAGGAGTCCGTGACAAGTCAGGGGAATGATTAAATCTGTCCTAGGAGACCTCTGCTAGGCACTAGCATCCCCGAAGGTAAGGAAAAGAGAAGATACCTGAGGCTGAGTTCTTCAGCGCAGAATGACTTTTGTCTTAAGTCAGTGCCATTCGAGTTAAGTCTAATGGTATAGATGGATTTTGAGGGATAAGCTTAGCCAATGGCTATTTAATGAACTTTTCTAAAGGTCGCAACTGATTCTGCAACTCGGTAACCCGTACTTGCGTAGAATGTGATCTCAAGTTCACTTGTAAACTTTAGGACAAAGAGGACTAATAAATATGGCTGATCCCAGAGATGGAGAGGTTGTTAAACCGTTTTACGATGATCCTTTTGTGGGTCATCTATCAACACCGATTAGTGATTCTCCTGTAGTTAGGGCTTACATCAACAATCTGCCAGCCTATCGCAGAAATGTAGCTCCCTTAGTTCGGGGGGTAGAAATTGGCTTGGCACATGGCTTTTTCCTGTTTGGTCCAGAGACGTTACTCGGTCCTCTACGGGAGACAGATGTGGCTTATGTAGGCGGATTACTGACAGCGATCGCATTAGTTCTTGTCGCCACCGTAGGTATGTCTATCTATGGCATTGTCTCATTCCAAACGGGTAATGAGTTTGAATCACAAAATCCTCGTACCCCTTCGGAACTAAAAACGGCTGAAGGTTGGAGTCAGTTAACGGCTGGGTTCTTCCTGGGCGGAATGGCTGGCGCTTTCCTCGCCTTTTTCCTGTTTGAAAATTTTGATGTTGTGGATTCCATCTTGCGTGGAATCGTTAACAACACCTAATCCTAGCCACTTTTAAACTGGCAAGTATGGCTCGATAACACGTTTAAGTGAATTGAGCCATTGTCCAGGCTAGTTTGATAGGCGATTAAAGCTTAGGTTTTTAACGCCTACTTTCACCGTCATCGTTTTAATACAAAATGTTGGGTTCTGTAGGGGCTAGACAATTAAACACTTTTTTGTTAGGTCACTCAGAACCCCACAAAACGTTAAGAATCTTTAGATAGAAGAAACTGTAGCTCACTTCGCAGTAATATCCCTTTTGTAACCCTGTAAATTTCAATAGGACAGTTTGATATGACAGGTTCATACGCGGCTTCATTCTTACCTTGGATCTTGATACCCTTAGTGACCTGGGTCTTACCTCTGATTGCGTTTAGTCTTTTCTTTATCTACATTGAAAGCGAATCCTAACTCAGTCAAATTTTAGAGCTTGTCCCATAGGGATAAAAGTCTCTTGTAATCGTTGAAAGTTCCTTGCCTTCGGGTAGGGAATTTTCTTAACTAAAGTCGATTGCTTGAGTTAATCAGCTGCCGCGTCTATAACTTACATTGTTGCAGGCGCTAGAAGGTACGGCTCTATTAGCTTAAAGCATTTTGGATTTTGAATTGCTTAGCTTATTCGGTGAAGGGTTTCCTCGCCACAAACAGATAATTTTGGCAAACTAAAGAGAAAGGATAGCTCAGAACGTCATCAAGTAAATCCCAAATATAGGCAAGCAATTGGGAATTTCTGATTGGTTTGGGGAATACACCCCACATATTTCTAGGTAAAAAACCGTAACGCTTAATGTCTAGAACATCAAATCCCGTCTCTTGACAAAGCGATTCAATTGACTTCCCGGTGTAACGATATTGATGATGGTATTTGTTTGGGAATCGAGAAGCGATCGCTTCTATAAGGCTAAACTGATTGGGGAAGTGGTAACAGATAAAAAAGCCACCAGGTTTCAGGAGACGGGAAATTTCCTTTAAGCTAGTGATTTCGCTTCCTCCTGTCTCTCTAACGTGTTCTAAAACACCCACAGACACAATTGCATTGAACTGATTATCTGAAAAGGGAATAGCTGTTGGTTCCTCCCAACTCCCTTGCTTAAATTGATAAGCAACGTTATTTAGACCACTACGAAGACAAAAATCCTCGAAAGAGAAGCCAGATGTCTTATAACCTGAACTGGCAAGGAAATACGAAAAGTGACCATTCCCACACCCCCAATCTAAAACTTCGCTTCCTTGAGGGACATACTTTAAAAAATATTGATAAAGCCGACGATATTGATTGGCACTGATTAAGCTTCTAAATTGCCACAAGCTACAACTACTATTTTGCTCTTGAATTTTAATTAATTCGTTAAGGATGCTAGTAGGGTTTAAAGTCTTCACTTGTGATGTAATCATTGAGGGCTAGGTTGAAATTTAGGGTTATTGCTCTCTAGCTTGACTTTTAGAAAGAGGAGATACGTGTTTATACACATTACTCTATCCATTAAGAATGGGGACGCTTCTATAACGGTTTTCAGTTGAATGAGTCAAAGGTTCTCAAAACCGTTCGCATCAGGAAAACTAAAAAGCTGATGGCTGACAGCTTTCTACTAGATAAAGGCGATCGCATAATTTTAGAAGTTTTCCCAGAAGTATTGCTCATGCTTGTAGACATCCCGCAGTTGTTGCACTTGCCGATACACCAGACTCAACACGATGGCTGCCATCACAGGTAACGTCAGCACCCGACTACGTAAGCTGCGCTCTTTGTTTTTCACTCCTTTGAGATTCGTAAACGTGCCAGGAGTGAGTAACTTACACAACCGGGCTTCAATTTCTTCTGTCGGTGGGGCGGGGGGAGTTACACGATGCCGAAAGTCTGGATTGCCTTGTTTCTTGCGCGGTTTTGCCATCGCTCGACTCGACTGTTTTTGTTGAGTTTAGCGATTTCTGTCCCCATCTTGACAGGCTTTCCTTTTTCTTAACTTGACACCTATGGCGTCCCGCCTGCCCCAAGCCCGTTAGCTTTTTATTTGCTTAGCCCTCTTCTGTCACTCTCCGAGAATTAGAATGAAGAAATAGATACTGTAAACCGCGTGCCTTGTAGGCAGGGCAATGGATGTAGAGTTACAAATCCTAAAACATTTGGCAAGAGAGGCACAGCCGACTGTATCCTTCATCGATAAATATTGTGTGGGATACAGCGAATTAAGAGAGCGAAGATTATCGCAAACATTAGCCGCATTAAAGGGCAATGCGCTCACAGTAGTAATCGATGAAACTGGAGATTTTGTCTTTAAATCAATCTGGTTCAACTGAAGCTGAGATTCAACCGACTCCTGTTGATTTCTCTAGCCATCAACAATGGAATCTTCAAACGGGCTGGAAAAATGTTTTAAATAATCTGCGTTTAATTATCCAGCCGACTCTTGCCTTGTCGCTCATTTTTCCTTGGCTAGACCTTTTCCCTAATCCTTCTTTATTGCTCAGTTTTCACGAGTTAATTCATGCCATGAATCAATTTCAACCTTTTTTTCCTGATGGATAGTTTGGCTTTCTTGTTGCTTCGTATTTCGGAGAGTGACAGAAGAGGGTTATAGCGGTTCTTACACCAGTGAGGTACAGTGAATCCCCTTATCATTAAGCTTTTCAGCTTAAAATATATACCTCATTTGATCGAGAACCGCTATAACTAATAACAAACAACAACCAACCCGAAATCCTATGTCTTTTAGGCATGGGATGAGTTAATCACCAATCGCTGAATCTGGTCAACACTCAACTGTTCAACATTGCTGAAAACGACAGCAGCACCTGCTTCTTTGAGAATTTCCTCATAGGCATGACGGCGTTCTGCTGTTTCCTGAACGTGAGGCGGTAGGATACCAACACCAATCCAACGGCGTTCAGGATACAAAGCTTTGGCTTTCTCTATGGTGTACATATCTGCTACGGTGTCCCCCACATAAATAACTGGTATCTCACTGACAACTGGATATCGCTGTTTTATCTGCTCAATTGTTGCGACTAAACCTGTGGGGTCAGGCTTACCCGGAGCATCTTCCATGGCAAGGAGTACTGGGGACTGAAGACCGAGGCGTTTTTCTAATACATAAGTCGCTGAACCTCGTGTCGCACCGCTAAAAAAGCCCCAGAGTATCCCTGCTGCTGTTAAGTTCTCTAGGTAGCGAGGCTCTAAGAGTAGTGGTTCAGTGCAGATATATCCTGTCCAATTTTCCGGGTTTGATCCTCGGTAGCGAGACTGAAAGAAGGCAACGAGGGTGTCATAGTCGAGAGCAATTTGCGATCGCTCCTGACCCTGAGCTTCAAAGTAGCGGTAAACTAGCTCCTGAGATCCTTCCCAATCGTTGTTCCAAATCCCCTCTGCTTTTAAGTCATCAATTTCTATCGAGGATGGTCGATAAGCGCCCCCCGTGAAATGCTCTACTGTATCAGCGAGCGCACGTCGGTAAGAACCACCCACATCACGCACAACACCATCAATGTCGAAAACAATGATCGCGCTTGAGTTGGCAGTAGGTGTTGTTGCTGTTGGATTCGTCACGTTGCAAATCTCAAATCGGCTGATATTTTAGAAAACGCAGTAGGAGAATAGTTCTCACACGAACTTGCACATTTTGCCAAGTGCTAAAGCTTTTTGCTCTCTTATCGCCAAGGCTTTTAACATCTGCCCTACATTATTTCTCAGTTGCTTGAACCGTAGGTTAAGATTAAGAGTTGTAATGTAATCGAAGGAAGCTTGGGTGTCCTTGGAGGTGTGATTGTCGAAATTTATTTTAAAAGTTCTTTGGTTGGATGAGAACGTTGCCCTAGCCGTTGATCAAGTAGTAGGCAAAGGCACTAGCCCGCTGACTTCCTACTTTTTCTGGCCTCGTGCTGATGCGTGGGATCAGCTAAAAGACGAGCTGGAAAAAAAGCACTGGATTGATGAAACGGATCGCGTTGAGCTACTTAACAAAGCCACAGAAGTGATTAACTACTGGCAAGAGGAAGGTCGGCGTCGTCCAATGTCTGAAGCTCAATCAAAGTTCCCAGAAGTTACCTTTACTGGCAGTGCATAATCAAGGTAAAAGGTGAAATACAAAAGGCAAAAGAGAGAAAATTTTTCTTCCTTTTGCCTTTTTGTTTTTTACGTTCAAATCATCCCACCAGAGGCTTGAAAGCGAGCGCGTGCTCTTTTCAGGGCTTGAGTCGCCTGAATCTTCTCTTGGCGATTGTCGCTGTTTTGGACTTGATTGAGGCGAGTCTGCGCTTGGGTGTAAGCTTCCCGTGCGGTTTCTCGTTCAATCGTGTCTCCTCGTTCAGCACCATTGACAAGAATCGTCACTTCATCATTTTCGACTTCGGCAAATCCACCCATCAACGCGATCGCAACCCAGTCTTTTCCGGGACGAACTCGCATGACACCAATATCCAAAGCCGATAACAAAGGAGCATGACCAGTCAATATTCCCAACTGACCAGTAGTACTAGGCAGAATAACTTCCTCTGCCTCAGAATCCCAGACTGTTTTGTCGGGAGCAACTATACGAACAGTTAAGGTCATCAGTTAGTTGTTTGTTGTTTGTTGTTTGTTGTTGGTAGAGTGAGACAACGCCCACTCTACTCATTTAAGTAAAGACAGATTGATTAGCTGCCTGACTTGATTTTCTCGGCTTTGGCGACCGCTTCATCAATACTGCCAACCATGTAGAAGGCTTGCTCCGGCAGAGGGTCTAGTTCCCCAGACAGAATCATATCGAAGCCTTTGAGGGTATCTTCCAGCTTCACATACTTCCCAGGAGAACCCGTAAAAACTTCCGCTACAAAGAACGGTTGCGACAAGAAGCGCTCCAGTTTCCGCGCCCGCGCCACAATCAGACGGTCATCTTCAGACAATTCATCCAGACCTAAGATTGCGATGATGTCCTGAAGTTCTTTGTACCGCTGTAGAGTTGACTGGACAGCACGAGCGGTCCCGTAATGTTCTTCACCAACAATAGCAGGCTGCAACATTGTAGACGCTGAATCTAGTGGGTCAACCGCTGGGTAAATTCCCTTAGCTGCCAAGCCACGAGACAACACCGTAGTTCCATCCAAGTGAGCAAAGGTGGTTGCAGGTGCCGGATCGGTTAAGTCGTCAGCTGGTACATAAACGGCTTGAATCGAGGTAATCGAGCCTTCCTTGGTTGAGGTAATCCGCTCTTGCAAATCCCCCATATCAGTTCCCAACGTTGGCTGATATCCCACTGCTGAAGGCATCCGTCCGAGTAGCGCCGATACTTCCGAACCGGCTTGCACAAACCGGAAGATATTGTCGATGAACAGTAGCACGTCCTGCTTGTTCACATCCCGGAAGTACTCCGCCATTGTCAGAGCAGAAAGACCAACCCGCATTCTGGCTCCAGGTGGCTCGTTCATCTGACCATAAACCAGCGCAATTTTGGATTCGGAGGGATTGTCTTTATTAATCACCCCTGACTCGATCATTTCGTTGTAGAGGTCATTTCCCTCACGAGTGCGCTCACCCACACCGCCGAACACCGACACACCACCATGATTGGTAGCAATGTTGTTGATCAGCTCCATCATGATTACGGTCTTACCAACACCTGCACCGCCAAAGAGACCAATTTTGCCGCCACGACGATAGGGCGTCAGCAAGTCGATCACTTTAATCCCGGTTTCAAAGACAGAAGGCTTGGTTTCTAGATCAACCAGCTTCGGAGCAGAACGATGAATTGGGGAAGTTTCCTCGGCATTAACGGGGCCTTTGTTGTCTACAGGTTCACCCAGCACGTTGAAAATCCGACCCAAGGTAGCCATGCCTACTGGCACACTAATGGCAGCACCAGTATCAACGACTTCCATCCCACGTACTAGACCGTCCGTGGTACTCATGGCAACGGCTCGTACCTGGTTGTCGCCCAATAATTGCTGCACTTCGCAGGTCACAGAAACATCTTGTCCTGCTTCATTTGTGCCTTCAATTTTCAAGGCGTTGTAAATCTGCGGCATTTTACCGCGAGGAAACTCAATATCGACAACGGGACCAATGATTCTGGTGATACGACCAGTGTTTGTCTTTTCTGTAGTGGTGACCATGCTGCGCCTATAAGTGTGATCAGCTATGTTTCAGATACTGGAAAACAGTCTTAACATTTAGAAATGCTATCTTCCAGATTACCACTGAAAGGACTCTGAATCTTACTGGTAGCTTGATTAAGCGCTATGGGTTGGGGGGTGGGGATCGGCGATTGGAGGCTAGGGATTGGGAAGACTTAGCTTAGGTAAGGTGGCAGGTGTTAGGGGGTGAGGTGGTAGGGTGAGCGGCGAGTCTTGGAGTTAGAATTTCCCCGAAGTTCTAATCTTCCAAAGTCTTAAGCTAGATTTTTCCCTAAAACCTATCACCTACGACCTAACACCTTATTTAGATTTTCCCTAAAACCTACCACCTACGACCTAACACCTCTAAAGAGGCTCAGATGCTTGCAACACAGCATCAAGCAATCCAGGAAAGCGAATTTCCAAATCCTCGCACCGTAGCGTGTTGAAGCTTTGTGTCCCTTCCGTCCGAGTGCGGATAACGCCTGTCTCACGTAGCACTTTGAAATGATGAGAAAGGGTTGATTTAGCAACGGGGATGTTAAAGGCGCAGCAAGTTATTTCCCCTTTCGTCGCTAGGCTTTTAACGATTTGAAGCCGGATTGGGTCACTCAGAGCGTAGAGCACGCCAGTTAAGGAGATTTCATCCCGTACCGGGAAACTCATTTTTCTCATCCTTGCATTATCTCACAAACTCGTTTATATTTCGATTGTTCGTAAATTTACGAACAATCGAATAAATATTAGGAGGTTCAGATGAGAGTCTGGGAAATTCAAAATAAGCAGGGCTTGGAAGCGTTGACTTTGACTGAGCGCCAAGAACCGCAGCCAGCGCTAGGACAAGTTCTGCTAAGAATGCGTGCTGCATCGTTAAATTACCGCGACTTGCTAACCGTAAAAGGAGCTTACAACTCGAAGCAGCGATTGCCACTCATCCCCTTGTCCGATGGTGTTGGGGAAGTTGTCGCGGTTGGGGAGGGTGTGACACGAGTAAAGATAGGTGATCGCGTTGCTGGGATTTTCATGCAAACGTGGTTGGATGGAGAATTCTCGGCAGAAAAGCCGAAATCCGCGCTAGGAGGAGCAATTGACGGCATCTTAGCGGAATACGTGACGCTGCACGAAGACGGTGTTGTTCATGTGCCGGAACATTTATCTGATGAAGAAGCCGCCTCTTTGCCTTGCGCGGCTGTAACCGCTTGGCAAGCACTGATTACTCAAGGCAACTTGAATGCCGGTGATACGATTTTGGTGCAAGGGACAGGTGGGGTTTCCCTCTTTGCCGTTCAATTTGCGAAATTAGTCGGTGCGCGTGCGATCGCAATCTCCAGCAGTGATGAGAAATTAGAGCGAGTCCTTCAGCTAGGGGCATCTAACGGCATCAACTACAAAACAACCCCAAACTGGGATGAACAGGTTTGGAAACTAACCAATGAAGTTGGTGTTGACCACGTTGTCGAGGTTGGTGGTGCTGGCACCTTGAATAAAT
The DNA here is from genome assembly GCA_019358875.1 of Symplocastrum torsivum CPER-KK1. GTDB lineage: Bacteria > Cyanobacteriota > Cyanobacteriia > Cyanobacteriales > Coleofasciculaceae > Symplocastrum > Symplocastrum torsivum. The sequence continues at coordinate 57,208 of JAHHIF010000042.1, forward strand.
CCTTGCGTGCTGTTCGCTTCGGTGGCACTGTCAGTTTAATCGGTGTACTGACTGGATTGACTGGAGACATCAGTACTGGTTCCATTCTTCATAAGGGGATTCGGGTTCAGGGCATCTATGTTGGTAGTCGGGCGATGTTCGAGGCAATGAACCGTGCAATTGCTCTGCACCAACTCCGTCCAGTAGTTGATTCGGTTTTTCCCTTTACAGACGTGCGTGAAGCGCTAGCGTACATGGAGAGCGGTAAGCACTTTGGTAAGATTGTGATTCGTTTCTAGGCAAGGATATATATAGACTGTATCCCTGCAAGAATCTAGCTATTAGCGGTTTATCATCGTCTTACTGGCAAAGGATTCAGACACATATGGTGAGTTATTTTGCGATCGCTCCTACCGTACCCTTCACAGAACGTAGGTAATCATCTGGAGCAAGCAGAATCATCGTACCGCGCACACCCGCCGAAACAGCAATCTGATCAAACAGTTCAATAGTCTCGTCAACGTAGACTGGATAATCTTTTTTGCAAGCCAATGCCGTTACGCCACCACGGATGTATCCAGTTAGCGGCTGAACATCCTTCAGGGAAACCGTCTCAACCTTGCGGTTTTCTGTCAGCAGTGCCAAGGCTTTAAGGTCGAGTTGAGCATTTCCAGGCACAACAGCAAGACAAACACCTGTTCGATCTCCCCGTGTGACCAAGGTTTTAAAAACTTGTTTTGGGGGAAGACCAATCTTCTGCGCTACACTCTCAGCTGCCAAATCCTCTGGATCAACCTCATAGTGGAGAAGTTGGTAGGAGATTTCTAGATGAGCAAGGATGCGAACAGCATTAGTTTTCATCTGGGAGTTGGGCTAGATAAGCGACTCTCTTCCCAATATTGCCAATACACTCTAACAGTTTGGGAATGGGGCTACCTCGACCCCTGGGTCATGCGCGGCTTTCCCGGTAAAATCCGCAATCTGGTGTATCTAACCAAAAAGCTTTAGTCAGTAGAGTTCTATTAGACAAGGATTTACAAAAATTTTACTTGTTACTCAGTTTCTCTATTGAAGCTTTACGGACACTTCCTGAAATAAACCCTACATTAAAGAAAGGAAAAGAAATAACCCTGAGAGCCAGCAACAAGAACAATGAAGCGATCTTAGATGCACCCAAACTCTCAGTAGGTAGATTAATGACTTTTAAGCTAAGCGCTTGTTAGATGCGCTAATGACAGGGGAGCAAGTATTCAAAACCCTCAATACAAGTCTTGGAAACAAGGCTGTGATTGAAGTTCTGGTAATTAAGACTTATTAGAAAGGCTTAATACCAGTTGCTACATAAAGTATGAGGAAATTAAATCGTTGCCTTCGCATAAGCGGTACCAGAATCTGACTTGATTAGTACCGACGCAACGTATACATAACTAAAACCCCAGACCAACACCATCATAGACATCCGCTTTCGATACTGAAAGTAGACGCAACCAACTCACCGATCAAACCTCAGTCATAGGATAAATATATGTCTTTAGTGCTATCTCTTGTTTTTTGGACTGCTGGGGCTGTTACCATCACACTCGGAATGGCGATCGCTGTCTATATGGTTCTAGGTCTACTACTTGTCCTAGATTTACGCAAGTCTCACGGTCAAAATAGAGGACTTCAGCTTCAAGCTCAGTTCCTCTATGACGGAACCGTCACTCCATCAGAGCTTGTCCTGAAGAATCCGACGACGTTGGAGCGCCCCCGCCAGTTGGAACGCCAAATTCTCCACCTGGCTGTAGAAGGAGCGCGGCAACAACCGTAATGTGTGCGCCGCCGATAACGTCAACAATGTTTTATGCGGCTCCTCCAAAAGAAGACGGCTGTGTACCGCTACTGCTTGATGTGCTAGCTCTACCGCCGTCTTTCCGTCTTCCAATGTCACCGCACGGCGGGCTAAATGGCGCAACTGATAAGCCATTGCTGGTTTTTCCCAATCTTTCACCTGTTCGGGAGCATAAGCACGGGCTTTCTTTAGCATCCGTTCCCAAGAACGTAATTTTTTGAGCAATTGTGCTGAATGTCCTTCGGGATTAACACGATACAGTGTCAATGCCTCGGCTACCCCTTCAATCAGCCAATTGGTCTTGACAGCAATCCGTAACCAACACTCTACGTCTTCTGAGGGGTGTAGTACTCGGTCATCATCAAAGTAAAAGTCCTCAACAGTTCCATAAAGATTATCTTGGAAGCTAATCTCCTCTAGGACTTTGCGTCGAATTACCGCAACTGAACCATTGCCAATCGGAGTACGACAAAGAATGTCTAATGGGGTAATGTCGGTCAGCGTAGTGAGCTGGTAGATACCTAAGGGGTTACCCATTTCATCGATAAAAGCCGAGCGACAGAAGCTAACACCAACTTGGGGTGATGAGTTAAGATGCTCAACATGGGCTTCGAGTTTGTGGGGTACCCACAGATCATCAGCATCTAGGAAAGCAATGTACTCACCTTGGGCAGCACGGATACCAGTGTTACGGGCGGCAGCAACCCCACGGTTTTCTTGACGAAGGATTTTAACTCTAGGGTCAGTGAATTGTTGACAGATTTCGATGCTGCGATCGGGGGAGCCATCATCAACAATCAAAAGCTCGAAGTTCTTGTAGGTTTGTTCGAGGACTGATTGGACGGTGGCAGCGATATATTTCTCGACTTTGTAGACCGGAATGATGACTGATACTTTTTTCATACACCCGTAACCCTTTTGTGTTTTAAGTCAAGTGGATAGCTTTAATTTCTTAACTTTTCTAAAAAACTCTTCTTTGTTTAGCTATAGTACATTCTTTGTCAATTATTAAGAATTGCCTGAAACTAAACTCGGAGTGAGGAGGTATCTATCGTATAACTACTTACGCGCCGTCTTTTGGATAAACCCCTCTAGTCTTAAAGAAACTATTTACTCAATATCTACGCCATTTTGAGCGTTCTGCTCTGAGTTGTTTGTCGCTCTACGTAATACTACTGAGGAAATGTCACTGCGTTATCCTCTTCAGCAGTTCTTTACTTAATCTTTTTATTCTTTGTTCGGTATATAAAGATTCTATAAAGAGAAATGGACACTATTTTACCCTAGCAACGCTATCAGGGAGCAGGAGAAAGCAGGCATTGATTCCTGCCCCTTTTACTGAATTAGCAGCATTTTTGAGTACTACTTAGTTCAAACAGTCGTTGTTCAGGTGAAAACCCTGTCATCCTACTCCTCTCTCTAGCGGATGATGCTTAAACCGTTTGACCAAGTGAATAAAACCCTACTCAGCCGCTTCTAGACGCAAGCGCTGCAATTCTTGTTGTAAAAACTTTCCCCATTCGGCCGCTAGAGGTATTTCTGTAAAGGGAACTTGGATTGAAGCGGTGGGTTCTGGAAAAAGAAATTCTAAAGCGATCGCACGACCTCCGCGAGGTGGTTTCTCCAAGTCAACGGGTTGAGTATCCACTAGTAGGCGAATGGCTTGCACCTCTTTGAGAGAAAAGGTATCTAGATTTATCGGACCCTTGCGTGTTGGCTTTCCCCACGTTAGGTCACTATTTTTTTGACCCAGTACCGCATAGATATCATATTTTGCCCGCTCAAACTGAGCTGCCCACTGACCATAGGCTTCAACTTTTTGGAATTCGTTCCAACCTGACCAAGTAAGCCAAAAAAATGCAGCTAGTAAAGGTAACCAGAGTAAACCACGTTCCATCTTGGGCGTTTTTTCCTGACTTATGTAAAAACGTCAAAACTGTACCAGAGAGTTGTGCTTCTTTAAATTAAGGTAACAACATAGAGCTTCCTTAGTTAAGCCGAATCTTTCAAGGGTTCCGTAAGCCGTTCATCACACGGTGCTAGTAGCGGATGGCTGACCGCTGATAGCTAATAGACCTCTTGCAAAAGTCGTCGCTGGGGTAATATGAGGTCTGAAATTAGGCAATCGCTCACCCGTTTTCTGCGCTCACCACGACAGATTCATAAGGAAAACTGATGAAATACGAACGAGCTAAACATCTCAAGCCAGCAGAATTTAAGCGCTTTTGTGGCGTCCGGCTAGAAACTTTTA
>JAHHIF010000043.1 GCA_019358875.1 Symplocastrum torsivum CPER-KK1
GTCAATTATTAATCCCAGTTATGATTGGAGGAATTATCAGCAACAAGAGCTTATTATTCCTTGAGCCTTAAATAACTAATTAATCCATCGGTTGTTTTCCTCTGACTTATTCAGCAAGCCCTAATTACTTCGTTTATAAGCTATAGCAGTAGCCACGAATGTTAGGACATTAACGGGAGAAGATCGTTCCTTAGAAGTGAGCCTATTTGACTTTCAGCTAACCGCTGAAAGCTGACTGCTATAACTGATGAATATGGTATTCTTGCTTCTTTTTTGCCTTGGTTTATCGTCAATAGTTTCTACGTTGTAGAGCGCTTCCTAGAATGAAGGGTTGAACTTCTATCTGGAAGCATTTACCGCACGCATTGCCACCAATTTTTGTACGGTAGTTGCTTCCGTCCATAGCTACTTTGATGAGAGTCTTACCCTTGGAGTTACGACTATTTTCTGTCCTTAGCTTTGTCAAGTTGGTAATCTGTCCATTTTCCAGCGCCTTGATGAGCGGGTAGTTCTTCCTCAACTAGCTTAAGCCCAGATGTGGATACCGTATTGGATGGACTTTTTGCGCCTTTCCTCACATGATTAGCAACTACTCCCAAAGTTGGTAAGCGGAAAGTATTGAGTTGATTGAGGACTTGCATGACAAGGGAGCGGCTCGTCTTGCCAACACCTACAACCATCAGAATTCCATCTGTATGAGCAGCCAGGAAATTGGCATCCATAAAGCCAACCAAATGAGATGTGTCATAAATAACCAAGTCAAAGGTGGCTTGAAATTCCTCCATCAAATACTGCATTTGAGCTGAGCCAAGGAGTTTGGTGGAGTTGGCTTGGGGTTGACCAGAAGTCAGGACAAACAGATTATCGGCGACTTGCGTTCGCTGGATGAAATCGTTCGGATCTAGCTTTTTAGAAAGGAGGTCGCTGAGTCCTTTTTGGTTGGGTAAGTCTAAGTGGCTGTGTAGCTGAGGCTGACGCAAATTCGCGTCAACCAATAAGACTCGCTGACCCATTGCGGCGGCTGTTTGTGCCAGGTGTAAGGCAATAGTCGTCTTTCCATCCCCGCGAGAAGCTGAGCAAACCGCCAAGGAGCGAACAGGTGGATCTGAAGAGAGAAAACGGATGCTGGCGTAAAGTGAGTCGAAGGCTTCCAAAAATGGAGAAGTCGCTAACTCACTGCCTCCAAGTGCTAGTTCTGAGCCGTTCAAGGTGTTGCTCTTCGGTAATTTTCCGGCATTTTTATAGAGTGGAATCACGCCCAATAGAGGCAATGGGATGGATTCCTTAATCTCCTCAGTCGTGTAAAAGATATTGCGAGATTTCTCAATGAGCAAAGCGGCTCCTACACCCAACAGTAGCCCCAACACGGCTCCCATCATCTGAATATTTTTCGCTTTGCTGGGAACCGGGACAGGTTGACCTGTTGGGTCAAGCGGGACTTGAGGCTGGGAAAAGATTTCCCAAGGCAGACTTGTCTGAGCCGCCTCAACTCGTAGCGTTTCGCGCTGAACCAATAGCTGGTCGCGAGTCCGGGTGGCAATTTCTAATTGCTGCTGGATATCGTTATACTGGCGAATCAGTGTCGGTAGCTGCCGTAGTTGTTGCTCAAAAGAAGCTTTAGTCTGAGCTAGTGCTTGAGTGCGTAGGTCTAGCACTTGAATTTGGTTGGTGGCAGTAACCAGTTGGTTAATCAGGTCTAGGCGAACCGAATTTTGGAAAGCCAGCACTTGAGGATTGCTGGTTGACCCGACGCTGCTTTGCCCCAGAATCCGCTGCGTTTCCTGATTTTGTAGGGATACTAAGTTTTGCCGTTTCGCCTGTAGGGCTTCAACTGTGGGGCTATTCGGCAAAAAGCGAGCTGATTCGACGGCAATCTGATTATCGAGTTCCTGAACCTTTGCCTGGAGTCCTGAGTAGTTTGGATCTTCACTCAAAGCCGATGCTGCGATCGCTTCATCGGGTGTTAGCGCTAACTGGTTTTTAATGTTTGTATAGAGTGTCCTCTGCTCTTGTAGCTGACTTTGGGCTTCTCTTAATTGATTGGAAACTTCACGGATTTGCTCAAATAAGTCTGCGCTTTGCACGTTGGGATCAGTCAGCTTGTACTGCTGTTGCAGCCTTTGCCGTTGCGACTGAAGAGTATCGACTCGCTTCTGCAAGGCGGGAAGTTGGTCTTCAATAAACTTAACCCCTTCACCGATGCGAGACTTCCGTTCGTCAAGGCTGTATTTTAAATATTTGTTAGCTGTTACCTCTAAAACAAATTGGACTTGCTTTGGATCTTCCCCTTGGAAGCTCACTTCGAGCATTTTGGTTGGGTCAGTAATTTTAGGGTCTTCGCTTTGATAGCGTTCAACCACTAACCCCTGCTTGAGTTGCTCATATTCAAACTTGGGATACTTCGTGCGAATTTGCTCAAGAATCTCAGTCAGCATCTTCGGACTCTTTAAGATCTCAAGCTGAGTTGCATAGTCTAGTTCAAAATTGTCTTCCCCAGGTACGTCTCCGTTAGCACGGGTGAGTGACGAGGGGTCAACGGCTCTCGCTTCATTGGTTACAGGTTCGACTAAGAGCCGGAAGTTCCCTTCATAGACAGAGGGGGCGCTTTTAGTTGAATACCAGGCTCCAGCAGTTACCAAACCTGCAATCCCAACAACCAGCAAGGCTTTCCGCTGGACAGTCCTCAAGAGTGGACGCAGATTCAATCCTTTTCTAGGGGGAGCGCTAAACTCTTCTTGGTCTACCGATGGCAATTCCTGCAACTGTCTGCCTCGCTTACTAATTGATAAGATTTGAGAGCCTTGTTCTGTTTCCATTTTGACCTCTGTGTAGTTTGTTGACTTGCACCCCCGACAAAATCCTAATTTGTAGAAGTTCCTAAGGCTTGAGGCAGGAGGGGAATTCCCCTTGTGGCTTCCTCTCGGTTTTGCTAGAGAGTAAAGATAACGCTAAAGTGCTTCTCACTTTACTGGTTTCCCTTCCTCATCAAACTCCATAAGCTTGACTAGCAAGATCCTATAACTTTACAAAATTTAATAAATTTATTTTTATGCCAGCTCTCCTTTGGCAAGGATTGCTTTTTTCCTGACTGACTCTTTGTTGCTTATACCTTACATTTTGCCCTTTCAACTAGCTGGGTAGGGGATTTTGAGAAGAGGGATTAGTCAAACTGAAACTTGTATGAAATCAATAGTTGAGGAGAGCTGCAACTCGACTCCCCAGAAGAGGAGTGGCGATTGTAGGCGACAAGTTCGGATGTAATTGTAACGTCTGTGGCTCAGAATCCTGATCACATCTTGGCATATGCGTAAAACTATCGCTAAGAAGACAGCACGCTGCTCTTGAAAAACTTTCTTTTTTCATGGGCGTAAGAGAACCGAGACTAATTAACACGCCTTGTTTTCTCCTGTTGTCATTGATTCCACTAGAAGGCTTACTGTAACGCCAACTGAATTGGGGTAGTAGCCTGATAATGAGAGTGCTTGAAAACATCTTAAGTATTAAAGTTTAAAGGATTGAAAATTGGCGTTCGTGATTTGATAAAGCCTCTCCGGAGAATCCGTGAATAAATTCACAGAAAATTCACAAAACTAATCGGTCTAAGAAAGGCTGAACCAAGCTTACATCCATTAAATAGTAATAAAATAAACTAGGTTTTATCAAAAATCTGAAGGTATTGACTCTCATAAGCAACATGACTCCTGGAACGTCCGTCAGAAGCGCTGTAGTGATACAGGTAGAGATAGCCAAGTTGAACTCTGGAACTTCTGGATAATAGTTAAAGTCTAAACGCGGCTTGAGAGTTTCAATTCCCCAAGATTCATCAAAAAATGAACCCAAAAATCCCATTTTTCCTAAGTTTACGATGACAATTGCTTATCTAGTTAACCAATACCCTAAGGTTAGCCATAGTTTCATCCGGCGAGAGATTGCTGCGATTGAGGCTTGCGGTATTCGAGTCGTACGTTTTTCCATCCGCACCTGTGGTTCGGAACTCGTTGACGAAGTAGACAAACTAGAGCAAGAATTGACTCAAGTTGTCTTAGAAATTGGGAAGGTAGGCTTGCTTTTTGCCCTACTCTATGTTGCACTAACCAGACCCGTTCGTTTTTTGAGCGCTTTATGGTTAATGCTTCAAGTTGGCTGGTCTTCGGAGCGGGGCATTTTGCGCCATTTTGCCTACTTGGCTGAAGCCTGTGTTCTGATCCGTTGGTTTTCCAAGTTTGGGATCTCGCATGTTCACGCTCACTTTGGCACGAATTCAACAACAGTTGTTATGTTGTGTCATGAACTAGGTGGACCTGCCTACAGCTTTACTGTTCATGGTCCTGAAGAGTTTGATAAAGCAAAAGCGATCGCTTTAGAAGAAAAAATCAAGCGCTCTGCTTTTGTTGTTGCCGTTAGCTCCTTCGGAAAAAGCCAACTGTATCGGTGGTGCGAGTACGACCAATGGTCAAAAATCCAGGTCGTTCATTGTGGTGTAGATGAGCTTTTTTTGAAACAGGAGTATATCCCTGTACCTGACGAACCTCGACTCGTTTGCATTGGCAGACTCAGTGAACAGAAGGGTCATTTACTTTTAATCGAAGCTGCTGGTCAATTAGCCGCCGAGGGGTTGGTGTTTAAGCTGATTTTAGTGGGCGATGGAGAACTGAGAACCCAGATTGAAGCGATGATTGCACAACTGGGTCTTCAAAACCACGTCGAGATTACGGGGTGGGCGAGTAATCCTGAAGTTCAGCAACAACTCCTCGCCTCACGAGTAATGGTGCTACCTAGCTTTGCTGAAGGGTTACCTGTCGTCATCATGGAAGCGCTGGCACTCTCACGTCCCGTAATTAGTACCTATGTCGCCGGAATTCCAGAACTGGTCGAACCTGGTACCTGCGGTTGGCTCGTGCCACCAGGTTCTTTGGAAGCCTTAACGGAAGCGATGCGGACAGCCTTACAAACCCCTGTAGAAAAGCTAGAACAGATGGGACGGGTAGGAGCAGAGCGTGTTGCTCAACAACATAATGCCGCGATTGAGGGCAGCAAGCTAGCCACACTATTTCGGTCTACTATCGAGAAGTCCAAAAACCAGGGGAGCAATGTCGTAAGCCCAAGTGTTCTCTCTACCAGCATCCAAACGCCTAGGAGCAACTGATGTCTAAGCATCGATTGAGACTCTACACATCCTATTTTCCCACCCACTAAAGGAATCATGTCATCACTAAAAAAGCTTGCTATCCGTGGGACAATCTGGACAATCGCTGGCTACGGCACAAGTCAAGCGTTACGACTCGGTGGGAACCTGATCTTAACTCGTCTGCTTGAGCCAGAGTTATTTGGTCTGATGGCTTTGGTCTACGTTTTCATCACAGGTTTACAGCTGTTTTCAGATCTGGGTATTGGTACGAGCGTTGTCCAGAATAAGCGCGGGGATGACCCAGCATTTCTCAATACAGCTTGGACATTACAAGTAGTTCGTGGCATCTTTCTGTGGCTTTGTTCCCTATTGCTCGCTTGGCCAGTTGCCCAGTTCTACAATGAGCAAAAACTCCTGTGGTTAATCCCAGTCGTTGCTCTAACAGCACTGATTTCCGGATTTGAATCCACTGCCATATACACGCTCAACCGCCACATAGCCGTTGGGCAGCTAGCAATGTTTGAGTTTGGGAGGCAAGTGATCTCCTTAACGGTGACAATTATCTGGGCAAGCTTCGATCAGTCAATCCGGGCTCTCGTTATCGGGACACTTGTTTCGGAAGTCGTCGGACTGGTGTGGAGCTATCGGATGATTCCCAACTCGTCGAACCGCTTCGCTTGGGACAAGGAAGCCGCCAAGGAGCTTTTTTCCTTTGGTAAGTGGATATTTCTTTCAACAGCTATGACATTTTTTGCTGAGCAAATGGATCGGCTCATTTTCGGTAAAGTCTTCACACTCGAACTGTTGGGGATTTATGGCGTTGCCCTAACATTTGCTGACTTGCCGCGCAATGTTACAAATGCGATTAGTGGCAAGGTAATTTTTCCCGCTATTTCAAAGCTGACTGACCTTCCTCGTCAAGAAATTCGTGCCAAGCTCCTGCACAACCGCAAGCCCATCCTGCTCGCTGTGACCTTTGGCTTGACAGGGCTGATCTGCTTTGGGGATATCTTAATCAAGGTATTGTATGACAGCCGATACATTGATGCCGCTTGGATGTTGCCAATCCTAGCTCTAGGAATTTGGCCGCGCATGTTGTGCAATACGAATGAGCCGTCCCTTTTTGCAATTGGGAAGCCTCAATATTCAACTGTCGGTCAGGTGACAAGGTTTCTTTGTACTTCGATTGGAATGCTGGTTGGATTTCATTTTTTTAAAGTTCCAGGGGCGATTATCGCGGTTGCACTTAATGACCTTTTCTACTATTCGGTCGTAAACTATGGTCTCTGGCGTGAAGGACTAAGTGGTTTGAGGCAGGACATTTTTGCTACCGCATTGCTTGTGGGGTTGTTAGCTCTCGTGCTGACAGCTCGATTCTCTTTAGGGTTGGGTTTACCTATTGATGGGCTACTTTATCAATAAGAAAATTGATGTATTTGCTTAATTTCTAAATCATCGTGCAGCGAAGTCTGAAATGGCAATATTAGATGAATGGTGAGGTATTAGATTATGGGTGGGCAACTTAGCAAGCTAGATGAAGTATCACTGGTGGTGCGAAACTTTGGGGATGGCTTGGTCTTTGAAGATGTGCTTCATGATTGGTTTCGCTTTTTGGGGGGTAAACCTGGTGAAGTCGTAGTCGTTGATAGTGGAAGTAACGCTCAGACGCAAGCCACTTACTGGAAGTTGTTTCAAGAAGGTCTGATTGATAAATTACAGATCATTCAGCCAACTCACGAAGAGAATAATCACGAGCGAGGTTATATCCAGATCTATACGGCAGGGTCGATCGCTTCTAAGCCTTACTTGTTATGGTTCAATATTGATACCTTGCCCTACAGAGAGGGCTACGACAATTGGTTGGAAGAGTCTATTGATTATCTTGAGCGTGACGACGTTTTTGCGATCGGTGGTGCGTTTAACCTTCCCTCAAAACATCATGATGCTTGGCCAGGATGGTACTTTAGCCACAAGTGCAGCCTGAATTTTGCTTTGATGAAGCGGAGTACATTCATGGCGGCGATGCATGAATATGCGGGTGACTACATTGCTTCTGGCTTCCTGGGAGAAAATCCAGCCGCTGCAACCGATCAGAGCCGATTTTTGCTGGAAGTGGCACTTGAGCAGTACATGCAGCGTCACAAGGTTTACACCTTATGCAAGGTTGAAGACCCGAACTGGACGATATTTCATACAAATACGCATGAAGAGCGCTTGAAGAAGATTCGTGAAAAATACATGGCTCGCCAAGATATTGAACGCTATATGAATGCTGGCTTTTCTGAGGCGGAGCCAATCCCGGAGCGAGCTGTTTATTATGGACAACCGCCAGTAAAGATTGGAGTTGTTAAAAAGTTGCAGATCGGCTTTGGGCAAACACCAGTAGGTCTTTATTGGCGGCAGCTAAAACAAAAGCTAAGTTATTAGAGCAGTGGTGCGACTGTTGAGTTACACAAAACTGGGCTTCTAAATTTTAGACTTTTCTTGTTAATCCCAGTAACGGCTGAGTGAATGTCTTAAACATGAAAATTACATTTGTCCTTCCTTTTGCAGGTTTAGCTGGTGGGATTCGGGTGGCGGCGATTTATGCCGAACGCCTAAAAAAGCGAGGTCATGAAGTCTTCGTTGTCTCTCTCCCTCCCGATCCAATCAGCCCACTCCAGCAGGTCAAGTCTCTCCTGAAGGGTAAGGGTTTGCTCTCTAATAAGGAGGGATCGCACTTTGATGGTGTAGATGTTCCGCACCGAGTCCTTGAGCGCTGTCGCCCTATTACAGATGCTGATGTCCCGGATGCCGACGTGGTCATTGCCACTTGGTGGGAGACAGCAGAGTGGGTAGCGAAGATGTCTGAAGCGAAAGGAGCCAAAGCTTACTTTATTCAGCATCACGAAATCTTTGAAGGGATGCCGAAAGAAAGGGTGGAAGCGACTTGGTCACAGCCTCTGCATAAAATCACGATCTCGAAGTGGTTAGTTGAGCTGTCTCAGGAGCGATACGGCGATCGCAACATTTCCTTTGTCCCGAATAGTGTAGACACAGAGCAGTTTTACGCGCCGCCGCGTGGCAAACAACCTATTCCCACTGTTGGTATGTTATACGCGCCAATTGGTTGGAAAGGGTGTGAGGTTAGCCTGAAAGCCTTTTCCTTGGCAGCTCAAAAGATTCCGAATTTACGTCTAGTTGCCTTTGGCTCGTCAGCTCCTACGGCGGATTTACCTCTACCAGAAGGCACTCAATATATCCAACGACCTGCCCAAAACACCATTAAAGACATCTACGCTAGCTGTGATGTTTGGTTATGCGGGAGTTGGAGCGAAGGATTCCATTTACCACCCCTGGAAGCGATGGCTTGTCGCTGTCCGGTCGTTTCAACGCAGGTCGGTGGACCACTGGACATTGTTAAGGAAGGAGTTAATGGTTATCTTGTGCCGCTTGGGGATTCGACTGCGCTAGCTAACCAGCTAGTTCACGTACTAAGTCTACCTGAAACCGAGTGGCAAACAATGTCGGATGCTGCCTACGCTACAGCGACTCAGTACACATGGGATGATGCTGTCGAACTTTTCGAGGCAGCATTACACACTGCTATAGACCGCCAGCGACGTGGTGACTTCTCTAGGGTAAGCGCACCAAAGGATGTTAGCCCACAGCAAACGCCGATTTGACTCAACCTTGAGCAATGATCAGCCGCTCGGCGGTTATTGTAGGGAAAGCTCTATTCATCTTCGTACCTAGCCAAGCTCATGTCTAGCCCTCAAGCGCTCCTTGTCACGCTCTGCTGGATTCCAGCAGTCCTTTACATCTTCATGCGGTTTCCGCCGCAACGGGCGGTTATTGTGAGTTTCATAGTGGCATGGCTATACCTCCCCGTCGTAAACATTGCTTTGCCAGGAATCCCAGACCTCTCCAAGATGTCGGCAACTTGCTACGGCGTTTTGCTTGCTACTCTTCTGTTCGATGCTGGACGCATCACTTCATTTAAACCGGGCTGGCTTGACCTGCCGATGCTGATCTGGTGCTTCTGCCCGTTTGCTTCATCAATGGCTAATGGTCTGGGTGCGTATGATGGGTTTTCTGCAGCTCTTGATCAAACAGTGACTTGGGGAGTTCCCTATTTTCTGGGGCGGATATATCTTAATAACCTGGCAGGGGTGCGCCAGCTGGCCGTTGGCGTTTTTGTCGGCGGACTAAGCTATGTGCCTTTTTGCCTGATTGAAAGTCGTCTAAGCCCCCAGATGCACCAATGGGTTTACGGCTACCATGCAAGCGTAGACTTTACCCAGGCGTATCGCTTAGGGGGATATCGACCGACCGTGTTTATGAATCACGGGTTAGCGGTGGGTGCGTGGATGATGGCGGCAACATTGGCTGGGATCTGGCTTTGGAAAACTGGCACTATCAAGCAACTCTGGGACATTCCTATGAATTGGCTGGTGATTACATTACTGATCACCTTTGTGTTGTGCCGCTCTACGGGTGCCTATGCCTTACTGGTGATTGGACTCGTCCTTATATTTCTCTCCAATTGGCTTCGCACCGCTCTCCCGGTATTACTTGTGCTTCTGTCTATGTGTATCTATCTATACATTAATTCCATGACCGAAACCTATTTTACCGATCAGCTTGTCACTGTTATGTCCAAGGTGTTTCCTGAAGATCGTGTCTCGTCTGCGGAGTTTAGATTTAATAATGAAGAAATACTGGCAGATAAGGCACGGCAGAGCCTAGTGTTTGGCTGGGGGGGATACGGACGAAACCGTGTATATGAAAGGAACTGGGCAGGTGAGCTGGTAGATATAACGGTCACGGACAGCTTGTGGATTATCGCGTTTGGTGTCAATGGTATAGTCGGCTTGAGCAGTCTAACAGCCTCAATGTTACTGCCTGTTGCCAGCTTATTTGTGTTGCGTTATCCAGCGAGTACTTGGTCTCACCGCAAGATAGCACCTGTTGCTGTACTAGCCTTAGTCTTAGCTTTGTACATGTTGGACTGTATTTTGAACGCCATGATTAACCCAATCTTTGCCCTCACCAGCGGCGGAATATCAGGGCTTGTGCTTAGCGATACAGCAACCAACCAGGTAACACGCAAGCGCTCATCGGTTTCAAGACGTTCTCTGGCTCAACAGAGATAAGACTAACCTAAGTAGCTATAAAATTGAAAAATTAATAAATTCAGAGCTATCCGTTTCATGGACTGGATGAAAACTAATAATTCTGAACAGAAAGAATGGTCTAATAGACCTAGACCAGAAAATTATTCATATGCTCTTAAAGGAGCGCTAATATAAATCATGGTTGCTTTGTCTAATAAAATTAAAGCTGACCCATGGTTTAATCAATCTGAAAGAAATAGATAAGGATTCTTATCCCAAAAAGCAAAAACCTCCCCGTTCACCAAGCTGTTGTGCATCACCCTTGTCTGTATACAGGTAAGGGTGATGTTGCAAGTTGAAGGCGTAATCTACTTAGACTGCCATTCTTTCGGAGAGGTATAGAGTTATGAGGCTGATTCCACCTGTTGTTTCGCCGTTTGGGTTTGTGTATTCATGGTGGCTTTGACCCGATCGGCTATCCGGATTGCCAATGCCACGATTGTCAGAGTAGGATTCCCGTAGCCTCCAGTTGGAAAAACGGCACTGCTAGCAATAAATAAATTAGAGACACCGTGAACCTTACAGTTTTCATCCACAACACCTTGTTTGGGATCGACATCCATACGTGTTGTTCCCAGGTGATGCGATGTCCCAGCGGTTGAAATCACTGGAAGGTCGCCGTCTTGCTCAATCTCGTACCGACCTAAACCAGCACGGGCAATCTCTTCGGCGAATACAGCTTGTGCCCGTTTGACACCTTGAATATCATCCTCACGCCAGCACGTCTGCATTTTCGCTTTCCGTCTGCCGAGTTTATCCAACCCATCTCCCAGCATCACCCGATTGTCGGGATGGGGAGTTTGTTCAGTTTGATGGAGAACCTCGAATACGTTATAAATCCGCTCTTTATTGGGCAGATTTGACCAACCTCCTTGGCTCAGGTTAGGCCAAAAAGGTAGGTCTTTTTTCGTCAACTTGTCGTAGAAAGAACCGGCAATCTCGTCAAGACCTGTTACCACCTTATTCAGATGTTCAAGAGTACCCTTAGCTCCCTCCTTATAGCCACGGGATGAGAAGAGTGCCTTGAGAGAAGAAACGGCTTCTGATGACTGATATTTTATCGGTCTTGGCAAAAGCAACATTGAAACATTCAATAATTGCTCACGACGCATTGCTTCATTGGTAAAAGAGAGTCCTCCCATCACGGTTCCCTTACTCAATTGACGCAGATCGTACAAAGCCATTGAGTCAAACATCTTGGGATTGGAAGGAACAAAAAGACCACCATAGACAAGCGGGTGATCCATAAAGAACCGACCAACCAAATCGTTTTGATTACCCAAACCAGCTTTCTGAGTTTTGTTAGATAGCAACAACAAGTGGGCGCTTTCAACGCCACCTGCCGCCAGAATCACAATTTTTGCCTTAACCCAAAATTGATTGCCTTGTAAGCAAGCGACTCGTACACGGGTTACAGTTTGTGCGGTTTCTTCGGTTTCAAGTTCTACAGCATTAGCGTGGAGATAAGTCGTCACATTGCCGGAACGATTGATTTCGTCACGGTACTCTTTATAGAAAGCTGCACCAGGCCCGAACTGAAACATCCGAGTTGTCACTCGATTCCCAATAAAGGGAAGCTGAGGGCTATTCGCATCTTCCCAATCTTCCGCCTCATAGGTAAAAGGTCCAAGCTTGCAGACCTTTTGCGCCCGTTCATAATAGGAAACGAGATGATCTCTCTCAAAAGGCCAGCCACTGTAGGGGAACCCATCCCGTTTTTCAAAATCTACGTCGTCCAGTGGTACGTGCCTTAAACCCAATTGACCCTTGCTGATGTTGATGCCCCAGTAGCTGGAATTGCCTCCAAACCGACGATTGCGCCTGTCGGGGAACACTTGAACGAAATCTCCTTCCGTTTCAACTTCAGCCAGTGACTCCGTATCTGGGTCAGGCAAGTCAAGCCCACCACTTTCGAGCAAGCAGACTCGGAAGTCTTGTCCGGCTAGTTCCCGTGCGAGAGAAAGTCCAGCAGGACCCGTCCCAACAATACAAACTTCTGTCTCAATTGTTTCCTCGGCGGACAAGGTGCGTGCATCGATTAGCATAAAAAGTTACCTTATTAATGATTATTTAGGTCTCTTTAAGATAGATACGTACTTTCACTGAGGACAATAGTTCTAGAACTTGCCTAGGTTACAGCTTTTTAGTACTTCTCCTCTAAAAATATATTTCCCAATTATCGTCACTGTTGGAACTTGATAGGCGAAATTTTAATAACTTCATCAACTCTTTTATCTGTTGACTAGAGTTTTTTGAGGAATCTTTAATTTCACTCTCACGCTGCGAACTAATCAATTAGCGAAATGCCGGAAAAGGCATGAAATTTTTCTCTATGTATGGCTTCCTAGTGAATGCAAAATTTTTTATAAAGCTACACAGGAATACCCGGTAAAGGCAGGGAATTGTGAGGAGGTTGTGGAGTGTAGGTAGGGGAAACTGAAGAATTGGGCGATAAACCCACTCTGTTGAGCCGAACCTTTTCCTAAAAGGAGTAGAGATATCCCTTGAAAGCTGTCTGTCTATTCAGGTCAGTTGCGATCGCATAAACCAATGATGGACACTTTGTCGAGAGTGCCAGTAAATTTATAAAAGCAGTCGTCTAAAAATTAAGCGACGAGCCTTTTAAACCAACGCGATTTGAGGAAAGCGCGATCGATCTTCTTCTTCAAAGCGGCAGCACTCGCTGAAATGAGACGCTAGCCAAAGAGAGCTTTACTCGTACAGGTCTGCTCTATAGCATCAAGACATAACAACATTTAAGTAATAGTCAATTTTATGCAAGCTGAGTCGCAAAGCACTAAACAGGGTATTACCCCTATGCCTAACGAGATTTCGCCCAATAACCCAACTCCTCTGCTTGTCGTAATCGTTAACTACCGAACACCTAGTCTGACAATTGATTGCCTGCACTCTTTAGTCAGTGAAGTCCAGTCCTTACCAGGTACCCGCGTTGTTGTTACCGACAACGATTCGGGCGATGGGTCAGTTGAAAAAATTGGAGCCGCTATTGAAAGCGAGGGCTGGAGTGACTGGGTGTCGCTGATGCCACTTGAGCGCAATGGTGGATTTGCCTACGGCAACAACGCGGCAATTCGTCCTGCCCTACAGTCATCATCACCCCCTCCCTATATTTTGTTGCTCAACCCTGACACGGTTGTTCGCCCCAATGCCCTCAAAGCGCTGGTGGATTTCATGAATGAACATCCCGATGTCGGAATTGCTGGTAGCCGCTTGGAAGAACCCGATGGTACACCACAGTGTTCTGCCTTTCGCTTTCATACCGTGTTCAGCGAACTGGATTTTGGCTTGAGTCTAGGTTTAGTAAGCAAGTTACTCTCCAGATGGGTCGTTGCGCCTCCTGTTTCTGACGAAATCCATCAAACCGACTGGGTGGCTGGGGCAAGCATGATTATTCGTCGTGAGGTATTTGAAGCGGCGGGCTTAATGGATGAGGAATATTTCATGTATTACGAAGAAGTAGACTTTTGCCTACAGGCGAACAGGTCTGGCTGGAGTTGCTGGTATGTCCCTCAAAGTCGGGTTGTACACTTAGTTGGGCAAAGTTCAGGAGTCACCGACACCAAACGCCCACCAAAGCGTCTACCACAGTACTTGTTTGATTCAAGGCGACGCTACTTTCTCAAGAACTATGGTTTCTTGTACGCCGCGCTAGCTGATGCCTTCAGAGCGTCGGGTTTTGCCCTATGGCGGATGCGTCGGGTGGTTCAGCGCAAGCCGGATAATGACCCCCCGCAATTCCTGACTGACTTACT
This sequence comes from Symplocastrum torsivum CPER-KK1, assembly GCA_019358875.1. Taxonomy (GTDB): domain Bacteria; phylum Cyanobacteriota; class Cyanobacteriia; order Cyanobacteriales; family Coleofasciculaceae; genus Symplocastrum; species Symplocastrum torsivum. The sequence continues at coordinate 14,058 of JAHHIF010000043.1, forward strand.
TCGTAATAGTGTGTTCCTCAAGGGAGGCGTAACAAGCCCTGCCAAGTATTAAGCCACAGTTGGATTCAAAAAAATACGCTGTTCAGCAAAAGACAGATTATGGTCACACAGCCAGACCTGATATCAAGTGTCAACGAACCCGAAACCCCCGCCTTGGGGCTTTGGCAACAAATTAAAGAAGACTGGATTGCTCATGGACGTGATTGGACTAGACCAGGATTTCGGGCAGTAGCGATTCAGCGCTTTGGTGTCTGGAGGATGAAGATCGAACCGAAGATACTGCGAGCGCCTTTTAGCATTCTCTACCGTGCGTTATTTCGCAAAGTCCGGAATACCTATGGGATTGAACTGCCTTATACGGTTCAGCTTGGTCGCCGCGTAATTATTGAACATCAAAGTTGCATTGTTATTCATGGGGATTGTGTGATCGGCGACGATAGTATCATCCGTCAAGGGGTAACACTGGGGAATCGTTACCTAGATCGTCCCTTCGATGCGCCCAAATTGGGAGCGCGTGTCAACGTCGGTGCTGGGGCGAAAATCTTTGGCAATGTCACGATTGGAGATGATGCCAATATTGGTGCCAATGCTGTCGTTTTGTGTGATGTACCCGCCGGAGCAACAGCCGTTGGCTTGCCAGCGAAAGTCATCTCTCCTAAATCTGGGGACAAGACTAGCTGAACAATGCACTCTTCGGTCAAAGCCCTGGGAGTGTCAATCCCGACGCGAAACGTTTAGTCAGCTTTGACAACAGCTCAAGAGCATAGTTCACCAAGCCTTGGGGATAGTGCCGTAGCAGTAAAAACATCACCCGTGCCGCAGCAAGGAATCGCCCTGCTTTGATATGAGCGCCCATCCCATAGGGGAGATAAGGTCCAAAGAGATTCGGCCAGTGTTTTTTTCCAGTTCTGTAGGCGGCTTCGTAGTCCCTATTTCCCTTAATAAATTCCCACTGAGCATCAATCACCTTTAAGGTGGTTTCTACAATTCTGGGAATATTGGACGATAAGTTGTTATCGTGTCGGCGATATTCAACAATCACCTGATTGTGGCAATAAATTGGAAAGGCTCTAGCCACTCGTAGGTAGAATTCATAGTCCTCCGCTGGGTCAAAAGAGCGATCAAACTCACCGACTGATTCAAAAACAGCACGTCGAAACATCACAGTGGCAGGTGGAGAAAGAGACCTCCCAGACAGGATTAACTGATAATTAGCCGTTTCAATCCGCTCTTCGGGTGCCTCACTCAGGAGTGAACCGTCGGCTTTAATGCTTCTAGAAAACCCAAAAACAAAGCCACAATCCGGATGCTCATTCAGGCTGTTCACTCCGACTTCAATCGCTTTGGGCAAAAGGCGGTCATCGTGGTCGAGAAAAACCAGGTAATCCCCCTGACTTTTACGAATCCCAGTATTGCGTGCGATAGACGCGCCTTGATTCTCCTGACGGATGTATCGGACACCTGGGTAACGAGCCGCTACCTCCCCTGTATTATCAGTTGAACCATCATCCACCACAATAATTTCAAACGGTGGATAGGTCTGCGCTAAGGCACTCTCGATCGCTTCTGGCAAAAACTGTACTCCGTTATAGCAAGGAATTATGACTGAAACGATTTTTGTACTCATGAGTTGTCTGAACCCTGGTTTCGAGAAACAGCTTAGCTTATGGATTTCGCCAAATAGTGATTCTTCACCGTATTCTTAATCCTCAAATCTTCGTAGGCTATCAAGTCGTTAGACTGAACTACGCATCTTGCTAATTTCACAGCAAAATCTTTACGCATCACGACTCATAAAGTTTCTGTGAAAGCGCTGGCGTTCTATGTAACTTTTCTGTTATCAATGTGACGTACAACTGGAGCCGCCAAAAGGGTAGAGCTTTCTTTCGAGAGCATTGGAGCAGACGCCTGAAACCAAGTTGCCTTCAGCCATGGGACTAGAGACCTCCAGGAGTAACCACGCTTCGCGCTGTCCGTACAGCGTTTGGTTATCGCTTTTGGAGTCGCGGCGAAGGTGCTACTCTCAACGAGACGACAAATTTCTCGTATCGCCTATGACCCCTGGAGTCGGAAAGCTCGTTATGGTAGTGGGAAATTGTCAGGGCATTATTGGGCAAAGCCAATGTGCTGTGCGTCCTCATCAAGTTTTTTATCTGAACGAAGAGCGCTGTTTCGGAAAAGAATTTGACAACAATCTTTATACAATGCTCAAGAGCGGTTATGTGTTGTCTGTCACGAGGAGACTAGGATGAACATCGTGCCCACGGATATTCCTGAGGTTTTGATTATTGAACCCAGAGTCTTTGAAGACGATCGCGGTTTTTTCTTTGAAAGTTTTAACGAGAAAGCCTTTGCCGAGAAGACCGGAGTCACTAGCCATTTCGTCCAAGATAACCATTCCCGTTCTTCCCAAAATGTCCTGCGCGGCTTGCACTATCAGATTCAGCAGCCTCAGGGAAAATTGGTGCGTGTCGTTGTCGGGACGGTATTTGATGTCGCTGTGGACTTAAGAAAAAGCTCTCCGACGTTTGGTCAATGGGTTAGCTGCTTACTCAGCGCGGAAAATAAGCGATTGTTCTGGGTACCTCCAGGGTTTGCTCACGGCTTTTTAGTCCTCTCGGAGGCGGCGGAATTCTTGTACAAAACGACGGATTACTATGCGCCCCAGCATGAGCGGTGTGTGCTTTGGAATGACCCGGATTTAGCGATCGCATGGCCCGGTGAGGCAGAACCTGTGTTATCGAAGAAAGACTCTTCGGGACAGCCATTCAAAACGGCTGAGGTGTTCTCATGAGTCGAATCTTACTAGTAGGCGCGACGGGACAACTTGGTCAAGAACTGCAACGTACCCTTCCTCCCTTGGGAGAAGTAATTGAGGTGGGGCGTAAGACGATGGATTTAGCCGATGCAAGCAGCATTCGCGAGGTTATCCGGGAAGCGAAGCCCAACTTAATTGTCAATGCGGCGGCTTATACGGCAGTTGACAAAGCCGAAACCGAGAAGGAACAGGCAAATTTAATTAATGCGATCGCACCGACGGTTATCGCCGAGTCAGCTCAAGCGCTTGGGGCTGACCTAATTCACGTTTCTACGGATTACGTGTTTGATGGTCAAAAAAATACCCCTTACACTGAGCAAGATGCAACTAATCCTCTTGGTGCCTACGGTCAATCGAAGCTCGAAGGAGAAGAGGGAATTCAGCAGCAAAGCGATCGCTATATTATCCTTAGAACCGCTTGGGTTTATGGCTCTTATGGTCAAAGTAACTTCGTCAAAACGATGCTAAGGCTCTTTGCGGAGCGTGACGAGGTTCGTGTTGTTGCCGATCAGGTAGGGACTCCTACTTGGGCGGGTGATATTGCACGGGCAATTACGACTCTAGGGCAACACTTGAGCCAAGAACCGGGGAAAGAGGCGAAGGCTACTGGGGAGGTAACCGCGCCAATCAACCACGACTCGACGCTTACAGGTATCTATCACTTTACCAATAGTGGCGTTGCGAGCTGGTACGACTTTGCTGTTGCCATTTTTGAGGAGGCGAAACAACTTGGCTTCCCGTTAAAGGTGCAGCGGATTGTGCCAATCACCACGTCGGACTATCCAACGCCAGCCAAACGTCCAGCTTATTCTGTCCTCTCTGGCACGAAGCTCCAAGCTCTTGTGGGAGACTATCCCCCCCATTGGCGACAAGCACTCAGGCTCATGCTTGACGAATTTTACTCCTATACTCACCAAAGCAAATGAAAGCAATTATTCTCTCCGGCGGTAAAGGGACACGTTTACGCCCTCTGACTTATACGGGGGCAAAGCAACTGGTTCCTGTTGCAAATAAACCTATTTTATGGTATGGGATTGAATCCATTGTTGCGGCGGGAATTACGGAGATTGGGATTATCATCAGCCCAGAAACCGGGGACGAGGTAAAAGCGAAGACAGGAAATGGCGATCGCTTTGGAGCGAATATTACTTATATTCGTCAAGACCAGCCTGCGGGACTTGCTCACGCCGTTAAAATCGCTCAGCCTTTCTTGGGGGACTCTCCCTTTGTGATGTATCTAGGGGATAACCTGATTCAAAGCGACTTGAGCCTATTTTTGGATCACTTTAAAGCCCAAAAACTGGATGCTTTAACAATCCTCAAGTCCGTTGCCAATCCCAGTGCTTTTGGTGTCGCCAAGGTTGATGAGGATGGGCGAGTGTTGCAACTGGTGGAAAAGCCCAAGGTTCCTCCCTCGAATCTTGCCCTGGTTGGCATTTACTTTTTCGACCGCATTATCCACGATGCGATCGCTCAGATTCAACCCTCTGCCAGGGGAGAACTCGAAATTACTGATGCGATTCAATTTTTGATTGACGCTTCCAAAAAAGTAGAAGCGCGTCAACTCGAAGGTTGGTGGCTGGATACTGGGAAAAAAGATGATCTGCTCGAAGCCAATCGCATCATTCTCGACACCTGTCTAACTTCTTCTGTTGAAGGCGATGTTGACGAAAAGAGTCAGGTGATTGGGCGAGTGCAGATTGGTCGTGGTTCTAAAATCGTTAATTGCACGATTCGTGGTCCCGTGACGATTGGCAGCAATTGCCACCTAGAAAACTGCTTTATTGGTCCTTACAGTAGTATTGCTGACTCCGCAACGCTGATTGACGCGGACTTGGAGCATAGTGTGCTTTTACAGGGTGCCCAAGTCGTGGGCATTCATCAGCGGATTGTGGATAGTGTGATTGGACAACGCGCCCATCTGAAGGTTGCCCCACAACGCCCTAAAGCTTTGCGTTTCCTCATTGGTGACGACTGTCAAATTGAGCTTGCCTAATTGATTAAAACGATGACCTATTCTGAACAAGAACAGTCTTTATCTAGAGAACCTCGCCGAATTTTGATTACGGGCGGGGCAGGATTTATTGGCTCGAACTTTGTCCATCACTGGTGTCAGCACTACCCAGAAGATCGAGTGGTTGTGCTTGATGCTCTAACTTATGCTGGAAACCGCTCGACTCTGGCTGATTTAGAAGGAACTGCGAATTTTCGGTTTGTCCAGGGAGACATTTGCGATCGCCCTTTAGTCGAATCCCTACTCCGCGAAGAATCTATCAACACCGTCGCTCACTTTGCTGCTGAATCCCACGTTGACCGCTCAATCTTAGGTCCAGATGCGTTTATTCGCACGAATGTCGTCGGCACGTTTACCTTGTTAGAAAGCTTTCGGCATCACTGGGAAAGTCGAGGACGAAAAGAAACTGACCGCTTCCTCCATGTTTCAACGGATGAAGTCTATGGCAGCCTTGGTTCGGATGACCATCCGTTTACAGAAACCACGCCTTACGCTCCCAATAGCCCCTACTCCGCGTCGAAAGCAGGCAGCGACCATCTCGCTCGCGCCTACTATCATACCTATGGTGTCCCGACCATAATCACCAATTGCTCGAATAACTATGGTCCCTACCATTTCCCGGAGAAGTTGATTCCTTTAATGTGTATCAACATCCTGCTCGGCAAATCGCTGCCTGTCTACGGGGATGGACAGAATATTCGGGATTGGCTGTATGTCGGAGACCATTGCAGTGCGCTAGATGTCGTCATCCACCGAGGTCAACCGGGCGAAACTTATAACGTTGGTGGGAATAACGAAGTCAAGAATATTGACCTCGTTAATATGTTGTGCGAACTGATGAATGAGTTAGCGCCTCACCTCCCAGTCCGTCCAGCACAAAAGCTGATTACCTATGTCAAAGACCGTCCTGGTCACGACCGTCGCTATGCGATCGACGCGACCAAGATTAAAACTGAACTGGGTTGGACTCCTGCTGAGACGGTAGAAGGCGGACTCCGGCGCACGATTGAGTGGTACCTGACGCACCAAGATTGGTGGCAGCCTTTGCTCTCCGAGGAGTATCAAGCCTACTATCGGCAAGTGTATGCCTAGAGCCTGAGAGCCTCCCGTAAGACTAGACGAGACGATATAACGTTTCTCAGTTAAATGAGGTACAGTTCAAGGCTGCTTTCACAAGCGCTACTTGTCAGGAAAACAAAAAAGCTGATGGCTGATAGCTGAGGGCTAACTGCTATAGAACAAGAGAGCTTTTCTTCGTAAACGTTTCCTCTGTTCAATAATCCAAAATGTTCTTATAACGGATTGTCTTACGACTAGTAATGGGACTCGCACTTAAATAACCTACCAATCGCTAAAGAAAATATCCATAGATAAAACCCATTTAGGTGGGATATTATTTTGATGCGAGTCCCTAATCTAATATCGGTTTTGGCTAATGGCTAATCGTTAAGGAATGCAGACAATTAAGCCGGTAGTATAAACCAACAGCACTGTGGTAATAAGGTTTTCTTCCCATAGGCTGTAAGCGGCTAAAATTGCACAATCAATACAGAATGCGATCGGGTAATGATACCGAGTGGCATTCAAAGATAGTAGACCTGTACGTTGGGGAGATGGGGCGAAAGAGAAAGTACTACACTTGCCGCAACTTGGTAGGCTGAATTTCTATATTTCCCCATCTCCTGATAATTATGAATCTCTTTGTCTTGTCGGAACTTCAGTTTGTCAAAAATCATGTCGGGTGGTCAGCTACTTACGATCTTGAGCAGGTTATAGCAAACACCTGCAACGCTACGTTTATCTACCCAGAATCCAATGATAAAATCCGATTTTTAAAGCGTTACAGGCATCGAATATTTAACTCGTGGTTTAAGACAAAAGATTTACCCATTTTAGGTGAAGGACCTAATATTCTTTTAGTGGTAGGAATAAATTACGGTTCCTTACAGATGATGCCTTCTCTGGGTTCTCTTGTCAAAAAGTTTGACCTGCGCTTGGCGTATTTATTTGATATCTATGAACCGCGTTATCTTGTCAGAAAGCTTGTTCCACAGTTTGATTACTTATTCTTCCCTGTCGCTGAGATTGCTGACCAAGTTAGAGAACTTTTTTCTGTCAATGCGGGCTTCTTACCTCATGCCGTAAATGCGCTAGACTATGGTTCAAACCATCCCCATCGCTGTATCGATGTCATCAGCTATGGAAGAGGTAATCCGGACTTACATATCTCATTACAAGAACATTTTAATCAAACAGAGAGTGAGCGAATTTATTTTCATTCTACTTTCTCTAGACCGCAAGTAAATAGTTACAAAGAACATAAAACATTATTGGCAAAATTATTAGGGAAATCCAAAATAAGCTTGTGCTTTGAAGCCAGCAAAGAGGAACGTTTTAAAGGGTATTCTCCTCTTCTAACTCGTTGGCTTGAGGGATTTGCTGCTGGTTGTACGATTGTCGGAAGAAAACCCTTTGGGAAGAATGTGGCTGATTTAATCAACTGGGAAAACAGCACAATCGAAATACCAGACAATCCAGTAGAATGGATTCCCTTTTTTGAAGCGTTGTTAGATGATAACGAGATGCTTCTAGCAAATTCTCAAAGGAATTATCGCGAATGTCTTTTGAGACATGATTGGCGCTATCGGATAAGGGATATGTTTCAGACGGTGGATTTACCGATTCCCGCTCATCTTGAGGATGAAATTGTACAATTGAAGCGGAAAGCTGAAGGAGGATTAACTAGCTAAACACGAAAAACTGCTAAAGTTTCCCAGGTAGAAAAACGTTGCCACACAAGCCACCTAAAATATCTCGTACATATTAGCTATCTATGTCTTTGAAACAAGTTGGATTGGTTGCTATTGGACGAAATGAAGGCAAACGCCTACACCAGTGTTTGCTTTCAGTGCTTGGAAAGGTAGCACATGTTGTCTATGTCGATTCTGGCTCGACTGATGGCAGTATTGAGTTAGCGCGTGAGCTTGGCGTAGATGTGGTAGAACTAGACCTATCGACACCGTTTACTGCCGCTCGTGGTCGAAATGCTGGATTCCACCGTCTGCTGCAAGCCAATCCCCAGATTGAATTTGTTCAATTTGTTGATGGCGACTGCGAGGTGGTAGAGGGATGGCTAGAGCGTGCGTTACATGAACTCGAATCCCAGTCCAACGTAGCTGTAGTGTGTGGTCGGCGGCGCGAACGATTTCCCGAACAGTCTATTTACAACCGCTTGTGTGACATTGAGTGGGATACCCCCGTTGGTGAGGCGACGGCGTGTGGTGGGGACTCTATGATGCGCGTCGAAGCCTTCCAGCAAGTCGGGGGATTTAATCCCACGCTGATTGCTGGAGAGGAACCCGAACTGTGTGTGCGGCTGCGCCAAAAAAGTTGGAAGATTTTCCGCCTTGATGCGGAGATGACCTTGCATGACGCGCAAATGACACGGTTTGGTCAGTGGTGGAAACGTTCTCTCCGCGCTGGTCATGCCTACGCGGAGGGAGCCTGGTTACATGGACGTGAACCGGAACGCCATTGGGTTAAGGAAAGCCGCAGTATTTGGTTGTGGGGGTTGTTTATCCCGTTCTTGGCAATAGCGCTTGCCTTGCCAACAAGAGGTTTGAGTCTTTTGCTGTTGCTTGGCTTCCCACTGCTGAGCTATCGCATCTATCGTTACATGCAGCCGCGAGGTTTTGAGTCAAAGGACACCGCACTTTACGCCCTATCTTGTATGCTGGGCAAATTTCCCCAAGTACAGGGACAACTCAAGTTTCACCTCAACCGCTTGCTGAAGCGACGTAACGTCTTGGTTGAATACAAGAGTAAGAGTGTTGCACCAGTAGACACCGCTAGTTAGGAGAATCTGCCAAAACGCCTTAGCACAACTTTAGAGTTAAAACCAGACCAAATCGGCATCAAAGTAACCACAAATGAAAAGTTAGGACTAGTGGGGTGAGAAGAGGGAATCGCTGCCTATGCTGTCACCTTACTAATGAGCAACTAAACTCGCTCATGTTCCCGCCCCAGTGCTGCAAAATAGTTCAATGACCTTGATGCCTTCTAGTTGTCGTTACTCCGAGTTTGAGCAGCTCCTTAAATCCAAGAAGAAGCCGCTACCTGCAACTCATAGGACGTATCACCACTATATTGATAGACCTGGACGTAAAATGTATTGCCACCATGCAGGCTAAAAGAAATATTTTCATCTGTGATACCACCACTGTTTGAAGCAAAGAGCGATTGCGATTCACCAGCATCAACAATGTCATTGTTGTTGGAGTCCTGAATTAAGCGGATGTCCGCATCATTGCTCAAACCAGTGAGGGTAATATCAACGTTGCTGTAAGAATCCAGAGTGAATTGATAGACATCAGCCGTATCCGTATCACCTACCCAGCCGTAGTACGTCAGCGCGTCCCCATGAAATAAGGTACCGCCATCAACCTCAGTAGGCAGAAGATTTGGGGGTTGTGTCTGTGTATCCAACGGAGCGTCTGTGGTGGCAGATATGTCAAGTTCGTAGTCTAAACTACCAGAACTGTAACGATGAACTTGGGCAAAATAAGTCCCTGCCTCCCCTAAGTAGTTAATTGAGTCATCGCTGTTGCTGCCGGAAGTAGAACTTTGAACCTGTTGGTCAATACCAGTATCAAACACGCCATTCCCGTTAGTGTCTTGATACAGATAAAGATCGGCATCATCACCAGCGGTAATGTTATGGAGGTTCAGATTGATGCTACTGGTTCCATCAATGTTGAAGGTGTAGACATCATCAGTGTAAAAATCATCTAGATAAGTGCTGTTGCTGTAGGGAATGTCTGTTAAATCGCCAACAGAGTAGTTATAAGTAGTCATATTTTTTGTTTCTTCAGGTGTAGAACCTGGTTTCGTTGCCTTCTACCTATAAATCAGGTCAAAAAGATAGTTTTATGCAAAATTCTAAGTATTAATTTATGTAAATAAATACATAATTACTAATTGTTTTGACAGAGTAACAATCAGATTCTGGCTCAATCTAGAGTAAGTAGGCTTGCATCTGTTGACCGCTGGCAACTGCCGGATGTGGGCGATCACATTCCTCATCTCCCTTGAGTGCTGATATTTGATAGCTGACCTGTATGAGCTAGCGCGGAAGCGCTAGCTCCAAGCTACCCTCTTCCACATGGGCATCACCAACAATCCGCCGCGTATGACTCGACTTATGAGGTACAGCAGAGTTCAACCTTTGGTGGCACCACCTCTGAGTTGATCAGCACAGACTATTCTGGTAATTACTTCGTCCAAGTCTATCAATACAGTGGTGATACCAACTACACCTTGGGCTTTGACCACTTCACTACCACCTATGTCTAAGCTTGAGCTGGTCTTCTAGGCTAACTAACTCAAGTTCTCCTCAGAATCACGATTTTCTGAGGGGCTTTTTGTTCACCGTCAAATCGCTTTGACTTCGCTACTCTCTATCCCGGCAAAAGAGTTGAGTGTGATCGCTAGAGAGCTAACCTGTCCTAAAAGGCGATCAGAAAAGAGCAATTGTACCCTGACTTTTGCTTTGTGATTGTACAACCGGACTTGATAGAACTCCCCCTTTTTTGGCTAGCTGTTCTACGCAAGGCTCGTTAAGATTCTGGAGCCTCGACTGGGTCGCGTTCTGTTCTAATCCACTTGGTCTGAGGGCGCACCAAAAACGCGAAATAGAGGGGAACTTTCCAAAGAATATAGGCGGGGACACCCAAAAGCGCCATTAGCGGTAAGTCGGCTCTAGCAAACTTAAGCCAAGCCCCAACAATTGCCGTGAACAGCAGAAGTCCCTCGATTGCGAGAACAATCGCGGGAAGCCATGAAGCTCCCAAGACTCCGGCGAGTATTGCACTTACCATGAACGCTACCCACATCAGGACTAGCAGTGAAATTGGGGGGATGCTTAAGTCTAAGGCGATCGCAAACAAATCAAAACGTCTTTGATGAATTGACTCTTTGAGTAGTTGAGGGACTTGTGTCAGCAGTGTCTGCAAATGACCATGCTCCCATCGCACTCGTTGCCCTTCTGCTGCTTGCTTCTGTTGCGGAAGACGCCCAATCACCTTCGCCTCTGAACAAAATACGGGTGCATGTCCAGCCAGCGCCAGATCGATCGCTAATTGCATGTCTTCGACAATATTGCCACTCGCTAGCGGGGCGGATGCAATCACGGGCCAAGGGAAAGCCATTGCTGTTCCGTATAACAAGCAGGGCAGCCCCAATCGCTCTAATCCACTGGGACGAACTAAGTTCTTGACCATGAACGCCAGCGCTGAAACCGCATCCTTTGGTCCTGGGTTAGCGGGTTGTTCCATCAGGTAGGTTGTCTGGACAGGTCGCGCCGTCTTCTTTGCGAGTCGGGCAACCTGATCAATTACGCCTTCATGAACAATACAGTCGGCATCCGCCATCACAACGACATCGGGTGGGTCGGCTTCAATGAACCGCAAGCCATAGTCTAAGGCGTACCCTTTTCCCTTTTGTTCATGATTAATTCGTTCGATTACGGTTGCGCCAGCGGTACGAGCGATTGCTGCTGTTTCATCACTGCAATTATCGGCAATAACAATAAGCCGATCTTGGCTTGTCACCTGTGGTAGTAAGGTCTCCAGGGTTGCCCCAATCCCTGAGGCTTCATTGTGAGCTGGAACCAAAACAGCAACCCTAGGTCGGGGTTCCCCTGCCGCCTTAGTCTCGCGTCGCCCTGGCAAGAAGGCGGCACAGCTTTCAATAAAAAAAACCGAGATGGGAATGAGTAGGAGGAGCGCGATTATAAACAGGACAATATCAATAAATAGGCTCACGGGTTGCTCGTGCGAGAGAATAAATGAAAGGTGCTTGGTAGCCAGTCAATCTTGCAGATTGCCTTTCACCACGTTAGCCCTTGATTTTGGAAAACTGCAAGATTAAAGAAGTAAGCGATCGCTAAAAGAGACTCAACTTTTTCTCTTACAGAAGCGGTTGCGTGGAAGTTCTCCCCTGCACGGTACATTCAGAAACGCCACGCCACAATTAGTAGTTAGTAGTTAGTAGTTAGTGTTTTTTTGAAGCAAGGGCTTTAGCTCAGAAAAACGAGATGAACTCCTGAGTTCTCCCCTACTTCTTCGTCAAAGCATTTCTGCTAGCAAGTCTGTTATTTCCAACTGCCACTTTTGCCGATTGTCGTCGTAAATCATTAACGTATCTAACTGGGCATGACGACTCAGTTTTTGCACCTTGCGAACATTCCCATTCGTTGCATCTAGTGCGGCGGTAATGCTAGAGTGTCTAATTCTGTGTGGACTCATGGGTTTAGTTATCCCCGCCTTTAGGCAAGTCTGTTTGACTATCCAGGCGATCGCTGAACCCGTTAAACGATGCCCAAAGTTAACAGAGTCTAAGGCAATAAATAGCGGGGCTTCTTCTGAGGCTTCCCCACGAGTCTCTAGCCATTCTAGTAAAGCGGCTGTCGTCGGTCGGCTCAAGTCAATACTTTCCGCTTGCGTTCCTTTCCCCTTACCGTAGATTTTAAGTGTTCTGGCTTCCGGGTCAAAATGCTTTATATTGGCATTGGATACTTCACCTCGACGTAAGGCGTTGTCCCACAAAAGTCGCAAGAGGGCAAAATCTCTTTTCCCCTTCAAGGTTTCTCTGTCTAGAACCGCTAGAACTTGACGATATGCCTCGCGGCTAATTCCTGTAGTGTCTCTGTAGGGCTTAACCTTCTCGTTACGAATTGAGAGTGTCCAATCACAGTGTCCGGCTTCATAAGCATAGTTAACCAGTGCCCGGATAGCGGCTAATCGTCTGTTTACAGTCGCCTCAGACAAACCCCGCTCAATCATTTTGGCTTTATAGTCCAAAACAACGCTTTTCGCCTCAAGTCTTTCCAGACTTAGGAAAGCGGCAACCATCTCGGGAGTCGGTTCACAGCCCGTTGTCGTCCGAAAGAAATCTTTCAGATCTTTGGCATAGGCTTTTTGAGTATGAGCGCTGCGTTTATCTGCAAGCAGTCTCTCTACGAGTGATGAACCCGATGGAGGTGGGAAATCGAGTTGGGTAGCGGAGTCGGGGACTGGTGCGATCGCACTCATAAACGTTTGCGATAATCAATCTTTCCGCAAACAACTTACCACGAACTCTACCCCCTCTCTTGGGCGAATGTGGTTCCAGGTAAAGCCTGTTGGGGCTCAACAAGCTTTTCTGGGTTGAGCAAAAATAGAGGCGGTTCATCATTATTTTGAAGAATCAGCGCACTGACACATCGAATATTCCCCTCTGCCATATAGGTTGACGTTAAGGGAGTAAATGCCGACTCCGGTACACGTTGCAACGAAGGTGGTGAATCAATCGGTAACCCTACCAGTTTCCCTTGAGGGCTTTGGACAATCAGCAGGAAGCCTGCGCTCGTCATGTCGGGCTGTTCTTCTTGCCCTTTATGAGGAAGCGCTTGGTCCGTTGCGGGCGAATACGAGCTTGGTGCGCTCCGAAAAATTCGATGATAACCGTCAATAACGAGTAATTCTTGATCTTGATACAGTGTCAGTCCCACAGAGAAAGCGCCCTCTCGACCTCCATAAATATTACCCATAGGAATAACTTTATGTACGCAACGAATTGGCAGGGCAAACCCTTCATTATGAAGGCGAAAAACAATTAGTTGTTGGGTAGCTTCGGCTTTGCGATTGCTAGCTCGTCGGGAGGTAAGTGGAGAAAAAACAGCCATAATTTTACCGAAACATCACGGGTTTAAAGCCCCGTCAGCCAATGACTAATGACCAATGACCAAGAAAAAGCATTCAGCATTCGTAGCGAGAGGAGTGCAATACGAAGCGAAGCCCTCTCTCGGTCGCCATTATGTCGGGCGTGGGGAATAGCTCACTCTGGACGTAATGAGTTGCTTCATCGTTCGTAATAACTCCCGCTCATTGTAAGGCTTAGAAAAATAGGCGGCAGCCCCCAAAGTCATTGCTAGTTGGCGATGCTTTTCCCCACTGCGACTCGTTAGCATCGCAATTGGTAATTGTTGCAAGACCGGGTCGGATTTGATTCGAGCCAAAAAGCCATAACCATCGAGACGAGGCATCTCAATGTCACAAATAACGGCTGAAACCTGCAATCCACCGAGCAGTTTTTCAACCGCATCTTGACCATCTTTAGCCTGTTCCACCAAATACCCGGCTTTTTCTAAAGCCAAGGCTAAAAATCGGCGGACATTAATCGAGTCATCAACAACGAGAATGCTGTCTTTTTGCGAGTGCGGTAGAGGAGTTGCGGGTGGGTTATCTGCTCCATCTCGTGACTCCTTGAGCGCCAAAGGATTTGGCGACGACGACACACGAGCTGACTCGTCAATCACGAGCGTACTCGTGGACGCAGCCTCTTGAGCAACCCAGCGCAGCAGCGCATTGGCATCAACAAGTGGAACAACTTTACCATCGCCAAGAATTGTACAACTGGCGAAGCCAGGAGGCATTGTCAGTGTGCCTTCAACTTTGCGGATAGCCACCTCCCGTTCACCCCAACAGCGTTCGCAGACGAGCGCGTGCAAGCAGTCTCCTTGACTCACCATTAGCACCGTTGGCACACTAATCGTGGGCACGCCTTCTGGTGTTGCAACACCTTTGCGTGGGCAGTAAAATGTTAGCCACGAGCTAAGCCTTGTCAAAGGAACCATCTCCCCTTCCCAGTTGAGAACTTCGTTCCCAGGAGTGGTCAACACCTGGTCGGGATTTAGTAAGAGCATCTCCTCGATCGCATCCGTGGGAAAGGCAAGCAGCATTCCATTACTTTCCACAAGCAAGACTCTCGCCACGGAAAGCGTGTATGGCACCGTCAGCGTAAAGGTTGTTCCTCGCCCAGGCTGAGTATCAACTCGGATGTCGCCACGGATAGATTTAAGGTTGTTGCGAACCACATCCATCCCCACGCCTCGACCCGAAAGGGCAGTAACTTGGTCGGCGGTGCTAAAACCGGGTTCAAAAATCAGTGAGAGCAATTCATCCTCACTTGCAGCAGCGAGTAACCCCGCATCCAAGCCCATCGCTTCCGCTCTCGCCCGGATTTTGTTGAGGTTGATACCATTCCCATCATCACTGACCGTAATAATCGTTTGGTTACCCCGGTGCGCTGCTTTAATTTCAATTACCCCTTGAGCGGGTTTTCCTTGAGATGAGCGAGTGAATGGGTCTTCAATCCCGTGGTCGAAGGCATTACGCACCAGATGCATCAAGGGGTCACTAAGCGCCTCCAAGATGCTGCGATCAATCAGAGTCCCCTTCCCTAAAACTTTGAGTTCGGCTTGTTTTCCGTACTCCAACGAAAGATCTCGCAAGGCTCTGGAAAATCGCCCCACTAACTCAGACAAGGGGCGCATCCGTAGCCGTGTGAGGTTGGTTTGTAGCTGTTTGGCGGTTTGGTTTAACTCCCGCGCCGTTTGATCGGTTTCCTCAAGACTCAGTCCAATATCACTCGTGACTTCTTGAACCTGGACGATGGTTTCCATCACTTCCATCGACAGCAGATGTAGATCGTTGTACCGATCCATTTCTAAGGCATCAAAGCCGCTGTTAAGATGCAGCGCACTCTCGCCAAGTCCAGGACGACCAGCCGTGCTGTCACCAGCATCGAAGGCATCAAAGTAACTGAAGAAGCGAACCTTGGGTGGTGACCCCCCTCCGCTCAACGGGGCGCTTGTCGTCACCAGCGACGGCTGACGGACAGTGGGGATAGCGCTATGAGTCGTAACGGTATCGTAAGCCGTTCGGATGCGACTATTCGACTGCTCCAGGTTGCTAACGCGCCGCTCGAGGTTTTCCATCAAATTCCGTAACCGTGCCAGGTGCAAGCTGAGTCCGTTACGTTCGATGGTGAGTTCCCCAAATAGATCGTTGAGTCG
The DNA here is from genome assembly GCA_019358875.1 of Symplocastrum torsivum CPER-KK1. Taxonomy (GTDB): domain Bacteria; phylum Cyanobacteriota; class Cyanobacteriia; order Cyanobacteriales; family Coleofasciculaceae; genus Symplocastrum; species Symplocastrum torsivum. The sequence goes on from JAHHIF010000043.1 coordinate 29,784, forward strand.
ATCGAGTTGCCGGACGGGAATACGAACCGTGTTTTCCTGAGTTTCTTTGGGTTGCGCTCTCTTCCCAGAGTTGGGTTGACTCGATTGCCAGTTGAAGTCGTCTAAGGAGACTTCACGCTTATCCGCTTGGACTTCTCGTGAAAGAGAGGCACTCGTTTGGGCAGCCGTTGCTTGTTCGTCAAACACCTCATCCGTCGAACTCTCTTCTGTTGACAGCTCAATCGGAGCGATTGGGGTAACGCTATCGGTTGCTTTATAGTGCTGGACTTGGGCGGCGGGGCTAAAGATGTCGAAGTCAACGGCAAATACGTCGTCGAACGCCGGTTCTTCTACCACCTCGGTAGGGGTGGAGAAATCGATTTGGACATCGGGAGAAACCTGAGCAGTTGCCTCTTGCCAAACCACTGGTTCGTCAAACAACTCCTCTTCGATGAGTGAGGGGTGCTGGACTTGGGCGGCGGGGCTAAAGATGTCGAAGTCAACGGCAAATACGTCGTCGAACGCCGGTTCTTCCACCACCTCTGTTTCCATGGGGAGGGTGGAGTGAGGGTGAGCCAAGGGAGGCGCTTCTAACTTGATGTCAAGCGCCGTCGGCAAGCTACCCACTTGACCGACTAGTACCAACGCTTGCGATCGCCTCCAAGCGGAGAGCGAAACTTGAGCGATTTCTCTGACCTGATCTGGGGCCGCCTCCAGATGAGAGAGAATCGATTCACACAGTTGTGTAAACGCCTCTAGCTGGAGCATTTCGCCCAATCCCCCCAGCTCTTGCGCCATAATCGAGAGTTCTTCCTCTAAGCAAGGCGCTTGCGGGTCGGCGATAACCGACTCTAGGCGATTTAGGCATCCCTCAACTTCCGTTTCAAACAGCAACGCCGCGACATTGGTGCCGTCATCTGACCCCAACATCGTGCTGGCATCGTCGGCAACGGGGTCACCGAGGCGTTCGTGCAGCTTGTCAAAAACCGGGTTCCCAACCGTAGCCAGCCACTGTTCATCAACATCAGCCCCTTGGCGGTTCAGAGTCAGCACCTGGCGCAACCGATCCATTCCTGAAAGCAGCAAGCTTTCGAGTTCTGCATCAATAGAAATAGAGTTTCTCTGTTGCTTGAGGACTTTGAAGGAATCTTCCATACGGTGAGCCAGTTGACTCAACGTCACAAACCCCATCATCCCTGCCCCCCCTTTGACCGAATGCGCCGCTCGCAAGACAGCATCCATTTGGTGGCCATCAATGTGGCTCGATTCCAAGCCGAGGAGTACTGATTCTATTGTGTCCAGGTACTCCTGCGCTTCTTCAAGAAACAGGAGCTGAATTTCACGTTCCTTGTCTTGTGACATGGTAGTTCAAAGGAATTGTTAAATAGTCTGCCGTCACTGGGTAGAGACGCGATTAATCACGTCTCTGATAAGGTCGTCTGTCGTCTGTCGTCAGTGGTCAGTGGAAAAACCATAGAGAACAGACAACTGACCACTAACTAATCACCAACTTTGAACGTACCCACAGAGGCTTGTAATTGAGCCGCAATCCCGACCGTCTCTTGCAGAGAGCCAGAAATTTGTCGGGTAGAATGGCTCGTGCGTTCAGAGACGAGCGCAATCTCCTTCATCAACTCCGTTACGGCTTGAGAGGTTTCGACCTGAGACACCGTCGCACTCGAAATTGACTGCACCAAAACGTCGATTTGGCGAGACACATCCAAAATCTGACTCAGACTCTGCTTGGCATCCTCCACCAGATGGGTTCCTTCCACCACCTGTGTTGTACCGAGTTCCATCGCCTCGACCACTTCTGATGTTTCTTGTTGGATGTTTTCCACAATCTTTTCAATTTCTTTGGTCGCTGCCGCCGAACGCGCTGCTAGTTCGCCAACTTCTTCTGCAACCACCGCAAAACCTTGACCTTCTTCACCAGCACGCGCCGCCTCAATCCCGGCGTTAATCGCCAACAAGTTTGTTTGCAGCGCGATTTGGTTAATCAAGGATACCACCTTGGAAATCTGCTGGGACGATTCACCCAGACGCTTGACCTTTTTCGCGGTCTCAGCTACCGTTTCCCTCAACTTGAGAATATTTTGCACGGAGCGGTCCATTGCCTGCCCACCTACTTCAGCGGTAGAGGAGGCTGTGCGAGCCACGACCGCCGCTTGCCGAGCGTTCTCAGCTACCTCTTGAATCGAACGGGTCATTTGCTCAACCGAGTCCAGGGTACGGGTCGTATCCTCGGCTTGCTTGAGCGCTTCGGAGGAAAGTTGGCGAATTGCTCCTTCGTTTTCTCCTAGTGAAGTGTTAACCTGAGTCGCCGCTGTTTTCACTTGGGTAACAATTCCACGCAGACTTTCAATAACGGCGTTGAAGAAGTCTGCCACCGTGCCAATTTCCCCGACCGTTACATCCGCCCGCACCGTCAGGTCACCACGGGCAGCTCCTTCCACGTCACTCAGCAGTTCCAAAAGCTGGAGTTGGAGGGCTTCTTTTTCATGACGTTGCTCTTCTGAAATCAGTTCAGCGACAATCCGGGCTTGTTCTCGCTGCTCAAGCGCCGCCGCTTGGTCGAGCGCAAAGCCAAGTTGAATCGCTACCTGCTTGAAGAAGTTAATGTCCGCTTCCTGCCAGGGTCGCGTGCTGGAACACTGGTGAGTCACCAATAGACCTAGTAACCTCCCCTCGGCAAGAATTGGGGCAACCAAATTCGCCTTGACTTTGAAGGGTTCTAGTTGACCGAGGTAACACTTGGTTAAGCCAGCGTCGTAAATGTTCTCCGTTGCTTTGACCCGACCGCGCTTGTACTTTTCAACATATTGTTCGGCAAAACAGGGATCAGCAATGTTTGCTCCCAACGCTTTCGGCCAGCCGTTCGCTACTGATTCAGCGACGATAGTTCCTTGCCAGTCCTCGTCAAAGAGATAGACAACCGCACGGTCAGTTTTCAGGGTTTCCCGGATGCCTGTAATCGCGGTATGGTAAATTTCTTCGACGTTGAGGGATTCCCGAACGCGAGAGATAATTTCATTGAGTTGTTGGGCGCGTTTGGCTTCGGCTTCTTTCTGCGCGGCGAAACTCACACCCGTTAAAGACACTCCGACTTGAGTCGCTAACTGAGTTAGGTAATTAATTTCTGACTCCTGCCACTCGTGAGTGCGAGAACACTGATGCGCCACCATTAAGCCCAAGAGGTTGTCGGCAGCGATGATGGGCACAACTAAGTTGGCTTTGACTTGTAGTCGGTTCAACAACTGCAAGTGCGCTGGGGAATAATTGGTTGCCCGGACATCGCTGGTAGGAACAATTCGCCCTTGTTTGTACTCTTCGAGGAGTTTTCCTGGAATACAAGGGTCGCTGATACGGTCTGCCAGTGCCCGTGGCCAACCGGGGTCAACCGCTTCGGCAACGATGCTGCCGCTCAAGTCGGGTTCAAAGCCATAAATTACTACTCGATCCACGTTCAGGTGCTTTTGGGCATCTTGAACGGCTTGGTCGAAGAGAAATTGGCTGTCGCCTCTGGTGGCGGCGTTGACCGTGTCAGCATAGGTCTGGATTTTCTCGCTTTGGGCGGCTTGTTGCTGTAGGAGGTCTTTGACCCGGACGACAAGGTTATTAAAGCTTTGAGCCAGTGTCTGGGTTTCGGCAGAACCATTTGGTTGGGCGCTTACATCCAAATTTCCGGCAGCAACCTGCTCGGCCGCACCAGCCAACTGATTTAAAGGCTCTGATAACCGACGGGCTAAAAGCCAAAGAATTGCTGTCGTCACACCTGCAAGTCCGAGGAAAATCAGTCCTGAGATGAGCGCCGCCTCCCTCCCAGTTGCACCAATTTCAGCCGTGTCAATTGAACTCACCACCACCCAGTTTGTATTCGGAACCGTCGCGAGGGCGTAACGGGCCCTCTCGTGGACAAATGAGGTAGAGGATGTGCCCCCATCCGAAGTCTGGGTGGTGATGGAGTTTTTAATTAAATCGGCTGCTTTCTTGGCGACAACTTCACCACCCAGCACGGCTTGGGTGGTAGAGGTTCCCTGAGACGTGAGGGTCTTGATAACAATCGCCTTGCTATCATCTCCAAAGGCTAGGATTTGTAGTTGTTCGGATTCGCCCCTTTGTGTCTCTTCCAAGGCATCCAACACAAAATCAAAGCGGGTAGCAGGCAGTACGGCTTTAACCACACCGAGGAATTCGCCTGAGGCGGGGTCTGTGATTGGCTGGGATATATCCACACCAACGGTGTTTGAGGATTGATCAAGTTGAGGCTCAACGACCTGCTTATCTCCCTTTTTGCCCCGTTGCCACCAGGCTTCATCGTTCTGAACAAAGTCAGATGTGGGGGTGCTGTAAGCGACGTTGAACCCATGTTTGTCGGTAAAAAATATTTCGGCAAATTTTCCCGTTTCTGCTGTTCTTTTCAAATAATCATTGAGAGCCTGATTGAGCTTGTTGAGCTTGTTGGTCGAAAAAGCCTGTTCGGTTTGGTCAATCGGTCGTTGTGGGAGTCCACTGGCTTGGGCGGCTTTGCCACTAGCGCGCGCTGCGTCAATGACTAAAGGATTCGTTGCTACAGTCGTTGGGATTGTCGCCGACTCTTCTAGCACGTTACGAGAAACATCCCTTGCTAGCTGCGCTTTACTTTGCAATAACGCCTCGGCGTTATGTTGGGCACGTTGGGCAGCGATGTTATAGCTCACCAATCCGGCAAGTCCCAAGGGGATTAGGACGGCTGGGAGAATTGTCGTCAACAACTGAGTGCGAAGGGAGGGGTTTGGCTTCGGCGGTGGAGTCTGAGAATCGGGAAGAACAATGACTGGCCTCTCGGTCGCTTCATTGCTCACGGATTTCGTCGAGGCTGTGTGCGTGTAGCTGTTTCGGACTACGCCATTTTGATAGATATTATCTGGAATTTTGTTATTGCCACTGCTGGCTCTATCGAATTGCTTAACCATAAAATAAGCACCATTACGGGATAATAAATTGACATTTGATCTGAAACGGTGGTGATGACTCCTGTTATCCGAAAGCGTTGAGTAAAAGTGCGATCGCGTGGAGCAGCGTGCGCCGCTATTGCTGCGCGTAACGCAGAATCGCCTCGGCATCGAGAACTAATAAAATTTCTGTCTCTTGTAAAATACATCCGCGTAAATAGGGCACTAGCGCGGATGACACATGACCGAGTGGAGAGTGGATTGAATCAGGCATGAGGCGTACAATACCTTCAACGGACTGTACAATGACGCCTAAAGACATAGACTCGTTACTAATAATCACTACGTTGTAATGCTGAACATTGGTTTCGACTCCTGGTAAGTTCAGCATCCTTGCCAAGTCAACTAACCACAGCACACGCGATCGCCGATTGATCAATCCCATGACAAAGGGAGCCATGTTCGGCATTGGGGTTAGACGATCTACGGGTAGGACGACAACTTCAGTTGCCCGACTCATTGATAAAACAGCAGGTGTTTGTTGACCAAACTGAAACTTGAGATAGGAGTCTCCTAGATTTTTTTTATTAGGAATTGGATTGGTGCGGAGGGCGAGAGCAGAGGTATCCATTAGTTCAAACGGCGACGGCTTGAATCGCACGTAGAATTTGTTCGCGGGTAAAGGGTTTTGTGAGGTAGGCATCTGCCCCTTGTTTCATCCCCCAGAGGCGGTCAATCTCCTGGTTTTTAGAAGAACAGATAACAATGGGGACATTTTCAGTCGCGGGATGAGTCTTGAGACGGCGACACAACTCAAAACCACTCATTCCTGGCATAACGACATCGGTAATGATGACATCTGGCTTTTGCGTCAAAACCTTATCAAGTGCTTCTTGTGCACCAACGGCACTGATAACGGTATAACCACTTTCTCTCAGGTAATGACTCATTAATTCCATTTCCGAGAGAGTATCTTCTACGATTAAAATTGTCCGCATTAACGTTTTACTCATGACTAACTGGCCTCACGATTAATTAACAGATATTGCTAGCTTCTGTCTTGAATAAGGCATCTTTTAGAAAGCTCTTGCTCCGAATTTTCTGAGTGTTCTTTTGACCAAGCGCAAGGAAAGCACAATTGATTCAACCTCCTACGATAAGTGTTTAAACACCATCTTTAGTAATTCAGATTGGTTAAACGGCTTCGTTAAGTAGCCTGAGGCTCTGACGAGTTTGGCTTTGGCTCGGTCGAGAAACCCTGTGTTTCCCGTCACCATAATGATCGGGGTATTCTTGAAAAGTGAATGCTTTCGTAAAAGAGAACATAGCTCATAGCCATCCAAGTTTGGCATCTCAACATCAAGCAAAATTAAGTCAGGCTTAATCCGGACAACTTGCATTAATGCCCTCACTGGGTCATTAATCATGACCACAGAGAAACTTTTGTCATCTAAGAACGAGTTAATCGCATTTAAAACCGTTGGGCTATCATCAATGCAAGCAATCGTGTACGTGCTTTTTGAAAGGGGTTTGCCTTGATTGATCGCCGTCCCCTTAGCGTTATTACTTGGAGGAGTACTCGTTTTTTGAGCCGATTTTTGAATTAATTCAAGTTTGGACTGAGTGCCAGCTTGACCGGAAGCATCAGTACGAGGGGCGGGTGTTCCACTCGTGGGGGCATTCGATTGTTGGCGGCGCAACTGCTCATGACAGCGTTCAACAATTGTTCGCAGGTCAAGACGACAAAACTTAGGTAGTTCTTCAATTTTGTCCTGGTTAATTAATTGGTAACTTCCTTCTTTTACCGACAGAAGTGATACAATTACCTCTTCCGCCAAGTCTTCGACTAAAGAGGCGGCTTGAACCGGGTTGAGATACTGTTGATTGACAAGCCAGCTAATAGCTTGGTAATCAGGAGTTTGACTTGACTGACTCTCTAAATCGGATTCAAAAATCAGGCGAACTTGAACCCGAACCGCACTGACAAGAGTCGGGATTTGACGACTGAGGCGACGCAGGTGACGGTCAAGCCGCTCGAATGGGTCAACGGAATCTGAAGCATAAACTAGTTTTCCCTGTTCTAAATAGATTGACCAAGAAACAGAGCCACTAGATACTTGTAAACACCCATTTGCCTGACGACTAGATAGTTGTGCTAACAAGGAGAGCGGGTTTAGCCTTTGGGAAGATCTGTAGCTAGCCATAGAAACGGTGTTCATTTGTATCTACCTTGGTCTCATCCAATCGTTGAAACTAGAAGGGTTAAATCTTGTTGTACAAGTTACACTCACACAATTCAGGTATCGTCTGCAGTGTCAAGACTCTTGACTTCTCTGTCTTGAAGAGCAGAACCAAAAAACGAATGAGTTGCAGCAATGACCAACGATTCAAATAGTTGAATCTTGTTCCATTAGTAATCCCCTCAAGAGCGGAGTTTTATGGAAGAGGAAAACTCTTTTGAGGGAGTAGCCGCATCCCGGAATTTATTCGTCTTAAATGGATTTTGCCGGAGGAAGTAAGCCGAAGCGTCTTACGCTCTGGGCAGCTTTTGTCTTGTGCAAGTGAGAGAGCGACCTAGAAACGTCTTTTAGGACAAAAGGCGCTTTTCAAATAAGCTGGCAGTCATAAAAGGCTGGTATCTGAAGAGTCACCCCTGGATAGCTCTTTTGTCTCGCTCTCTTTGAGAGCTTATGGCGAAACGCAAGAGCAGTAATGCATCCTCTGGTAACAAAATTTTTTAGTTCTTGGGTAGATGAACAAGTCATTTAACTTGTTATTCAACAGTTTAACAGGCTTTTCAGGGAAAACAGGTAAAGCGCCCATAAAGGGCGAGAAAAATAGATGAAGAGAGTGTAATGTTCTCCCTTAAAATTTCACGCAATAATAATTAATTTATTGTTGATATAAGTCAGATATAAAAAGAAGTGGCTTAGCACCTATCATGATAACTTATTTGTTAAATTATGATAAGTCTTCCCTGAACTAAAAGCAAATTGATTTCCTCTATCTTTTTTCCTTGATTGCTCAGAAAGCAGTATTATTATTATCTGATTAAATATAAATTAAATTCAACGGAGAACTTCCTTGAATATTGTAATACAAGTATTACCAATCCGAGATAACTTGTAAAGAGGGAATCGATTTTCCAGACCGAGTTTTCCAGAAGTACAGGAGAGTTTCTCTTTAAATAATTTTGAACAGAGAGTTATACCAATTTAGGAAAACCTTGCGAGGGAGCGGTTGGTTCTCGTTAAAGGGTAAAGGGGAAGGAAGAAAGGACATTCCCTTTAACCTTTTCCCCTTCCCCTTTTCAACTAGCTTTCTTCAACAACAAGGTGAAATAGTACCGCAGCACAAATGAGATTACTCAAGCGTCTTTAAAAGCCGTTGAATTTTGGAGTGCTGCTGCCGTTTTAATGACTCCGGGAAACTTAACTCCATGCGAAATCGCATGGAGGCTGTCGTAGCAAGCGTGGACGATCGCTTTTCTGATTGAACAGGAGCCAACTCTTCAATCGATTCAACCTTAGCTAACAAACTAGCAGGCTGTGGGTCATCTGCCTCCTGTGAGAGTAGTAAACCAATCAGCGGCTGAGTTTGTAGCATCGTCTCCAGGTTGAAAATATTGTTACCCTCTAATTCAACACTTATATCCTGCGTTCCGAGTTCTGTGACTCTCGCCGTATAGGAGTGACCTTCCCAGCCTTCCCAATAAAGTTGAGCAAAGGCATTCACTTGTTTGCGTACCTTCTCACCCGTAGCCGGACGGAATTCGCGGAAGACCCGTTTAATACTGGTCACAATAAACTTAAGTGACTCAATGGGGTTATCCACCTCAGTTCTATTTTGGGAATACCACTCTTTCACGTCAGAGAAGAGTACCAAGGTCAAGTCATCTAACTGAGTGCGGCTGGGTTCGACAAAATCAACAAATAGCCTAGCTTGCAGTTTACTCGTGGCTATAGCGCGAATCACCTTCCCATTCATCAGCGCCCGCGCACCGTAGTCTCCCACCAGTTCCACTTTCACTTCATCGGGGATATTGGGCCATTCATCCAAAAGAATTTGCGTACCGCTTTCACTCACATCAATCGTTTGACCCGTCCACGTTTGACCACCACTATGAATCCGTACCGTCAACTTCCGAGGCAGACGGTGTGCGCGACGGAGTTGGGGTTGCTCGAATGCCACCAGACACGCCGCCAACAGCAGGAACAAGTTGAAGATACACCAGAACGCATTGATTAAAACCGCTTGGGTATCCTCTGGGCTAATAACTAGCCAAAACGGGACAGCAAATAAAGAAGCCGCTGCGATCGCACTAACAATGACAAGATACCGCACCGAATCAAAGTCAAAACTGCGCTTCGTAACAGAAAGCCCTTTATCCGTCACATTAAAGCTGCCGAGTTTCGGGTTAACCAGCGCCATCAGCGTCACAATCCCCGCCTGGAACGACATCGCAAACTCAAAAATCTCATTCCAGAACGAGAAACGAACATTCTTGTAGGGTATGTGATTCGTCTGCATCGACAGAATAATGTGAGGCAAAGCATAGAACAACGTTTCTAAACCCAACCCTCTCACCGAGTTGATGCCAAACAAGAGAAATAGAGGCGGTGCGATCGCATACATCAACCGGGGATAACCATAGAAAAAGTGCGATGTCGCACTGAAGTAACAGAGTCGCTGCGGAATCGTCAGATTCAACTTCGGGTTAATCAACGGGTTTTCAAGTCGCAGAATCTGCGCCATCCCTCGTGCCCAACGGACTTGTTGACCCACATAGGCTGAAAACTTCTCCGGTGCTAATCCCGCCACCATAATCTTGTCGTAGTAGACCGACTCATAACCCAGAGAATGCAGTCGGAACGCCGTGTGACAGTCTTCTGTCACCGTTTCTGTGGCAATTCCCCCAACTTGAAGCGCATACTCTTTGCGAATCACCGCCGCTGAACCACAAAAAAATGCCGCATTCCAGAAATCATTGCCTTTTTGCAGCACCTTATAAAACAGTTCATTACCCACAGGAATTTTGCCACCCGTGAGGAGATTTCGTTCAAACGGGTCTGGGTTATAGAACCAGTGAGGCGTCTGCACAAACGCCACTTTTTGGTTAAAAAAGAAGCCAACCGTATCCATCAGAAAATTTTTGGTCGGCATGTGGTCACAGTCAAGAATCAGCACCAAATCACCATTGGTGCGCGTAAAAGCCGTGTTGATATTTCCGGCTTTCGCGTGGTCGTTATTGTCCCGTGTCAGCATTGTCGCGCCAAGTTCTTCGCACATTTGGCGTAACTCTTCCCGACGCGCTTTATACTTTTCCGCTCGACCATCATCAAGGACATATACTCGTTTTTTCTCGGCGGGATAGTCAATGGCTAAAGCCGCTAACGTCGTCTTGCGGACAATTTCAACATCTTCGTTATAGGTCGGAATATAGATATCGACGTTAAACCACTGGTCTTGGGGATAGAGGGAAAGATCAACTGGTTTACGGTCTTTAATTTTTATTGTTTGAAAGTAGGCAAGAACTAAGGTGCAAATCGCATAAAGTTCTGCCGCCAACAACAAGAAACAGAACGTCCCATTGAGCCAGTCATCGAAGTTCAGTGTGTAATTGAGGCGGTAATACAGATAACGGGCTGTAGAAACCAGACTCAATAAAATCAAAAACAAGTGAAGATACTCACTGATTTTTTTACTGGGCTTTTGCTCCTCCATTTGTAAGGCGAAACGCCCCACCGCAATCAACATGGCAGCGACTACCCCTTGCTGCCAAATCGCTGGACGCGCCGTGATTAGAGGTGTTAATAGCATCAACAGCGACACAATCAGCAGCAGTAGCTGAGTATGCGAGAGCCACTGAAGAACCTTGTCAAACGTATCCGGAATGCGATCGACAAGCCAAGTCGTTAACTGTTCACGATGCGCGGCTGAAATCTCAAAGCGCCTACGACTTTGTTTCTCTCTGACTTTTGAGGATGTACTCGTCATTTGACAAAGGGATTAAGGAATGGAGAGTAAGAAATAGAGAGTAGCGATCGCAAATAGGCGAGGGGATTTCGCGAAACGGGTCTTACTGAATTACCCTGAAAAACCCGTTCCCAGTCGCCCAATTAGCGATCGCTACTTCACCTGACCAGCCACCCGCTTGAGATATAGCTGGACAACACCGTAGAGGATGAGCGTTGCTGCCACAATTGCAGGTCCCAAGAGGAACCAAGTCCCGGAAACGACGCGGAGAATTCGGCGTGGCGCAGGGGTTTTATCGATTTGACGCTTCGGTTCACGCTGCAAAAACTCTAACGTATAGGCATTGGGGTCATAGGCTTCCGGATTGGCGGTGTTGGCACTAATGAGAACGGTGTCTTCCTTGAGTTGGAAGAATAAGGGGTCTTGCTGGAACAAATCTTGCACTTGGTCTAAGCCTTTATCCGTCTGACCCGTCAGCGCTAGCAGCACACGCTCTTTATTCCAAGGCGAAATCATTTGCTTGATTACACCGTCATTATCGGGTGAGGTTTGAACCGCACTTTGGTTGCGCTGACGTGTAGAGCCATCCTTCAGGTTAAAACCCCCGGAAGTGAACACTTCTGGAAAGGGAAATTTCTTTTGCGTGCCAATCCCCACAAGATGCTGGGTTTCTTTCAGTTTGACTGGCAACGCATCGGCGGTGTAAACGCCGAACTGAACAGACTGAGCCTTAGTGAGCCGTCCGAGTCTTTCCCCAAACTCCAGTAAAGCCCTCAACTCACTCACCGAGGGCGATTTTGGCACAACAATCGCTGTCGTCGATAAATCCTGGGGCGCGGCAAAGGGAAAACCTGTCTGTAACAGCTTCAGGTTTGGCAAATCAACGGTATTGGTTCGCTTGAGGTCAAAACTTGTATCCGAGTGCAAAGTACCCCAGAGTTGTTGGTCGGTCACCCGGCTACAGGAACGACGCTCCCGCGCATCGAGGCGAAAATCGACCTGAATTTTTGAGGTGGGTTTGATTAAGTTTTCCGGGAGGGCTATTTTTAGGGACTCTCGCGTACCGCCATTAATCGAAGAGAGGCGCTTACCAACCAGTGCCACGCCATCCAGCTTTACTTCTACTAGGGAGGTTTTGGGGTTGATTTGGGGACCATAGCTGTAAACCAGATTCATGGTGTTCCCCGACACAAAGCGATCGTCTGGTAAGGCTTTGAAGTCGATTTCAATGGGTGGTGAATCCGCCCCTCGAACTGTTACATCCTCAAATAGTTTGCCACTAGGGGCATTGAGGTTAGCGAGTTCAAACGAGTCAGTACGGGGTAAATACCCAGACCAGTCGCGAGGATTGGGGGACGGCACAGGGGAGAGCTTATCCACAAGGATGAGTTGACCTGTAGCAATCTGCTCGTCTTTGGGCTGCACCAGAAACTGTACAGCTTTGGCGACAGCCGCAGGACTATTGCCTGTTGCGACCAGCACAGGGGCTTTATTGTCTGAGGTGGTTGTCAACATCAACACCCCAACATCTGGCGCTAAAACCTTCTGCTTGCTATCCAGGAATTTGTTGTCTTTCTGGGTGAGCGGGAGTTCCAGCGATTTCAGGGCGGGTTGCTGTTCTGGGGTTCCGACAATCACCAACCGCTCACTCAACGCTACATCATCAATGGATTTGATGATGCGGGTATCGAGGCGACGAAAGTCGGCTAAGCGTCCTAAGGTGGCTTGGAAGCGAGTCGTTGAGGTTAGCCAAGCTTCATCAACTTTGGTGGGTAGCAGGTGAGCGACTTGATTGGGGTATAGGCTGAGTTCGTCAAAGATGGGATAGGGAAAACGACTGAAGTCGAGCGCGATGGGTTGAGGCGTGTAGTCAAAGGTGATTTTGGAATCGGGGAGTATCTCTGTCCACAGCGACGGGTCGTAGGGGTCTTGGGTACAGGTGGGGGAGTTGTTTTGGAGTGCCCCTAAGGTGAGTTCGTTATAGTTCTGAAGTTGCGCGAGTGGCACGTCGTAGACGGCAGTACCGATTTCCCCTTCTTTGCGGTTGAGGGGAATAGTGCCAACACTCGCACCGTTAATTAGTACGGTGAGGTTTGAGCGTGTGGCGTAAAGCGCTGGCGAATGCCGATAGCGGATTTGGGTTTTGACGGTTTTTAGCTTCCAGTCGCGGGGACGGGTAAACCCTAGACGGGCTTCGTCATAGATTCCTTTTAGGCTAAAGCGGGTGCCAACCACGGGAGCGCGGTTGAATTCTAGAACGTAGGGGTCGCCTGTGGGCAGGGCAGCCACTTCAGGTGCTTTGTTAGCGGGGTTGGGCAGACCCGAATCATTGCGACCGCGTTCTTTGCGCTCTTCTGTATTGCTTTCGCGGAGTGTCTCTGTTGCAGGGGAGGCGGACGTGTCACTCTGGGCAAATACGCGAGTAGCTGTCAATCCGAACGGGACAGCGCAGCCGAGTAATAACAGTAAGACTAGAGAGTATCGTAGGAAGCGAGGTCGGCGGGGTAAAGGGCGACCATCACGTCGGCGTGACCCTCGATTAAAAACGGGTAGATGGGCAAATGCCTTATGAATAAAGGGTTTCATCAGGAGGAGTTATGAAGTCGGGTTACGGATGCAGCCCCTGATGCCCATCCCAGTTGAGGGAATTGGCAGTGTTAAAGAAATCCCAATAGTTCTGTCAAAAGTCTGGCACAAGGCATTGACGATGTCATGGATGCCTCTTACTTGATACAACGGCGAGATGACTTAATCCGGAGAGAGCTTACTCGTTGAAAGTCCTCTGACTCCTCTTGCTCCATGGTAGTTATATTGCGCCAATCATGTTATTGCAGTGGCGAATCGCGTCAAATAAGCCTTGAGTAGACCACTGGAGGCGGTGTTGGTGCCGTTCTTCTTCTTTTGCTGCCCAGTTGTCTTCTAGACAGACTTTGAACCAGCCTTCGGGTTTACGGACTCCGTCGCGGTTGAATAGGAAGTAGAGAATGGCTTTGAGTACTTCTTGTAAGGAAAAACTACGCAGAAATTTGGCGTCTTTGGGTTCGTAGTAAATTCCGGCTTTTTTGCAAGCGTCTAATTTTTGGGTAAAGTCGTCGGTTTCGCTATCTTCTAAAACTGTTGTTGTTGTTATAGCCTCGTCAACGGGTGATTCTGGGTTTGAGGGGTCTAAATCAGGAATTTGCGGTGCTAAAGCCGATTTTTTTTTCGTAGGGCGAGAAATGGGGAAGAGCAGTAAGTTGATGGATTTGAGTGTCCAGCGCCAGACGTAGGCGGTGTAGCTTTTGGGGTGGATGAGTACGCCTGCATCTCTTAGTTGTTTGGCGGCACTTTTTACGGTTTTGGGGTCATGGGGAAATCCGCGTGTTTTTTTGACCCATTTGTTGAAGTCGCGAAGGTCGATGATTTCGCTGCTTCCTTCGGGGATTTCGTCGAGTAGCCATTGCCAAAGTTCTCTGGCGGTGGGGGTGAGTCGGTTCTGTACGCTGAATGTTGTGTGTTTTTTCGTCCAGATGGTCATGGTTTCTCCTTGATGGGTTGAAGAGACCTAACCCCCCAGCCCCCTTCCCTCGCAGGGAAGGGGGAGCAAGAAATTCTTGGTGCTTAGGGGAATCTTGCTCCCCTCTCCGCATCGGGGAGGGGCTGGGGGAGGGGTCTTGGAAAGGATTTGCCCTCAAATGACTATGCCCCTACGGGAGGCAGGGGTAAGTGTAGGGGTGTATTAGGCGGCTGTTGTCAGGTCGCGGATGTTTGATTCTTCGACGTAGAGGGTTTGCTCTTCTCGATACCAAGGGTCGTCTGGGTCAAGTTTGATGATGTAACTCCAGCCTGCTTTGATGCCTTGCCATCGCACTTGGTAACTGTCGGGTTTGGTGTATTCAAGTCCGACTATTTCACCTGTCTGGATGCGTGTGGTGTTGCAGATGACGGTGGTTGTCTGGACTTGGGTAGCTAGGTGAAATTTGGGTAAGCTCCAATCGGCTGGAATGCTTACGCACTGGCGGTTTTGGCGATTTTCTGACACTATAAAATGGCTCCTTTCATGGGGTAAACATGGGAGGGGAAGTCGTCCTGGGCGGGTGTTCGTAGCACCTAGCCGGGGCGCGTTTTTTTATTTAGTTACGGAAGATAATAACCCGATTTGGGGAAAAGTGCGATCGGGACATTACCTGAAAGCTTGTCCGATTCTCAGTCGAATGCTAATTACGTCCCTTTCTCTGGAGCTTTGTCAAACTGTAACTACAAAACGAATACAAGGTTAGGTAAGTAGTCGTGATTCGGGTATGCAGCGTCCGTTAGAAGGGCATATCCTCAAGGTCTTTTCGGGTTGGTAGAGGTTCGTCCCCAGGGTCGAGACGCAGCTCATTGTTTTCGTCTGACACCGGAATATCTAGGTTCGGTTGAAGTTTGTACAAGAGGTCAGGAGCTAGCTTGTAAACGTCTGTGCGACCTATGCGCTGCTTCTTCTCAATAAAACCTCTTTTTTCGAGAGATTTAAGAGTGGACTGAGCTTTGCGGACGCTCATCTTGCATAGATCGGCTGTGGTCGCGAGGCTAGCGAAACATGAGCCGCGACGGGCAATGTGACCTAGCAGACGGAACTCGTAGACATCCAACCCCACTTGGTCTAGGGCTGAGTGAACAAATATCGCTTTTTTGGGATGTTTTTTTCCAGTTTTTCCAGCTTCCATTTGCATCGGGTGCAGGGGTGGGATTAGCATCTCCTGCATGGGGGTAGGCAGGACGTGCCTATTTATATTATGTATAACCTTTAGTTTTAATCTTTAGTGATTTAGGATAACCTTCTGTATAAAATTTCGTCGGCAGGTCGTGCGTGGCTTCTCAATTGGCTTGCAGGGGTGCTACCTTTGAAAGAACCAGACAGCAGATATGAAAAAACGCCGCTTGGACTGGCATTCCAAACAGCGCTATTTTTCGGTCTAAGTCGGTTTTCCTGGCGGTTTGACCCACTAAGCTTCAAGCCGCCAACACGTCAACTTAGAAATGGATAAATTTTATGTTCCAACATCTTAGCTCGGACAGCTCTCAATCTCCAAACATCGCGACCCTGTTAGACAAACTGGCTAGTCAGCCGAACGGACTGGAAAACGGTCTGAAGCTGGCAATGCTGTTGACACCTAAGCCTGACCCACAAACTACACCGGATGTAGCAAACCGTACTCGCTTGATTGCGATCGCAATGCAGATGGTCAGAAAGGAGGGCATTGAGAACCCGCCTTACTTCAAGGGCATGAGTGACGATGCTATTCGTGAGTTCATTGCTCAGTATTCACCTGAGTTAGTACTCCACTGACATTGATGGTTGAGTTAGCCGAAGGGTGGGCTATTGCTCACCCTTCGGCGCTGCCCGATGAACAAGAGAACGAATGAAAAGCAGATGAAAGGTAGGAGGAAGGAAGTGAGGAATGACTGAGACTAGAGACAACAGCGAAAAACCTACCTCTCGGCACGCCGTAACCGAACGTAGAAAGTGCTACGAGATGGAGCAAAAAAACGGCTGGACATTGTTGCGAATAGAGCCAACGAGAGACAAAACACTAAAATACAATTGCGTGTTTGAAGGCGAAACTGAATTCCCCAAATACATGGAGGATTGACCAATGGGCAGAAAATACATCATCTTTCGTGCAGACTGGAGTGAGGAGCAGGGAGCCGAAAACAGGATACTAGCCCACACTGGCGCAATCACTGACATTCTTGCCGAACACTTCGACTCCTCCAACTCTTCCTTACCGGAACCGGGTTACAGACTGAGGGAGTACCACAGGATTGAACAGTTTGTTGACTCTAGCTTTCCTGGTGCCAGCACTCACAGTAGAGTTGGCGATTGGGAAGTGGTCAGAGTTGAGAAGTACGCCACACAACAGCCTGCTGATTTTGACGCCATTGTTATCTGCTACTGCCGATACTCTCCCGTAAGTACACCACTGGAACCCTTACCGGGAATTCAGCTTTCTCAAGAACGACAGGAAGTTGAAGCTTAACTTAGCCTTATCTGTAGACAAATCTCCAGTTAACGCTCGACGCTTTTTGTCATCAAAAGCCATCAAAGCTTTGCTAGAAGTTGTTTATACGCCCGCCATTTTTGAAACGGCTAAAATTTGGTTGTCCGGCTAGAGATTGACCTCAAGCCGCTTTCCAATGAGCTACGTGATGAAAGGCGATCGCATCTTCAATTAAAGGTTTCACTAGGCTAGAACCGCCGACAAAATCCCCAAAATCTTCGGTGCATCCTTAATCGTGTACTCGTCCAAATCAATAGACAAAGACTTGCCAGAGAGCTTAAGGAATTTCCAGGCACTGCCAGTGGTTACAGTTCCCAATAACTCAGGAATGATCAATCCTTTGCGCTCATTAAAGATTTGTGCCGCTACCAACGTTGCGACACACTGCCCTAGCCCATTATTGATATCTTCCTTCTTGGCTTCAACTATTGTGACGACTGGCGCTTTGACAAATAGCTGCTCTGGATCTCGGCTAACTAGAAAATCCACATAACCCGCCAAGCCCTGACTTGGGTCAACATTAAATTCCACTCCAGAAAACAATCCATAACCCGTAAGCTTCTTAAGTTCGACCAAAACTGGAGCAATTATCAGTTCTGACCTAGCTTTTTCCGAGTTTATGGCTAGAGCTAAAGAGATGTTGTAATTTAGTGTTTCCTGTAAGTAATCACTGATTGGAGTCGATGGTAAACCAGCAAATATCCCCACTCCTTCTGTGATACTCAAGTTAAATAGCTCTTGGACTTCTGAGAGGGAGAATTGACTATAGGACATCAGGAAAATTCTTACTAGTTATTTTAATAATGATTTAGAAGAAGAATTAGTTGGCTATAGGCTGGGCATTGCCCACCCTACTCATCTTGGCACTTGCCGACGACCAAGAGAACTAATGAGATGCGATCGCTATGACTCAAGCCATACCCAAACAAGTAACCTTTGATGAATTCATTA
Source organism: Symplocastrum torsivum CPER-KK1 (assembly GCA_019358875.1). Lineage (GTDB taxonomy): Bacteria > Cyanobacteriota > Cyanobacteriia > Cyanobacteriales > Coleofasciculaceae > Symplocastrum > Symplocastrum torsivum. The sequence continues at coordinate 47,647 of JAHHIF010000043.1, forward strand.
CCTCGTATCCAGAAAATTCGGAATACCGCTACGAACTGCACGAAGGGGTAATTGTCGAAATGCCCAAGCCTAAAGGCAAACACTCAGAGGTTGCTGGATTCCTTAATATCGAACTTGGTATCGTATGCCGCGAGGCTCAATTACCCTACTTTATTCCCAGAGAATGTATCGTCAGGTCAGATGATGGCGAGTCTGGGTACGAACCCGATGTCATCGTACTGGATAGAGATGCCGTCTCTTCAGAGCCACGATGGGAAGGAGAATCCATCATTACGATGGGGCGATCGATTCGGTTGGTGGTAGAAGTTGTTTCAACCAACTGGCAGGATGATTACCTAACTAAGTTGCGAGACTACGAAGCATTAGGCATTCATGAATATTGGATTGTGGACTATTTAGGACTGGGCGGACGGCTCCATATTGGCTACCCGAAGCGTCCGACATTGAGTGTCTATCAGTTGGTAGAGGCTGAGTATGAGGTTCAACGTTTCAGAGAAGGCGATCGCATTAAATCACCTACGTTTGCCCAGTTGAACTTGACAAGCGAACAGGTTTTCCGAGCCGAGAGGTGAACAACGTGATCGCTATGTGACTCAATCCATACCCAAACAAGTCATAGAGGAAAGAGAATGACTACCTAAGTCACTCGTATTCAGGATACTGGCGCAAGGAAAGACCTTATGCCAATAGAATTCTCCCCAAATATTTAAGTAGATTTACGGAGAAAACCTACGCCACTTAGCCTACACATATCGAACCAGAATAGGACAAACTAAATAAAGAAAATGTTGTAGCGTAGACTACTAAATAAAAAATTATGCTGTTATCCATCGCTCTCCCGCTCCCAACCAAAACTGACTTTCATTCGGTCGCGGCAGAAAATTTTTACCAAAAATTACAAAGCCTTTCAAACACAATAATCTCTCTCCAGTACAAGCCTGATAAGTTTCTAACTTTCAAAGTTCAAGAAGCAAGTTTTGGATCTATCGTGCGCGAGGGAAATAAAACTATTGCCATTCAATGTCAAATTCGTGGGACTACCTACACCTTTACCCACGAACATTTAGATCAGATGAGCAAGCGCGAACTTAATGACCTGCTTAACCAATTAGAGATTGACAGCCTCTAGGTTTTCTAAAGTAAATATTTACTTCTATAGCTGTCGCCACAAATGTTAGGACATTAGCAAGAGCTTGCGTTCCTGAGCTAGAGCCGATTTGACCCAAAGCTGATTGCTATATCTAGTTTTTCTCTTCTAAGCTATAAAAATTGTTATTCCGACACTCAATAATCCGAGTTAAAGCAAAAGCCACTGAGAACAGCTCTCGGTGGCTTTTGCGTCTCAGACGACAAACGAAATTTTACTTAACAACAGCAAGCCACCCATTGCGTAGGGCTTCGTAAACCTGATTAATTAAATGTTCTTGTTGATAACTCAGAGAACCCTTGAAGCACAGTGATATTAACCAACGCTGCTCTTTAGGGGTAATTTTTCGAGACGTGAGAATTTGCTCAAGAGTCGGCTCGATGGGAGATGGTGAAAGAGAGGCTTGGGCTAGCATCATGCTGTCTTGAAAATCAATACTTTTACTATCGGGGATTACTGGGTTTTGCTAAGTGACTTCGCAACCGTTGGGATGCGATAGCGAAGCGCTGCTGCGAAGCGCAGATCGCTATCTGTCTAGATCAGTAATGCAAGTCACAAAAGCGCTTTATTAATGAAAAAAATTGTACATCCTCATAAAGCCACAAAATCGGAACGAAGAAGGCACGATTTCGGTCGTTTCTAAAAAAATCCGTTCGCCCAACCTCCCTTGAGAAGCGGGTTAAGGTCGTTTTCTGTTCCCCCTAAAACCGAGAGAACGTCACATCAGTGGTTAATTTCGCTTTTATATTTCCTTTATGAATGCCGCTTAATGTCTCTTAACAAAGGAGATTAGGAGATAGGGGAAGGGGAAAAGGGCAAGGGAAAATAAACCCGACTTTTCCCCTTTCACCTGGCTTTAGTACCGTTCCCAGTAAGGCTGGAAACCTCGCCGTTTCAGGATATCCACTTCCAATCTCTCAATGCGGTTAACCAACTCTGGGTTAGTTGATTGCTCCTGTTGCAGTTGTCTGAACCGTTCAAGCGCGATGAAAGGCTGGTCTTGAGCAACCTCCAGTTCCGCCAAAGCACGGCGTACCACTAAATCATTGGGCTTCAGTTCGAGTACCCGCTGATAAAGCTCATTGGCAGCCGCAAATTGCTTTTGTTGAAAACGCACGCCAGCAAGCGCCGTGAGCGCATCGGTGTTATCCGGCTGCCGTGCCAAGATAGCTTCATAAGCAAGGGTAGCAAGTTCAAAATCCTCCAGCGCTTGCGCTAATTCTCCCTGGACGAAGTACGCGCCGATGTTGTCAGGGTTGCGGTTAATCAACTCTTGCACCTGGGCTTTCGCCAGTTCGGGGTCACGGGTAGCGAGTACCTGAAGCCGTCGCAGTTGTACTGGAATGTTCTCTGGGTCAATAGCTAAGAGAGCCTCATACAGCGCCTCTCGCTCAGCCGAGGGAGGCAGAGTTCCCACGAGATTGTACAACTCTTGGGGTGTATTCGTTGCAGGTTGGGTAGCTAGCCAACGGTCGAGAACTGCTTCTGCTTCTGCCTGAGAAATGCGTTGAGCTTGGTAAGCAATCGTGGCACGTCCCAAGGTAGCGACTAAATCATCAGGATTACGACGAATTAGTTCATCGTAAAGTGCGATCGCATCATCTGCACGACCCTGCGCCAGTCGAATTCCCGCTAACCCTCGTAGGGCGCTATTAAGCAGCGTATCGCTGGGGTTGCCATTAATTAAGGACTCATACCTAGAAGCACTTGCCTCTAAATTCCCCTGGCGACGGTCAATCTCCGCCAGCAATAGCTCGGTTGTTAAATCAGAAGCGCCAATGGACGTAGCACTGTAAGCCGCCAAAGCTTGCTTTGCCGCTTCAAGCTCATTACGTTCTAAGAGGATTTGAGCAACGCGGAAATTCAAGAACGGCACATCGACGCCAGCGTCGAGCAAACTCTGGTAAACGGGTAGCAGTGCGGGGTCAGGTGGGTCGAGGGGTAGTATAGCAAGAGCAAGCGATCGCAATTGAGCCGAATCACTCGGTAGCGGTTGCACAGCAGCAAGGAAACGTTGCTGGAATTCAGCTTGGGATATACGCCCCAGTTGATTTTCCAACACCAGTTGCTTCACCAACAAGCTCTGGTCATTCGGCTGCACAGCAGTTAGCTGTTGATACAACGAAAGCGCTGCCGCACGTTCCGAAGGCAACTCACTTAAGACATCCGCTACTTCTCTGACTAAAGACTGTGGAGGTTGGGACGTTGAAGCGAGAACCTGACGGTACAGCGCCGCGCCTTCCTGATACAGTTGTGTGTTGCTCTCACGCCGACCAATCGTTGTCAGCGCCCGCGCTAAGGGTAAAGCGGCTTCCGGTCTACCTCTTAAAGGCTCTAGGACAGCCAAGGCTTGGGAGAGTTGTTGATTCGCTTGATACGCTTGGGCAAGTGAGGAGCGAATCTCAATTTCTGCGGCATCAAGTTTCTTGGACTGCCGAAGCTGATTCTCTAGGATTTGGATTGCCTGAGAGACATTACCCGTTTCTCGAAGTGCTTGGGCATAAGCCGTCAGCGCGTTGTTGGGAATCGCTTTTCCTGTCCCTTGGTAACGATTAAACAGAGCCAATCCTTGCTCATAATCGCCACTGTAGGTATAAATTTGGGCAGCACCAAGGATAGTATCGGGTGAAGGATTCCCTTGGAGGACGATTTGATAATCCGCTAACGACTCGGCATAACGCCCTTGGTAACCCAACAATAAAGCACGTTGGGCGCGGGACTGGTTGTCGTTTGGATTCTGGTTTAACAACGTCGTGAGTGCTTCAATCCCCCTCGCTTGCCATTCTGGGCGATAGCCACCCAACACACCTACCGCCTGGAGGGCAGGTGTATTATTGGGGTCTTGTTCTAGCACTCGCTGATAAGCTGTCCAAGCTTCAGCGTCTTGACCCGCTTTTTGATAGGCTTGGGCGAGACCCAACTTTGCCTCTAAGGAGTTGGGAGAACTACGCAGGGCTTGTTGAAAAGCTCTAATCGCATCATTCACCAGTCCTCGTTGGAGCAGTGATTGTGCCTGACGGACTGCGGCTGGAACGCTTTGTGCCTGCGCCGCCGGGACGACTAAATCAATCGGTACAACAGTAAGTCCCCCAGCTAAGCCGAGAAAGAGGCAAGCTAAACTTACCACTCGCCGGAAATTTCTGCTACCCAGTCGAGTTGAGGCGGGAGGTGTTAGCCGTGCGGCTTGAAGAACAAAGCGAGAAACGAGGATGGAATTTTTCCTCTTGCTTCTAGCAAGAAGTCCCTCGTCTGCCAAAGGCTTGCATCTATTCATCGAAATAGCCTCCCAAGAAGATCAAAATCAGCTCTTACCCGGAACCCCGCGACGAAATCAGAGAACTCGTCTCGTGCTTGCAGCGTCGCACCTGCCCGGAAATTCGGGGAAATCCGAGCATCATAGAACAACTCCCAGACATCGGGTACTTTGTCGTCATTGTCACGGCGCAGTTCATCGTTGGATAAATTGCGTCCGTAACCAAAGCCGAGTCGGTCATCGGGCATAAATAGGTCTAAGAAGTTCAGTCCCACGCTGTAGGTATCAGCGCCCTCGTCCAGTTCCGTATTTTCGTAGTGACCGTAACGCGCAAATAGCCCCATGTTGATTTGCGGGATAAAATATTCCGCATTCAGTCCATAGGCATTTTCGCGATCGCCAGACTCAGGGCCAAATACACCATTGCCTCGGTCAATTCCAAAAATTTCCTGGAAACCATCTCGTCCCGCATCGCGATCTGAGGCGAATGTACCCCGGATAATTGCATTGCCAACCCGGAAACCGAGTTCACCCGCAAACGCATCAATAGCAAAACCGCTCAGGTTCCGGGACGAAGAAAAAGCAGCAACTTTCGCCTCAAGATTATCCGTGATATTCCAGTTCAACAGCGCTGCCGGACGAGACCCAATTCCCGCCGCCGCGAGGGCAGGATTCGTCTGAAACACCGGGTTAAAGAAATGGGTTCCAACATCTTTGGCGAAGCTATTGCGGTCAAAATAAGATGTCAAATCCACTTGACCTACGGTTAAGCGGAGATTGGGAAGACTAGGAAGTGAGCCAGTGAAATACAGCTCATTGATACTTAATGACCCAACTTGCGAATCGGAAAAGTCATCTCCAGCGGTTAAATCAACAGTGCCACCAACTAGCGCATTCGTCGAAAACGGATAAATTCCCGTCACCCGCGCCCGTGCAGATGAGCCATCTTGATTCACAAAAAGCCCTTGTAGTCGCAGTGTGGGAGCCAAGGGGTCAGTTTCCGAGGTGGGACTCTCTCGGAGTGTGGGTGACTCTTGTTCGTCGTCTACAGCCGTTTGCGCTTGCAAGTTCCCCCCAAGTAGAGACGCGCCACCTGTCCCTCTATATACGGTGGAGTCACTAGCTGTCGGTGAAGGTGTAGTCGCTAACTTAACCGTAGGAGATTCTTCTTCTGTAGCTACTTGTTGTTGAGAATCGCCTTCAACCGAGTTCAGCGTTGGTTCGCTACTCGTTTGCAAGGGTGCATCGGCTAACTCAACTGCCGGAGATTCCTCTGTTGCAGCCACTTGTTCTGAGGAATTACCCTCAACTGAGTTCTGCGTTGAATCACCAGTCATGGGAGAGGCGGTACTCGCTACCTCAACTGTAGAGGAGGCTTCTGTTACAGCCACTTGCGCTTGAAAATCGCCCTCAACTGAGTTCTGCGTTGGTAAAACAACAGGCGGCGAAGGGACATCAGCGGGTTGAACAGGGTTTAGCTTATCTGGTGCCGGAACTGAGAAGTGAAAGTTACCGTTGTCTACCGTTTCAGCCGATACAAAGGATAAGGAGTTTGCGATCGCCCTTGGCGGGCGCGCTAGCGCTATCGGTGTAGTGTTAACAACTGCCCTAGCGCTGGGTTGCGGTTGAGCGGGTACGTGGGGAGCAAAATTAAATTCTCCAGCCGCGTCAGCCTTTGGAGTCAATGCCACTGAGGCATCGGAAACATTAAGGTTCAGCCTATCGAATTTGTCAGCATTGTCTGTGACGTTGCTAGATGGCTCTTTAATGTCAGCTTGAGCGGGTTTGGTGTCCAGGATTGCAGCAACGGAAAAGATTGATAGCCCTCCGGCTGAAATGGTTCCCAAGGATAATAGGTAACTTAGCCAAATAGAATGCCGTATGGCATTTGTTATTGGCTTATCAGTATCACTAGCTTTTCGATTTATGTCTCTCATGAGCACCGCAGTTGCCGATAGGCGTAATTGAGCAGCAAAACTGTCGATAGTTTTATTTTTCAAGGCGGTAAAAGAGCCTCCGGATTTTTTTCGCAATTGTTGCTAATTAACCAGGATTTGATAATCCAGTTAAAAAAACAAAAAATTTTTCTTGCTTAGCTACAAGGGATAACCAAAGAAAAATTCATAATATTCAGCCTAGAATTAGGCAAAATAACGTTTATTTACCTAGCCATTTATCTAGCTTCAACTTATTCAATGCAGTCTTGTGCAAAAGAGATTTACAACAATAGATAAAGTGGCATTTAAAAGCAGAAGTCATTAAGCCAAATAGCTTCAACTGCTCTAAAATTACCTCGTATTGCAATCCCTAAAAATCCGTTAATTTCTGCAAGTATCTTGAAAAGTACACCCCGCAGAAACACCCTCTATCCCACTATGTTACCAAGTTAGCTGTTAACCAATGGCAAATAATCTGCCACTCTTTAAACAGAACTACCTTAGTAATTTATTTGCAATTAAGCTATGAATTTTAGTCAAACTCATAGAATTAATCAAGTAACTTTTACTGACTACTAGACGTTTTTTGCTACTAGCTTGTTCCGGCAAAAGAAACTACAAATTCTAGTAAAATTTTTGCTACCTCTTACTTTTTAACTCAATTATTTAAAGAGTTAATGAAAAAACATTGGAGAAGTATAAAGAAACAATAAAGTTTAACGAATTTACAATAATCATGCTGATTCCTGAATAGCTCAGAAGAAGAATAGCAAAAGGGAAACCCTAGAAAGGCAAGGCAGAAGCCGTTTTACACAAGAGGAGAGATAAGTAGAGCGAGTTATATCGAAGACATTTAGACCTCAGGTTGTATTTTTACTCCCCACGTCAGACTAGGAAAACTTCAATCTAGCAATTGAGGAGAGATTTTTCTTGTTGTATTACACATCAAGAGCTAACTGACACAACGCGATCGCGCCAAAAATCAGAACTTCTTTCAATCGATAAATTACTGATTCTGTCGGTTACGTCCAACAGATGTATTACATCAACTCACCGAAGATTGACCTCATATTTCTACTATCGCATTATAGATACAGGAGCTTCTTTTGTAGTTTTTATCTACCCAATTTGTCACTCAAGTTGTCAATCCATTTAACGGTCTTCCATGATTATTTTGTCTTGCCATCTTTTTCTCAAGAAAGTCTTCTCTCTACCCGCTTGGTTTCTGGGTCGAGGGTTAGTGAGCTTCGTCCTCCTGTTAATGTTGAGTACGGGATGCTCTCAAGTTGGCTTAAAAGCACCACAATTCCCGGTTCTTTTACCCAACTTCTTAACTGACGCAAATTTTCAAATCCGTGTGACACCATCAAGTCGTTCAGGAGTCTACACCGTAGCAGGAAGCACCAATTTGCCAGACGAGAGTCGCCTTACAGTCGCAGCAATTCGCTATTTGCGCTCCTCAGAGTCGCTCTCTGCAAGCCTCAACCAAAATCCGACCTATTCAATTCTGGCTTATCAAGATGCCGAGGTAAAGGACGGGAAATGGCAGGCAACTCTAAACATTTGGAAAGTCGCACCCGATGGTCAGTTTAAAGAAGCATGGCAACTGGAGCAAGCCAAACTGGGACTCTCACTCGACCCAGAGCCTGACGTAACATTCCTTGCTACCCTCGCACCGACGGATTCTTTGTCAGAACTAGAGCCACTGCTAGAGAAGAAAGGTATAAAGCTTGTCAGCAACATTGTCCGCAACACATCTGATGGTGAGCGGTATGTCCAAGCTAGCCAAGTTTTACCCATTGCCTTACCAACAGGTCAAACCACACTTCCCGCACCAAAAGAGGAAGTGAATGGTGGCTGGGGTCCTCGATACCTGCTTCTACCAGAACCAGAGAATACCAAAAAACTCGAAAACCCAAAAGAGCGCCGAACGGATGCACCACTTTCACCTGCCGAGTTTTTGCAGTGAAAAGCGATCGCACATTTGATTAGCACTATCAACCGACAGGGAAAAGGAGAAAAGACTCCTTTTCCCTTCTTGTAGGAACTCCCCTCATTAGTTTGATGGCTGCACAGGGTTGTCTTGACCTTGTGTGATTTGTGCGTTTGGTCCCGTTAAAATATTAGATTCATTCTTGGTTGACTGAGCAAGCCCGGCTGCACCTGCAATCGCTGTTCCCGCCAGCCCAATTCCGGCTGACCATTTAGCATCATTATCTTTAGTGTCAGGTACAAACAAAACAGCAACACCAATTACTCCACCAATAGTCGCTATGAATAGAGGAGTCAAAGCCCGAATTATCTCAGCGTTCATCTTTCTCGTGTAACCGTTAATTCTTACAAAAACTCAGCTTTTCTCACGTTCGCTGTAATAATTTATCTCCCAGCTTCTGAAAACTTACGCAAACAGTTGAGGTTGGTGAGAGTGCGTTCCTGGGAGGTTAAGAGCGTGTGATAAATTTAACTACCGCCGAATTTTAACGAATTTCAGGAGCCGTTTCCAGAAAGTACCCTTATAGGTACCCTAGGCTTGTGCCACGGCTTACCCTTCTGAGATAGGTTGCTTAGTACTCCGTTGTGCCATAAGGGCTTGAACCATCCGGCATCACTGCCATACGCAAGTCAGCTCCCTTTAGGTTGGTATCGCGCATGGTCGCTTTGTAGAGATTGGCGTAACGCAAGTTAGCATTACTGAAGTTGGTACCTGTGAGATTGGCTTCTGTTAGGTGTGCGCCGTATAAACTTGCGTTACTTAGGTTAGCTTTTTCGATCTTTGCTCCCGTCAAGTCAGCATCTCGAAGTTCACTACGGTGGAGAGTCGCTGTACTTAAATCGGCATTAATCAAGGAGGTATTCAAGAGAGTCGCCTCACTGAGGTCAGCACCTTTTAAGTCACTGCCTTGAAAATCAGCACCATCTAAGTCGGTATGAGTCAGGTTTGTCTTATTGAGACGAGCACCGCCCATTTTGGCATCTTTCAATTTAGTACCCTTGAGATTAGCGCCGGAGAGGTCACTGTTTCTAAAGTCAGCGCCGCTCAAGTCAGTACCACTCAAATCAACATCCCGAAGGTCACATCCGGTGCATCTCTTCGTTTTTAGAATCTGTTTTGTGTCTACTCGCTTGGCTTTTAGGGGTTGAATCGCTTTTTGAAACTTTTGCAGTGGCGTAGCGACTAGGGGTTGAGTAATGTTTTCAGCGACTGATAGACGGATAGCAAGCGGCAGTGCGGCAGCAGCGAAAAGCATTGCAACAATTAGGAAGATTTTCAAGTTCATACGCTTTAAGTCTGCTACGGTTTGAGTTATGACAGTCCCTTCATTTACATAGATCAGACAATCACTCACGCATACAGGACTCAGAGCTTAAAGTTTCAGTTAAGTTAAAAGGCGATCGCATAAGCGCTGCTGCCGAGGTAGATCGTATTCAAACCAATACAGATTCTTTAACCAGACAGGCTAATTTTTCACTTGGGTTTGCCGAGGGAGTAAAACGATGAAGATTGTCAAAAATTACCGGAGCAATGCGAGTCAAAGAAGTTCTGAGATACATGTGTACTCGTAAATCTGAAGGGATGAGGCACAAGGAACACTTCGTTGAACAGGCTGGTCTCTAAAGGCTAGACTCTTTAAAAAGCGATTAATTTAATAAGTCAGTCAAATGCACTTCGCGCTTAGAAAGACCTATTGAGAAAGGCTTTCAATTCCCACAACAGCAAGAATCATTGAGAGTGAATCCGCATCGAGTGCGGAATATGAGAGACAAGTGCAGGTTTTTGGTCACTTCAGGGGGTGCGCTACTCCAGTTTGTTCACTTACGCACCAGTTACCACGCTTCATGACTTGGAGCCGTTGAATATGTCTAGTTACTCCCTTAGCAATGTTTTACTACCCGCTGTATTTGTCTCTAGTGCCGTCTTTTCAACATTGACTGTGCCGTTTGCTTTAATCAAATCAGAACCCGTTCTTGTTGAAATCCCACCCATTTATAGCGGTGAAATTCAACCCATTTTTGATGGCGAACATAAAGATGTGGCGATTCCCTATGTTGGATTTGCGATTGTCGTCAGTGTTGGCGCAGGGATAGCTTGTGTTGAAGTTCATCGGAGATGGCACGCCGCCCGTGCTTCAGAAGAGGAAGAAGAGTCCCGGCAAAGTGTCCAGCAAACCGCTTTAGGACAGGACATGAGCCAAGAAGCACTCGACCGGCCAGAATACCGACCAGAAGTTTCAGCGATCGAATTTTCCTTGAAAGATGAAGACTTCAATCATCAAACTCTAACAACTCCTAATGCCACAACCGAAGCGGTTGACATCGCTATTGAAGAGTCTGAACACGCTTTTGATGCAACTCATCTCGGTTTTCCGCCACTGACTTTTCCAGAAATCAGCCAAGTGATCACCTCTGACACTCCAAAAATTGCGATCGCCACGCTCTCCGATAAACTGAACTTGTCCCAAACGCCTCAGGAAACTCAGTCAGTTCAGCAGGACAAAGAGCAAGTCGGCTCTTTTTCCAGCGTCCAAGCGCAGGACTTAGCCTTGAGTAAAGTCTTGGAATCACGAACTCTGTACCAAACCTGTCGAATTAAAGTACCCCATTTAGAACGCCGCTTATTTGCCATTCTCGTTGAGGGTCAATACTACAGCTTTTCCCGTGCTGAGGAAACAAAAGAACATGTTTTAGAAATCATGGCGAGGTTAGGAGACAAACTTGAAAAAACCGTGATTACAAAAAACGAAAAAGGTTATGTAATCTGGGATTTAGAGTCTGAAGTGTCTTCAACAATTAGCTAATGCACACAGAGCGCTAACTTCCACAACTTGAGGGGGAAGTTGCTGGTTGTTAAGCGGCTGTGCATCTAATTTGCATAATCTGGGCGGGCTTTTCGGTTCATCCCACAAGAATTATATTGATCATCAACTTGCAAGTTAAAGTAGATAATTTTGGAGGAGAGCAACCAATCGCTCTTTAGGCGCCAAAGCAATATAAGCCAAAGAACCATCAAAAATCTTCAAATGTCAATAATATGGATGCTGACGAACTTCGAGAGCGATATACAGTAGGGGAAAGAGATTTTAGTGGCACCGACTTGAGTAAAGCCAACCTTAGTGAGATAGACCTCAAGAGAGTCAGCTTCTGGCGAGCCAACCTGAGTAGGACGATTCTGACAGGAACAAACCTCAGTGGAGCTGATTTATTTGGAGCCAACCTCAGTGAGGCTAACTTAAGTCATGCCATTTTGTGCGGTGCGAACCTGAGTGAGGCTAACTTGAAGAGTACCGTTCTGCAAGGAGCAAACCTACAAGCTACACTCTACAACCAAGCCACTCAGTTCCCCGCAAAGTTTGACCCGACCAAGGCAGGGGCTTATTTAATTGCACCTCAAAGTTTACTCATTGGGGCAAACCTCAGTGGCGTAGACCTGAGTTGCGCCAATCTAAGTGGTGCAGATTTAAGTCATGCAGACTTGTGGAAAACAAACTTGAAGGGTGCCAATTTGCGCTCTTGCAATCTCAAGCAAGCGACCTTGACTGAAGCTGATTTGAGTGAAGCTGATTTGAGCCAAGCGGATTTAAGACAATCGAATCTAGTTGGAGCCAATCTTCGCTCAGCAATTCTTGTAGAGATAGACCTTCAAGAGGCACTCTACGACGAAACAACTCAATTTCCCGAAGATTTTGACCTACCTTCAGCAGGCGCATACTTCATTGCTCCTGCTGTGTCACTTCGAGGGGCGAACCTCAGTGGAGCCAACCTCAGTGGAGCCGATTTAGAGGAAGCCGATTTAGAGGAAGCCAACCTGAGTCAGGGAAATTTGTTTGGAATCGCTCTTGAAAGAGCTAATCTGAGGAAAGCGAATTTGAGTGGAGCTGACCTCTGGGAAGCTGACTTAAATGGAGCTGACTTGAGAGGAGCGTCACTCAGGAGTGCTGACCTCTGGCGTGCAAAACTCAGTGGAGCTGATTTGAGTGGAGCCGATTTAAGTCAGGCAAACCTATTTGAAGCAAATCTCTCTACCGCTAACCTGCACGAGGTTAACCTTCAGGGAGCGATTTACAATAAAGCAACTCACTTTCCTGAAGGGTCTAACCCGACTGAGCTGGGAGCATACTTAATTGCTCCAGAGGTGTCGTTAGTTGGGATAAATCTAAACGGAGCCGACCTCCGGGGAGCAGATTTAAGCGGAGCAGATTTGAGCAAGACAAACTTGTTTGGGGTCAATCTTCAGACAGCAACGCTTGAAGACACAAACCTTCAGGAAGCACTTTACAACAAAGCCACTCAATTTCCTGAAGGGTTTGACCCAACTGCACAGGGAGCACACTTAATTGCTCCTGGCGTGTCACTTCAAGGAGTCAATCTGAGTGGAGCTGATTTGAGTGGAGCTGACTTGTGTAAGGTCAATCTATTTGGCATCGACCTGCAAAACGCGACCCTTGAGGGGGCAAGCCTTCAGGGAGCGATTTACAATGAAGCGACTCAATTTCCTCAAGGGTTTGACCCCGCTGAACACGGTGCCTATTTAATGGCTCCTGGTGTATCGCTGGTTGGAGTAAATCTGAGTGGCGTTAACCTGAGTGGTGTTGACTTAAATAAGGTAAACCTGAGTCAAACTGACTTGAGTCAAGCTGACCTCTGGGGGTCAAACTTGAGTGAGGCAAACCTGGAAGGCGCGAATTTGGAAGGAGCTAATTTATGGGGGGCAAATTTAACAGGAGCGAACTTAAGTGAAGCCCATCTCAGTGGTGCTAATTTTCAGGGAGCCGACCTAACGGAGGCAACTCTAAAAGGCATAGACCTAAGTGAGGTAGATTTAGCCGATGCCTTCTTGAGTGGGGCAATCATGCCCGACGGCACCATCCATAATTGATAAGCTGATGGGCATTTAAATTACATCAGGAGTTACGCAGTTTCCTGATGAAAACCTTATTCTGGAGTAGGGGCTTGGCAGTGCCAAGTCCGTACAGTGTAGTGAATTGCAGAACTCTTTTCTATCTAGTAAAAACCACCAAATCGTTGCTTCTCTGCGTCAAAATTTAGCTAACTTTGAACTGTTGATAAGCAGCGAGAAGTAAGGAGGTTATAGCAAAGCGCCCAGCTTTGCTAAAGTGGGCGCTTTACTATGAAAATTGACCTGGCACCGAGCTATTTTCCCGTGGGGCAACCCCCAAAGTATCTTCGCCGCAGCAACGTTTCACAACCGAGTTCG
>JAHHIF010000044.1 GCA_019358875.1 Symplocastrum torsivum CPER-KK1
GTTTTGAATGAATCCCTGTGGTCATTTGTCAAGGCTGCTGCTCGCCTCTCAATCTTGAAAACCTTGTTTAACAAGGCTTTCAAGCTTGTTAAGAAAGATGTGACTAATGCATAGCTTTTTAAGGGGGGCTGGGGGGGATCTGAATTTAAGGGGGCAGGCGAGAAAACACGCCCTAGCGGGATTAGTTTACCGTAAGGGTGGTTGGTACACGCGAAGCGCTTCGATCGGGACAAGCCCGTTTTTGTCAGGGATGATTTCAAGTGTGTGTTTGGAGTTGCTCAAATTCTGCGCCAACGTTGTGAAGTACTCACGGCTAGCATCTTCGATTTTCGGCGCAACGTATACATCAACAAACATCGGTTTAACCTGCCACTTGATCTGAAAGCCTTCCGGGGTAGGTTTGCCGGATAATTCATAGGCGCTTTTCAACCACCAGTTACTGGGTTCGATGACGACACGACCAGAGTTGGAGACAAACTTGTGATCGCTTACGCCGCTACCATCAAACCCCGTTTTGGAGCCGAAAACTTCAAACTTAAATAGGCTTGCATCGTCGTTGATCTCGGTGATACGTGCTGTCCAGTCTTCTACGATCAGTGGTTTCTCCCAAGACACTTGGATGATCGCTGGCCAATCAACACCTACGATGTCACTCGATCGCGTGATCGCATAGAGTTCAGGAAACGTGGAGGGTTTCTTGCCATCAATTAGAACACGCGCTTGATTCGACTTGCCGTCAGTGGATTTGGCTGCGATCGCGTCTATCCGGTTACCCTCAAACTCCAGAACAAGTCTGCCATCTTTCCACTCCACATCCGTTCCTACTGTGTACGTTCGCACCAAATCCTTCGACGAGTTAGTAGGGGACTGTTGATTGTAGCGAAGGTGTGGCTTTACGAGACTTGCCAGCAGGAAATTTCCGCGATCGTTGAGGTGAACACCATCAGAGAGTAGATCTTGCGGCTGTAAATTGTTGTCCTTTAGATATCGCTTCCAGGGTTCGCGAATCTCGATCAATTCGCATCCATACTTATCGGCAAGTTGGGGCAACCATTGAGTGGAGTGGTAGTCGTGCCACTGGTAAGTCTTGAGCTTTTCTGAGTCATCATCGGAAGTCCCTGTGGGTAACCAGGTGATATGGTCGGAGTGAAACGCAATTTCGCTCGTTGTGCGGCGGCGCACGTTAGCGATAATTGCCTCATAGTCGTCATCTCCCCCATAAACATGGAAGATCATCAGATCGGGATAGAAAGGGTACAGATCATGTTCTGCGGGACGGATTAGCAGTGGGGCAGCAAATCCCCCGATCGCACGATTCTCGATAACAAAATCTGCATAAGGGAAGCGTTTTTTTAGGTCATTCGCGACATCAATCCACCAATCCTGCTTCGTAATCGATTGACCATAGAACAGAATCCGTACAGGATTGTGGTGTTCTGGGGTACTCGTGGCAAGTAGCGTCATAGTACGCTGGATTCTCGCACCAAAGTTAGAATCATCCAGAGCCGAAGTAGGCGGCACAAAGGCTGAGTTCTCGTCCTGAAGGACAAGTTCCTTCGGGATGTCATCAGAGCGAGTCCTGATTTCGAGAGTAGGCTGATTCGCCGCTAGTAGCTGTTCAGGCGATTCCGCTAAAGAATCCGTACACAGCGTCGAGTTGAGGCTTAAGACACTGCACAAAGTAACCGAGAGGGCGCGGTTCAGGAACGTGCCTGGGGAGAAGAACGATGCGCCTAAAGCAACAACAAAGCTGACAAGAACAACAGCGACAAAGCGAATCCGACGCATTAGAACCAGTTCTCCATTTTTTTCTGGTCTCACCTACTTCGTGATGAGGAGAACACGTTTAGGCAAAGTGTATGGGTTATGCAAAAAGCGATCGCCACTAAATTGACAATCATCTCATGTATATATTGCAAAAGCAGAGCTTTTTGTGGGATACGCTCCTACCAGTTTGGTATAGGCAAATTCAGTAGGCAACACCCTAAACTGAGGCAGTAGTATTCTTTGGCTCTCTCTCCTTCACCATTTGACGAGCATATCCCTCATAAGCTGACAAATCCTCGTCCAAAATGCGAATGCTATCCGGCGACACCAACACTTGTACCATTTCACCGGAAGCATAGCGGTGCAGATTGCGGCGGTGCAAGTTCTGTGTACGGACAACTATTGAGCTTTGTTCAGTCAAGCGGATAACGTAGCGTGTATCCGTGCCAATGTAGACTGCTTCTTCCAGCGTTCCTAGCAAACAAGGCTCGTCTGAGTAGCCTGACGGCTGAATTTCTGCTTTTTCTGGACGTATAACCAAGGTGACAACTTTACCCACTGGAAGCTCATCTGTACAAGCGACAGACACGGGTAACTGTTCATCCACCAATACCACAACTTCAGAAGCAAGCTGCTGGATGACACGACCTGTAAGAAAGTTTGTCTCACCAATGAAATCCGCGACCAAGCGAGACGTTGGGTCTTCGTAGATTTCCATTGGTGTTCCCACCTGTAGCACCTGACCTTGATTCATCACAGCAATTCGATCAGACATCGTCAGCGCTTCTTCTTGGTCGTGGGTGACGTAGATAAATGTTACTCCCAAGCGTTGCTGCATGTGCTTGAGTTCTAGCTGCATTTCTTTTCGCAGCTTCAAGTCCAAAGCACCTAAAGGTTCGTCAAAAAGTAGTACGGCTGGCTGTTTGACTAAGGCGCGTGCCAAGGCAACTCGCTGCTGCTGTCCACCCGATAACTGGCGCGGATAGCGCTTTTCCCTACCTGTAAGTTGTACCTGTGCCAAAGCCTCTGCCACCCGTCGCTGAATTTCTTTTCGTGGCACATTTTCCATTTCTAGCCCAAAGGCGACATTTTGAGTCACCGTAAGATGGGGAAATAAAGCATAGTTCTGGAATACGGTGTTGACTGGACGATGAAATGGTGGGCGATTCTGCATCGGTAAGCCGTGGATGTAGATTTCGCCAGAGGTTGGTATCTCGAAGCCAGCAATCATCCGCAACGTTGTCGTCTTGCCACAACCAGACGGCCCAAGTAAGGAAAAAAATTCTCCTTCAGCAATTTGGAGATTGATGTTATTAACTGCTTGGAAGTCTTTGTTTTGTGAGTCTTTAAACGTTTTGAAAACATTTTTTAATTCGACTGCATAAGATTCCATTGGCTTCGTTGTCGTTAGAGGAATGTTGGTTAAGTTACAGATAAATTTTAAGGGCGCACGGCTGTGCGCCCCTACGAACGGGTTACCAAAGAGTGTTTATTGAGCAGATTATTTACCAATGCCAACTTTCACTTCTGTCCAAGCTTCGTCATAGAACTGCGTTACTTCACCGATATCTTGGATGTATTTAAGCTTAGAAAATACTTCCTGCTTTGGATAGATTGAAGAATTTTCAAAGTCTTTTTTCTCGATTAAGCCCTTATCTATTGCTGCTTTATTCGGTGTCCCATATTGGATAAAGTTAGAGATTTTTGACCCAATTTCTGGTTCAAGGATGAAGTTAATAAATTTTTCAGCAAGTTCTTTATTTGGCGCACCTTTGGGAATTGCCATGGTGTCAGTCCAGACAATTGTTCCTTCTTTGGGAATTGCGTAGCGGATATCTTTGTTTTCTTTCATTAACTGGAAAATATCACCGCTATACTCAAGGGTGAGATCGACCTCGCCTTGATCGAGTAGTGCTTGACCTGTATCCGGAGCAAAAGATGCGATCGCATCTTTATTCTTGATTAAAAAATCCCGCGCTTTATTGAGTTCATCCTGGTTTGTTGTGTTCGGGTCGTAGCCGAGATACATTAAAATCCCACCCAAGGTAACGCGCATCTCATCTTGCAGCGCGACTCTGCCCTTAAACTTCGGCTCAAATAGTTGCCCCCAACTATTTATCTCACCCTTTGTTGCCTTGATGTTGTAGCCAATTCCCATCGTCCCCCACTGGTAAGGGAGACTATATTTGTTACCTGGATCGTAAGGGGGGTTCATAAACTTAGAATCAACGTTCTTGATGTTCGGGATATTGTCTAAATTTAGTTCTTCCAGCAACCCTTCCGCCCTCATGGTTGTCACCATGTAGTCACTTGGAAAAACCACATCATAACCAGGATTTCCAGGCTTAAGTTTAGCGTAGAGAGCATCATTACTCTCGAAGGTGTCGTACTTGACTTTCGCTCCAAACTTTTTCTCAAATTCGGTAATAGCGTCCTCTGCGATGTAAGTCGTCCAATTATAGACATTGAGGACATTATTCGCATTTTCACTCCCCGTTTCTGAAACATTTGGGCGATTACCACTACAACCGAGTGGTAACAGGACAGCGAGGAAAAATAAGGATAGGAAAAGAAGTAATCGTTTTCTCATAGTTATTCCAAGAGTAATAATATGGTGTTATCCCAAACGCTCTCGTTGTCCAACAACTAGTGAAGACACAACCAGTAGCATAGAAGCCAATAACATTAAAGTAGAAATAGCGTTAATCGCTGGTGTTACTGAAAATTTAATCATTCCGTAGACAAAAAGCGGTAGAGTGGTTGACCCTACACCCGATGTAAAGAAGGTTACTACAAAGTCGTCCAAAGATAGAGTAAAGGCAAGCAATGCTGCGCTAAAAATACCTGGCCAAATCAGAGGTAGGGTGATGCGCCACAGCGTCCGCCATTCATTCGCTCCTAAATCCATTGCCACCTCTTCTATGGCTGGATTTAAATCAGCTAACCGCGCCCTCACTGTAATTGCTACAAATGAGATATTAAATGCTACATGACCAATAATTACTGTCGGTAAGCCCAATACTAAATGAATACCCGTTAGATTCTCAATCAACTGAAATACTAGGCTAAAGAAGACGAGTAAAGAAATGCCCATCGTGATTTCAGGGATGATGATTGGCAGAAATAGTAACGCTTCCACAGCCGCACGTCCTGGAAACCGAAATCGTTCCAATGCCAGCGCAATCATTGTGCCGAAAATTGTTGCCAATATCGTAGAAATCGCTGCAACTAGCAGACTGTTATTCAGTGCATCCCAAATCAAGACATCGCTAATACTGGCAGTTCCGTCTGATACTCCTTGCAATAGGCTGCGATACCAGTCCAAGGTAAAGCCTCGCCAAACGGCATTGAAGCGGGAAGTATTGAAGGAGTAAATCACTAAGATGAAAATGGGCAGGTAGAGGAAGGCAAACCCTAATAAAGAAACCAGCTTTAGCCCCTGTCTTCCAAGTGAGCGAATCAGTAAATCAGTTTTTATCTTTTGCCTCTCGCCTCTTGCCTCTCCCCCCTTACCTGTTGCCATAATTGCCATCAGGATTTCACCTCCTCAGATGTCCGGAAATAAATCAGCACCGGAACTAACACAACTGCCATTAGCAACATCGAAAGCGCCGAACCAAAAGGCCAGTTACGCGCTTTAAGAAACTGATTTTGGATAAGGTTTCCTACCATCAACGTTTTTGCACCGCCAAGAATATCGGGTGTAACGAAAGCCCCCACTGCTGGGATAAAAACGAGCAGCGAACCCGCGATAACTCCCCGCATTGTTAAGGGCAACACTACACGAAAAAAGGTACGCAAGTCATTTGCTCCCAAGTCCTGCGCGGCTTCAACTAACGAGAAGTTAAAGCGCTCCATTGTGGCGTACAAGGGCAAAATCATGAAGGGGAGGTAGCCGTAAATTAAGCCAACGGTGACGGCAAAGGGGGTGAACAGGAGAGTGAGTGGTTCGTCAATCAGTTGCGTACTTTGGAGGGCAACGTTAAAAACACCTTCGGTACGCAGCAGAACAATCCAGGCGTAGGTACGCACTAGGAAGTTAGTCCAGAAGGGAATAATGACTAGTAATAGTAAGGCATTGCGCCAACGGGTTGAACTCGTGGCAATGAAGAAGGCTAACGGGTAGCCAATCAGCAAGCAAGCAACAGTGGTGATTAAGGCTAGCCATATTGACCGCCAGATTACACCTAAATAAAGTCCACTAGTGACGCGCTGATAGTTTCGTAGGGTGAATTCCCAAGTAATACCGCCATAGGTGCCGCGTTCGAGGAAGCCATACAGCAGCACAATAAGTAATGGTACGATGAAAAACAGCAGCAGCCAAGCGGTTGCGGGAAATAGGAAAACGAATAGATTCGTGCGTTTACGAGTCTCAATGGTTGAAGTGGATTGGTGTTGCTGTTGCTGCCAAATGGTCATTTGTCGTTTGTCCTTAGTTACGGACAAGAGACAGCCGTCTAGTTATGATGCTGTCGGTATTCTGAGCGTCAGGATTTGTTGACTGAAGTGTATTAAAACTTGTGCGGCACTCTCAAAATGTTGCTTGCGACACTATAGGTTAATTTCTTTTCTGGCTGGGATAGGAGATTTGTTAGCTTAAGGCTATCGGTAGGGTAATTGCACTGAGATTGGTGTTTACCTCACGTTCAGTTTGGGAACACTGTGACTAAGGGTGCTACAAGGCTGTAGACCGTTGAACAAAACTTTGGTTCAGCCTTCAATCCTCATCCATAGTCGTTTTAGTTTTCCAGTACTATGCAAACGGTTCAAGTTGAGTACTCAGGTCAGATTCAAGTCAATGTAGGCAAAAATCCTAGAGAATCATACGCAGGAAGAACTAAAATATCTACTGCAACTCACAAAGGAAATCTATTTTCCTGATCATCCATTCTTGCTTGGCTACAGAGATGCTGATGTCGAGAATATTCTACGCTTCTATGCTCAGAAGCAGGTTGAGCCAGAATTTATAGCATTTAGCGAACGTAGAAAATGTGATTTGTCCATTGTTGCGAGGCATATTTATGAAAGTGACTTAACTCGTAAACAAGAAACTGAGTATCTCGCCTCTCTGTGGAATGACGACAAATCTTTTTGGCAAGTTCTATTCGGATATAACTACCTGTATTTCAAGAAGCAAGTAGATATTGAAATGAATAAGTTGCTCGGAGTGTATCCTGACTTGACAGTAAGCCCACCGACCGTGATTCTCGACGAAGTACCGCTAGAAAGCCTCTCACTTCTCGCAATTAGGGAGAGAGAGCCAGCCGAGTACAGAGAAATCAAGGATGATGTGTTTGCTAGATGCACGGATGCGAAGGGATTCATCACTTGTGCCGTGAGTGGGTTTAAGAGCCAGATGCGGAGAGATTTTCAAATTGACCACATCAAGCCGATGTCGGAGGGTGGTTTAACGACGCTAAAGAATCTTCAAGTCTTGTCTCGTAAAGCCCACACAGAGAAGACTCGATTGGAGAATTTAAAAAGGTAGCGTGATGCGATCGCCTTAATTTAATAGCATTGTCCAGTGGGGGGTTTGGGGAGCAACATCCCCCAATGCAGGTTTTTCCAACGAATGATTACTTTTCGCTTAAGTCAGTGCCATTCCCCTTAATTTAATGAGAGTGATGCATTGGCTACACTACCCGCTTTGTAAGCGGCCCATCCACCGTAGTGAGAAATATCAACCCAGTTGTACTTCTCAACTAGCTCACGGGGATACAGGAAAG
The DNA here is from genome assembly GCA_019358875.1 of Symplocastrum torsivum CPER-KK1. Lineage (GTDB taxonomy): Bacteria > Cyanobacteriota > Cyanobacteriia > Cyanobacteriales > Coleofasciculaceae > Symplocastrum > Symplocastrum torsivum. The sequence continues at coordinate 7,494 of JAHHIF010000044.1, forward strand.
CCGTCACTACTTCTCCATCCTCTAAGACCACATCACTAGCATACATATGGGGTGGCTCTGTTGCCGCAAGGTGTTCAAACTGTTCTAAACTCAGTTCATACACTTCCCCTGGAATAGAAATACCGCCCTCAGCTACTTGGTAAATTGCCGGGTGCCAACCATTTTCTGCTGCGTGTAAGCGATAAAGTGGGCGCGTTTTGGCTTCTCTGATGAACTTGGCTTCCCCAAGGTTGCCGTGGTCAGGTTGACCCCGAAGGGCAGAACCACAGATGAATACTCGTGTGGTTGTGATCTCTGTTTGACTCATAGTGTCTCTCACTCCTCTGTAACGCGGATAAATAGGTTGAAGGCAGAATTGTGCTTTCGTATACAGTTGAATTGCTGCTAAAGCTGGATTTCATTTGTATTCTGTATCTTGTATACAGTATTTAATGTGTCCAAGCAAGCCACTGACCACACCTTTTTGATTCCAACCACTGAAGAAGGAGTGCCACAATGACTGGAAATTGGAGTTTACCTGATTGAACCAAGAATCCCCGCACCTTTGGCAGGGGGAGTGTCAACGGAGTATTTCTTCGAGATGATGCTGATTCCAAAGTGAGTAATACAAACCCGGCTGTTGTAGAAGCTCAGCATGAGTACCTGTTTGAACAATTTGACCGGCTTCCATGACAAATATCCGGTCAGCGGTAGCCGCCGCCGAGAGTTGATGAGAGATAAAAATTACAGTTTTGCGCTGAACGCCTTGGGAGAGATTTTCCAAAATCTGAGTCGCTGTTTGATTATCAACACTCGAAAGAGCGTCATCAAGAATCAGCACAGGTGCATCCATTAACAAGGCTCTAGCTAAAGCCGTTCTTTGTCTCTGTCCACCAGAGAGGGTAATTCCCCGTTCACCGACGATTGTCTCGTATTGTTGAGGAAAGTTGAGAATTTCTGACTGGATTTGCGCTTGTTTAGCAGCCTGTTCGACTTCCGGCTGTTCGCTTAAAGGATTACCGTAGCAGATATTGTTTTTGATGCTGGTACTGAAGAGAAAGCTATCTTGGGGAACATAAGCGATCGCTTTGCGTAAGTCAGGCAAACGCACTTTTGTAATATCCTGTCCATCTAAAAATAGCTGATGAGGCTCAATATCCAGCAGACGGGGTAAGGCATTGGCAAGCGTAGATTTTCCTGAACCAATTGCTCCCACAATTGCTACGGTTTCACCTGCATTAATCGTGAAGGTTACCTCTTTAAGGGCTGGAGTTTTTGAACCAGGAAAAGTGTAAGTTAGGTTAACCGCCTTAAGCTGACCTTTCACAGGTTCAGGTAGACTAATCGCATCGGGAGCATCGGCAATCTGTGGCTTGACCATGAGAATTGATTCGACACGATCAACACTCACTTCACCCCGTTGATAAGCAGTAATCGTGAAACCGAGAAGCGCAGTTGGGAAAACTAAACGTTCAGCGTAGAGAACCAGCGCAATAAAGTCCCCAATACTAATTGCTCCAGACGCGATCGAGCCAGAACCAACCCACAGCAGCGCTAGCAAGCTGACATAAGCAAGAGCTTCAATCACAGGGAACAAGATGTTCCGTGTTCTTGCTAGCTTAAGATTTGCTCCCAAAAGCTGTCCATTGAGCTGTCGAAAAGCACGGCGCTCGTTTTGCTCCTGAGCATAAATCTTAATCAGGGAGATGCCGCTCATATCTTCCTGAATCAGTTCACTCAAGCTTGAGAGTTCTTCCTGAACCGTTAGCTGTTGGTTGCGTAGATTTTCACTAAATAGCTGGACAGTAATCAACATGAACGGATAAACTGCGATCGCCAATACGGTTAGCCGTAAGCTAATCGACATCATCACTGGTAGTGTTAGAGCATAGGCAAACACAGTATTTGCCAGACTCAATACAGCAAACCCCAGCAAACGCCGAATATTATCAACATCACTGGTAGCGCGGTTGATTAAATCTCCGGCTGTATTGGTAGAAAAATAGGATGGCTCCAGCGTCAGCAAGTGTTGAAAAATTTTCTGCTTCAGGTCAAATTCCACCTGACGCCCCAATCCAAACAGCAGAATCCGTGATGCCATCCGAATCACCCACATTACGCTTGAGAGAATTAGGATAAGCAACACAAATCGCCAGATGTAGTCAAAGCTGACGGCTTGACGCAACTCGTCAATACTATCCCTAATTAGTAGAGGGATATAGACTCCGATTCCATTAACAATTAGTAGAGCAACGATGCCTAGTGTAGCTTGCTGCCAGTGAGGGCGCAGATAAGCTAGCAGTTTTTGCAGACGCGAGTTAGCCATGTTACAAATCTAACAATTTTCGATTGTAGATGATGGCTAGTACTGGCTCCCTGCACAAAAAGTGAGATTACCTAAGTGTTGTGGTTATGTTGCTCTGGCTTCAGTAATCCGCTCAACTTGTTAGACCCCGTAGTGCTTCCCCGTGAAAAACCCCGAACTTATTTTCGGAAAAGTCCTAATCGTTATGAGCGATCTTGATCTGTATCCTCTTGCTCAGATGTCGGCTTATTGATCTCTTCCTTAAAGCCTCTGAGAGTTTTTCCCAAAGCGCTGCCCACTTCTGGAATTTTCTTAGGACCAAAAATGATCAGCGCTATGATCGCAATAATTCCGACTTCGGGCCATCCTAAACCAAACATAATAAATTTCCTATAGATTCTCCTTCACTAACTATAGACAGGAGAGGGCTACCGAGAGTGAGAAACTAACTTTGTTAACAGTTATAGCAGTCAGCTTTCAGCGGTCAGCTTTGGGTCAAATCAGCTCTAGCTATGTTCCTTGGCTCCCGTTAATTCCTAACAGTCGTGGCTACTGCTATAACTGTCAAGGGTCTCAACAGTGAACAAAACAGAAACTAGGCAGCGTTTTGGCGATACCAGTCAATGGTATTTTTTAGCCCTTGTCGAAAGTCCACCTGTGCCGTAAACCCAAAGGTCTGCTTTGCCCGTTCGGTATCTAAACAGCGACGGGGTTGTCCGTTGGGCTTATCGGTTTCCCAGACAATTTCGCCATCATATTCCATCAATTCACACAGTAAGGTGATCAGGTCACGAATAGAGATTTCATAACCCGTGCCTAAATTTACTGGCTCTGGGTCATTGTAATCAGCCGTCCCCATGACAATCCCCCGTGCGGCATCCGTTGAGTAGAGAAATTCACGAGTTGGGCTACCGTCTCCCCACACGGGTAATTTCTTTTCTCCTATGAGCTGAGCTTCGTGTATCTTACGAATCAATGCCGGGATGACGTGAGAACTCTTGGGGTCGAAGTTGTCTTCTGGCCCATACAAGTTCACAGGTAGCAAGTAGATACCATTAAACCCATATTGCTGCCGATAGGATTGGAGTTGAACGAGTAGGGCTTTCTTTGCTACTCCGTATGCCGCGTTGGTTTCCTCTGGGTAGCCATTCCAGAGGTCATCTTCTTTAAATGGAACTGGCGTGAACTTGGGATAGGCACAGATCGTGCCGATACACACAAACTTTTCCACACCCGCTTGATAAGCAGCATGAATTAGCTGTGTTCCCATCATCAGATTGTCGTAGAACAGTTCAGCGGGTTTTTCTTGATTTAGCCCTATACCTCCAACGTGCGCGGCTAAGTGAATGACAACATCCTGCTGTTCAACAGCTTGTTGGCACTTTTCTAGGGAACGGAGGTCATAGTCATGCGATCGCGGTACGCTAATCTTGTCTGGCTTAGCACCTGCCTGACACAGTTGCGCCACTACTTGACGCCCTAGAAATCCTGCCCCACCTGTGACAAGAATTCTTTTATTACTCAAATCTAAACTTGCCATTGCTGTTGCCATCCTTGCCTAGCACTGCTGAATTTTTCTCTTCAATCAGTCGCGATTCGATAGTGTTACTTTTTGCGAACGGACTTGCTGCAAGCCCCCTCACGTACTTTAATCAACCATACTGCCCACACTCTGACGAATATAAGCGTTATCACTCATTAGCTGTGAAGCTTCGCCATTGAGCCAAGGCAAACCCAGCGCTCGCAAGTCCGCTTCCACCATTAAGGCGACTAATTGCTCAAATGTTATGGAAGGTTCCCAACCAAGCTTCTGACGTGCCTTGGTCGGGTCACCAATTAGTAAATCCACTTCAGCGGGACGGAGATAGCGTTTGTCAAATTCCACATAGTCGTGCCAATCCAGATTGACGCAGTTAAAGGAAATATCTAGGAATTCCTGAATCGAATGCGTTTCGCCTGTAGCGACAACGTAATCATCCGGCTCATCTTGCTGTAGCATCAGCCACATTGCCTTGACGTAGTCTTTGGCGTAGCCCCAGTCTCGCTTTGAGTCGAGATTGCCTAGGTAAAGTTTTTTCTGCTGACCTGCTACAATTCGGGCGATCGCTCTCGTGATTTTCCGCGTAACAAAGGTTTCCCCCCGACGTGGCGATTCGTGGTTAAACAGTATCCCATTAGAAGCAAACATCCCATAGGACTCACGATAATTCACGGTTTGCCAGTGAGCATAAACCTTGGCACAAGCGTAGGGACTCCTTGGATAAAACGGAGTGGTTTCCTTTTGTGGTACATCCTGGACTTTCCCAAACATCTCAGAAGAACCCGCCTGATAGAAACGCACATTAATGCCAGTGCGCTGGCGATAGTCTCGAATCGCTTCCAACAGGCGTAGCGTTCCCATTCCCACAGAATCAACAGTATATTCTGGTGAGTCAAAACTCACACGCACATGGGATTGAGCGCCGAGGTTGTAAATCTCTACTGGCTTAACTTCCTCTAAAATCCGGCGCAGGGTAACACCATCGGTCAAGTCACCGTAGTGGAGAAATAACCGTGCATTTTCATTGTGAGGGTCTACATAGATGTGATCGATTCGGTCGGTGTTAAACGTGGAAGTCCGCCGAATGATTCCGTGAACCTCATAATCTTTCTCCAGCAACAACTCACTCAAATAGGAACCGTCTTGTCCTGTGATGCCGGTGATCAGCGCTTTCTTTCGTTGCGTCATCTAAAAATCTTCCTGTGACAAATGTGGGCACCCACGACAACTGCTTGCTTTGTTGAATCGATACTCCAACTAGAGTAGTGGGGAGCTAAATCAATTAACTTTAAATTTACTTAAAATTCTCCCATTGCGAAGTGTGCAATAGCATAACTTATGCCGTTGGTTTTAGCGAACTCTACGGAACACCAAGAATAAGGGATAAATGGATAGGTGGGTCTACATTTAAACATTTAGACAAACTAATGAGGAGATAATTGGCAGGGAAGCGGCAGATCAAGCAAGTTCCTGCAACACATTCTCCCGTCATCCTATCCCCGATCTTCCCAACAAGCAAAGCTATCCGCCATTTATAGAATGCCTGAACATTCCTGGTATCTCCCTCAGTACGCGCCATTATTTTTGGGAGCAATGATTACACCAAGAGTTCTCACTATCACCCATAAATCCAACCAAAAACTCCGGAAGTTAACATAGTAAACGTCAATCTGAACCCGACGCTCATAAGGAATGTCATTACGCCCTGAAACTTGCCATAAGCCAGTAAGACCTGGTCGAATTTTCAGAACTTTGTCCATATGACAACCGTACTTTGGTAGTTCCTCTGGTACTAACGGTCGAGGACCAACAACACTCATATCTCCTTTCAAAACATTCCAAAATTGAGGAAACTCATCTAGGCTAGTAATCCGTAGAAATTTTCCAATGGCAGTAATCCGAGGGTCTTGCTTGAGCTTGAAATTATCCTCAAACTCATTACGCAAGTGCGGGGATGTTGCCATAATATCGTCTAATATCTCATCGGCATTTTCTACCATTGTTCTGAATTTTATACAACCAAAAGCCTTGTAATCTTTCCCGACACGTTCTTGGACATAGAAAATTGGTCCAGGTGAACTGAGCGCAATCAACAGGGCAAGTATCAGGTAAATCGGCAAAAACAAAATCAGAACCAACAGCGCAAATATGACATCAAACAGCCGCTTGGCGAGATCTCCGTCTAAGCGATGTTGAGATAGACCTCGCTGTCTGTTTCGCGCCGCGAGTGGCTGAAATCCTCGCTTCACGAACGTTCTCAACATCTTGACGGAGATAAGTTGGCTTTCGGCAGTCATCTTACTCCTTCACTTCACACCACACCGTCATGATCATAAAGCCAGAAGACGCTTGCTAAGGTGTTCTTCGCTCTGGAAACACGAATTTGTTAGTTCAAAGTCGAGATTGAAAGTCCTCTTGACACTGCTCCAGAAAACTCAAATAGCGATCGCCAAAAACGTTTGGGGCAAATTCAGCAGCGTTTAATCGGCTCATTTCGGGACTAAACACTCCTTTTGACTCCTCAAAGGTTTTTACGGCTTCGATTAACGCTGCTGCACTCTGAGTTAGAAAAAATAGACCCGTTGCACGGTCTGAATGTTGCCGAATATCCCGCACCGTTTCCAGCGCACCACCAGCGCCATAAGCAATAACTGGCGTTCCACAGGCTTGAGCTTCCACAAGAGCAATGCCAAAATCTTCAATTGCAGCGTACACAAAAGCTTTGGCTTTAGCTAAATACTGCTCAACCACCGAGTCTGGCTGAAATCCCAGCACTTTTACATTTGGTCGTGCCAGATTACGAATTGTCTCCAACTCTGGTCCATCCCCAATCACAACGAGTGGGCGTTCTAGTTGATTGAAGGCTTCGACAATCAACGAAACTTTCTTATAACTGACTAGCCGGGAAACCGTGAGATAAAAATCTTCTTTTTGAGCCTGAAAGGGAAAGCGTTCAATATTGACTGGCGGGTAAATGACTTCAGCTTGACGGCGGTAGCAGCGCCAGATGCGACGTGCGGTATGGTGGGAGTTAGCAATAAAGTAATCCACTCGGTTGGCTGAAAGCACATCCCACTGACGTAGCCGATGCAGCAGATACCGCGTGAGAAAGCCTTGAACACCACGGCCTAGGCGACTACTACGGAGATAATCAAATGTCAAATCCCAGGCGTAGCGCATGGGGGTGTGGCAGTAGCAGATATGGGGCTGTTGCGGTGTGGTTAGGATTCCTTTAGCGACAGCGTGGGAAGAAGAGAGGATGACATCATACTCGCGTAAGTCCAGCTGTTCAATTGCTAGAGGGAGTAGTGGGAGATATTTTTGGACACCATTATAGGCATTGGGTAAGTGTTGCAAAAATGTGGTGCCAATCGAACGCCCAAACAGATAACTCTGGGGGTTAGTAGATTCAAAATCAATCAAGGCATAAAGATCGGCATCAACATGCTTTAAGATTTCTTGAACTACTAGTTCTGACCCGCCAGTTGCTTTGGGTGTCAACCATTCATGAACTAGGGCATACTTCAAGGACATTTACCCATAATGCTTGTCAGACTAAGAGCTTACCGCAAGCTGAGGCAGGTGGCTCTCAGCTTTTAGCGGTCAGCTTTCGGTTTTGAAAATAAAACTCAAGGCTCTAAGTACCAAGCCTTTACTCTCCTAAAGCTGAGAGCTAAAACAAAAACTTTCGTCGCGAAGGTCTAGCTACCGGAGCAGTAGGTGTTAAAGTCCGCGACAATCTGTTTTTCCAAGGTCGTGGCTTGTTGCACACCAAGCCGAGCCGCTTCAGCTGCTGAACGGTCATTCTTTTGTGAAGCGGCGATGAAGTTGCGCGTCGCTTTGCTGGTATCGCGATAGACATTAATAAAACCAGCTTGATAGTCTTGGAGTTTTTCGTCCTTAACATTGATGGCTTCCATAGCACGAGAAGCTTTTTCCATCGCATCAGCGGCTTGCATGACAGATTTAGGGTCATTCGCCTTTTCACCCTTGGTGACAGATTTCGCTTCACTAACAGCCCTGTTGGCAACCTCCATAATCTTTTTACACTCAGAGACTTTGCTCTGGGTGCAGCTAACAGTCCACAAGCTGATGGCGGTAGTTAAAGAAAAAAGGACGAAGTACCGCTTCGGAAAATGCATTAATGCTCTCCTAATGAATTTTGGGCACTCTCGTTGTCCTAGCATATTTTCTCTGTGCTTGAAAGCTTTACTTTTCTGTTGCTTCGAGTGCAGCAGCAATGCGTTGCAAAGTTTCTGTTAGTTGACCCAGTTGCTGGAGAGAATCATGTTGAGTTTCTGCAAGCGTTTGCACCGCGTCACTTAAAGCAAAGAGCTGATAGCCCTGTTGTTGAACTTGGTGCCCTTGGTGCTGCACCTGAATCGCAAGGGCATCCACACGGTCAGCCAAACGATCAATCGTCTCAGTAGTTGCCAGGACTGCCTCTCCAATTTGTTCAACAATTGACTCCAAGCGATTGATTCGGGTTTCCACGCCAAGTTCCTCCTTGTTTGTAGGAGTTGAATTGCTTTGAGCCTCTCCTGTCTGAGCGTGTCTATTCACCGGCAATTTTTTCTGATCCAAAAGCAAAATAACTCAACAATCGCTTCTTGTGTGAAAAGTGGCATATTGCCATGTCTATGAGAGAAAAGTCAACGGTACAACGTGAGCCGAAACGGTATCCATCTTGTCCCGAATGACTTTATTGATGACACCGTTGATGCCAATGCCAAGCATTGCTGATAATTTTACTGAGGTCTGAGTATTGAGGATACCAGCCAAGGATTTTTTGTGCCTTGTCGCAACTGCCAACCCAAAGCGGGGGGTCTCCGGGGCGGCGATCGCATTCTACGATGTTGATGTCCCGATTGGTGACTTGCCGTGCAGTTTCGATCACTTGCCGAACGGAGAAGCCGTTGCCATTGCCTAAGTTAAACAATATAGCCTGCCTAGAAAAACTTCATAATCAAGCACAGTCACAGGAACAGGAAGTAACAAGACATGAAGCAATTGACTAGCCTGACGCACCCACGCTGATTTTATAGACAATTATTGCTCCAATGGCGAGTATAATGCCCGTGTAATAGCGATTCAAATCCTAGTTTAGGGAGATCAGGCGTCACCGAAACGACGGTACTACCAGCTACTAATTGTTAGTTGTTATTTTGAGTGGTCAGACTGACAATTAACAACCAACGACCACCAACTCACCACTCACTGGTTCTTAACGATGTTCCTACTACTTACCCAAGTACTGCTGTGGCTGCTGCTGACAGTTATTCTTTACCAACTGCTGCTGAAAGTAATCCCTAGAGCGTATCTTACCCTGATTGGGGGGTTGTTTCTGTTTGCAATCATCGTGCTGGCGTTTTTCTTTCCCAACGATAGGTTGGTATCAGCAGCATGGAACATTCTCGCATTTCCCCTGAAGCCAGTGGGAGCTTCTATTTTGCTGTTAATCATTGCCTTACGCCAAGGGCTTGGTAAATCAAGGAATCTGGTTTCGGCAGCGCTACTGATTTTGCTAGTTTCTAGTACCCCAATCTTGGCGAATCAGCTGGCTCAACGGACTGAACTCGGAGCAATTCAAGCTGAGCAACGACGCCAAGAGCTTTGCCAGGGGGTGTGTCCGGCTGATGTGACACCGACAGGAACCGCTCCTGTTGGGGCGATTGTGGTGCTGGGACGGGGAACAACCCAAGCTAACCTACCCTACCGCACACAAATTCAGCTAACCGATACAGGCGATCGCATTCTTTACGCCGCTCAGCTTTATCGGGAACAGGTTGCCGCAGGTACCCGACCTCTAGTAATTGTTAGCGCTGGTCCTAGAGCGGATTTGCAAGGCAATCAAGACCAGACAACTGAGGCTAATGATATTGCCACCTTACTGACGCAACTAGGCGTTCCCCGTGAACAGATTGTGGTTGAACCCAGAGGGGTAGATCTGCGTAGCAGTGCTATAGAGGTAAACAATATTTTAAGAAGTCGGCAACTCGGCAACAGCCGTGTCCTCCTGGTTACCTCTGGACTCAATAGCCGCCGTGCGAGGCTAACCTTTGCGGATGTCGGAATCAACGTAATTTCTCGACCTACGGACTTTGTAGGATTTCAGGCTGGGGCAACACCGAGATTACGCCTTCGGATCGAATCGTTCCTCCCCACTGTTGAAGCACTCACCGTTACTACACGCATCGTTGAGGAGTTTCTGACCTCGCTTTATTACTACTTACGAGGCTGGCTAGCGCCGGTAATCATTTAACTCGCTCTCGCGATCATATTTACTCCCTTCCCCATAAAAGAATATTTAAGGCTGGGGAAGGGAGTACCTCACAAGGGTAGGTTTTTACTATTACCGAATAATACAGATTCCACCAAGTTCTACAGTGCATGACTGTGGTTTCTTAGCTTGTTCCAATCTGCGGTTGCTGGCGTTATAGGTGTATTCTCCGGCTGGGAAAACCCGGTTAGGATTGGCGCAATAGCGATAGGTTTGACCCCCTTCGGGATAAGACACGACAACAAAAGAACTGGTTGATGCCGGACAGTTATCTAAAACCGTCAATCCAAAGTCTCTTTGCAGTGTTTGTTTTCTGGAATCTGTGGTTGGGCTTGGTGTAGTTGGCGAGGATGGGGTTTGAGCAGCAGGTGCTCCCGGCTTTAATTCACTAACCCTCAGGTCATAGGTATATTCTCCTGCTCGGACAAAACGGTTGGCGTTGGCGCAGTAGGTGTAAGTTTGACCGTATTCTGGAAAGTAAGCCACCACTAAAGAAGTCCTTACGGCAGGACAGTTCTCCAGAACCATCAAGCCATACTCATTTTGCAGCAGTTGTCGTCTGGGATCTGTCGTTTGAGTTGATCGAGTTTGGGCAGTGGGCGCTCCTGGGTTTAACCGATCTGTTCTAGCCTCATAAGTATACTGTCCTGCCTGAAGCAGGCGGTTGGGGTTGGCGCAGTAGGTATAGGTTTGATCGGATTCTGGAAAAGAGACGACGACTAACGAACCTCTAGCGGGGGGACAGTTCTCCAGAACCCTCAACCCATAGTCATTTTCTAGCAGTTGTCGTCTGGGATCTTTCGTTTGATTCTGATTCGAGGGAGTTTGAGCGGTTGTCTGTTCGCTATTTCCTGAAACGGAAAGCGTATACCTGCCCCTAGTATTAGTTTGACCTAAAACTAGGAGTCTGTATTCCCCAGTCGCAGGCACCTGATACCGCAGAAAATTGGTTTTGTCAGTATATGCCACTTGGCTACCCGTCTGTGAAGAAGTCAGAACTAAGATTGGTGAGAGATTACTACCTTCTTCAACATCAACTGAAACTTGGATAGTATCGCCTCGCTGGGCGTTAAATAAATATTCCTCACCAGCAGCCATCTGCAAGGGAGTATCCCGAAGAGATTCGTTTCGATAGCGGAAGGTGGGAGAGGTAGTCCGGATAAACCCATTAACCGTCTCACCGTTCTTCAGCCGGGTAGCTGCTGCGCCTAGATCAGCAGCGATCGCTAGTATCATTCCGGTAACCACAACGGTGGCAGCGACTCGATTGAAAAACTTACGGATAATCATGCACACTAAATTTCTACAAAGACGACTGGCTTGAGGGTTGGACAGATTATATTCAGTCAAGGTTCCCCAAGCGCAATTCTCTTTGGCATTCTCAACACCTACAGCGGGCAGTTATCGATTTATATGAGTCAGACGGCTGAAACGAGTTATTGTTTTCTTGCCAGTCCCTTACTCCATCTCACCTTTCCATAGGTAGCCGAGTAGTTAAGTAGGGTACGTTACAACGCACCCTACCCTATGACTAGGAACTATTGTTACCTGCTTATACCTTGTTCACCACTGATGTCCTCAAATTCACTTGGCTATCTATGGCAACTGTCTGATAGACAGTCTCTGGTATGGGGTGACGTGCCTCAACCAGACTAATGGCTCTGGAGGCACTTTCAGGTAGAATCACCACCAAACTGCCTGGTTTCGCCTGATCCAATGCAGTATTAACTGCCTCGATTTCCTTGAGAATCGTTTCATAAGGGCAATCTGGCTTTTCTTGATTAATCCCTTTAGCGATCAACTCAGACGCCTCCCCACTCGAACGCCCCCGCAGATCATCATCTTCTTTAATAATTATCCGGTTAAAGATTTGTGCTGAGAGTCGGCCGAGTTCAATGAAGTCTTCATCGCGGCGATCGCCAGGTCCACCAATCACCCCAATGCGTTCTCCAGGCCAATTGCGGACAAAACTACCTAGCGCTTCATAACTTGCCGCATTGTGGGCATAATCAACAAGCGCATGGTAGCTACCAAGATTAAACAAATTCATCCGTCCTGGAGTCTGATTGACAGAAGCCCGGAAGGTTGTTAACGCCGCTCGAATTGCCTCAATCGGCACCCCTTGAGCAAAGGCAGCAAGACTTGCCGCTAACGCATTTGCAATCATGAAGGGCGCTCGTCCCTCCATTGTCACTGGCAAATGCACAGCCTGATCAATTCGCAGCGTCCAATCACCTTTCAGAATCGACAAATAGCCATTCTCATACACCGCCGCTAGACCACCACCTCGCGTGTGTTTTTGCACCAGCTCATTTCCTGGGTTCATTGAGAAGTAAGCCACCTGACCCTTCACCCGCTTCGCCATCTCGGCAACCAGGGGATCATCCGCGTTAAGGACAGCATACCCCTTAGGACTCACAACCTCTGCGACAACACTTTTTAGGTGAGCCAACTGCTCAATCGTGTCGATGTCCCCAATACCCAGATGGTCAGCCGCAACATTCAAGACAACGCCAACATCACAGCTCTCAAATGCTAAGCCAGAACGTAGTAACCCACCACGCGCTGTTTCCAGGACAGCAACCTCAACCGTTGGGTCTTTGAGAATAACCTGAGCGCTTTGAGGCCCGGTTGTATCACCTTTTTCCACAACATGGTCATCAATGTAGATGCCATCCGTGGTGGTGTAGCCGACAACTTGTCCAGTTTGCCGATAAATATGAGCAATTAGGCGTGTCGTTGTCGTTTTTCCGTTTGTCCCTGTAATCGCAATCATGGGAATCCGACCGGATTTACCATTGGGAAAGAGCATTTCCATCACTGGGGCAGCGACATTCCTGGCAAGACCAATGCTCGGACAGACGTGCATTCGGAACCCTGGGGCAGCGTTCACTTCCACAATAACGCCGTCTACGTCCCGCAGAGGCTGGGTAATATCAGGGGTGACAATATCAATTCCGGCAATATCCAGACCAATTGTTTTAGCAACTCGTTGCGCTAACCAAATATTTTCTGGGTGGATGTCGTCAGTCCGGTCTACAGCGATCCCTCCTGTACTGAGGTTAGCTGTCGCCCGCAGGTAACAAATTTCCCCTGAGTTTAGTACCGTATCCAGGGTGTATCCCTGACGTACCAACAAATCCATACTGGTGCGGTCTACGATGATTTTAGTGAGAACGTTATCATGACCTTCACCGCGATTCGGGTCACGATTTGTTGTCTCAATCAGTTCCTCAACGGTGGACTTACCATCCCCAATTACATGAGCTGGGACTCGTTCTGCCACCGCCACAACTTTGCCATTAATCACTAACACGCGGTGGTCGCGACCCTTATAGAAGCGTTCTACAATGACGGCTCGTGAGATATCTCTGGCAACATCGTAGGCTTGTTCCGCCTCATCCCAACTATTAATATCAATTGTGATGCCCCGTCCATGATTGCCATCCAAGGGCTTAATAACAATTGGGAAGCCACCGACTTCTTCGATCGCGCCTTCTAGCTCATCCAAATATTGAATTACTGTACCGCGTGGCACAGGAACACCTGCATCCCGGAGAATTTGTTTTGTACCTTCTTTATCACTAGCTAGCTCAACTCCTAAAATTCCAGAGTAGTTGCTCAATGTTGCCTGAATTCGCTTCTGGTGGACACCATAGCCGAGCTGAATCATCGCTCTAGCGCTCAGAGGCATCCAGGGAATATCTCTTGCTTCTGCTTCTTTGACAAGCGTTTCTGTACTTGGACCGAGGGCGGCATCGCGAGCAAGGTCTTGCAAGTCTTTCAGATCTTGCGCTAATTCACTTTTGGGATAGCTGCCAGTACTGACAATGCTCTGACACAGCCGTACAGCTGCCCGTGCGGCATAACGACCCGCTTGTTCGTCAATGTACTGAATCACAACCTGGTAGACTCCCGGTGTCGCTGTCTCCCTGGTGCGACCAAATCCCACTGGCATACCTGCCATTGTTTGCAGTTCTAGGGCAACGTGTTCAATGATGTGCCCCATCATCGTGCCTCTGTTCACACGGCTGAGGAAACCACCCCGAACACCGGGGGAACAGAAATGTTCCTCCAGACTAGGTAGTGTAGCAATCAGTCCCTCGTAGAAGCCAGGAATCTCGTTGGAGGGTTTTTCTGCTAGTTCCTCTAAATCGAGACGCATGACGACGAGGTTGTGGCGTCGAATGCTCCAATAGTTGGGTCCGCGTAACGTCTGGATTTTCAGAATTCTCATAGCAACTTTTGAGGGTGATTCACGATTGGGATCAGAAAGAAAGTATCAAGAAGCAATTACAAAAAATGCGCCTTTACTCCTTACTCCTGTAGGGTGTGAGCGAAAGACACGTCGTCAAGATGTGCCAAAATCCTTAAACAAGCGTAAGAGGGGTTTGCTCTTCCAATCGTCACACTCAAGCCAGCTATCACATAGCGAGGCTCGATGGGAGACGCTACGAAAGAGCTAGACTTGAGAGCTGGCTTGAGCAGGGGTGCCTCCATAACAACAAGGATAGAGAAAATTTTTATCTCGCTCAGCAAAAACCTCGTCGAGCGCTGTTAAGTCTATTGCTTGGTGGTTCCGACCTCGCATGAATACGCTCTTTTCACAAAAGGTGTAGTTTTGATCGGTGGGTAACGGCTTCATCCTAAGTTACCTTGCTTAAACCCTGACTTACAGGCATGGACGAGGTTTCGAGTCTTATCTAGTTTCTAGCTTTAAAAAGCCCTTAAACTGTTCACCAGTAACAGTTTTCTCCAAAGTAGCAGATATGTTTTCCAGGAGGAGGTATAGGAGCGTACAGGATGCCATTCGTATTGTTATACGGTCTCTAACCAACTGGAAGATATAGAAACCATGGGACTTAGCCGTCCTGCGGGATGAGACTACGTTTATGTAAATGGTAGCGATCGCCATAGCTAAGAATATGCACCCGGAGATTATGGAGACTAATTGGGTCGGTGGCACTAACATCAGGTTGGTTGGTATAAGACATTTCTCCTGGATCGATTATTGTCACAGTGCCTTTGCCCATTACCTGTAATAAGCCATCTCTCTCGAACAAGGCACAGGTATCTTCATCAATACCAATTCCTAATCGTTCTGGATGTTCTGCTACAGCACTCATTAAACGTGCCATCCGATTGCGATTGTGAAAATGCTGATCGACAATTACCTCTGGGATAATTCCGAGTCCCGTTGCCATGTCTACCAAAGACCGATTCGGGGACTCCCCACTGCCGCCTCCAGCAATCATGTGATGCCCCATGACGGCTGCACCTGCACTGGTGCCTGCTATGGTAATTTCACCTTGTTGGACTCGTCGCCGCACTTTTTCCATTAGGGGTGTGTCTGCGAGTAACCCACACAAGCGCAACTGGTCACCACCCGTCATGAAGACACCAGTACATTGTTCAACGTAATCCTGTAACAGGGGATCTTCGGCTTGGACGCGATCGCGGATGTCTAATACCTTGATTTCTTTTGCCCCCATATCCTCAAAAATCCGCTGATAGCGTTCGCCAATCACAGATGGTTCTCGCGAAGCTGACGGAATGATCCCAATTCGCGCATCACCTGACCCAGCACGCCCAAAAAACGTATGTAAGATCTCTCGTCCATGAACCTTGTCTTCAGCACCGCCGATCACTAAAATCGCGGTTTTAGTCGATTGAGGCATCTTAGTTTCGTGGGCTTGAGAGTCTAACTGCAACATAATGTCGATTTTGGGCATATCAATGAGGTAAGTCAAATAATTGAGTGTTGCTTATCAAGGGGCATGAGGATTAAGGAGGGAGGACTGTACAAGACATTCTCTTCTCTTCATAGAGGGACATCCACCTTCCGCTGTGGAGAATGCTCCGACGTGTTCGGAGCGTTTGTAAAATACAGAGTCTGTACCTGCATACGTTACCCAGTCCCCAATCACCAATCTCTAATCCCTAATCCCCTTTTATTGAAATGGCACTCTATCGCAATTTTTATTCTGGCTCAACTCCTCAGTCGATTGTGGGTGGAAAAAATGCTAATAGCTTCTATCCATTAACTTTGACGGCTTCAGTAACTAGCAGCTTTTACTCTAATTCCCTGAACAATCTAAGCTTTTGACTGTCCAGTTGATGAAGAAATGCCAGCTTACGTCGGCAATCTTCTTATTTTGAAGCAGTACTATCTATGCATAATGCCAGATAATGTGAATAATTTGTTATAATATCTTCAATGTTCTCTGACTTGAGCAACGGCAAATTATTGTTGTTTGAGAGCCACAGACCGTTGTCATTCAAGAATTTTAGGCAATTTCTCCTAACGCTCGACGCTCGGCACCCGATGAATCCCCTGTGCGATTTGATATTGTTACGCTGTTTCCCGATTTCTTTACGTCTCCTCTGTGTTCCGGGCTACTCGGTAAAGCGTTAGCCAAACAAATCGCCCAAGTTAATTTAGTCAATCCCCGCGATTTTACTACCGACAAGCACCGACGAGTCGATGATGAACCCTATGGCGGCGGTGTGGGGATGTTGATGAAACCAGAGCCAATCTTTGCGGCTGTGGAGTCATTGCCGATTTTACCCCGACGTGAGGTCATCCTGATGACACCTCAAGGGCAACCAATGAATCAGAGGTTGTTGGTAGACTTGGCAACAGGTTACGATCAGTTAGTGGTGATTTGTGGGCATTACGAAGGTGTTGATGAGCGGGTACTGCATTTGGTAACGCGGGAGGTATCTTTAGGGGATTTTGTCTTGACTTGTGGAGAAATTCCCGCACTGGCGTTAGTTAATGGAGTTGTGCGGTTGCGACCGGGAACGGTTGGGAAAGTTGAGTCGCTCAAAGCAGAAAGCTTTGAAGCCGGATTGCTTGATTATCCCCAGTACACACGACCCGCAGAGTTTCGGGGGTGGAAGGTTCCGGAGGTATTACTCTCAGGAAATCATGCAAAAATTGAGCGTTGGCGCAAAGAACAGCAGATTCAAAGAACACGCGATCGCCGCCCTGATTTATACACCGATTGGGTGAAGAATTCAAAAGGCGATCGCGAATAGAGTAGTGGTAAGTGAGGTGTGATGTCTCACTTTCATTCACTCCAAGCGACAGAACGAAAGCTAGAGGGGTGACGTGACGTTACTCAGTAGCACGCGATCGCGAGGTCATCTTTAAAATGTTAAAAACACTAAACGGTAAATTCTTCTTCGCTACAGCCTTGTCTTTAGTGTTGATTAACAGCATTGAATTGCCGAAACCTAGTAGCAATTTGGCGAGTTGGCTCAATATTAGTAACGAAGCCTCTGCCAGAAGTAGTGGAGGGCGTGGTGGCGGCGGTGGATTTAGCCGACCTTCTAATTCAGGCGGTTCTCGCAGCCGTCCTTCTGGTTCCAATGATGGTGGTGGTTACTACCGCAGCAATCCTGGTTATGGTTCTGGTGGCAATACCGTAATTATTGCTCCGGGAGGCGGTGGTTACTACGGCGGTGGGTATAGTACGGGAGGTGGGATTTTCCCAATGCTCCTGATACTGGGCATGTTTGGTCTGATTGCTCTATTTGTAATTTCAAATCGGCTGCAATCTTACAGAAGTTACAGCAATGACTCCTACTTTGCATCTGGATTGACCACTCAAACTAGTGAACGAGACAACGACACAGTAACTCTCAGTAAATTACAGGTAGCACTACTTGCTCAAACTAAAGGTCTTCAATCTGAGCTATCGCAACTGACACTTAGTGTAGATACCGATACCCCCGAAGGACTATTAGAACTTTTGCAAGAATCAGCCCTGACACTGTTACGAAATTCTGAGTACTGGAGCCATGCTCTTGCAAACTCACAAAGCGTCTATATAGATAAGGCGGAATCAATCTTTAATCAGCTTTCTCTGCAAGAGCGTAGCAAATTTAGTGCTGAAACTCTTACAAATGTGAAGGGTGCAGTCAGACAAAAAGAAGCTGTAATTCCGGGTTTAGAAGAAGACCCAGGAGCTTACATTGTAGTGACGTTGCTAGTTGGTACAGCAAATGACAAACCCCTGTTTAAAGATGTTCGTTCAATAGAAGAATTAAAGGGCGCTTTAGAAAAGATTGCTTCGGTACCAGCTGACTATTTAATGAAATTTGAACTCCTCTGGAGTCCACAAGTAGAGGCAGATAGCCTGACTTATGATGAACTACTGACCGAGTATACAGATATGGTTCAGATTGCTTAGGATGAAGCGTTAAATAAGAAGAATACAGAAGTTCAGGAGTGGCTGTGTTCATGAGAAGCCTAAACTTTGGATGAACTGAGGATAGATAAGATCAACCATTCGAGGGGAGTTCTTGGTCGCAATCCCCATGGAGTATTCAGGGGCTGCTATTGAGGTAGGATGAGAATCCCTTTCTCAAATGCCTTCTGGACTCCAGCCAGTTCCTCTATTCTCCCATCCTTTCAACGCAATTTAACTGTAATTTTATTAGCAGTTTTGTAAAGGAACATTCATACTTAGCCAGAGGAGAAGCTTGATTTTAAAATTATCAAGAAAAATTTAAAACAAATATAAAATAATTGTCATTTTACTCGACAGGGTTGAGGTTTAAAGGCTAGGTTTGGAACACCCAAGTATTCCTAAAGATGTAAAATGTTAGCCAAAATTAACTATAAGTTCCTCTTCGCTGCAGCTCTTTCTTTTGCATTAATTAATAGTATCAATATTCAGTTATCTAGTAATAATTCAGAAGCACTGCTGGATATCAGCAACGAAGTTTTTGCAAAAAGTAGCTCATCTTCTTCGCGCTCCAGTAGTTCTAGTAGTTCTAGCCGTTCGTCCTCTTCAAGCTCTAGTTCCCGCAGTTCCAGCAGCAGTTCATCTGGAAAACCTTCATCCGCTTCCAGCTCAAGTTCCAGCCGTTCAACTCCGAAGGATTCCTCTTCAAGCTCCAGTACGACTCCTAGTCGGGCAAGCGCCGGACGTACAGGAGGAAGAGCAAGCGGCGGTTCATTCCAGAAACCAACACCGTCCCAGGCTCCGGTGCGCTCTAGTATAACAACTAATCCCAAACAGACTAGCTTGCCTCAAAATAAACCCATCAGCCCTGTTAGGCAACAACCTGTGATTGTGCCAAGACACGTCGATGTTGATATTGAGATAGAGAACGAAGACGAAGACTACAACCCGAATCAAATTGCGCCAAATCCCTCAACAGCAGGTTCAACAACTAATACAGCTCCGTCTTCTGAGTCAAATTCCAACAGCAATTCTAGTAATTTATCCGAGTCAAATTCGGACAGCAATTCTAGTAATTTATCCAACTCGAATGGCTCATCTGATGATTTTTGGTCGGTAGTTGTGGGATGGGGAATCATCGGTTTCATGATCCTAGGGCTATCAGCAGGAATTGTCCTTTTGGTTTATTTCATCCTGAAGCAGAAAAAACGGAGTACTGCTGCTAATGAGCAAGACAATGATGTTGTAACTGTTAGCACGTTACAGGTGGCGCTTTTGGGGACAACCCAAGGGCTTCAATCGGAGCTATCTGAACTGACGCTTACGGCTGATACTGAGACTACTCTCGGACTAATACAGTTATTACAAGAATCAGCGTTGGTACTGCTACGGAACTCTGAGAGCTGGACGCATGTTCTAGCGAGTTCACAAACTGTTCAAAGTCGGGAGGAAGCGGAAGTTCTATTTAAGAAACTCTCGCTCCAGAAGCGGAGTAAATTCAGTGCGGAAACCCTTACAAATGTGGGTGGACGAGTGAACCGTAGGGATGCAGTTAACTTTGATCGTTATGAGGCTTCAGCGGATTATATTGTCGTGACGTTACTAGTCGGTACGGCAGATGACAAACCTTTATTTGGTGATGTCCGCTCGGTAGAGACACTGAAGGAAGCTTTGGAAAAATTAGGCTCAATGCCATCTGACTATCTGATGGTGTTTGAGTTGCTCTGGAGTCCTCAGGCAGAGGAAGACAGCCTGAGCTACGATGACTTATTGAGCCACTATACAGATATGATTCAGATTGTGTGAAGAGACTTGGATTGGAGTTTGGCAACAGGAGCCGCCTATTTCATGGAAAATGAACTCGATAACAATATTGTCACTGTCAGCAAGCTCCAGATTGCCTTGCGTAGTTCTGCTCGTTCTCTTCAATCTGAACTATCTGAACTCACTTTGAAAGCTGATACAGAAACGATAGAAGGGTTAAGGCAGTTACTAGAAGCTTCTGCACAAGTACTATTAAACTATTCTGAGAGCTGGACTCATGTCTTGGGGCGATCGCATACGATTCCCAGTCGTGAGGAAGCCGAAATCGTATTTAACAAGCTTTCTCTTGAGGAACGCAGTAAGTTCAGCGCTGAAACACTGACTAACGTGGGTGGCGAAATCCGGCAGCACCCCGTAGTCGAACCTGACCCCACTGAAGGGCCAGCCGCTTACATTGTGGTAACGTTACTGGTTGGGACAGCGGATGATCGACCGTTATTTGCTCAACTTGACTCGGCACAAGCCGTGCAGGATGTGCTGAAGAAATTAGCATCGATGCGAACTGACTATTTGATGGTGTTTGAGTTGCTTTGGACTCCTCAAGTAGAAACCGATACACTCACTGAAGCAGAGCTAGCGACAGAGTACGCTGATTTAGTGGCAATCTGAAGGAATCAAGTTAGTGACTGATTCCTTCAGGGGAAAGGAGTGCATGGCTTCTTTCCCCTTTGTCTTGGTGCGATCGCTCTGTACAACAGAAGGAAACTTCTACTGTAGAACGGGTAAGAGGCGATCGCATTTCATCAGCAATGAGCGAAAGCGCTACACCGACGCATCACTTTCGCTCGAAACCTACCTACCGATGTGCGTGTTCCTCCAGAATCTTCTGCGCCCGTGGCTTATAGATTAGATGGAACAACGTCTCAATGTAACGCATGATATCTTCACGGTTTTCCTTGGAATTGTAGTTCCAGAATCCATAAATCCGCGCCAACGACAGTAGTCGGGTTGTGTGAATCTTCCAGGTGTAAGTACTGTAGACCCGCTCTATTCCCTGATGAGCAATTTCTTCCCAGTAACTCGGATTTTGGTCACACTTGGAGACAAAATCCAGAATCTTCTGAGCCATCTCTTCCAACTGAGTGGGGTTGATTAAGAAGCCGTTCTTCTTGTCTTGAATAATCTCCAATGGTCCACCAAACTGCGTACCGAAGGTTGGTACACCAGAAATCATTGCCTCCAAAATTGTTAGACCGAACGCTTCAAACAGTGCGGGTTGAACGAAAACACCTTGATGGTCAGCAATGACGCGATAAATTTCGCCTGAATCACTCTTAGCTAGACGGACACCCAGCCAGCGGAATTTACCATTTAGATCGTATTGTTCAAGCAAGCGATAGAGCTTGACAATTTCGTCTTTTTCTTCGTTGTCAGTTGATTCCTCAACACGCAACTTCCCGGCGACGATAATTAGGTTACAACGCTCCTGCAAGGCTTCGCTCTTACCAAAGCATTCTACTAAACCTGTTAGGTTCTTAATCCGGTCAAGACGCGCCATTGAGAAGATAGGGCGCTTGCTAGGATCATCGAGGGTGCCATAAACCTGAGATGGGTCTTCTAACGTAAAGAGCAGTTCTTCAAGCCGTTCACGAGCATCCGGTATCCGATCTTCTTCACGAGTGTAGGGGAAGTAAACAGTCTCATTTACTCCTGGTGGCACAACGTTGAACTTGGGAGAGAACAGTTCAATTCCATCCACAACATGATAAAGCTCTGGCATTGTGAAACACTTGTAGGACTCATACTGACCAATGCTGTCCGGCGTTCCGACAATTTCTTGATAGGTACTGCTGATGACGAAATTCGCTGCATTCATCGCAATCAAGTCAGCGGTGAAGTGCAGCGAGAAGTGGTATTTGTCTTCTAAATCTTGCCAGTAGAGGTTACTGAACAGGTATTTGGATTTTTCCAAAGCATGGGCAACATTACACTGGGTCACCTTCAATCGGCGGGCAAGCAGGAAGGCAACCAAGTTGCCATCAGAATAGTTACCGACAATTAAGTCAGGTTGACCTTGGAATTCTGCTAGGAGTTCTTTTTCTGCATCGATCGCGTAGGTTTCCAGATATGGCCAAATCTCAAATCGTGAAATCCACTCCTGGGTCATTTTGGGATTAAATTCTCGGAATGGTACCCGCAAAATCCAAGCATTATCAGTGCCGTGTACTTTTTCCAGGCGTTCGTTACAGCGTGTGCCATCACTGTTGGCAATGAGACGGCTAAGGATAATGACCTTGGGTTCAACTCCCAATCCTTCCAATCCCGCGAGTTTAATGTCCTCTTGCAGTTGCTTTTCTAAACTCCGTGCTTGGTCAAGGACGTAGACAACCTGGCCGCCCGTATCCGGACGCCCTAAGACACCTTCTTGCCCAAACCAACCGTGGATTGAGACGAGGACAATCCGAAAGATCATCGGGATGCGGGAGATGAATCGTTCAAGCCCCTCGTCAGCAGGGGAGTCGATCAGTTCATCAAGAATTTCCAAAGTTTCCCTGACTCGATAGGCAGTATTACCCCAGCCTGCTTCAAAGCCCATTTCTTGCAGCTTGTAGCGAAATTCTTCGTAAGGTTCCTGTTCTGGGCGATCGCTGACAAACGCCAAAGCCCGTTTTACCTGATCTGAGAGTTGCTGCTGGTTCTTAATCCGCCCGTTAATCAGTAGCTGAGTACCGTGAAACTGATGGAGACTTAAGAAGTTATACAAAGACTCCAGCCACTCGCGAGGGTCTTGAAATAATTTACTGGAGAGAAAGCGGTTGAGGAAGCGGACTCCTTTACCGATATTTTTGGGATCGCGAATGGTTGGGGTGTAGTCGTAAAAGGGACGGAAATCAAGTTCGAGGAGATCACCTTCATTGGGATGGTGACGGTTGACCAAGCGATCGCGTAAATCTAACAGTTCTTGCACGCTCACTGGCTCAACTGTCAAGTCTTCAAAGACTCGGAAAACTTCCTGGGAGGCAATTTTGGGTCGGATGATCAAGTAGAGGGTTTCGTCCTCCTTAATGATTTCCTGGGTGTAATACACCAGTTGTCCTAGATGAGACGACTGATAAAAATATTCCGGTTTCTTGTGGCTGGTGCAGTATTCAGAAAAAGCGGTAATAATGTCGTTTCGCAGTAGATACTTGGTTTCCGAGTTGCGTAACTGTCTGGCAAATTGCCGTAAATCACTTCTCTCGTCACTATCAATAACATCCTGGATCAGATTGATCATTGCAACTCCCAAAAAGTAAATTGAACGGTACTGACAACAATTTTTAGAACCTGTTGTCAGGAAGATTTATTCCCTGAGGTGTAGATAGGCACACGTCAACACGGACAACGCTTACAAAGTGTAAAGTTGCCCGTATTTTTGTCGGATGTAACGAATGAATGGCTCGATGCGTAGATTAGCACCAGTGACGCCCCTGATCAGTTCAGTTGCCGTATATTTGCAACCGTGTTGATAGATTTTATCTTTCAACCAATTATGTAGTGTAATACAGTGTCCCTGCTCTATCTCCGTTAAGATTTCTGAATGAGATTGGAGTGCCGCTTCAAAAAACTGTGCGCTCATTAAGTTACCAAGGGTGTAGCCTTGGAACATCCCCCCTATTTGACCAGTGTACCAATGAACATCCTGTAATACACCATCAGTGTCACTTTCTGGAACAATTCCTAAGTCAGAGCGATAGCGTTCGTTCCAAGCTTCTGGGAGGTCTTTTACATCCAGACTTCCTTCTAGCATTTGCAATTCCAAGTCGAAGCGAATCATGACGTGGAGGTTGTAGGTTACCTCATCAGCATCGGTACGAATTAGCGATCGCCCAACTTTATTGATCGCTCGGTAGAAGGTATCAAGCGATACATCACCTAATTGCTTGGGGAAGGTGCTTTGCAGTTGGGAGTAGAAGAATTTCCAGAAGCCGATACTTCGTCCCACCATGTTTTCCCAAAGCCGTGATTGGCTCTCGTGGACACCTGAAGAGGTACCAGCGGCGAGAAGTGTGCCTTCATAGTTCTGATTAATCCCCTGTTCATATAAGGCATGACCCATCTCATGGATCGTGCTAAAGAGTGCCTGACTCAAGTCATTCTCGTAGACACGGGTAGTAATTCGCACATCACCGATCGAAAAATTGGTCATGAAGGGGTGGTGAGTTTTGTCTTGCCGTCCCCGATGGAAGTCATAACCTAATTGCTCAATCAGTTTGAGGCTAAATTCGAGTTGCTGAGCTTCTGGGTAGAACTGGGATAAGAAGCTATCATCAAAGGGTTTTTGGGACGTAATCGCTTCAACAATTGGCACCAGTTCCAGACGCAATTCGGCAAAAAGCGATCGCAAAAATGAAGCTTTCATGCCGTAGTCAGCAAAGTCAATTAAGGGGTCAGCGATATGCTCATAACCAGGGAAAAAGTTTGCCAGTTCGCGGCTGAGGTCAAGCGTTTTTTCCAAATGAGGCTGCACAAGCGCGAAGTCATTGCGAGGTCTCGCCATTGCCCAAGCTTCATAGGATTGGGTCCGATGCATTGAGAACTTTGCCATAAATTCCGCTGGCACCCGCACCGCTGTCTCGTACTTTATCCTCGTAATACGGATCAGACTAGCTTCATCTGAGTCATAAGGAAGACTTTCTTCTAAGGGACGTAAATCTTCTAATAACTGACCAATTGACGGCTCAGTAAATTTGCTATGAGATATTTGTTGTAAAGTAGCCAGTTGCCGTCCACGCGCCGCTGCACCACCGGGAGGCATATAAGTTGCCTGATCCCAGTACAAAAGCGAGGCAGCGGCTTCGATGTCATTAATCTCACTCAGGCGGGTTTTGAGTTCTGAAAGCTTCGGTTCGGTCTTTTCGGTAGTCTGCATGGTTGGGGATTGAGGCTTAAATACTGGTTTTATGTTGTGTGTCGTGTTTCGTAAATTAGTAAATGTACACCTGACAACCGAAAAGGAAAATCTCCCCGACACTGAAGGTGCTTGCAGCTGGGTTGACAACTAAGCTCTTAGAGTGAGCCTATTAATTTGACGCGACGCTGCAAAGCTTTATCCAGTAGGGAGATGACTAACCCTGACGAGGTTCGCCGTTGGCTAACTGGCTCACTGCCAGAATCTTCCACAACAAGGGAACTCGGCTAAGTGCTTGGACATCCGGAAATTATTGGAAACTATTATTGTGCCACTAAGAGAGGAAATCCTGCACCCGGACGAGTATTAATCTCTTCCACCCTGAATTAAAGCCTGAAACTGCTCATTACCCGGAAGCCTGCCAAAATCTGAGTCTGTTCTTGCCTTCTTTCGGTATTCATCAGGATTCAGGTCGATAGCGTGTTCTCTTTCCAAAACTTGTTTGGTCAATCTTATCTATGCCAAGCATAACAGCAAGCTTCGTTTTATCAAGTAGAGTGAGCGTTGGACTAGATAGTTACGAGCAGAGATTAGTGACTGGGGATAGAGAAGGCGAGGTTTTTATCATGACAAACAAAAGGGTTGTCAGGAAATCCGTTTACTTCGGATGTTTCTGCCAACCCTAGTGGGTTTGATTTAGGAGTTCTTAAGTGTTTGAGCCATCAGCAACAAGGTGTTGATTTAGTCTGTAGCTCAATGGCTAACTAACAAGGAAAATGAGCAAGAAGATTAGCCAAGGTTAACTTTGAAGACTTTGTTCTTTTCGTCTTCTGCCTTGGGCATACTCAGGCTCAAGACACCATTCTTGTAATCAGCCTTTACCTGGTCGTTTTGAACTCGCGCTGGTAAAGGAATCACTCGCTGAAACTTACCATAATGGAATTCTGAGCGAGTCATACCACTTTGTTCTGTCTTGGTTTTAGACTGACGCTCTTCAGTAACGGCAACGGCTTGCTCGGTTACTCGAATATCGATATCCTTGGCTTTCATGCCAGGAATTTCTAATCTCAATTCAATGGTGTTTGATGTCTCGTGCATTTCTGCGGCTGGCATGAAAGCAATAGCATTATTACCACCTTCTTCTGTAGAGGTGAGGCTCTCAAACAGCCGATTCATTTCTCGTTGTAAACTTTCAACTTCCCGGAACGGTTCCCAACGAATGAGTGCCATAATTTATCCCTCCGATAGTGAAATTTCCTTACGGTTTAGATCACTTTTTGGGTTCAATTTCAAAGTGACAAAGCTGAGTCATCTATTAATGAATCACTTTGATTTCCTGAACCTTCTATTAAAGTATCAAAGACACCAAAGTCGAGGGGTTCGGTTCCGCACCAAAGGATTAGGCTAACAACCGTACATTCAATTTAATGATCGTTGAGGTTTTGATAACGGTAAAAGCTGTAAGCATCAAATAAGGCTCCGACAAGGCTACAGGTGAAGCCAATGACTGTGATTCCCTCAAAGGGACTGCCACTGCCAAAGACAGCGAGAAACTTGAGGAGTTGTGTTGTTCCGGCTTGACCTATTGCTTCCAAGCCAGGAACCCAACCGATTACTGAGAGAGTGGCTAACAACACTGTCAGCAGTAGGATCGGAGCAACAAAGCTCAGCAGGATGGTTAGTACAACGGAACGGAGAAAGTTAGGCAAAATGCTCATAAATTGCATTGGACTACAGGTTGAGGGACGTAGGTACCTTCATTAAAACTTGCCACTTTCTACAATAGAGGCGATCGCTTCCTATGACTGAAGATGTGAGAAAACTTAAATCTCCATTAAGAATCTTGGTTAAAGTCCGTGAAACTTACTCATAAACAAGTCCTGACAGCACCATCTTCACTGGCACATTGTTTGCCACTCTCAAGCACTTAAGAAAACACCTTTGGCTGCCACAATTGCAGTAACCAATCTTGTTGTATTTCGCACGGAATCTAATCAAGTAGCAGCATTGGAAGACCGCTGCGCTCATCGTAATACACCGCTATCAAAGGGGAACAAATGAGACAGAGGTTTACACAGTGATAACATTTCGAGTGGGAAAAATCGGGTGGAATTTATCGCAACACTCGTTAACAGCTAGAAACATTAGGCGGGAACACCTGCTTCTGCTGAGGGTTCTTGCCGAACGCTACTTGGAGTCTCAGTCCGTGTACGCATTTCTAGATAAATTAGCAAAGCATTAATGTCTGCTGGGTTGACACCACCAATTCGGGAGGCTTGACCAATTGTTAAAGGTTTTATCTTAGTGAGTTTTTCACGAGACTCCTTCGATAGGGTGTCAATCGTTGCATAATCTAAATCAGGCGGTAGATGTCGGTGCGCTTGGCGGGAAACTAGATCAATTTGGTTTTGCTGACGTTGGAGATAACCTGAATACTTAATGTCAATTTCAGCACCTTCGCGTTCCGCTTGGTTTAGTGTTGGGTTACCGAGTCCATACTGGTCAAGATTGACATAGTGAAAGCCTGGTCGCCGCAACAAATCAGCTAAGGTAATGGAACCTTTAATTTTTTGCTGAGTATCAGATGCGATCGCTTTTCCTAACTCATCATGTTCTTTGACCCGAACTTCCTGCAATCGCTCTTTTTCTGCTGCAATCTTCGATTGCTTTTGCGTGTAGAGATTCCAGCGTCGGTCATCAATTAGCCCCAACTCTCGCCCTAAGGGCGTCAGACGCCTGTCAGCATTATCTGAACGTAGTAGCAGGCGATACTCAGAACGACTGGTGAGCATCCGGTAAGGTTCTCGTAGATCCTTCGTACACAGGTCATCAATTAACGTGCCAATATAGCTCTCCTCGCGGGGAAGTACAATCATTTCCTGATGCCGTACATACCGTACAGCATTAATTCCTGCGACGATACCTTGAGCCGCTGCTTCTTCGTAGCCCGTGGTGCCATTAATTTGCCCTGCACAGAAAAGTCCTTCAACCTTCTTCGTCATCAGGGTAGGGTAACACTGCGTTGCGGGTAAGTAGTCGTACTCCACCGCATAGGCAGGACGTAGCATTGTACAGTTTTCCAATCCAGGAAGCGATCGCAACATCTGCAACTGCAAATTCTCTGGTAATCCTGTTGAAAATCCCTGGATATAAAGTTCAGGAATATCTCGTCCTTCTGGCTCAATAAAAATCTGGTGGCTTTCCTTATCCGCAAAGCGCACAATCTTATCTTCAATACTGGGACAATAACGCGGCCCCTTAGCATCCACCCAACCCCCATAAACAGGTGACAGGTGCAGATTTTCTCGAATCAGCCGATGAGTCTCGGTCGTAGTGCGGGTAAGATAGCAATTCATCTGTTCCCGTTCCACCCACACTTCAGGGTCAAAACTGAACCAACGCACCTCTGCATCACCCGGCTGAGGTTCCAGATTGCTATAGTCTACTGAGCGCTTGTCTACTCGCGCTGGGGTTCCTGTCTTTAGCCGTCCTGTTTCAAATCCCAGCCGATTCAGGGTTTCCGTCAAACCAACCGCCGCAAATTCTCCAGCACGTCCGGCTGGCATCGACTTATTCCCTACCCAAATGCACCCACCGAGGAAGGTGCCAGTTGTCAGAACGACAGCAGGTGCTTGGAAGGCTACACCAAAGTAGGTTTCAACACCAATAACCTCATCATTGGCACCCAAGACTAAATTTGTCGCCATCGCTTCGCGGATTGACAAGTTTTCTTGGTTTTCGACAATCCCCTTCATTAGAGATGCATATTCCCGCTTATCCGTCTGCGCCCGTAAAGCCCAAACCGCTGGGCCTCGTGAGGAATTGAGTACCCGCTTTTGCAAGTAAGTGCGATCGGCCATTTTGCCAATCTCTCCCCCCAAAGCATCCACCTCATGAGTCAACTGCGACTTTGCGGGTGCCCCTACGGCTGGGTTACACGGTTGCCAACCGATTTTGTCAAGGTTAAGCGTTAAGAGTAGGGTGCGACAGCCTAACCGTGCTGCCGCGAGGGCTGCTTCACAACCCGCGTGTCCGGCACCGACAACAATGACATCAAAAGCGTCTTGAAATTCTACTAGGGAGGGTGAGGTCATGGTAAGCGTAAGCGTTTGAGTAACAAAGACTCCTGCTTAATTTTAACGGGTAGAAATGGCTCTACTCCCTTAGGTGTAAAGATTACCAGGAGGTTAACCAAGCTCACTACAAAGCAATGCGTTTCTGGATGAAGAAAATGCGATCGCTTGACGCTAATAGTAAATTAAAATCTTACTTTATTCTTTGTTGCGGAAGATTTTCTAACTCCTGAACAACCCTTTCTTGGCTAGCCGTCAAGTGGCAACGGATGGCTTGTGTTGCAGCTTCGATATTGTGTTGGGCGATCGCTTCATAAATTTGCAGGTGTTCAGTTCGGATCTCCAACACTCTTGGGTTATAACGAGTGGTTTGTACTCGCAAAAGTGCCATTTTGCCAAACACTTGGTCGAGGAGAGACACCAGACAGGTGTTGCCAGAACTTTGGGCGATAGTGCGATGAAACTGATAATCTAATTCTAAAAGCTGGTTACTATCGGGATTAGACGCTTTTCGTTTGAGTAGCTTCTCTGCCTGCGTGACAAGTTCCTTTAGTTTCTTGAGCTGAAAGTCGCTAGCATTTTCACAAGCGCCCGTTACAGACAAGGTTTCCAAGGCAATGCGGCAATCGTAAAGATGCATTGCCTCGTTTGGGGAAACAGTTGCCACTCGTAACCAACCCAGTTCATCTGCTGTGATTAACTCTTCTCGTTGAAGTTGGCGGATCGCTTCACGAATAGGGGTTCGACTAACTTGCAACTGTTCAGCAATCTGTGTCTCGATTAAGCGATCGCCCGGAGCAAGTTCTCCGCAGAGAATACTGTCCCGGAGAGCTTGATAGGTTTGTTCGTGCAGCGATTTGCTCCGTTGTACGTTTTTTGCCGATAAGACCAAAGCTCAATCTCCTTGCATTTAATGGCTTCTCTGGGGCAGATCAGTACTGCCTGTAACCCTAATACAGTACAATTTCTGCATACAGAATACAAATTTAACCGAAGAGTCTTTCTAGTGAGGAAGGCTTATTAATCCAGCGTAGATTTCACCAAGAGTTCAACCGAGGTGGTTTACTACAATTGGGGTTGAGTTGCTTAGAATCAGCATTTTAGCTGACCCAATGCTTAGCTCTCCCGACAGCTTTGAGCCAGATTTGGAAATTCTCCTGTGCTTGGGTGGCATTGGCACTTGGCTCAAAAACATGGTCAACTTGACGGCTGGCGGTGAGGGTGGCGTAGTCCTGCCAAAATCCTACGGCTAAGCCTGCGGCAAAGGCGGCTCCTTGTGCGGAGGCCTCAAGTACCTGTGGACGTTCTACGGGGATGCCTAAAACATCGGCTTGGAATTGCATTAAGAAGTTATTCTGGCAAGCTCCTCCATCGACCTTTAATCGGGCAATTTCGGTATTTGAGTCTTGGTTGATGGCTTGTACAACTTCCTTAACTTGATAAGCGATCGCTTCTAAAACTGAGCGCACCATATGTTCGCGCTGAACTCCGCCAGTTATGCCAAAGAATGCCCCTCTTGCACTCATATCCCAATGGGGCGCACCTAAGCCACTTAATGCTGGAACAAAATAAACGCCACCGTTATCGGCGACTCGTGTTGCCATCGGTTCGGTATCTGCGGCGGCTGTAATAATTTTGATGCCATCTCGCAACCACTGAATGCAGGCTCCAGCCGTGAACATACTACCCTCTAGGGCATAACCAACTTTGTGATGGGATGAGGAATCGGTTTGTGTCCAGGCAATTGTGGAGAGTAGTTGATTTTGCGATCGCTTTAATTGGTCGCCAGTGTGAGCAATTAAAAAGCAGCCAGTGCCATAGGTACATTTTAATAAGCCAGGGCGATCGCATCCGTGGGCAAACAGTGATGATTGTTGATCACCCAAAATTGCTGTAATCGGCACTGAATCCCCTAATAACTCTGACTTGGTATGACCAAATAAGCCTAGACTTGGCTGAATACTTGGCATGAAATGCGCCGGAATGCCAAATAAGTCTAATAGTTTGCCATCCCACTGCTGCTTTCTTAGATTTAACAACATCGTGCGGCTAGCATTGCTAGGTTCTGTTGCGTGAACCTCTCCTCCAGTTAGGTTCCAGAGAATCCAGGTATCAATGGTACCTGCCAAAACATTATCTAGGTCGATGGGAGGGTCTTGTTGTTGAATATGCTCTAATATCCACGCCAACTTAGTTGCAGAGAAGTAGGCATCCAGTACTAAGCCTGTGCGATCGCTTATTTTGGCGGCATAACCCTCTTCGGTCAACTGATTACATAAGGGAGCAGTGCGGCGGTCTTGCCAAACAATAGCATTATGTAGAGGTCGCCCTGTATCTTTGTCCCATAGCAAACAGGTTTCTCGCTGCACACTCATTCCAATTGCAGCAATCTCCGAAGCCTTGACCCCTGCTTTCTCCAATGTAGTCTGCATTACCCACAAGGTATCTTGCCAAATCTCTCTTGGGTCATGCTCTAACCAACCGGGTTGAGGATAGTACTGCGTGAGTTCTTTATACGCTTGACTAACAATTGCCCCACCGTTGTCAAACAAAATTGCCCGGTTGCCTGTAGTACCAAGGTCTAGGGCTAGAACATACGCAGAAGCATCAGCAGTCATGGCTTAAGGAAAAGCAATTGTTAGTTCTTATACCATTTTGCTGTATGTTGAGACTTGCAGAAACCTGGTAAGTAGGTAGAAATGAATAAGAAGGTCATCTACCTGTGATCTCACCCCAGATTGAAGACTATTTGCAAGATATTTTGGACGTATCCCCTCAAACTCTCCAATAGTTAAAATCAAGGTGCGATGCAGCGCAATTATGAGCTAAGGCGATGACACAAACTCCCCTTCTCAATCAGCCCTCCACCGATCAACGCCTCATTTATGGTGGCATTACCTGGCAACAGTTCAAGCTGATTCAGGCAGGTTTTGCCGAGTCTCCGGGTGTCAGGTTGTTCTACTACAATGACGCGATCGAAATTCTTATGCCGGGACGTGAACACGAAGTTTTTAGTCGGCTCATCGGCTTTTTGATTGGGTTGTTCTGCCTGGAAAATAATATCGAATTTGAACCTACAGGCTCAATGACTCAAGAGCGAGAAGGGGAAGTCTCAGTCCAGGCGGATGAATCTTACTGCTTTGGGCAATCAAAGCCAACCCCCGATCTCGCCATCGAAGTCGTATTTACTAGCGGTGGTCCCAACAAACTTCAGCGATATCAGGCGATTGGAGTGCCCGAAGTGTGGTTTTGGCAAGATGGGCTATTCAGCCTCTATCGCTTGCGGGAGAATCACTACGAAAAAATCTCCCGCAGCGAGATTCCAGAACTCGCAACCCTCGATATAGATTTGCTCACCCGTTGCGTGTTGATTGCCCAAATGTCTCGGCTAGAGGCAGCAACCGCATTTCGCAACGCCCGCAAGCCCAATTAGCCACTGCTCACTATCAACCGTGGCATCCGTTTGTTCTGGATTTTATAGCGACAAATAAAAGCAGGCGCAAACCTTAGAGATTGCCCCTAAAACGAAGGAAGCGGCTGCCCATGCTATCGCTTCTACGAAATCATTATTATGGAATTGTGCAGCGTCTTGCTCCCTATAGTTTATTGCCCTAGCTGAAGTTGCACTCTTACCCGTTCATTGTCTAGTTCTCCCGCACGGAACGTTGCTGGACTAGTTGAACCATTTAGAGTATCCCCAACAACAACGTCAACTTGTTCGTTTATTCCCAAGTCTTCGCCAATTGAAAGGCTTGATTGAGAGCGAGTGAGTCTACCAATACTAGTTGCAGAATTCGGCTGAGTGACTTGTGGTGTTCCATCATCAAAGAAATTTTGGAAGTCAGAGATTGTACGACTCTCAATCTGGAGAGATTCACCAGACAGAGTGACTGAATTATCGTTTGCGCGAGATGGGGTAGCTGTCTGTGCAAGGGTAACTGGTGCGAAGCCAACAACTACTGCTCCGATTCCTAAGACAACAAGCGATCTGCGTAGCATTAACTTTACTCCCTGGTTTTATTTTGTTTTAAACTTTTACTTCAAGCTTTCTCTTTACTTATAGTGTGTTGATATTGATGAGAATTTTACCTCTATCGCTAGATATAGCAATAGTTTTTATGAAGCACGTTACAAAGCTACTGAATAAGTCAAGAAGTATTTTTATCTATATAAGATATTAGCTACCAATTCTGTAACTAATCGAACCATTCTTTATCTCATCAAGAGAAATCCAAACGCTAGTGTGATACACATTACACTTTTTTAGTAATCATGGATTTTGTATCAATCGCGATTATTTTATCTATTTTTAAGAAAAACGTATTCTATATCTTGCCGTCTTAAAGAACCCTAAGAAAAGCGATCGCTTATTTAAGCGGAATGGCACTGACATAAGCCACATTGACACCTTTGTAGTTTGGGTTGAGGTGAGCGTTACCCAATTTTTCGATAACGACCCAAACAACACGTACTAGTAATAAACATAAAAACCCTCTGCCTTCTGCCTTCTGCCTTTTGCTAAAATTTATCGCTCTGGGTTAAAGCTAAAGGGGGGAAAAGTCTGTTGAATCCCAGAAGGTAAGCCCACTGACACGATAAATTTCTCATCCCACGTACCAACGACACTGGTAAAGAAGTAGGAATCACGCTGTCCAGCATCCAATACTTGTTCTACCAAAACGCCTGTCTGGTCACTGACTCGTAACTGCAAACCTAGAGGTAGACTCGTACCAGGCGTGGCCCCCAATATTAGTAACAATGTCCATTCAGGAATCGGATTTGATAGCACAGACCAGGTAACGGCATACAGCCGTAATGGCATTCCCCCTAACCGCAAGTCACGATAAGCACCACGCGCTTCCACAGGAATTTCTACGCCTGTTTGCTCCAGTCGTGTCACGATCGCTTCAAATTCTTCCACAGGCGATCGCACCGGGGCATTGGCAGCAAAGGTTGGCAGTAGTACCCAAGAGAGTTCCTGTGCGAACTCATCCAACTCGTTCCACAACCAGCGCCCTACATTCACAGCAGGTTGTGTTAAAAGCTGTAGGATATCTGCAAGATGCTGGCGAGATTGAGTCAGTAAACTGGGTGAGTTTGGCGCGGAACGCTCCTGTCGTTCTACTTGATACACCCAATCGAGTAACTCTGGACTAGTGAGGACAACCGCTCCTTGTTCCCAAGTCAAAATTGAAGAGAGTTGGCGTTCTGATGAGTGTAATTGAGATAACTGTGTTTCTAGTTCCGAGCGAATTGAGGATAAGGAACGAATGCGATCGCGTTGAGGTAGAGACACTGCTGTCGGTTCCAATCCGGACAGATTTAACAACAAACGATCTGGCTCACCCTCAAACCAGGTTAAAGGTAGCTGATAAGTCCAATCGTCCTCAGCTTCTAAATTGACTTGTCTTAGTCGATTGGTTAACTGTGCGTGAGAGAGGAAACTCTGAACCGTAACACTTGAAAATTCTTCTTCAACCTCCACCAACACGTAAAAATGAGGGACAAATTCTGGTAAATCTACAACTGCCCTGGGTAACATGACTTCTTCATCACTCAGGCTACCAGTAGCAATTAAGCAAATGTTGAACCCATTAACCTTCAGGTTACATACGGCTTCAATGGCATTGGCAAGAGAGGGTTGTAAGACTGAGCAATGCTCCCGATTGATCGTTACATCAGCCGAGCGTCCCTCCAGCCATTCCTCGAAACCAAATAGGGCTAAGGCGTTTAGATACGTCTGCCACTGTCGTTCTTCATTAGGAATATTTAGGCTCAGTGCTACAGCTTGGTCTACAACCTCTGGTGAGAGGTTAACCGATTCTGTAGCTAAGGGTTCAAAGTCGAGCCAAATTTGGGCGGTACGATCTAAGGAATAATTCATAGTTAGTTTCTCCTAGAATCAAGATAGCGGCAGAGTCTTTGGGCAAAAAGACTGCTTGGTAGGGTTTGTTTTCTTGCGGTTGTTGCTGTACTGGCTTCCGTTAGTGCCTCTTGGATTACGGTGTCAATTTGTTCACTGAGTACCTCTTCGAGCTGTTGATTGAGTGTCTGAAGGCGTTCTGGGGTTGTGTAGACTTTGGCTTGCTCAAAAATGCGATCGCGTAATTGCAAGAGCAATCGCTGTCGGATATCTGCACGAAGAGACTTCAGCTTGAGCAAGCGGCTGACTTGAAACTGCGCTTGCAAATTCACTAGGGGCGCAATTTCACTCATCGACAATTCCTGACAGTGGAACAACTGCAATGCCGCCAGAAATTTTTCTGCTTT
Organism: Symplocastrum torsivum CPER-KK1; assembly: GCA_019358875.1. Lineage (GTDB taxonomy): Bacteria > Cyanobacteriota > Cyanobacteriia > Cyanobacteriales > Coleofasciculaceae > Symplocastrum > Symplocastrum torsivum. The sequence continues at coordinate 42,791 of JAHHIF010000044.1, forward strand.
ATCGGGATCTTTACGTTTTAACTTCCTAACTTGGTCGTCCGTTACCTGCGCTACAGCTTGGTCTAAACATTCCACGAGTTGTTGGCGATAGAAGCTTAAAAATTCTGTTTGCTCGTCAGTATCCTGGTTATCCCCCTCAAGAGCTGGAAGACGCTCACTCAACGTGTTAGTGTCATTCACTTTGGCATCCAGAGATTCTGTTGGCAGAGAGCCACCCCGGACGTAAATTCGGTACTCCCGCAGACGAGAACCAATTTCTTGTAATTGTGTCATCAGGATTTCGGGAGCAAGCATCTCGTGAGTTTGGTTGAATAAGCGTTGTGCCATTTGCTGGAGTTGTTCGGTCGTCGGTGGTAGGCACTGTCCTTGGGTTCCTGTCTGACGTGCAAGCAAGCGTTGAGCGCGATAAACAGCGTGATAGTTTTCTAGAAGTCGTGTCGCCTGCTGGACTTCAACAGGCGTTAAGCCGTGAAACTGCGTGAAAATCCGTTGCAACTGCTTGGGGCGGGTATCGTTAAGGATTGCCCAGTCACTGACCAGGTAAACCCCGTGTTCCAGCAAGAAAGCATTCAGCTCTTTGTGGTGTTTTACTCGCCGCGTTGCCCAAGTCGCTAGGCTGCTCTGCTCTGGTTCGAAGGTTTGTAAAATATCGCTTATTAGCGATTGATAGGGAGTCGCAACTGAGCGAGTTGGGTTTCGCTGTTGTCTTATCCCGTCATCATCTAAGACAAAAGGTAGTAAATCATTGCAGGTGAAGCCATGATCTGCGCCAAACTGCGCTTCCAATTTCAGGCAAACTCGCTCGATTTGATGAGAAATAAAGCACTGTAGACAACGTTGAGCCAAAAAACCTTGCTGTTCTTCTTGACGGGATGTTGCTTGAAGGCTTCCTTGGTTAGCCTGTTTCATCCAGTGCAGGAGTTGACGTTGGATGAGGGTATCCGGGACATCGCTTTGAGCCATGAATTCCGGAAAGGATAGCAAGAAAAACTCTTGGGCTTCAGGAATTTCCTTAATTCTGCGTTTTCCGGTAGCATCAATTCTCACAAGTCTCCAGTATCTTAAGGCAGCACCCATAGCAATTCTGACAGGGGAAGAAATCATCGAATGTTACAGCTGAGGCAATTTACTGTTTATCTATGAAGTGTCGCAGAAATCCTGATAACCGAGTCGCCTGATGGATGATTGGCTGGCTGTGGTGCTGGACTATGTTTTCTAGAGCGATTAACGGTTCTACTAACGAAAGGGAAGCTATAGCCTCTGTCACCGCCATATCGTTTTAATTCATCCTCCCAAGGTTGTTCACCTCCCTAATCGAGATTTAAGTCAGTGGCATCAGAGCCTGTCAGCATTAATTAACTCTCGTCAAATTCAGCTTATGCAGTTTCGCTTAATTTCTGTAGGAGAACTCTGACCCTTGTAGGTTAACGAGACAGCTAGGGAATTCGTGCTACTGGCTCTAGAGAGTACAAATCTAGATTAGAGAGCTAGAAAAAATTCTTCATCTGTTAAAAGGCATGAATTATTTAATATGGTGCATAACGACTCGGCTCGTAGAGAGATAAGTCCCTAAGACCATCTGTTTGGAGGTAGAAACGATGAAACGTCTTGTCTCTAGCATCTTCCTAACTGGTTGTTTGTGGGCAATAGCAAATCTTTCGGATTCCCGGCATCAACCACCAGGCACAACCTCTAACCATCCGCTTCACCTGGCATTAAATCTGATGCGCTAAGCGATAGAGGTTACTTAGGCAATACTGAAGTGGTAACAAAGAGCCACAATTGTTAATGTAATGCCTATTCCCAAGGTGTCACAAAACGGTATACCCTCAAGGTTGATCGTTGATCGAGAAGAGAACTATGACACCCCTACAAATTGCCGTCATTATTGGGCTTGTAATTGTTGTGCTTAAGTTTGCCGCTTCGATGTTCGGCTATGGCAACATCCCCATCCTGAATAACTTGGTGACAGTTATTCTCAGTATCTTTGTAACCTTTGAAATTGTTAAGCTTGTGCAAGCGTTTGCGATCGCTTTTGGCTAACTGTCTGGGGATTGGGGGCTGGGGACTGGGAAATAATCTAAGGCTGTCTCTTGTAATGATTTAGACACCCATAGTACCGCAAGGGAAGTTCTCAGATTTCTTAGAGATTTGGGAAGCTCACGCTTACTCGAAGAGAAGCGTAAGTAGTTCACGGAAGGATAGTTTGTCGTAAAGGCAACTCAATTGCAAACTCAGTGCCGTGTCCCTCTGTTGATGTAACGTTTAGCTTACCTTTGTGAGATTGCACGACAATTTGGTAGCTAATCGTTAAACCCAATCCAGTACCAGAACCAATCGGCTTAGTTGTAAAAAAGGGGTCAAAAATCCGAGAGCGTATCGGCTCAATCATCCCACATCCATTATCTGAAATTTGAATGAGGAGGTGAGGGGTTAAGGCTGAGGGCTGATGAGTATTTTTATGACTTGCCATGTCCTGAAGGCGAGTGCGAATTTTAATAAATACTGGGGGATAGTCTTTTTCCTGCCAACTTCTATCTCCCGTTTCCTTAATCCTAATTCTCTTCTCCTCTAAAGCATCGATCGCATTGCTCAGGATATTCATAAACACCTGATTCATCTGACCAGCGTAGCACTGTACCATTGGCAAGTCGCCATACTCCTTAATCACCTTAATTCCACAGTGACTAACAGTTTCTGAGAGGCGGCTTTGCAAAAGCATTAAGGTACTGTCTATCCCCTCATGGATATTGACTTCTTTCATTTGAGCCTGGTCAAAACGAGAGAAGTTCTTTAAGGAGTGAACGATTTCGCTGATACGTTCTGCCCCAACTTGCATTGAGTCAAGTAGTTTTGGAAAATCTTCCATCAAGAAATCCAATTCAATTGCTTCTGTTTGATTCTGGATCGTGGCTGGTGGTGATGAATAATGTTCTTGATAAAGTTGCAGCAGTTCAAACAAGTCGCTCATATAAGCTCTGGCATAAGTAAGATTGCCGTAAATAAAGCTAACTGGATTGTTAATTTCATGAGCAACACCAGCAACAAGTTGACCAAGCGAAGACATCTTTTCAGTATGAACAAGCTGAGTTTGAGTTTGTTGCAGTTCGCGTAAGGTTTTTTTGAGTTGAAAGGCTTTTTTCTTGAGTTGGACTTCTGATTGCTGCAATTGCTCTAATGCTTGGCTCAATTCTGCTGTTCGTTCTTCGACTCGAATTTCTAAGTCTAACTTGGCTTGTTCCAAGGCTTGAGCCGCTAATTTTCGATCAGTGATATCCATCACCGTTCCAAAACATCGAATCACTTCACCCTTGTGATCAAGATTCGGTTCCCCTTTGGTCGAAATATGCCGAATTGAACCATTAGGAATTTGGATTCGGCAATCAAACTCATAAGGTTTGCCTTGATAAATGGCTTCGGAAATTATTTCCCTATAAACCTTTGCATCTTCGGGATGAATTCGTTTGAGATAGTCAGTGTACTTAAGATATCTATGCCCGATTTCACTTGGTTCCCAACCAAAGATGCGGAAGAGTTCATCGGAACCCGTAATCGTATAAGTGGCTAAATCTAGTTCCCAGTTACCAACATGAGCCAGCTTTTGGGCTTCAGCAAGGGAGGCTTGACGCTGAGAAAGTGTAAGGAAGGACTTTTTCAACTGAAGTGCCATCTGATTAAATGCTTTGGCAAGAACACCCAGTTCATCAGAACGCTCAACTGATACAACTTGGTTCCATTCTCCTCTAGAAAGAGCAGTAGCCGCAGCCGTTAGATGTAATATTGGTTGAGTAATCCAGCGATAGGTCAGAATTCCAAATAACGTAGCGATTGCTAAAGCAGCTAAACACAAGAGAATAGTAGAGCGGGTATTCACATCAATGTGTTCTTGAAAGTCTGCTTCAGGCACGACTACGACAATTAGCCAATCTGGAAGCAGTAAAGTGTCAGTTTCAGGGCTATTTCCTTCACGTAGGGGCGTTATCTGTAAAAATTGTCGGCGGTTATTGATATTAAAGGTAAGCTGTTGGCTACTGTTAATTTGGGTGAAGTTACCAAAGTATTTAGTTAAATAGTCTGCTGTTGAACGAGTTAAAGAATCGCGGCTTTCTAAAGCTTTAATCCGAGTAGCGTTACCATCTGTGACAACAAATGGTTTCTCAGCCGTAGAACTTGCAACTAACATACCAGAGCGTTCAATGATGAATGTTTGCCCTGTTTGACCAATTTTTAAGCTCTGTAAAAATTCACTGATTTGGGAAAGATTTGAACCCGCATCCAAAACTCCTTTAAGCGCTCCAGTTTGCTCGTAGATGGGTCGAACGGCATCAGTATGGAGTTCTTGAGTAGAAAACCCTAAATAAACATCTGTCCAAATAGGACTTGCGGCTTTTACAGCTACCTGATAAAAGGGGCGAAATCGAGGGTCGTAGTTTGGTTCACTTTGTAAAAGCTGGGTTCGTTTCCCCTGGCTGGAGAGCCTATAGGTGTGGCGCGATGGGCTAGTTGTATTATCTTTAACCTTGACAATAAATTGACCATCTTTCTGGCGCAAAACCTCAATATAATCTCCGTTTGTATTACCTAAGGCAATGTGTTCCAGTGACTTGAAGGTATGGAGTTGATGCCAGAAGTAGCGCTCTAGGGTAGGAATATTTTGTACATCTAATAAACCCAAATTAATTGCATCAGCATTAAGCTGATTGACAACATGAGGAACCTTGAGATAAACATTGAGGTGTTGTTCAAGGCGCTCGGTGATTTCGCTATGTAACTGAGTTGTCACGCTCTGAACTGCCTTTTGCCCGTTGCGTAGGGATAGCCAGCCTGTAAACCCAACTACCACAAAGATTTGAAGCACGAACGGCACCACAAGCAAGATACGCAGCGGTATTTTCTCAGAAACCTTTGAAACCTGATTGGTTAAATATTTCAGGAGCATTACGGAGTTAGAACACCAGTGTTGAGTGTGGTTGCTAAGGGATATGAGCTTAGAAGTTGACTGAGCCAAGCGAGATGGCTTACTACAGTATTCCCGTATTCCTAACTGCACCAGGTTTTTTCTGAGGGGATTTCTACTAATTGACGAAACAAGAGGTTAGGGGACGATTGAACAACGTCTAGACTTGCTTTGCGTTGGTAGGGCTGGCTCACTAGTGCAAGAAGGCAGGAGGCAGGAGGCACAAGGCTTTTATGAATATTGCTTGTAAGGTAAGCCTTTTAACCTTTTTCAACTGAATAGTTATTTCCGCCATACTGCACTAGTGAGTGATTATGCTCCCCCTTGCAGTAGACAGGCGCAAGCATTCAGCCAAGGTTAAAGTAGCGTCATGCAAGTTCCTTTGCTCTACAGCCGTTCTGAATTAATGACAGTGGCTAATCTCAGGAAGGGTGGATTTTAATTCTTTTTAGGGCAAGCTTTGTTGCCTAATAAAGATAATTTACCACCAGAAACTTTAGAAGTTTATTTAGGTTTCGATTACTTTACATTATCAAATAAATACAGATAGTTGGGTATTGGGTCAGGAAAGGTGCGATCGCTACTAATAAAAAGACTCTTGTTTTGCCACCCTAAAAATCCTCTGACTTCCCTTAATCTCCTTACTCAATGAGCTATTTACAAGTCAAACCTTAAAATCCACAATAGGATGAGCCATCTTCGCCCGGTCTGAGTTGTGGCAACTCTGCTACAGTTTCAAGCATTTGCCATACGCTTAAAGAAACTCAAAATAGTCAGGCGTTAATCTGCATAAAGAACAAAGTATTGTTTGGAAGGGATAATTCCCACGAGCGCAAGAGTTTTTGATTTAGATCCAGAGTTTAGTCCTATGTCTCAGCCCACCATAGAATCAATCCTTCAAGAAAAGCGTATATTCCCGCCGCCTGCTGAATTTTCACAAAAGGCTCAGATCAAGAGTCTGGAAGAGTATCAGCAACTTTATGAAAAAGCGAAAGCTGATCCACAGAAGTTTTGGGCAGATTTGGCAGAAACAGAGTTGGACTGGTTCCAGAAGTGGGATACAGTACTCGATTGGCAACCCCCGTTTGCGAAGTGGTTCGTCGGTGGCAAGATTAATATTTCTTACAACTGCCTTGATAGACATCTAACTACCTGGCGTCGCAATAAGGCGGCATTAATTTGGGAAGGGGAACCGGGAGACTCGCGGACTCTGACTTATGCTCAGTTGCATCGGGAAGTCTGCCAGTTTGCCAATGTCTTAAAGCAGTTAGGTGTGCAAAAAGGCGATCGCGTTGGTATCTATATGCCGATGATTCCCGAAGCCGCGATCGCAATGCTGGCTTGTGCAAGAATTGGGGCGGCTCATACAGTTGTCTTTGGCGGATTCAGTGCGGAAGCCTTAAAAGATCGAATGGTTGATGCTCAAGTGAAAGTCGTTGTCACTGCTGATGGGGGGTGGCGCAAAGATGCGATCGTTGCTCTCAAAAATCAGGTTGATAAAGCCTTAGCCAATAACGGTGCGCCGAGTGTTGAAAACGTCCTCGTAGTTCAGCGCACTAAGCAAGACGTTCACATGGAAGAGGGACGTGACCACTGGTGGCATGAATTACAACTCAAAGCCTCTGCCGATTGTCCCGCTGAACCAATGGACAGTGAAGATATGCTGTTCATTCTCTACACCAGTGGCACCACGGGTAAACCCAAAGGCGTTGTCCACACCACAGCAGGTTACAACCTCTACACCCACATGACCCTGAAATGGGCATTCGACATCCAGGATACTGATGTCTACTGGTGTACAGCAGATGTTGGTTGGATTACAGGTCACAGCTACATCGTCTATGGACCACTTTCCAATGGGGCAACGACGCTGATGTATGAAGGTGCGCCCCGTGCTTCTAATCCTGGCGCTTTTTGGGATGTGATTGAAAAACACGGTGTCAACATCTTCTATACTGCCCCTACTGCGATTCGCGCTTTTATGAAAATAGGTGAACAGCACCCTCAAGCTCGAAATTTGTCGTCTTTAAGATTGCTAGGAACTGTGGGTGAGCCAATTAATCCTAGAGCTTGGATGTGGTATCAGCAGTATATCGGGGGCGACAAGTGTCCAATTGTTGATACCTGGTGGCAGACGGAAACGGGTGGATTTATGATTACGCCACTACCAGGAGCAATTCCGACGAAGCCGGGTTCTGCTACGTTGCCTTTCCCTGGAATTTTGGCAGATATTGTCGATTTAGAAGGCAATTCGCTTGGAGCGAATGAAGGCGGCTACCTAATCATTCAGCATCCTTGGCCTGGGATGATGCGAACCGTTTATGGCGATCCAGACCGCTTCCGTCGCACCTATTGGGAACATATTCCCCCGAAAGATGGAAAATATGTCTATTTTGCAGGGGATGGTGCGCGTCGAGATGAAGATGGGTACTTCTGGGTAATGGGTCGAGTTGATGATGTGATTAATGTCTCTGGCCACAGACTCGGCACGATGGAAATTGAGTCAGCACTGGTATCTCACCCTGCTGTTGCTGAAGCTGCTGTAGTTGGTAAGCCGGATGACTTGAAAGGAGAAGAAGTCTTCGCGTTTGTCACCCTAGAAGGCAACCAAAGCCCTAGTGAGGAGTTACAGAAAGAACTGAAGAAGCACGTCGTTCAGGAAATTGGGGCACTCGCACGTCCTGGTGAAATCCGCTTTACCGATGCTTTGCCCAAGACGCGATCGGGGAAAATTATGCGGCGGTTACTCAGGTCACTGGCGGCAGGTCAGGAAGTCGCTGGTGATACCTCCACTCTCGAAGATCTGGGTGTTCTCGATAAGTTGCGGGAAGGAGCCTAATCACTATTGATCTGACACATTTTTCTCTATCAACATAATCAGTGAACTTCGTCTTAAACCCGCTTAGGCGGGTTTTGTTTCATATGAGAAGAATTAATTTTAAGAAAGATGAAGGAATATTTTGCTAAACTATACATCCCTTCTACAAAAAACTCTAGCCGATAGTAGTATGAGGCTTCTCAAACTGTTCAGCTAGACTAGATTCAATCAAGTCCTACTCAGTATAAATGCTTAAATGAGGCTAGATGCGCTCAATGAAAGAGCCTAAAATCATAACGATGAATAATTTTTTTGAATCAACAACCTCAGCCAAACCCGTTTCTAACCGCTGGTCTTAACTACCAAACAATAGCCTGAACCGCTTTTATCAACGGACATTGAGGAAAAACAGCATATGTCAATCGAAAAACTTCAGCCTGCCGACAAGGGTGCCGTCGGTGTTTATATGCCTTACTACCAGGGTGCTAAGCGAAATATGCTCCCCCTGGCAATTAGCCTCTACCAACAGGGTTCCTTGGAAGGTCAGCGCCGAATTGAAGGCAGTGACAGTATTCCCTTTGTTGCGACTTGGTTTGTATCAAAACTTCCTGCGGAGTTAACCCGTTGCCGATTACAGTTTGATGGAAATGCGGAACTCAGTTACGAAGTGACGATGCCAAATTCTGAGTTTATGAATTACTTAATCGACGTAATCATGAATTTCAGGCGATCGCGTTTAACGGATTTTTCCCAAGCCTTCTACCGAAAGCTGTTACGCATCGACGAGTAAGCACAAGTTGAAATAATAGGAGTGAAAAAAGGGGTGGCAAAATCCGCGAAGTATTTGCAAATCGGGTCAACAGAAGCTTACAGCGGTAAGTCAGCAACGATTTTAGGAGTCGCCTATCAACTGCAAGAAAAAGGGTTGGATATCGCCTACGGTAAACCGTTGGGAACCCGTCTAAGTACCAATCCCTCTGAGGCGATGGAAGAAGATATTCGGTTTATGAGCCAAACCCTTAACTTGCCGGAAAGACGGGTGCGATCGCCTCTGCTGTCTCTAGATGATGAAACGATTCAAAAGCGACTGCGGGGAGAGGATTCAACGAATTATCGCCAATCGCTCTTGCAATATCTCCAACAACCCGATGGCGATTTAATGTTGCTAGAAGGGCCAGGAACTCTCTGTGAAGGAAGCCTGTTTAACTTATCGTTACTAGAAGTCGCTCAAGCGGCTGATGCGGCTGTCCTACTTGTCACCCGTTTTCACTCCGTGTTACTCGTGGAAACGCTGCTGTCGGCAAAACAACTTCTCGGTGATCATTTGCTGGGAGTTTTGATTAACGATATTCCCGCTGAACAACTATCCATAGCAGAATCGACAGTGCGCCCTTTTCTGGAACAGCAAGGAATTCCAGTATTAGCAATGATGCCGAGAAGTGATTTGTTGCGGAGTGTCAGCGTTCGGGAACTCGTGCGTCAGTTGAATGCTGAAGTGCTTTGCCGTTCGGATCGGCTGGACTTGATGGTAGAAACCTTGAAAATTGGTGCGATGAATGTTAATTCAGCACTGAAGTATTTCCGCAAGGGAAGAAACATGGCAGTAGTGACAGGAGGCGATCGCGCAGACATTCAGATGGCAGCGCTAGAAACCTCAACTCATTGCCTCATCCTTACAGGTCAATTGCCACCGCAACCCTTTATCCTTAGTCGTGCTGAAGAATTGGAAATCCCAGTTCTGTCAGTTGACTTGGACACCCTGACAACAGTGGAAATTGTTGATGATGCCTTTGGTCAGGTGCGCCTAAACGAAGCGATTAAGGTGCAGTGTATCCGGCAGATGATGGATCGGCATTTCGACATTGAGCGGTTGATGAGTCAGCTTGGTTTAGAACCCGCCGTGCCAGCACATTGAGTTGTTGGTTGTTGGTTGTTGGTTGTTTGTATTTTAGAGACGGAGTTTTATTTTCTAAAGATTTAAGCTTGTTCTCAATATTCCCGAAAACTCCATCCTCTCGTGGGTGGAGTTTTTCATCATATATTCCGCGATCGCACGCCATCGCTCAAGCCCTGAAACTCTGGTTTGACATAGCATAGAAAGAGATATTTCTATGTGTCCTCCCATGTCCCTGACTGTCAAAGATTCGAGAGAAAATCCAGTCATTCCTAGAACTGGGTGCAAGAGTAGGGATATTAATTGACCCAGATAAGCAGACTGTCACTATCTACCGTTCAACAACTGAGCCAGTCGTGTTGACGGATGCAGATATCCTCACAATTCCAGAACTATTTCCTGGCTGGGAGGTTCCTATTTCTGAACTATGGTCTGTTGAGTTCGAGTAACTTTTATTCTCAAGACTGAAGTCGAGGCATTAGCCTGAACTCTAATGAAACCAGTGATTGTTTTCGGTAGCATCAACATGGATTTGGTAACCAGGACACCTCGGTTGCCACTAGCTGGTGAAACACTGCAAGGTTATGAATTTTTCACGGCTGCTGGTGGGAAAGGAGCAAATCAAGCCGTAGCAGCAGCGCGGCTCGGAATCTCCACGCAAATGGTAGGCCGTGTGGGTAATGATAATTTTGGGCATCAACTGCGAGGTGGGTTACAAGCAGCAGGTGTTCATATCGACAATGTTTTGTTGGACGATAGCGCAAGTTCTGGTGTTGCGGTGATTGCCGTAGATGATGTGGGAGAAAACAACATCATTATTGTTGCGGGTGCTAATGGGCGGGTAAATCAGGATGATGTAGAGCGTCTTACTAATTTATTACCAAATGCGGCGGCGCTACTTTTACAGCTTGAGGTTCCAATATCTACAGTTTTGGCAGCCGCTCAGGCAGCACAAAAGGCTGGTGTTCCGGTAATACTTGACCCGGCACCTGCTAGAGGGGATATTCCACCAGAACTTTACCTGTTGGTAGACATTATCACACCAAATGAAGTGGAAGCCACTCAACTTGTAGGCTTTCCTGTAGATCGACAAGAGACAGCTAGCCAAGCAGCAGCCGAGTTACGGCAACGGGGTATCGGTACTGTGATTATAAAGTTGGGCGCTCAAGGTGTCTTCTGTGCCACTGGCTCTGAAACATTCTTTGTTCCAGCCTTTTCAGTCCAATCTGTTGATACAGTTGCGGCTGGGGATGCTTTTAATGGAGGGTTAGCGGCCGCATTGGCGGAGGGACTACCTTTACGGCAAGCTATCCTCTGGGGAGCGGCGACTGGGGCACTTTCGGCGACGAAAGTAGGAGCGCAGCCTTCTCTACCTGATCGGGAGACGTTTGAGAGGTTTCTCAAGGAAAGGGATGTGGAGATAGGGTGAGGTTTGTCTTTAACCACAAGAGGTAGTTGAACCTCCTAAAGCGCGATCGCATCTTTATACAGCAGTTTTCAGTTGGATGAGGTACAGCGTCGATATGTGTGAAACTTGCGTAGAGAACAAGGAAAACCAAGAAGCTGATAGCTGATAGCTGACGGCTTTCTGCTACATGCAGCGAGAATAAAAAGCAAATTCTGAAAGAGAAGCCCTAATGAAACTGCCTGATGGTCCGACAACTCCACGCTATCTACGAATACTACGGACGCTCCAGTGGATTTTTCAGCCCTTGGACGTACTAGAGGAACGTGCCCAGCGTTATGGTGACACCTTCGCCTTGGGGAAAAACACATCAACCCCACTCGTATATGTGAGTAACCCGGAGGCGATTCGGCAAATCTTGACGGCTGACCCAGAAATGTTTGAGAGTGGTCGTGCAAACAAACCTCTCCAGTTTTTGCTGGGAGAAAACTCACTGATCTTACTCGACGGCAAGAAGCATCAGCGCCAGCGACGGCTATTGATGCCCCCTTTTCATGGGGAACGGATGCGAGCCTATGGCAAGCTGATCTGTGACATTACGGAACAAGTAATGAGTCAGTGGAAGATTGGCGAAGCTTTCTACGTTCGCTCGGCGATGCAAGAGATTTCTCTACGAGTAATCCTGAGTGCTGTTTTTGGACTGGACAAGGGACAGCGTTTCGACCAACTCAGGCAACTCCTCTCTTCACTGTTGGATGTGATTGGCTCTCCCTTGACCTCCAGCTTCCTGTTTTTTCCTTCACTCCAGAAGGATTTAGGCTCTTGGAGTCCTTGGGGACGGTTTCTTCGCCAAAAGCAGCAAATTAACCAACTCCTCTATGACGAAATTCAGCAACGTCGAGAGCAAGCCGATCCTTGTGGTGATGATATCCTCAGCTTGCTATTGTCTGCTCGTGACGAAGCGGGTCAGCCGATGACGGATGAGGAGTTACGGGATGAACTGCTGACACTGCTATTTGCAGGTCATGAGACTACGGCTTCCGCCTTATCATGGGCTTTGTACTGGACTGACCATCTACCAGCAGTGCGCGATCGCCTTTTGAGCGAACTCGATACCCTCTCTCCTGACACCGACCCAACTACCATTGCCCGACTTCCCTATCTCAGCGCCGTTTGTCAAGAGACACTGCGTATCTACCCAATCGCAATCAATCCCTTCCCTCGAACCTTGAAAGCACCGATGGAGATAATGGGGTACCAGTTCGAGCCTGGAACAAACCTGCTAATCTCTATTTATTTGACCCATCATCGAGAGGATATATACCCGGAACCTAAGCGGTTTAAACCTGAGCGCTTCCTAGAAAGGCAATTTTCACCCTACGAGTATCTACCTTTTGGTGGCGGAAATCGTCTCTGTATCGGGATGGCTTTTGCCCAGTATGAAATGAAGTTGGTACTAGCCACCATTCTGTCTCGGTACAACCTAATGCTGGCAGATAGCCGTCCCATCAAGCCTGCCCGCCGTGGGTTCACTATTGCCCCTCCTGGTAATATGCGAATGGTCGTCAACCAGCGTCAGCGCAAAAATACCCTTGTTTCGCTCTGAGAAAGGAGCAATTCATAGAATTTATAACCTAAAACATAGGGAGGCTATTTATTTTCCTATATCTTCATTCCATAGCGTTGGATTGTTCTGGATAAAATCGCTCATCAGTTGCTTACATTCATCTAGGTTTAAATCAATAACTTCAACGCCGTGGGATTCCATAAATTCCTTTGCCCCAGAGAAGGTTTCTGATTCACCAGCAATTACTTTTTTGATGCCAAATTGAACAACAGCACCCGCACAGAGATAGCAGGGCATCAAGGTAGAATAAAGCGTTGTCCCTTTGTAATTGCCGATTCTGCCAGCGTTGCGTAGGCAGTCAATCTCAGCATGAGTAACAGGGTCATTATCTTGGACACGCTTGTTGTGTCCTCTACCAACAATCTGTCCATCTTTGATAATGACTGAACCAATGGGAACCCCGCCTTCACTGAGTCCTTGTTTGGCTTCAGCGATCGCAGCTTCCATGAAATCATCCATAACACCTTCTCCTCAACACATCAGTTTTACAATACCCCTCAATGAAGCACTTTTTACTCCCGCAAGGTTTGGGGGAGCGATCGCACCGTAGGAAGCGTTGAATTTGGGCAAGATTCCCCTGTCGCTGTTGGGATTGCGCTTGGAGTGCAAGCCTCGTCCTGTTTGATATTTTTGTAAGGTGCGATCGCTCTTTATCCCTGGTGGGGTAATACAGTGATGGGGTAGATGGCTGGATGGGGTTCGATAGAATAGTAAGTAGCCGCAATTCCATTGTCTGCAATGACCCTGAAAGAATTAGAGCCTCAATTACTGGCACTGTCTGACGACGAAAAAGCTCAAGTTGTTCAACTCCTATGCCAAGGCAAAATCATCCAGGGGCGCGGTATTCAAAAAACACCGAGTGTTTGCGGTGGAAGTGCCTGTATTGCGGGAACTCGCATCACCGTTTGGGGACTTGTAGAAGCTCGTCGCATTGGTTACAGCGAAGCTGACTTACTTAAAAGTTATCCATCACTATCTGCTACTGATATTGCTAACGCCTGGGCATATGCTGAAGCTTTCCCCGGCGAAATTGAAACAGAAATTCGGGAAAACGATGAAGTGATGCATGAGGATTTGTAGCTCGTGGCGCGTCTCTATGCCGATGAGCAATACCCATATCCTGTTGTAGAATTCCTAAGAGCTTTGGGGCATGATGTTTTAACTGTTCAAGAAGCAGGCAGAGCAAATCAGGGAATTCCTGACCTGGATGTATTAGCTTTCGCAACTAGTGAGAACCGTGCTGTCCTTACCCAAAATCGTAAAGATTTCTTTCAGTTGCACCGTATACAGCCAGATCATGCTGGCATTATCGCTTGCACGAATGATCGCAATTGGGAAGCGTTAGCTAACCGAATCCAAACTGCAATTACAGCAGAGGAACCTTTGCAAGGCAAGTTGATTCGTGTTGTGCGTCCTGCTATGTCACCATAGAATCAAGCAAGGTATAACCATGCGATCGCTACCCGTACAAGCATCTCTCATTCATTTAATTGTAGGAGGTGCGATCGCTTTTTCTTGTGATGGTGCGATCACATCCGTACAAGCATCTATCAAAAAGTAATTGTAGGAGGTACGCTCCCATTGGCATGGTGGAAATGGGTAAGATTGTAAGTGCAAAATGATGTTGGGTTTACTTGCGTCAACCCAACCTACAAGCTCGGCGATCACTCACTACTGAACACTTTACGGAATAAAAATCCGCATCGAACCTCTATAGTCGTCAATATTAAGCACAATCTCAATCAAACGTTCAACGCACCGTTCACGATATTTAGAGTCATTCAGCAGTCGGTCGGCATTTCCAATCGTAATCACGGGCAAAGATATCGCTGTGTTTTCTTCACGCATGACTTGCTCTAATGAATTTTTTCCTTTCATGCTGCGATTGGCTGTGAGCAAAATCATCTGGTTTTCCTGAGCTAGTCGCCAAACTACCCTGTCATCACTATTGATTGGCAACTCTATCTCAGCAAATGTGACAAATTGAATCGAGACTGTATCAAGCCAACCTTGACTAGCAATGGTACCAAACAAAACTAGAGCATATCCCTTGAGATTGTGATCGATCAAAAAAATCATGCTTTAGATTCACGCTTTGCCCTGGCTGCCTGAAGTTTTTTCCAAGCAGCTTCAGTTCCAGGCTTTGGAGGCTTTACTGCAATCCGGGCAATGAGATCGCGATTTTTCTGTTCATAGTACTGCTGAAGTTCTTCAGCTTCCTTTAGAACCATTTGATACTCAGCTTCAACATCGGCACGGTTTGCCCCGATGTAAGCTAGAGCAGCATTAATTTGTTCTTCTGTCAGATCGAACAAGCCTCGGATAAACTTAGGCGGGTACTGTTCTGTTACGTAGTCCATTACGTCATACAAAGTGATGCGCGTTCCTGCGATCGTTAGTCCTCGCTCTGTACGAATGATGGCAGCTTGTTCATCAGGAGCTAAAGTCATAGCTGTAGCCTCTTAAAAACTAACTTCATACTACCCTAGGCGATCGCTGTTTCTTTTTAGGCGATCACACCTGTACAAGCATCTCTCAAAGGGGAATTGTAAGAGTGCGATAGTTCCACTAAGCATGAATAATAAGCGCCGACTTCTATTATGAAGACAGCAACTCTAACCCATTATCTACATCCTAATAATGAACCAGTTATCTAACTTGTTAACTCGTATCACTCAAACTCCCGGTCAGTGTGGCGGTCGCCCTTGCATTCGAGGGATGAGAATTCGAGTGAGTGATATTTTAGAGATGTTAGCTGAAAATGTCAATGTTAAAGAAATCTTGGAAGATTTTCCTGATCTAGAGCCTGAAGACATTCAAGCTTGCTTGCTATTTGCTGCACGGCGCACTGACTTTCCTCAGTTGACTGCATGAACATTTGGATTGACGCTCAGTTACCTCCAACATTGGCTAGCTTGCTGAACAATTCATTTGAAGTAAATGCGATGGCGCTGCGAGATTTTGGATTAATAGATGCCAAGGATATCGAGATCTTTGAGGCGGCGCAAGTTGCAAATAAGGAAATTGTAGGAAGTGCGATCACTTACCATAGAGCTAAGTTTACACCTATTAGGTTTAGGAAGAAAATACATGGTAACTCCCCTCCAGATAGACCAAACTCTGCTTCAAGAAGCCCTTGCTTTGAGTAACCATCCAACAGCTACTGCATTGATCGAAGCCGCTTTACGCGAGTACATCCAACGTCGCAAACAACTGAAAGTATTGGAATTGTTCGGTACTATTGACTACGAGGAAGGGTATAACTACAAGCAACAGCGACAAATAATATGAATGTTGTTGTTGATACTTCTGTTTGGTCGCTGGCATTGCGGCGCAACACGCCAAATGATGCGCTCTCAATCGTTAATATACTGCGTGATTTGATTGCAGACGGACGAGTCGTTTTACTGGGAGTGATTCGTCAGGAAGTGCTTTCTGGCGTTCGCTATTCAGAACAGTTCATTCGATTGCGAGACTATCTTCGTGCTTTTCCTGACCTAGAATTAACATCTGAAGACTATGAACTAGCGGCAGAGTTTTTCAACACCTGCCGCAGCAATGGTGTTCAGGGTTCTAATAGTGATTTTCTGCTATGTGCAGTCGCTCATCGTCGGGGCTACAGTATTTTCACCTCTGATAAAGATTTTGAGAATTTCCGATTGCATATTCCAGTTACATTGCTATGAGGTGCGATCGCTCTTTCTTTTGATGGTGATATCGCATCCGTACAAGCATCTCTCATTCATGTAATTGTTGGAGGTACGATCGCTCTTTGTTTTGAGTCAAGCGATCGCCCCCGTACAAGCATCTCTCATTCATGTAATAGTAGGAGGTGCGAGAGCGTTCTAACCTACCAGCTCAAATAGGACTGCTATACTACTTACTTGAAAGATTCACCAAAGTTTCCATTGCAGCATAGGGACAAGCTAACTCCATATCATTACCCGACTGCAATCCCTTCAGCCAGAGACGAAAGAGAGTTTTATCAATTTCTACAGTTCCATCTTTGTTAAGGTGACCTATCCTATTACGCTCATCAGATAATGCAACTGTACACTTCGCAATATCGCCGTTAGAGCGGATTGCTAGAGAGTTAGCTTTTGAGGCATAACACACATAATCATTCATCGAGTTGAGAGTAGAAGCTGTTTTTTGATATTTCAAGTGGCTTTGTAGAAATCTAATTGCATCTTCTCGCGCTTCTTGTGTTGTGAATATGCTAATCTTCTCATCCGAAGCTCCGCCTAATCGCTCAATTGGCTTAAAGAAAAAAGAAAAACGTGAGTCCTCAGCTAGCTCAGTGTTGATTTTCCAGGGTAAACGCATCTTAATATTATTGACAAAACTCCGATGTATAGAGTTATAAAAAAACGAATGCCGAACTATAACCAATATTCTCATACCAGAAAAATTGGATTTTACGAGCGCCATAATCAGGCTGGAGCAATAGCAGCTTGGCTAAATTGTCAGTGATTAAATCAACAAATAACTCTCACAGTTCAAAGGTTGAGTAGACGGCAGTAGGCAGGTCAACAAAGTGAAAGCTGTAGCTGGAACAAAGGACTCTCACTTGAAGCCAGCCTTTTCTCAAAACTATCATCCAAAATGTTTGGGAGCCACCCGAATTAATCAAGCAAGAAGTACTTTAATGGCATACTGATTATCTAGTGCCGCCCGATAGCGTTTCTGGCGGATACTACTTTTGACGCTGGTTTCTCGCTGAAGCTGATTTAAAGCAATGCGTCGTAGCAAAGCAAAGTTTTGTGCACTGTGAGCCGTGCGGATACGACTAGTAGACTTCGGCGGAAGTCTACCTGCCATTATGCCGCCAAAGCCTTACCCTTGTAAGTCCACTTAAAGGGTTTTGCCATAGTACGATTGAAATAGTCAATAAATTCAAGAATACGGGTTTTGA
>JAHHIF010000045.1 GCA_019358875.1 Symplocastrum torsivum CPER-KK1
ACTGCTCCACGGACGACTTCGGCTCATATTCGGTCGGCTGGCTCTGATCTAATTATTTGACTTTCACTCTATCTTCCCTGCTCCTTTTTCGCTTAAGTTGACACCAATGAAAGCCTTGCGCCCCTACCTACTTGACAGACCACTAACGTGGGTTTGCTAGTCACTCGTTAGGTAGAAAGATGTACTGCATTTGGCAAAAAGTTTCACCAGCGTATCGAACAGTTACAACAGGACGTAGATCAGGAGATTGATGAATATAATGGCGAATGCCCTAAATGGTCGGTGCTGTTGTGGCATAACACCAATACAGGTATTGCTTCTTTTTAGATTTAAACGTTTATCGGTTGGGACTATGGCACATGATTGTCCTCACTATTGGGCCCTCGCTTAAGCCGAGGTTGCCATTACTTCTTAAAATTCTCGGCATCTCTGCATTAGTCGGTGTTTGCTGGCTGATTGCGACTCAGCTAGTTTTTAAATCGGAGTTTGATGTCGTCAGAGAGCCAGAGGATGAAGCGAGTAGTAATGAGCCGATTCGGATTGTCACGCTGTCTCCACCCACCTCAAATCAAACACGGACGAATACTCAACGGTCTGACGCGAGGAAAAATGCACAGCTTAGAACCAATGTAGGAAATTCAAATCAGGAAAGAGCCTTATCTAGTTCTCCCGCTTTACCTCAAATTTCTGCTTCACCACAAGTTCGCTCGACACCTCAAGCTTCCTCTTCACCACAAGTTCGCTCGACACCTCAAAGTCGCTCCGCCTCGCAAACTCGCTCTTCACCACAAGTTCGTCCGACACCTCAAGCTACTCCTCAAAGGCAACAATCTGTTCAACGTGCTGAGACTCGTTCACCGCAAAAACAGGCAGTTGCACCACAACCGCAACCTTCTCCGCTAAAGGTTGATTTTTCTGACCTGCTAGCCGCTCCAACAGCGCAATCTAGCACCCAGCGAGCTTTACTTGAACAAGCAAGCCTACCATCATCTGAGCCATCGCGTGTTGCGATCGCTCCACCTTCCCCTGTGCAGAGACAACGCCCGCTTCCCTTACCGGAAAAACCCGTTACTGAGCAAGTAACAGAACCTTCACCTCTAGCGCCTTCACCTCCGCCAGGGGTAGCAAAACCTCAACCCGTACCTTTGCCTCCAGCCTCAGAACCTCCGCCAACTGCCGCCATACCCCAGCCAGCACCTGAAGCCCCTCCTGTTGTACCCTCTCCCACTACTCCGGTTCAGCCATCACCAACTCCTACACCTGAACCAAAACCGATGCCTGAGGCAATCCCGCCTGTATCGGAAAATGTTTTTGTTGAGCGGTTTGAGGTTGTTGGGAGTACAGTTTTTAGCCCAGAAACCTTGGCACTAATTGCTGGAGAAGCGGTTACTCCTGAACAAGCCGAACCGTTACCCGAAGGGGTTGAGGTCGATCCGGCTGTGATTAATCGCCTCTTATCTCTTGCAGAGTTGCTGCAAGCTAGTGAGGCAATTACGAAATATTACACAGACCGAAACTATATCAATTCTGGAGCTTATATCCCCCAGGATGCTCTGCGTGATGGGGTTGCTACGATTCAGATCATCGAAGGTAGTCTGGAAGCGATCAATATCTTAAACACGACTCCCTCCATACCACCACTGGAAGGTAGTCGTTTGAGCCTGGGTCTAGAAGACGTTAACATCAATCGAGACAATAACCGCGCAAACAACAATGGTTCTGGGTCACTTTTGGCAAACCCATCCTACCTTACGAGTAACTGGCTAGAACCCAATGCTACACCTGCACCAGACCGCATCTTCATTACAGGGAATCGCCCTCTAAATCCTAGCTATATTCGCAGTCGTCTTGCGATCGCAGGTGCAACTCCTCTGAATTTGGATCGATTGCTAGAAGGTGTCCAACTTTTGCAGCTAAACCCTCTGATTGAGAGTATCTCTACAGAAATTGCTCGTGGGACACAAACAGGAACCAGTATCCTGAATGCTAATGTCACGCCAGCGGATACCTCGGACATTCAGTTCACCGTAGATAATGCGCGATCGCCTAGTGTAGGAAGTATTCGTCAACGCGCTCAAGTGAGTCAAGGGAATTTCTTAGGTTTAGGCGACAGCTTAATCCTCGGCTACAGTCGCACAGAGGGCAGCGAAGGTTGGGATGCTAGTTATAGCTTGCCCATCAACGCTCGCAACGGCACCTTAAGCTTTAGCCTTGGCGATACTTCTAGTGAGGTAATTGAAGACCCATTTAACTTTTTAGACATCCAATCTCGATCCCGCTACTATGAACTTACTCTTCGCCAACCTGTAATTTTAACTCCCACTGAAGAGGTGGCGTTGAGTTTGACAGCGTCTCGACGAGAGAGTGAAAGTGAGTTTCTCCAAGGCTTAACGGGAATAGCAGAACCATTCCCTGGTGTGGGCGCTGATGCAGAGGGGAATACACGAGTTTCAGCGCTGCGATTTTCTCAGGAATGGACGAAACAGGGGGAAGAGTACGTCTTAGCGCTGCAATCAGAATTTAGCCTTGGATTGGATGCCTTGAACTCAACGATCAACCCTATCCCTCCCGACAGTCGCTTCTTTTCCTGGCGGGGAAGAGGGCAGTGGGTGCGTCGCTTAGGAGACGATACGCTCTTACTGTTACGAGGTGAACTCCAACTTGCAGATCGTCCCTTAGTCCCGTTGGAACAGTTTGGAATTGGTGGGCAAGAAACAATTCGGGGATACCGTCAAGATACCCTGCTAACTGATAATGGTTGGCTAGCGGGTGTTGAGCTACGTCTCCCGATTCTACGGATACCTGAAGTTGATGGTGTGTTACAGCTTGCGCCGTTTCTGGAGGTCGGTAGGGGGTGGAATAGTGGAGATAGTACAGACCCAGAAAACAGTGTGTTGGCAAGTACAGGGATTGGTCTGTTGTGGCGGCAGGATAATCTAAGCGCCCGTTTGGATTGGGGTATTCCTCTCACATCTTTCTCATCAAGTGGGGAGACGTTGCAGGAGAATGGGATTCACTTCTCCGTGATTTACTCTCCATTTTAAAGCCAGCCGCTTCTATCCGCCTTCAACGAGGGAGTAAGCAGATTCCGGTCTCTCGCGTTGACCTACTGTGTACACAAGTGACTTATTTTGCTCAACGCGCTCCCAGACCTAACCCCCAACCCCTTCGGGAGCGAGGGAAGGGTGAGCCATCTTCAAAGCCCCTCTCCGTGTCGGAGAGGGGTTTGGGAGAGGTCTGCCGACTTCTGTGTACACGGTCGCCCCTATACCTCCATCTCCCCATCCGTCTCAACAGGCTTTATTAACTGTTCAGCGCCTTAGTTTCCGGCAATTTGCACCACAGGCTTGTTAGCAAAATCTTGCAGATTGACCGATTGCATGAGGCTTGCCCAATCTTGTGCAACGGATTGGTCGTTAGGATTGCTCAAGCGTAGTTCAGCTAAGGAGGACAAGGTATCCTGCCAAATTCCCGCTTCTGCATAGATAGCAGACTTTTCACGGAGAGTGGCTTGATTGATCTGACTCGCTACAGTAGGGTCTAGGGCAACTCGCTCTACCCAACTCATGGTAGACAGGCGATCTTGTGGCTTGTTGGCGTTACAGACAACTGAAACCTGCCACAGGTACTTTTGACCGACTTGCAAAGGAGGAACGCTCTCTGGAATCCGAATGCCTACAATCCCAGGCTTACCCGTCAAGGTAAATTTGGTTGAGTAAAGCTCTTGCTCGCCAGCTTCGTTCTGTAAGGTTAACTGGGCTGTCGCACCCGGCATTTCGGCTGGGATATTGACAAATAGTGTAGGATGTGCGGACGCGGTGGAATCAACAGGAGCTTCCTCATCTGAGGCGGTTTCTTCTGGTCGGGTAGGGGGTGTGACGGGAGCGATGGTTACGGGTGGGCAAGACCCACGCGCAAAGCCTCCAACTCGAAATCGGGAGGGTCGGACTCTTACCCGAAATCCAAGGCGACCTGCGACTAGGATTCCTTGACTTCCGGAGGAGGGTTGTCTGGCTTGGCTAAATCTGGAGAGGGCGAGTACGGGCAGGACGCTAGTACCTAAGAATCCTGCGGCGAGGACGGTTGCAATGGTGATTTTGAAAGAAGTAGAGGGTTTCATAGGGGTTCTCCTAGGGTTGGTGCTGCGGTTGGCGCGATCGCTTACGTTTGGTTTAGATGGTAATAATAGAGGAATTGAATTGTTTGGGTTCTACTGACACATCAGTTGAGTTGAGAGCGATTACGCAAGTCATTAACAAAATGTAATGGCTCTAGGGTGCGATCGCTGATGTTGACCAAGATTGGTAGCATAGTGACGGGAATTGTGCGAGTTGCTGAGGGCTGACTGAAGAAGTAAAGGGAGTTATGCGGATTGGGGTGTGGGCTTGGGGGGAAATGCGATCGCTTTCGGGGTCAAAAGTCACCCAATCAGATGCCTCAGCTTCGGGTGCTAAGGGATCAGTAGGATTAAGGGGTAGTCCGCCACGTCCAATGATGGTGAATTGGCTCAGTTCACCGTCTGCACCGCTTGCTGAACACTGCCCACCAACTAAGCCTGAGACATCAATAAAGTTTAGAGGTAAGGCAGCTAAACCTCGGCTGGGGTCAATGCCAAGGGTTGTTATTTGTACAGTTCCAGCGGCTCCACCTTGAGAACTGGCAGTAATGTCGTTAAGAGGGGTTCGTGCTAGGCGAAAGTCAAGACCAAAGATGCCAAGCGCGTTGATAGTGATTCGTCCGCCATTGCCGAGAACTGCATCAGCAACGATATCGTTGCCTTCCTTGCCTGTGGGGAAAGATGCTATGACGTATTGGGCGTTGATGTTAATGTTACCACCTGTGGCGCTACCTGTGGCTAGAGCAGAGATGAGGCTCTCGTTATCCAGACGCAAGAAGCCAGAGGCGTTGAGGTCGATGTTTGCACCGCCTTCCCCTTGACCCGCTTCAGCCGTTATGCTGCCTTGGTTGAGTCCGATAAAGTCAGCATTGACGTTAACATTGCCTGCAATTCCTGATGGGCTGCTCACGGATACTTCTGCTCCATCTCGAATTAGCAAATCTCCTGTATTTATAGTGACACTACCAGCTCTACCTCCTGTCGTAGCTGCTGCCACTACACCTCCTTGTGGTTCACTTCCCGGTGAGGGAGTAAATGTACCAGTAAGCGTTACTGAATTGCTGGCATCAATTATCACATCTCCCGCCACACCACTTATGGTGGAGGAAGAGATGAGACTGTTATTAACGCTCAACCTTTCCAGGTTTTGCAGTTGAACGCCTCGTCCTTGTCCTGCATTGGTCGCTGCTGAAATAGTCGAGCCATCTTCCACCGTCAACTCACGGGCGTTGATAGTGACTTGTCCAGACTCTGAGTTTGTATTATCTCCTGTCGCTGCTACTGACAACTCACTATTGCCACGAACTAAGACTGACTCTGCTGCCTGTTCTCCCACATTAATACTTAAGCTTCCGGCTATCCCATTGCGAGTGGAAGCGCTAATCTCACCGCCACTAGTAACTTGCAAACTGTCCAATCCTTGTAGAGTGATATCTCTACTCTCACCGGAAATGTTGGAGGCTAATATTTGGGCATTATCGGTAACTGTCAGTTGCTGTGCATTCAGGGTGACACTGCCAGCGTTACCGCCTGCCTCGGTTGCCTGAGCCGACAAGCGGCTTCCTTGACCAGAGAGTAGCACAGATTCCGCTGCTGGCTCACCGACATTGATGCTCAAGCTTCCGGCTGTCCTTGATTCAGTAGAAGCGCTAATCTGTCCACCACCCGTGACTTCTAAGCGTTCTAATCCTTGTAGAGTGATATCTCTACTCTCACCGGAAATGTTGGAGGCTAAGACTTGGGCGTTATCGGTAACTGTCAGTTGCTGTGCATTCAGGGTGACACTGCCAGCGTTACCACCGCTCTCGGTTGCTTGAGCCGACAAGCGGCTTCCTTGACCAGAGAGTAGCACAGATTCCGCCGCCTCCTGTCCAACATTAATGCTCAGGCTTCCGGCTGTCCTTGATTCAGTAGAAGCGCTAATCTGTCCACCACCCGTGACTTCTAAGCGTTCTAATCCTTGTAGAGTGATATCTCTACTCTCACCGGAAATGTTGGAGGCTAAGACTTGGGCGTTATCGGTAACTGTCAGTTGCTGTGCATTCAGGGTGACACTGCCAGCGTTACCACCGCTCTCGGTTGCTTGAGCCGACAAGCGGCTTCCTTGACCAGAGAGTAGCACAGATTCCGCCGCCTCCTGTCCAACATTAATGCTCAGGCTTCCGGCTGTCCTTGATTCAGTAGAAGCGCTAATCTGTCCACCACCCGTGACTTCTAAGCGTTCTAATCCTTGTAGAGTGATATCTCTACTCTCACCGGAAATGTTGGAGGCTAAGACTTGGGCGTTATCGGTAACTGTCAGTTGCTGTGCATTCAGGGTGACACTGCCAGCGTTACCACCGCTCTCGGTTGCTTGAGCTGCCACACGACTATCCTGACCAGAAACCTGCACTGACTGCGCCGCCACCTGTCCTGCATTGATACTCAAATTACCGGCTGTTCCGCGCTCAGTGGAAGCGCTAATTTGACTGCCACCACTGACTTGCAAAGTCTCTAAGTTGCGTAGGGTTATACCGTCACTGGTACTTGTCTCTGAAACTGTTGAGGCTAACACCTGAGATCCCTGCTCCACGGTTAGTTGCCTTGTACTGATGTCCACACTTCCAGCATTCCCGGTAGCCGTATCGGTTGCCTCGGCAGATAAACGACCTTGAGCGCTCACAGTTACAGAGTCCCTTGCCACCACACTTAGGTTTCCTCCCTGACCACTAGCAGAGGTAGCTGCTGAAACCTGTGCCTGATCCCGAACAATTAACTCCCCGGTTGTAATTGTCACATTTCCCGCTGCTCCAGTCCCTTGAGTTTGAGAAAATAAACCACTATTAAGAATTGGCTCAGTAGCATCAGGTGAACGTGGATTTTCAACGGAAATGTGGAGTGTATAGGTGTCTGCCGGAATGTTATTAGTTGCATCTGAACCATCTGGTGCATTGCCTTCTATTAGGGTGCCATTTGATGCGAAAGAGTAGTATTCCCCAACTCCAATCACATAGTTGCCTGGTAAGTCAAAAACATGGCTGATAAACGCATCTAATCCAGACGTACTTCCGTTGGTACTCGCTTCAGCTAAGTAGTTATCATCGTTGCTTGCTAGCAAGGCTCCAGTATCTTGATTAAAGAGAAAGAGTTGCGTGTCTATGCTGCCATCTTGTCCCAGTTTGTAGCCCTCATCAATATCAAAAATCCCAAGACTGCCTGCTGTTCCCACTGAAAATGAGTAGTAAGCAAAATTACCATTTCCAGTACCTTCAATAGGGACATGAGGAATGGTTTCAGAGAAGACTACATTTGAGTTGCTGGCTATCTCAAAAGTTAATCCCAGGTCATTGAGGATGTTTAGGACTGTTACCTGTTGTGTTGTAAATTGGGACACTGGCTCGGTAAGGGGTGGAGCAACGCCAGATATGAGTGTTCTGGTTGTTGCATTTACCCGAATGTCACCCGCCCGGCCCTGCTGAAAAGCAGTTGTGAGTAATTGTCCTCCATCTATAACCTCAAACTCATTAACGTTTACCTCAATATTCCCACCCGCCGAAGCACTTCTGGTGCGGGCATCTAAAACTGCCCCTTCCGATATACGAGCAGTTCCATTGGAGGCATTTACGGTAATATTCCCGCCCTGACCACTGTTGGGAAGTTCTGATGCCGTCAAGAGACCACTAGGGAGTCTGCTTGCTTGACTGATACCAGAAACCCTAAAAGCGGGAATTTTTTCACCTGAAATCGGATCGACAGAATCAGCACCTGAAACATCGACGGTAATATTGCCAGCTCTAGAAGTTTGAGTTCCCTGCGTACCTGATTCTACTCTTGCGCCTTCTGTTAAGGAAAAGCTACCACTTTGGATATTGACATCGCCTCCGCTACCTGATGCCCTCAATCCCACTGTAGTTCTGATCGTGCTGTCACCTGTCAAAGAAACTTCACCATCACCAGCATTGATTGTGACACGACCACCTTGCCCTGAACCGCTAATACTGGCATTTAGGGAAGAGCCATTGCTCAAAGAAACTGACCCAGCCGTAATATCGATGCTGCCAGGAATGTTCTGTAGATCTGTGCCAGTAGAGCCAGTTCGGACAGCTGTATTAATACGACTGTTATCTGTTAAAGATAGCGCACCATTCGTATTAATTGTGACTGTGCCGCCCAGACCTGTACCAGTAGATTGGGCAAATATACCACTGCTAGAACCTTGATTTGGACTCAGCCCTTGATTAAGAAGCCTACTTGACCCAAGCGAAACTTGCAGAGTGTAGCTATCTCCTATGTCAGGAGTATTGCTTGGCGTTATTTCAATACCATTATCATTTGCTGTAGAGTCATACTCACCTACACCAATGACGTAGGTTCCCGGTTCCCGAAAAGTATAGCGGAGAAATGAATCATAGCGATGTTGGCTGCCACCTGCACCTGCTAATTCGGGAAAGTCATCATTTTCAGCTAGTAATGTTGTTACTGGTTCACCTTGGCTATTCTCCCTAAAGAGGAAAATTTCAGTATCTATTGTCAGATTGAATTCATCAATAGCTGTGTCTGGATTGTTAAGGAATTTACCATAATCAATATCAAAAATGCCAATAGTATTGGAATCTGTAATCTCAAACGAGTAGTAATCAAAACTTCCATTACCTGTACCATTGATAGATATATAAGGAATAAGTTCGGAAGACTGAACATCAGGGTTTTCATCCATTAAAAACTCTGAAAAGTCGAGATTATGTGCCCCAAGAACTGTATCATTAGCTTCCCTTTCATTAATCTCTCCAATACCATTGGCATTAATAGGAGTAGACCTATTTCGCTGAGCAAAATTGGAATCAGATCCAGAAATGGTAACACTATCGGAGGCATTAATCTTAATATTGCCAGCAGTTCCAGCCCCAGAACTTGTGGCAATTAATTGTCCACCATTTCTCAGTTCAACTTGAGCAGGATTATTGTTAGGATTTGCTTCATCACCTATTGTGATATTACCTCCAGGAGAGTTTCCTTGAGTTTGAGCGCTCAATACTCCTCCATCCGAGACACGTAAGCTGCCATTCCCAAGAAAATTGAGCGTGATATTCCCCCCTCTACCACTGTTTTCGGTTTCAGAAGAGGTGAACAAGCCACTGGAGAAGCCTTCTTGAGTACTGAATCCAGAAATATCAAATGCAGGTGTTATTATTTCACCTGAATTTGGATCTTCAGTATCTGAACCTAAAATATCAATCTTGATATTTCCCGCCCTCGCGTTTTCCTCGACAGGACTTTGGGGATTTTGGGGAATTTGGGGATTTTGGGTTCCAACTGTTCTGTCTCCAAATGTTCGAGCTTCAAATCTACCTCCGTCTGTTAGTGAAATAGACCGAGCTTGGACCTCGATATTTCCGCCAGAGCCGCCAGCTCCTACACCTACAAGAGTTCTGATACTACTATTGTTGGCAAGCGCTATACTACCCTCATTTCCTATGGCTGTGAGTGCTATGTTTCCACCTTGACCATTACCATTTGTAGTGGCATCTATAAGAGATTGATTGACTAAAGAAATCGAATTAGCAATGATACTAATATTCCCTCCTATGCCAGAAGTTTCAGTGGAAGAAGTATCACTAAATAAATTACTGTTATCCAGAGCAACTGAGGTAGCAGAAAGGTTGTTAACTCCCCTCAATATAATGTTTCCACCACTACCTCTTGCACCAATAGAACCTGCATCTAAGGAAGAGTTTGTTAAGGAAATAGCTGAAGGAGTTTCAATTGTGATGTCACCAGCATTTGTTGGTAAGCCGTCTTTAGCATAAATTGTATTAGTTCTAATAATGCTGTTTTCAATAGAGACATTTCCCTCGGTACTTGTAATAGTAACGTTGCCACCATTACCTGTGGTTGAAGAGGTATCGATATTACCTGTAATCGTTACCGACCCACCTGACAGCAATAAGTCCCGTCCCACTGCTAAATCGGCTTCACTTACCAAGGCCGCAGGTGGTTCGGAACCATACTGCAACCCAATGGGAATATTTACCGTTACCAAAGGCGGGGCATTGGGATTTGTTGCTCGAAACTCACTGCCATCGGGGAACGTAAACTTATCCGCTGTCCCCGCAACAAACGACCCCCGGATATCTAGTTGGGCATTGGGACCAAAGACTATCCCATTGGGGTTAATCAGAAATAGGTTTGCTCCACCATCTACCCCCAATGTTCCAAGAATATCGGAGCGGTTAGTTCCTGTTACCCGCCCCAAAATATTCTCAATCCCCGCTGGGTTCGCAAAATAAACTCGCTGTAGTTCCCCAACATTGAACTCCCTGAAACTGTGGAACAGGTTAACCCCCCGGATTGCTCCTCCATCAATTCGGTCAGCTAACCCTCCTGGAACATCCACATTTGGTGTTACCTGAGACCGTTGTGCCCCCAAGGTTTGGTCAGGAACAATCTGAGCAAGAGTCGGGTCAGTCCTACCTGTGAGAACCCCAATGACAGCCATGACACTCGCAAGGCTTAACGACCAAACACCATTATTTCCGAAGCGAGTCATTGCTGTACCTCCAGCCAAACAGTCTGTTGTTAAAGGGGATACCGAGAAAGCTTTTTTGATATTTCAACCACACCCACTTCAAGGCGAGGTATCAGAGCTACGTTTCAAGGTATTTGCACAAACGAGATATAACCTAGCTAAAACTCAGATCTTGTAGCAAATCGCTTCTACCCCACCTCAGCCCTCCCCTTAATAAAAGGAGGGAGCTAAATTCCCCTTAGCGAGGGAAGATTTCAGTAAACGCATCTATCTGTGGGTCTAGTCTAGGAAACCATATTCTATTCCATCCTCAGGTATCGGAAGAAAGGTTGTCACAATCTTTAAATTCTTCTGCGAAAGAAGCTACAACCAGTTCCCTACTAGGATGAACGGTGCCCAAAAATAAGGATGGCGTCGGAAACGAGGATCTTGGAGGATAGACAGTTGGGCTTGTCGTAACGCTTCTGCCTTCGTAACATCCTGACGCGCTAACTCCTTATAAAAGCGCCCCATTAGCATAGACGTTGCCTCGTCATTCACTGACCAGAGGCTGGCTACAGTACTCCGTGCCCCTGCCCGAACGGCAACACCTGCTAACCCTAATGCTGCTCGTTTATCGCCCGATGCTGTTTGACAAGCACTCAATACCAGTAGCTCAATCGGTTCAGAACGCCCTAACTCACTCGATTGCAGCAAACTGCTCAGCTCTCCTACATCGATCGCAACATTATCTTCCCCAGTCAGAATAAACGTCTCTTCTTGCCGAGAACTAAACTGACCGTGGGTAGCAAGATGCACGATGGGAGCCGCAGAGCTTTTCACAGCTGCTTTGAACCGCTCAATTGTAAAATCTTCATCGAGCAGGATGCGCGTAGGTAACTCCGCCTGAATTGTCTTGAGTTCTGGCTCAACGTTGGGTAATGGA
Organism: Symplocastrum torsivum CPER-KK1; assembly: GCA_019358875.1. GTDB lineage: Bacteria > Cyanobacteriota > Cyanobacteriia > Cyanobacteriales > Coleofasciculaceae > Symplocastrum > Symplocastrum torsivum. The sequence continues at coordinate 11,548 of JAHHIF010000045.1, forward strand.
GAAAACTGTTGAGAACGCCATTGCCGAGCTTCGGTGATGCCAACAGCTAGGACACTCAGATCTTTCTGCTGTAGTGGACTGGGACTAACAAGCTGTAATCCTGGAGTGAGAGCGATCGCATATTTCTCCAATAAATATTGTTGCCCATCATTGAGCGCCCCCATCGGAATATTCCGCAGCGCCCCATCCAAGACAAACACTAACGTATCCACCTTACTCTGACCCAAATCCTGCTCAATCGGACGGATGAGCAAATCGTAAACTTGCTGGCTTAAGGGTCGAAACTCTAAACTAATGCGATTGTACAAAGCACCCTGCAATCGCTCGACCAACGCTTCCACTTCCTCGCTGGTAATTTTCGTAGACTTGTGGCTCAACTGCTGCCCTGGTAAGTTGATAATCACCTCCAAGCGATCGGGTAGGATAATCGGATAAATTACCGCCACTTTCTCCACTCCAGCCACTTCGTCAAGTTTTACCGCTTGCACATCCAGACAGGCTTCCCGCAAGAAATTATTCAGTTCCGCAATTTGCAACGACTCCATTACTTGTCGTGCTTTTTCCAACTTTTCTGGACTGGACTTGCCATCGTTATCCTTTAATAGCAAACTCACTAATTCTCGGTGAATCGGTTCAACGCTTTCTTTAAAGGAAAACTGGACTTCTGGATTTACCGTAACTAGGTCACTTCGCAGAGATTGGAGAATATCAACCGCACTAGAATAAGCTGCGATCGCTTTTTCTATCTTCCCCTGTGCTTCTAATATCCGCCCAATCTGCCAATGCCAACGGTAAGTCATATCATTGGCATTAATCTTTTGGGAGAGAAACAGCGCTTGTTCCGTTAGGGTTTGCGCCTCATTCCACTGCTTCGTTCGTTCATAAATCTCGGCTAAATGACCCATAGCATAGGCTTGGGCGCGTTGATCACCTAACGCCTCTGCCTGTCCTCTTGCAGTGATTAACCCTTGGGTAATATCAGTCCAACTCAACGTTGATGGATTATTCAATTGGTTTAAGCGAGTCAAACTTCGAGCAAAGTTGATTTGAGCATAAACCGTGGTGCGACTGGGAGGCAGCGCATTAATTTGTTGTTGAATTGGAGATACAAGAGCTTGAGCTTGGGAGACTTGGTTAGTTTCTAGGAGGAAACTCAGTTGATTCAGTTGAGCTTGCAATTTTATCGTTGGAGAACCAGAACCCTTGGCAACCTGTTGATAAAAGTTGAGTGTTTCTTCATTCTTTTGCTGGGCACGGGCAATATTTCCCAAACTGAGTTGCGCTGATGCAATGGCTTGAGGAAGTTGCAATCGTTGCGCCACCTCCAAACTCTTCTGCGTTACTGAATAAGCTTGTTCGAGATTGCCCACAATTTGCAGCACCTCTCCTAAGCTGCGTAACCCCATCGCCTTAGTCGGTGAGTCGGATTGATTTTCTAGGCTTTGAGACAAAGGTTGCAAAAGTGCGATCGCTCGTTGGTGAAACCCCAAGATTTGTAGCGCTTGGGCTTGCCGAATCTGAGTTTGAGTTGCGTCAATTTCGTTGCCAACTTGCTTATAGATTGTTGCGGCTTGTTCCCAAGTTGCCAGTGCAGCTTCCGCTTGTCCTTGAGCGAGTTGAACCCCACCCTGAATTTCCAGCGTTTGTGCTAACACAGAGAGACGCTGATGATCTGAATCTCGTCGCGTTTGCAGAATCTCCAAACTTTGGGTTAGCGCTTGGTTGGCTTCTGCCCAAGTCCCTAACTGCTCGTACACTAAAGCTAGATTACTCAGACTCATCGCTGTCGAGAGTGTATCTCCTTGGGCACGATACCCCTGAACCGCCTGCTGGAGAATTGCTGCTGCTGCCGATAACTGCCCGGATTCGTAGAGAGTTCTGCCCTGCTGAAGCAACGCTTGAGGATTACTGCTATTCACACTCAAGCTAGGGGGAAAAGCGCCTAAAACTGGAGCAGTAGTCAAGCGAGGAAAGGTAACCAGGCAAAACGCTACTGTTAATGAAAGCAGCAAGAATCCCCAACCCCTTACACGCCGTAATGACTCGCTCCAATACCGTCGTTTGTGCCTAGGACTTACGCAAATTGCTCGTTTAAATACTATTCGTACTAGGGTGGGCACTACCCACCTTAGAGGTAGAGGTTCTGAGGAATGTCTTTGCTGTCTCTTGCTCATTGTTGTGTCTGGGGTTGCTGCGGTGGCTGTTGTTGCTGCGACTGTTGTTGCTGCTGTTGCAGCGCAATTCTTTGCAAAGCGGTTTGTGCGAGGGATTGTTGGGGATTAAGCTTTAGAGCAGTGGTTAGTGCTGCGATCGCTTCTGGAATGCGTCCCAACTGTCCTAAAATCAGACCTTGCCCTGTCCAAGCGTCTGCATTGTCGGGTGCAAGCTCAATCACTTGTTCGTAAGATTCTAAAGCTTCCTCATACCGTTGCAGGGCAACCAAGGCGACTCCTCGGTTATACCAGGCTTGCACTAATTCTGGATTGAGATTGATAGCACGATTGGCAGAGAAGATGGCGGGTTCGTGGCGTCCTAAATGCCACAACACGACGCTCCGATTTGCCCAAACTTGCGCGTTATTGGGTTCAAGTTCGAGTGCTTTTTCATAGGCTTCTAGAGACGCTTCGTAGTCATTGATACTCCGAAGAATTCTGCCTTGGTTTGCCCAAGCTAGCGCATAGTTAGGATTGAGAGTAAGCGCTTGCTTGCTGGAAGCCAGTGCCTCATCGTAGCGCTCCAAATACCAAAGGACGGCACTGCGATTGCTCCAAGCTTCAGCATAATCGGGGTTCAGTCCAACGGCACGATTCACGGCTGCTAGGGCTTCTTCATAACGTCCCAAACCACCAAGAGCGTGTGCTTGCTGATGCCAAGCTTCGGCAGCACCAGCTTCTCGCCAAGTCCCATCTCCCTGAACTGCCTTCGTACAAGCCTCCAGTGCTGGCTCATAGGTTTTGAGTCCATTTAATATCCCACATTGCGCGACTAATGCCCGTGAAAAATCCGGTTTGAGAGTAATGGCTTGCTGGTAAGAAGTTAGGGCTTCGGTATCGCGTTCGAGTTGCTCAAACAGTTGTGCCTGATTTGCCCAAGTCTGAGCATTTTTTGGCTCAAGGTTTAATGCCCGATCATAAGCAGCGATCGCTTCTTGATATTGCTTAAGTTGTGTATGAGCTAGCCCTTGATTGTACCAGGCAAGTCCTGGTGTTTTATCACCCCAATTCCCATTACCTGCCAATGCTTGCTGACAAGATGCGATCGCATCTGGGTACTGTCGCAGATTGAGCAAGGCTTCACAACGAGCCGTCAATGTTTGAGAATCGTTGGGTTCGAGTAATAGTGTCCGGTCATAGGCAACTAACGCCTGTTCATCGTCTGCCAACTGACTCAAAGCAACGCCCCGATAGTACCAAGCTAAAGCCGGAGAGCGATTTCCCCAGTTGCCATTCACCCGTAGTGCTTCATTGCAAGCATCTAACGCCGCTTCATTTTGCTTGAGGGCAGAATATGCCATGCACTGATAGGTGAAAGCAAGTGAGTTTTTGTCGTCAAATTTTAAGGCATTGTCTGCTGATGCGATCGCTTCGGGATATTGCTTGAGGTTCAGGAGAATCCCACTATGGACTGCCCAAATGCTTGCACTTTTAGGTCGTAATGTAATTGCCTGTTCACACGCGGCTAAAGCTTCTTCATACTTTTGGGCAGATACCAGTAAATCGCAACGATTTACCCAATAATCAAAATCTTCCAGGTCTTCTAACCCAGATTGGGCAGTAAGAGTAGTAAGTCCAGCATCTTGGCTCAAGGTCTGGGTGGTACTCGCAGCTAGGGTAAGTGATGGCGCTCCAAGACCGCCTACAACTGCCGTCAAACTCAACCCTATTCCGAGAAGCCGCATCAATTTTTACCTGTCTATTTGCCAGCATGAGACAACGGTAGTGATTACCCTGTAAAGCTGTGAGTGACGTGAAACTTTATTAGTGTTGTGAGTCTAGACCATCGATCATCGCATAAACTAGACTCACGTCAATTGACTTGTCACGAGTCTTAAAGTGTTGCGATAGTGAAGATTCAGGGTATTGAGTGAAGGGGATTAGGGATTGGGGATTGGGTTGACATTCAAAAAATTAAGGAAACGGAAGACTTATGGTTGCTCTAAAACCCTTTGCGATCGCGTTTTGCCTCCCTCTACTTTTTGCTCTCCCCTCTCAAGGAGCAGACCCTGATGATGTCAAACAACTACGAGACACACGAGAATGTGCACGATGTGACCTGCAAGAGGCTAATTTAGCAGGAGCTTATCTGCGACAAGCTAATTTACGGGGTGCAGACTTGCAAGGCGCTAACCTCAATGGTGCAGACTTACAAGGTTCTTATCTCAAAGAGGCAAATCTCGAAGGCGCAGACCTCAGAAATGCGAATCTCTCTGATGCGAATCTCGACAATGCGAATCTTGAAGGGGCAAGTCTCAAAAATACGGTATTTAACGACCGGACAATCATTGCAGACAAATGGCGGATTGTTCAACGGTTGGTTACTCAAGGAGTAGAGGGTCAAGAGCTAACTGAGGCGGACTTAGCCGGAGCAAACTTGGATGGTGCTGACCTAAGACAGGCTAACTTAGAAGGCGCAAATTTAGAGAGAGCCACTTTTGAGGGGGCGAACTTAAGCGGGAGTAATCTCAATCGCACCAATTTAGGAGAAGCTAATCTTTTCATCGCCAATCTCAGAAACGCAAGTCTGAGCCAAGTTAACTTGCAACAAAGCAGTCTACGAGCAGCAGATTTGAGAGAAACAGATTTTACTGGCACAAATCTGAGTAATGCTGACCTTGCAGCCGCTTATTTCGGAAGTGCTAACTTAACTGGCGCAAATTTGAGCGAATCTGATTTAACAAGTGCGATTTTGAGTAACGCCAATTTGCAATCAACTAATCTTGAGGATGCTAACCTTACGCTAGCCGATCTGCGGGAGACGAACCTTACAGGTGCAACACTAGAAGGAACGGAGCTAAGGGGAGCAGATTTGAGCAATGCTGACTTGGGGGGCGTCAGCTTGCAGGGAGCGGTTCCAGAGGGAGTAACGTTGAGGAATGTGGATTTAGTTGGCGCAGATTTGAGCGGTCTTAACCTGACGGGTACAGATTTGAGTGGTTTAGACTTGAGCAATATTAACTTGAGTCAAGCGAATCTTAGTGAGGTAAATCTTAGCGGGGCAAATCTCACGGGTGCCAACTTAAGTGGTGCTAATTTAAGCGAAGCGAACTTGAGTCAAGCTAACCTTACAAATGCACAGCTAGAAGGAACAAACTTGAGTCAAGCAAACTTGCAAAGGGCTAGGCTTCAAGGCATTCAAGTACGGGGAACTAACTTCTGTGGCGCTACTTTTCCCAGTGGAAGTGAGTTTAAATGTGGGAGCAATTGAAAGGGCTAAACATCACTCTTGTCCAGAAGAAACTCAAGAAATGGGGCAAAGGGCACGCTACCTGGCGGAGAAACGTTACAATTTGGAACGTTTTACTCAAAAAACGGTTTAGTGTATGCAAAGCTTAACATAGCATGGGTTTTGGCTAAGCACAGTAGAGCGAAAAGGTAGGCAGTATGAAAATTGGAAATATACGAGTCTTTTGGGGTTGCGTAGTTTTAATATTTATATTCGTTATTTCTCTACATTCTTGCTCTTCTTTGCCAAAAGTCGCTGATGCTTCGCCGCAAATTTTAGTTGATCAGTTTGGCTATCGACCTCGCGACCCTAAAATTGCTGTCATTAGAGAAGACGGGAATTCCCACCCTAAAAACACTGAATCTACTAATATATTTAACGTTATAAATGTAAGTACTGGTGAGAGCGTGTATTCCAATAATGCCACCCCGTGGAACCAGGGTAAGATTCATTCTCAATCTGGAGATATTGCTTGGTGGTTTGATTTCTCATCAGTCAGTAAACCAGGTCGCTATATTGTTAGTTCTCAAAGCGGTGAAAAATCTTTTCCGTTTGAGATTGCTGAAGATGTGTACCGTAATATTCTCGTTGCAGCAACTCGAATGTATTTTTACCAAAGGAGCGGCTTTGCAAAACGACTACCTTATGCAGATGCCCGATGGCAAGATGATGCTGCTTTCTTAGGACCACAGCAAGACACTGAAGCTAGATTTATTGACGATAAGGAAAACCCTGCTCTGGCCAGAGATATGCGTGGAGGATGGTTTGATGCAGGGGACACGAATAAATATGTCACTTTCGCAGAAGACCCAGTTCATCAGCTACTACATGCTTATTCTCAAAATCCCGATGTCTGGACAGATAATTTTAATATTCCAGAGTCGGGCAATGGCATTCCCGATTTGATTGATGAACTCCGTTTTGAATTGGACTGGCTTCAACGTATGCAAGACAGCGACGGAGGTGCATTTATCAAGCTAGGGACAACGGATCATAACTCTGCTGAAAGACCAAGCTTGGACAAGCGTCCACGGTTTTATGCGCCAAAATGTTCTTCTGCAACAATCGCTGTTGCAAGTATGTTTTCCCACGCCTCACTTGTTTTCGGCAGCTTTCCGCAGCTAGCCAATTACGCAGATGGTCTTGGTCAAAAGGCGCTAAAGGCTTGGCAGTGGTTTGAGTCTCATCCTATTGAAACGAGTTGTGATAGCCAAATAATTAAGGCTGGTGATGCAGATAGAACAGCTCAAGAGCAAATTGGAGAAGCCGTAGCGGCTGCCGTTTATCTCTTTGCTTTGACTGAAAATCCTAAGTATACAAATTACATCAAAGAACACCTTTCCCAAACACAGCCTTTTTTAGCTCCTGTTTGGTCTTCTTATCAGGTTACGCAGGGAGATGCGCTGTTATTTTATGCTAAGTTGCCGTCAGCAGATGCTGCTTTACGAGAATTAATAACCAATCGATTTAAAGAGCTAGTTCGTACCAACGTAAGCGCTTATGGAAATGCTAACGATTTAGACCCCTATCTAGCCTATATGCCGGATGAACACTATCATTGGGGTAGTAACTTCGTCAAAGCAAATTACGGGAACACAAACTATGATGTTGTTCTCCATAACATTAACCCTAATAAAAATGATCAGTATAGAGTTCGTGCACTTAACTCAGTCCACTATTTTCATGGGGTAAATCCGCTAGGAATTGTATATTTGACGAATATGTATGATTACGGAGCTGAATACTCTGCGAATGAAATGTGGCATGAATGGTTGGGTAAAGGAATCTACAGCAATGCTTTAACTTCTCCTAACGGTCCTGCTCCAGGCTATATTACAGGAGGTCCTAACAAGGACTCTACAGGCTCTGCTACTTTACGCCAACAGCCTCCCATGAAAGCCTATTTAGATAGTCATGATGTCAAATTAAATATGTGGGAAGTCACAGAACCCAGTATTGTCTACCAAGCCGCCTATATCAAGCTTCTGTCGAAATTTGTAGATAATTGATCTGTGAAAGATGTTACTGGGGACTGGCAAATTTGGGGTAAGCGAAAAAAAACAACTCAAAAACCGATTATTTTCCTAATACCAGGGCAAAGCATCTCTCTGATCCGTCGGGGAGAAATTATTAAGATGATTTACAATTTGTCAACTCATAAATGATGCAGGTTCTAAAGGTAAGATACTCGATAGTGTAGAAGATGAAGCTAAGCGGTAATCAATCCGTTCTGGCATTCTGGCTTGAGTTATTCAAGGGAATTGCAACGCTAAAGGTTGTCCCTGTGCCAACCTCACTCTTCACCGCAATCTGACCTCCGTGTAAATCCACGGCTGTTTTAACAATGGTTAACCCTAATCCTGTCCCAGAGATTTTGCCAACATTGCTCCCTCGATGAAACGATTCAAACAGTTGTTGTTGGTCTTCTGGAGAAATTCCAATTCCCTCATCCTTAATGTGGAAGATTGCCTCTCCATCCTGACAAACTAAGTTAAATGTGACGGTGCTGCCTTCTGGTGAATACTTAATTGCATTTGAGAGCAAATTAGTCAGAATTTGCCGCAGCAAGTTTTTATCCATGCAAGCTTTGGTCAATTGTCTTTGGCTGGAAAAGGCGATTCGATGCTGGGCACTATTAACCCGTTTTATTTCTTCCACTAAATCGTCGCAGAATTCTTCGACAGCTAGGGGTTGGGGGTTGAATTCTAGTTTCCCCGCTTCTGCCTGTCCAATACTCAGCACATCATTTAACAGCGCTGTCATCCGTCGAGCAGATTCTTCAATTTGACGAAGGTACTCCTGTTTTTTCTGTTCAGATAATTGTTGACTGCAATCTTTCATGAATTCAGCAAAACCTAAGATGGCGGTTAGGGGATTGCGGAACTCGTGAGACACCATAGAAACAAAGTAGGATTTGAGTTGGTTGAGTTCTTGTTCCTTAGAGAGTGCCTTACGAACTTCGGCTTCTGCCATCTCGCGCTGATGAACTTCCTGTTGCAGTCGTGCATTTTGCTCTAAAAGTTGCTGAGTGAGCCTTCGGAGTTGTAACTGATGCTCGACACGAGCCAAAACCTCTTGAGCTTGAAACGGTTTGGTGATGTAGTCTACCCCGCCTACTTCAAACGCTTTTACCTTATCAAACACTTCATTCAAGGCACTAATGAAGATAATCGGAATGTCCTTGGTTTGACAAGAAGCTCAGGACTTACGCAAAGACACTAGATATAGAGTAGGTGTCACACAAGTTGCATGGGAACAGAGGGATGTTTAAGTTCCTTAATCAAGTAACCAGAAAGCCATTGGTGTTTTAGTTGGTAAATGGTTTGAGCAGTGAGTGCAGCTAATCTGTTCAAGTGAGTCCAAGCTAGAATCGCACAAGCGATATGATTTCTTTGAATCCTAGCTTTACGGCATTGGCAAGCTTCAATACCAGTAAGTTGCTTAAGTCCGGGCGTGAAACTCCTCGACTTTCCAACGAACAGCGTTCGCTTTTTGAACCTCATCCGTTGAGTTTTGAGAGCAGTCATTAGTGACAATATAGTCCGTTCTATTGGTAGAGATAGTAACCCGGAATAATTTCACCTTTTTATATTTGGGAAAGTTCTTGATTTTAATCAACTTACCCTGCTGTTGTTCTTCTGTTGACCACCTCAATTGTTCAATCTGTTTATATTTCTCTACTCCTCCACTATCATCTACCAAGCGATTCCGTTTCAAAGGGCAGTAATAAATTTTTCCGAGTTGTTCGATGAAAGCCATCAGATAAGAGAGCGGCATACCAACTATCCATCAACACTCTGACGAAGGGTAGCTGCTTGCCGTACACAAGACCATGTAGCAGATATGCTACATGGTCGAGCTTGTTCTTTCCATCCCCATCAGGGTCATAAATTCGGTAGTCAATTACCCAGAATTGTCCGGTCTTTACATTGACATAGACACAACTGATTAGACCAATTCCTCGAATTACACGATGCTCTGTACCACTATACTGTCGGCGGACAAGTTCAATACAACGAGAGGAGTTTTTGTCAATAACCGTATCATCGAAAATAATCGAGCCATCTTCATCTAGTTGGATCAGATATTTAACGTTATCCCAAAGTAGGCGTCTGACAGGTGTAGGTTTTTTACAGAGGTGTGAGTAGTCACCAGCACGGCAGTGAAAATAGAGGATGAAACTTAGGTGCATCCAGAACTAAAAATGCTTTCAAATAAGCATCTTTTAGAGTGGTCACGTATAGTGTCACAGCAGATGAATCATCTATCACTCCCTCAAGTCGCCTTCCCTAGCGACGTGGAGTTTTGGCATGGTGATGACCAAATCAAGTAGTTTAACCCAGGTATCTAACTTCATTGCCAAGATCAATGGAGAAAAGCCCAATACAGTACGTCAGCGACTCAAAGATTCGACTAAAGGTAAGTTGCCGTATTCCTTAATAATAGAAATAGCCGAATGCTCTGGCTTTTCTTTCAGGCGATCGCGCAAAATCAACAAAGTGCTATCGATTCCCTCATGAATGTTGACAGATTTCATTTGCGCTTCATCAAGCCGGGAGAAGCTCCGCAACGTCAGCACAATCTCGCCAATGCGCTCAGCTCCCATCTTCATTGAAGACAAAGTTTTGGGCAAATCTTCTATTAAAAAATCCAGGTCAATCTCTTCTATTTTGTCTTGGATTTCAGGAGAACTGTGGGCATAGCCCTCCTGATAAAGGCTGATTAAAGCGAGTAAATCCCGTGTATAGTTATCTACATGGCTGAGGTTAGCTCCGATGAAGTTGACAGGGTTGTTGATTTCGTGGGCGACGCTGGCAATAAGTTGTCCGAGGCTGGACATTTTTTCGGTATGAATCAGCTTGCGTTGGGTGAGTTTGCGCTCAGTGATGTCGCGTGCGAAAGCAAAATTGTATTCCTTGCCCTCAAATTCTAAAAAGTTTGCATTGACTTCAGTGGGTCTTATCGTTCCATCCTTCCTCTTGTGGCGAGACTCAAATGTTAGGCTGCCGTGTTCTTTAAGTTCCTGCCAGTGAGTTAACCAAATGTCAGCATGGTAGTCTGGCTCGATATCGTGTACGCTCAGAGACAGCAATTCTTCTTCCGAATAGCCTAATAAGTGACAAGCGGCCTTATTAACACCTAAGATTTTGGCATCAGAGTCAACCCAAAAAATTGAATCGGATGCCTGTTGTACAGAAAATTGTGTTAGTTGAAGCATTGACTCTACCCGCTTTCGCTGACCGATTTCAGCCTGTAGAGATTCGTTGATTTTAGTTAATTCGGCTGTCCGTTCCTGAACGTTAACTTCTAGAGACTCAAGCGTAGAGCGTAGCAACTCTTCAACCTGCTGGCGCTCCTGGATTTCGTCTTTCAGTGCCCGGTTTGCCGTCTCCAGTTGTGCATTTTGCTCTACAAGTTGTTGAGAAAGTCTTTGGATGTGTAACTGATGCTCGACACGAGCCAAAACCTCTTGAGCTTGAAAATGTTTGGTAATGTAGTCCACCCCACCGACTTCAAACGCTTTTACCTTATCAAACACTTCATTCAAGGCACTAATGAAGATAATCGGAATGTCCTTGGTTTGACAAGAAGCTTTCAATCTAGAACAGACTTCATAGCCGTTTAGTTCCGGCATCATGATGTCCAACAAAATCAGGTCAGGTGGAGATGACTGGATAGACATAATAGGGTAAGTATTAAATCTAAATCGCCCTCAATTGCCGCTTTTTGTAAGGATGCCAACTATATGTCCTACGCTGGATTTCCTCTAGCTTCTACCTTAACCAGACTTACTGATAGAAACCAAGAGTCATGGGAGTAGACGTTGGACAGTGATACATTGTGGTGTGAATAACCTAGAAGAAAGGGAAAAAATTTAGGATGAGATTGAGGAGACGTTATTGTTGCCTATAGCTGAGATTGAGCAGCTACAAGCAGAGGAGAACAGTACACTTGGCAGTTAATAAAGATTATTCAAGTTCTGCGATCGCACTTCACTAATCGGCACCCATCTGTTTCACTTTCTTCTGGTTTCAACTCAAAGGACACAACTACGAGGTTGCAGTTGTCGGCTAATTTTTAAGGAGGTTTTTATGACAAAAGCGACAAAACCATACTCTAACCGCATTGCCTTGGTATTCGACTTCGATGACACCCTCGTCCTGGATACGGTTGATAGCCTGCTTGAAAGCTGTAGAATTGATTCCCAGGCATTTCGAGCCGAACAGATTCAACCCCTAACCGACAACGCTTGGGAACCGATTCTTGCCCGATTTTACAGCCTGATTCAGGAATCGAAGCGACGCGATCGCTCCGACAAGATTACCAAAGACTACAGTGCCAAATTCGGTCAGGAGTTAGCGCCGTTTGATGGTGTGCCCGAAATGTTCGATCGCTTGCGGCAGAGTGTTAAGGAAATTCTCCCAGATATCGAGGTTGAGTTCTACTTGATTACTTCTGGCATGGTGAAGATTGACTAGACCAAGCTGGCAGAAAGAGGTGACCAGTTAACAACAGACCCAAAAGTAGAAAGTTATAAGCCTTTCTTCCTTCTACCCTCTGCCCTGGAGCCTTCTGGCTTCTTGTACTAGTTTTTCGTCTTTGCTCTGTCCCAATTTCCTAATTAAAGGAATCGCTCAATGCTTGAATGGATTACAGGTACTATCAACTCTTTAGGCTATCTGGGAATTGCTCTGCTGATGTTCGTAGAAAACATATTTCCCCCCGTGCCTTCGGAGATTATCATGCCCTTGGCAGGGTTCACGGTAACGCAGGGCAAGTTGAACGTAGTCTATGTAATTTTGGCGGGGATGGTGGGTTCCGTGCTGGGCGCACTGCCTTGGTACTACGCAGGCAAGCAATTGGGCGAAGACCGCTTGAAGAATTTAGCTGATAAGTACGGTAGGTGGCTGACGCTATCTGGTAAGCATATCGACAAATCTAAGCAGTGGTTCGACAAACACGGTGGTATCGCAGTGTCCTTTTGTCGCCTTGTACCGGGAGTCCGCACCTTGATTTCAGTTCCCGCAGGAATTGACAAAATGCACTTAGTACCGTTCCTGCTGTACTCAACATCGGGTACTGCATTGTGGGTAGGTTTGTTAACCTATGCGGGATTGTTGCTAGGGCAAAACTATAAATTAGTAGAAAAGTTCCTTGGGCCTGCTTCCGGAATTGTACTCGTTGCTCTGATAGTTGCATTTGGTATCTGGGTTGCGAGGCGCAAAAAGAAACAGTAATTCAAACAGCTGTAGAGATAACCTCGCAGTTTCTTGATCACGACGCTTACTCCCGCTATCAAATTGTTGAGATACGTTAAGCATCATTAATATCATTAATTTAGTATGACATCACATACAAAGGAATCATCATGGTAAAGATTGCATATCATGCTTCCCACGAGCAGTTCAAGCCGAGCGCTCTTTTGAAATACGTTCAAATGGCCCAGCTTGCTGGATTCACGGCTGGCTCATCCTCTGACCACTTCCATCCCTGGAGCGATCGCCAAGGGGAAAGCGGCTTCTCTTGGGCATGGCTAGGCGCAGCAATGCAGGCAACGTCCCTTCCCTTCGGTGTCATTTGCGCTCCGGGGCAACGGTATCACCCTGCCATTGTTGCCCAAGCGGCAGCAACGCTGGCAGAAATGTTCCCCAATCGCTTGTGGGTTTCGCTGGCAAGTGGTGAGGCACTTAATGAGCGAATTACTGGAGAACACTGGCCTCCCAAATCCGAACGGAATGCTCGCCTCAAGGAGTGTGTTGATATTATCCGCGCCTTGTGGGCGGGAGAAACAGTTACCCACTACGGGCGGGTGCGCGTTGAGGAAGCAAAGCTCTACACTCGGCCTGAGATTCCCCTGGGGGTGATTGGAGCGGCTGTCACAACTGAAACAGCCGAGTGGCTGGGGTCTTGGGCTGATGGGCTGTACACCATCTCCCGCCCTCCTGAAGAACTGAAGAAGGTGGTAGAAGCGTTTTATCGAGGCGGGGGAGAAGGTAAGCCGATGTATCTCAAGGTGCAACTCTCCTACGCCAAAGATGAGGCAGAGGCACGACTTGGAGCCTACGAGCAGTGGCGTACCAACATTTTCAGGAGTGTTGCCCTAGCGGAATTGTGGACGCCCAAGCAGTTTGATGCGGCAGCGCAGTTTGTCAGACCGGAGGACATGGACAGCGCGGTGCGGATTTCTGCTGACCCCCAGCAGCACATTGATTGGTTACAGAAGGATATAGAACTCGGATTTAGTGAACTTGTCCTGCATAATGTGAACTTAGAACAGGAGCAGTTCATTGAGGTTTTCGGTGAGAAAGTGCTTCCGGCGATCGCGACAGCAGACTTCGCTGACGCACACCACTGACAGGCATCATTGTTGAGGGCAATCGTTATAGCGTTTCTCGAATAACTAAGGTAGAGCAGGTTCCTCGACTGGGCGGACGATTGCAGGTGTTGGCTGTTGGTCTGGCTGAAAGATGGCTTGGAGGGCTTGATCGAGAGTTGGGGCCATAACAATCCGATTTTCGTAAACCACAATCACCCGTACTAAAGTCGGTAAGCTATTCTGTTCGGCTTCTAGATAAAGAGGTTCGACATAAAGAAGCGATCGCTCAATCGGAATCACTAAAAGATTCCCCTGAAGCGCCCGTGAGCCTTGGCGATTCCATAGCGAAATCTGTTGAGATATCACTGGGTCTTGATTAATCAAAGCTTCGATTTGTTCTTGGCCGTAAACCAACTGCTGTTTAGGGAACTGGTAAAGTAATAGCTTGCCATAGTTCTCACCATCAGAACGTCCAGCTAACCAAGCAATTAAGTTTGTACGTTGAGTTGGTGTGAAGGGTAGGAGCAGGATAAATTCTTCTGAATCGGCAGCTGGCAGCTTCATTATCAAATGATATGGCTCTACCGCTCGCGGTTCACCACCATAAATCTCCTGGGGAACCTGCCATTGGTCTTCCCGGTTGTAGAACACCTGCGGGTCGGTCATATGGTAAGTCAGCAATCGCTCAGATTGAATGCTAAAAAAGTCTTGTGGATACCGAATATGGCTGCGTAAGGCAGTTGGCATCGCATCTAGCGGTTTGAAAAGTCCGGGGAAAACAGCCGCCCAGGTCTTAATAATCGGGTCTTGGGGGTCAGCGACGTAGAAATTCACGTCACCGTGATAGGCATCAATGACGACTTTGATTGAATCGCGGATATAGTTAAATTCGTTCTTGCCAGGGTCGGAATAGGGATAGCGATCGCTTGTTGTGTAGGCATCAACAATCCAGTAGAGGTAGTTCTCTGTTTTTTCCTCACTAGCATCAGCGACTACCAAATACGGGTCGTGGTCGTAGCGTAAAAAAGGTGCGATCGCACGAATGCGCTGGTTAATGTTACGACGGAATAAGAGTTTACTCTCAGAAGAAATATTGCGAGTCAGCAACATCTGCCAGTCTTTGAGATACTGAGCAAACAGCAACCGGCGCCACTGGGAATTTAAGCGCACACCACCCTTACCGTCGTAGGTGTTGTAGATATTTTCATCGCCACTGGGATAATCCAACTCCCTAGTTGTTGTTGACGACATCACATAGGTGTTAGTAATTTCGCCGTAGTAAATCCGAGGCTTCCCAATCGGAATACTTTCTCGAATGCGTTCACTCGACGTTGTTAAGGTACTAGTCTCATCAGCACCCGTACCAATATCTTTGACAAAGTAGTCTGGCAATCCACCAGGACCTACCGTATTAACAGGACTTAGGGTAAAACCAAAGCCGTGGGTATAAATTAAGTGTTTATTTACCCAAGTCTTTGCCTGTTGAGGAACAGCACTATAGTCTAACTCACGCGCAGCAATAAGGACTTGTTGCTTTTCAGTGTTTGTCGGTTGTCCGTTGTCCGGAGTTGGTTGTTCTGTACCACTGGCGACTGGCTCAACCTTGAGAGTATATCGGTCAATATCAGCGTCAGGAAACCTGTAGTAGAGGCGAATTTGTTGCAGTTGGCGGTTAGTTTCTAAAAGAGGGCGTTCGTCCCAAAGGCGGATATTGCGAATCGTTAGGTTATTCTCTTCTAAATCCGCGTTCGTGAGTTCACCTTCGGGGTTAAAGGTTTCAACGTTAATACTCTCTAGTTCAAAGGCTGCTCGTGTGAGGGCAATACTCCGTTGAATATAGGGTTGTTCTCGCGCCAGTTCATTCGGTTGGACAGCAAAGCGTTGCACAGCAGCAGGGACAGCTACACCAACTAGTCCGACCATCGCCAAGTACAGTCCTAATAGGATTAATGCTGTCTTACCGCTTGTCTTGCGGTATCTAAACCAGAAAATCGTTTGCAGCAGAAAGAAAATTGCGATCGCACCCGCCGCGACACTCAAAGCTGTATTGGCTGGTAATTGGGCATTGATGGCGGTGTAGCTTGCCCCATAGATAACCCCAATGGTGGAATAGAGTAATTCATAACGTGAAAGCCAGTAGTGAAGAGCAACGCTTGCTGCGACAGTGCTACCTAACCCGTACAAGTGGCGCAACTGACTTTGAGAAAAACCAGGAAACTTACCCTCAGAGAAGCTATCAGCCGAGAGTAAATAAATCAGTGTGACGGCGATTAGACCAAAGACAAACAGTCCCCCTAACCAAAAGTCCAATAGCTGCCATACGGGAAATTTGAAGATATAGAAGCTAATATCATTGCCAAATAGTGGCTCTTTGGTGTTGAAGGAAGTGGGATAGAAATACTGCAAAATCTTGCCCCACTGTCCAGAGAGAAGCAGCGACCAAAACAAAGAAAGTACAGCAGCTATTGCCGTCAACCAAAACTGAGGCTGGACAATCAGTGCAATCACAACCGCTGTCAGTACGCCTAGCTGCAAAATTTCTGCTAATAAGGGTTGTAGTAAAAGTTGTTGTACGGCTCCCAAATCAAAGGAGGATGGTATCGGTGGTGTTGCAGTTGCTACAGACGCAATTGAGCGTGTTTCTAAATTGGGATGCCAAAGTGAAAGAGCAATTTTGCCGTAGTGCAGCAGCATCAAACCTACGACTACACTAAGCAACAACACAACTGGCAAAAGCGATCGCAACCTTAGGGTAGCTGAAGTGTCAGAAGCCTTTTGTGGAAGTTGTAATCCTCTGTTCGTCCCGATTGGTCGGGGTATTGCCTCGTTTTCTGTCCTAAGTTTTGAATGGATGACTCCACCACCCTGACGACGAGTGATCGAGTCGGAGTTTTGGATTCTTCTTGACAAGTTTGCCCTATTTCGTCCAACCCGTATTTCTTGGGCAATATCTGAGTGTTCAATCCCTAGAGGACTTTCTTTGGGATATTTAAGTCGGTTGGCGAGATACAAGTTACCGAGTAAAAATCCAGCCGAGATACTAGCAACAAGTACCCACAGACCCAATTGGGTTTCTAAGCGTCTGAGAAATGCAGCTTGATAGCCAACTTCCTGAAACCATAGGATTTCTGCTACTAGGTGAGACAGCAAGTCCCAAGACAATGCGAGTCCTAGTAGTAAGACAATTGAACGAAAACTATAGTTCCACAACCGTTTGAGCATCAACTGAAGGAGCTTTCAACGCAAGTTTCCAATAAATTCCCTCAATAATAGGGTGATGAGGTGGTGGGGTGATGAGTGAAAAACTCCCAAAGTTTATGTATAGCAGTTCTCAGTTACGCGCGTGTACATCAGAAAAACCTAACCCCCAACCCCTTCCCGATTCCGGGAAGGGGAGTAAGAATCAAAGCCTCACTCAAGAGTAGGAGAGAGGTTTTCCAGAGAGGTCAGAGTGTACCGCATCCAATCGAGAAGGGCTATATATTAACTTCCTACCTCCCTATTACCCCATCTTCCTACTTCCTTAGCTAAATTGTTCGCCTTTATCCAAGTTGAAGAGCATTTGCAGCGATTGCATAGCGAGGCGTCTTGCCTCAATGTCTTGCTGAGCACGTAATTGCACCATCGGGTCATGGAGAATTTTATTCACGATACCCCGTGTTAGGGCTTCGATGACCTCTTGATGTTTTTCAGCAAATTCTGTCCCCAGACGTGATAAGGCTTTTTCTAGCTCTTGCTCACGAATTGTTTCAATTTTGTCTCTCAGACAGCTAATCGTGGTTACGGTTTCAAGCGATCGCCACCACACTTCAAAGGCTTCAACTTCTTCGTCCAAAAGTACTTCTGCTTCCAGTGCCATCTGACGACGGCTTTCTTGGTTTTGGGCAACAACAGCTTTTAAATCGTCAACGTTGAAGGCTTGAACATTGTCTAGCTCATTGACGTCTGCGGCAACATTTCGAGGCACAGAGATATCAAATAACATTACTGGTCGATTTGGCTCTAGGACAGCTTCGAGTTTTGCGCGATCGAGTAATGGTTCTGTCGCTGCCGTACTGGTAAACACCAAATCTGACTCCGCAATTACTCGCATCATATCCGAAAGCGAGTGCAGTTCTAGATTTGCATTGGCAAACTGTCGGGCTAATTCCTCAGATCGTGCCTGAGAACGATTCAAAATTGAAATATTAACAGCACCTTTGGATAGCAGGTGTTGCACCAGCAAGCGTGACATCTTGCCAGCACCCAAAATCGCAACTCGGCAAGCCGCTAAGTTTTGGGCTTTGATCTGAGCCAATTCTACAGCAGCCGAGCTGATCGAGACAGCACCTGTCCCAATGCTGGTTTCTGTGCGGACTCGCTTGCCTGCGGTTATTGCTTGTTTAAAGAGTCGGTTGAGCAGTCTACCAATGCCGTTGTACTGTTGACCCAATTTGTGGGTGTGTTTGACCTGCGCTAGAATCTGTCCTTCCCCTAGCACTAAGCTATCAAGACCAGCGGCAACTCGCATTAGGTGCATTACTGCATCCTGATGCAACAGGACAAACAGGTGTTGTCGCAACTGGTGTAAGGGAAGTTGACCCAATTCTGAGAGAAACTGGCTTAGTTCTCGAACGCCTGCTTCAGTTTCCGTCGCAACAACATAGATTTCCAAGCGGTTACAGGTGCTGAGTATTGCTACCTCTTCAATGTGAGGATAGCTACATAGCTGCTGTACGACACTTTCCATCTTCGCTTCTTGAATGCTCAGTTTTTCCCGAACTTCAACTGGCGCTGTCTTGTGGCTTAGACCTACGACTGCGATATTCATGTGTTCTCCAACTATTTGTCGTCTTCTCGGTCAGATATCACGATGTTTGTAAAGAGACTCAGGGATGGTTGCAACCTGTCTAATTATCAGAGGTTAAGACCCGATTTCCCTAGAAAATGAAGTATTTAGAAAATATCGTTTAATTAAACCAGAGTACGGGCGATGTGCAACTTTAGAATTTTGATTTCCCATTTTCCGGGGCAAAGGAGGAAGCTAAGGCTAGACAATTTATGTCTTCATCCCTCTTTTCCCCTGAAAGGGGGACTAATCAAAAGTTGCACATCGCTTCAAGTATGACCGTTGGGAATAGGCAAGGTTCTTTGTAGTGATAGATTCACGGGTTGACACTATTCCTAGCCTAACAACCTGCACGGTACACAATTCTCCTCAATCCCCAATTTTTGATCATTGACTCAGGCATCCGCACTCTTTAGGGGCGGTAGCACCTGTGAAGGTAATCATTCAAGGGAAGGCAGAAGGCAGGAAGTAGAGGGCTTTTATGTTCCGTTCAAACGGGGATTGAAACCCTTGGCTACAATCCGTCGCTCCTATGCTCGTAGCATCGGCACCGGGATAAATCCATAAAAGCCTTCTGCCTTTTGCCCTCTGCCCTCTGCCTTTCTTGGTTCAGCTAGAGGAGATGAGGGCGATCGCTTATACTCTGGCTTTCTACTAACTGCTGCTAGATAAGAGCGATTCAGTTAGTATCTATGATTGGGCGTTGCTCCTACCTCAATTGCAGGGTCTTTGGCTTATCGAACATGTGGATTGTGTCCACAAACCGAGCCGTCTGTGACTGATTGGAGATGACCAAGCTCTGAGTCCGCGCACCACCGTGGAAGAACCGGACGCCGTCCATGAGGGTTCCAGGTGTAATACCACAAGCGGCAAATAGCACGGTCTTACCCGATGCTAGCTCGTCATCGTTGTAAACCTTATCTGGGTCGTTAATCCCCATTGAGCTGAGCCGCTCAAGGTTGCTTTCTTTGCTTTCGCCAATCAGACCCGTTTTCACAATCGCAGGGTCATAGATTAATTGACCTTGGAAGTGTCCGCCCAAACAGCGCATCGCTGCTGCTGAGATAACGCCTTCGGGTGCAGCCCCAATACCCATCAAGGCATGGATATTAGTACCCGCAAAGCCGCAGGAAATGGCAGCAGAAACGTCTCCATCGCTGATCAGTCGGACTCTTGCCCCAGCTTGGCGAATTTCCTTAATCAGGTCGTCGTGACGCTCCCGCTTCATGACGACGACTACCAGTTCCTCAATTGATCGCTCCAAGCACTCAGAGAGAATTTTTAGGTTTTCGGTAGCCGACTTGTTGATATCGACATGACCCTTGGCTTGTGGTGGTGCGGCTAGCTTCTTCATGTAAAAGTCAGGAGCAGCAAACAAACCACCCTTCTCGGCAATGGCTAACACTGCCATTGAACCGTTCTGTCCATAGGCGACCAAGTTGGTGCCTTCGCAGGGGTCAACAGCAATATCAATCTCAACTAGCTCGTCTGGGTTGCAGTAGGCTTTGGCATCTTCACGGGTACAGATGCCGACTTCTTCGCCAATGTAGAGCATCGGAGCGTCATCTCGCTCCCCTTCTCCAATGACGATGCGACCCCGCATGTAGATTTTGTTCATCCGTTCCCGCATGGCTTCCACAGCCACTTGGTCGGCTGTGTTCTTTTCGCCTTTCCCCATCCACCTGGCGCTGGCGATCGCGGCTTGTTCGACAACTTCAATAATCTCTAAACCTAGTGTATTTTCCACGACACCCGTTCTCCCAAATGCTTGATTTTGCGACGTTTCATCTGGCTGTTCCAGTTTTCAAGTCTATCAGAGGGGATACCCCTGGAAACAAGTGTAGTCTGAGAGGGGTGTTAAGTTTTACTGCGATTCATTTTCTAGCCTTCAGCCATACCTCTAAAAAATATGACTTTGTTATCGTCGAGGCTAGTAGAGCCAAAACGGAGACATCCCAATGACAGCATCAGTTCAACCTTCTGCCGAACCAGTGATCGTTTACCCTGACAGCGACGGACAGCCGATGGCAGACAATACCAAGCAGTTTCGCTGCATCACAACTATTCAAGGAGGGTTAGACGCTCTATTCAAAGATAATGCTGATATCTTGGTCGCTGGCGATTTACTTTGGTATCCCGTTGAGGGAGATAGCAGAATTCGATTAGCTCCTGATGTCATGGTAGTTTTTGGCAGACCAAAAGGAGACAGAGGTTTTTATCAACAATGGCGAGAAGATAATATTCCTCCTCAAGTTGTTTTTGAAGTGCTTTCTCCAGGAAATCGCTTAGGTGAGATGGTCAAGAAACTGCGGTTCTACGAACGCTACGGGGTGGAGGAATACTATATGTATGACCCTGATAACGTTGATTTGACTGGCTGGCTACGTTCTGGTGATGAACTTAATGATATTGAGTCAATAGTCGGTTGGGTAAGTCCACGTTTGGGAATACGGTTGGAATTATCGTCAGAATTAGAAATTTATCGACCGGATGGGCAAAAGTTTTTAACCTATGTGGAACTAGAAAGACAAAGAGAGCAAGAACGACAGCAAAAGGAATTAGCTCAATCTAAAGTTGAGCGATTGGCACAGAGATTGCGTTCAATGGGTGTTAATCCCGATGAAGTTTGAGCGTGGATAGCGGCTTACTCAACCACTTCAATATTCTCTGGTGAGGTTGCGTTATCTTACAAAGTATGCATTCCTAGCTAAGGAAATATGACTAACGCTCAAAAGAGTCACTTTTACCGTGAGTTTGACCTGAAAAAGGTGCAGCCGTCTCACAAAGTACCTGCTAATCATCAGAATGAAGCCTTAGCCAAACTTAAGGAATGGTTCAAAAAGCAATACTCTGAGCCTGCTGGTGGTATTCTAGCTTTGCCAACAGGTGGTGGTAAAACTTTCACGGCTAGTCGCTTCCTCTGTTCTAGCCTGTCTTTGGATAGCTACGAGGGTCCCGTTTCCAAAGGCTATAAAGTTTTATGGCTAGCACATACCAAACATTTGCTAGAACAAGCTTTCTATAGTTTTGAGTCAGAAGTTGGGCGAATATCTGAACAAAAACGGCAGCTAAACGTGCGGGTTGTCTCACTAGGAAATCAACCCGTCCATTCAATTAAAGCCAGTGATGACGTTGTGATTATTACGCTCCAGACATTAAGAGGAGCCTATAATCGCCAGGATACTCAACTCGAACCGTTCCTTAACTCAGCAGATAAGCTTTTTGTCGTCTTTGATGAAGCACACCACTCCCCAGCGTACAGTTATCGCAAGTTAATGCTGGACTTGCGTAAACGTTTTAGTAATAAAATATGGCTCTTGGGTTTAACAGCTACTCCAACTTATACAGATGAGAGTAGACGTGGATGGCTTAGAGAGCTTTTTCCACAAGAAGTAATTTACCCAAAGAATGCAGAAGGCTTTATAGATAGGCTCATAGGTGATGGTATCCTTGCCAAGCCAAAATTTGAGGAACATTCCACGAATCTTGAAGTTGAATTTGACGAGCAAGAATATAAAAAATGGGTCAGTACCTATAAAGATTTACCCGAAGATATCATCAAGAAGCTAGCCGAGAATGAAGAGCGCAATCAATTTATTGCTGATACCTATGTAAAGTATAAGGAACGCTACAAGAAAACTATTATCTTTGCAGATAGATGGTATCAATGCGAAGCTTTATGTAAGTTCTTAGAGAAGCGCGGAGTAAAAGCAAGAGCAATCTATACGAAAGTCGATAGAAATTCGAGTGCCGTTCTTGCCGATCATAAGGAAGTTTTGGAGCAATTCCGTAATGGTGATTTGGAAGTGCTAATTAATATCCAGATGCTGACGGAAGGTACTGATGTTCCTAATGCTCAAACCGTTTTCCTGACTAGACAGACTACTAGTAGCATCTTACTAACCCAGATGATCGGACGGGCATTGCGTGGTTCCCAGTTTGGTGGAACAGATAAGGCTTATATTGTCTCTTTTATTGATGATTGGAAGCAGGTAATTGACTGGGGGAAAGCTGACTTTAATGGTGGTAAGAATGATGATATACCTGAATACGGAGAGCAAGCTCCTCTAGACCTCATCTCTATTGAGTTGGTTCGTCGATGGGCTGATCAAGTAGCTATGAGGGAAGACTCTTCTCTTCCTCCTTTCCTAACTCTACTTCCTCTCGGATGGTATCTACTTGAGTTTCAGACTGTTGTTTCTGAAAGTGAAGATAATGAGGTTCGCCAACTATTGCTTGTATTTGACAATGAGAAAGAAAGTTATGAAAAGTTCATTCAGAGTCTCACCCAAGCAAAAAGCAAAGCCTTTGCTGAAATAGATGTTAGTTTTGAAGATAAGCTTACCCAACTTGAAGAGTGGAAACGAGAATATTTCAAAAACTCAGAAGAATATATAGGCGAAAATCTTCTAAGAAATATCTTCCATATTGCACGTCACGTCTCTCAAAACGATGGAGAACAACCAAGATGGTTTGACTTTGAGCAACGGGAAAATCATAACCTAGATACTGTGGCTCAAGGGTTCATCAAAGCTAAGTTAGACCGCATAGCTGAAAATCAAAAATTGCAAGTTGAATACAAGAGAACAGACCGTTACTGGAATGTAATTTACCAGAACTATATCCGCTTTAAAGAGCAGTATGATGTCTGTGTGAATCGTCTTCTGAATCCGCCACCAGAACCACATCCACCTAATGAAGATGATTATATCGAAGATGATGAACCATATCCACCTAATGAAGATGATTATATCGAAGATGATGAACCATCCGAAGAGGCTAAGAGGCTGGTCAAGAAACGAGATGGGAACCGCTGCCTCTGTTGTGGTGAAGAAAACAGCCGTTTGCTGCAAGTTGACCACATCAAGCCTAAATATTATGGTGGCGATCACTCACTAGATAACTTACAAACTCTTTGTAGTCAATGTAATCAGATTAAAGGAACTGAAACAATTGACTTTCGTATTCATAAGACTCCTCTAGCTGTGGCACCTGTCTCTGTTCCGTTATCAGAATTTATCAAGCTTGGAAATCATAAGGATGGATATAGACTGTCTCTTCGTCGCAGTCTCAACTTTTTCTATCGCTGTGCTGCTGTTAACTCTGAAATCAAAGTCAACAGCAGCACAGGAGAAAACTTGTATCGATGGGAAATATCTCTTTACGCTGGTAACAATCCTGGTTGGGTCATCCCGCATCTTAAACAGACACTTAGAGAAATTCGGCTGGTTCGCTTTCAGGTTAGAGTTGCCAGACCAAAAGAAATCGTTATAACTGCACCTGGGTTTGATGTTTTCGATCCAATCATTTGAGTAATTTCGTTCAAGTGCTAAATTCGGTTGGAGACTATGAATACTCGTTTAAATAGTAGCTCTTGTAGGTGCGTCTAAACGCACCCTACGAAATGCGATCGCGTTTACCTTGTTCAGGAATCAGCAGTGCGATCGCTCCAGCTCTGTGTCTTGGTGGCAGGTATTAGGGATAAAATCAAGGAAACTTCAGACGAGCGAGTCATGACTGCTAAACTGGTTAGACCCTCCAAATTTCTGCCTGAAGGCATCTGCATCCAACGCATCAACAACCTCACCCTCTTCAAATTTACCGATAAGCTGGGCGAACGGATGCAAGAACTCCTCGATAAGCACAAATTGGATACCCTTACCCCAGACGAAAAAATCGAACTAGAGGCGATCGGCGAACTCGATGACATCTTCAGCTATATCAACGCTGTCATCGCTGCTCAAGACAATGCCCATTCCTAAATCCCTCTATGAGCAAGTCAGACAACGCGCTCAATTTCGCTGCGAATACTGTCACTACCCTGAACTTCTCAGTACAGCCCCTCTCTCCATCGACCATCTCCAACCCCAATCCCTCGGAGGCACAGATAATCTCGATTATCTCGCTTTAGCCTGTCGTCGTTGCAACGAAAGACGCTACAACTTCACCATAGGTACCGATCCTGACACAGGAAAAGAAACCCCCTTGTTTAACCCCCGTCGGCAGATTTGGTCTGAACACTTCATCTGGACAGCTGACGGCACACGTATCCTTGGTACTACTCCAACCGGACGGGCAACCTGCAATCGCCTCGATCTCAACGACCAGCTTAATGGAACGCCCCAGCGTAATTACAGGTTCTCGACTCCAAAGCGGTTCGTTTGATAGCACTGTTTCATCAAGGATGACAACATCAGGACGACGCGCAGTGGCTTCATTCGCAAAAGGACTAACGATGCAAGTTCTAGGAATCAGCCAAGGTAAGTTCTGCCGCTCAATCTCAACACTGATTTTTGTTGCCAGCTTCCCCCCAACCGCTTCGTGATGTCCCGTAGGTTCCATATCTATGAGTTCTCCATCAGCAAGTTCGTAGCGTGGGTTATCGCCGTACTGATTCAGAAATTCCTCAAAAGTCAGGAATCTTGATGGAGTATAAGTCATAAGCTACCTTCGCTTCGCCCTATCGTACCAAATCTTTCTATACGCTACAGCAAGTTTCTGTGAGCAGATGCGATCGCCTATCTAGTGGCACAGATTGACCGAAACGCGATCTGCCTTGCGGCAGCGCGAAGCGCTATCGCAAATCTGGTCGGTTGGGCATTGCTGTTCTTTTGTAGAAAACATTTAAAGATGCCTTTTGCGTTTGTTGAAAGAGTTCTTGTAGGGTGCGTCGCGACAGACTACAAAATGCGATCGCCTTCACTGTCACCAGACCACGATACGTTTAAGGATAATAGAACAAAGAATACTCAAATAGCTGCTTTCATAGCTCAGGTAATCAGTTGTGGGTGCATCGTGAACCAAACAATGGAAAGTATCAATCTGTGGTGAAGTATTCAACGGGGATAATTACGCCGTTAGCATTGCCGCAAGTGGAAGTGGAAGTGCATAGATTACTGCACTAATAGTTTTGCTGCTTGAAAGGAGTTCAGGAGTAAAGACTCGTTTGAATTAGAATAACTTATACAAATACTTAGATCGTAAGAGTGGAAATCCCTCGCCTCCATCCGGACACAGTTGAGGAAGTCAAGCAACGGGCTGACATTGTTGATGTTGTCTCCGAACACGTTGTTTTACGCAAGCGTGGTAAGGACTATATTGGCTTATGCCCATTCCATGATGAAAAGTCGCCTAGCTTCAGCGTGAGTCCGATGAAGCAGTTGTACTACTGCTTTGGCTGTAGTGCAGGTGGCAATGCCGTTACGTTTTTGATGGAGGTAGGAAAGCGTTCTTTTAGTGATGTGGTGCTAGATTTAGCGCGGCGCTACAATGTGTCTGTTCAAACCTTAGAACCAGAACAACGCCAAGAGTTGCAGCGTCAACTATCACTGAGGGAGCAACTGTATGAGATTCTGGCGATCGCAACTGAGTTCTACAAGCACGTACTGCGACAACCACTAGGAGAACACGCCCTCACCTATTTGCAGCAGACGAGGGGTTTAACAGAGGAAACGATTCAACAGTTCCAACTAGGATATGCGCCTGCTGGTTGGGCAACCATTTACAAATACTTGGTTGAACAGAAAGGGAAGCCTGTGCAGCAGGTAGAGCAAGCGGGATTGATTGTGCCTCGCAAGGAGGGGAATGGTTATTATGATCGGTTCCGCGATCGCTTAATCATTCCAATCCGTGATACTCAAGGGCGAGTGATTGGCTTTGGGGGCAGGAGTTTGGGGGATGAGCAACCTAAGTATCTCAACTCACCGGAAACTGAGCTATTTGATAAAGGGAAAACTCTCTTTGCTCTTGATAAAGCGCGTGACGCGATTAGCAAACAAGACCAAGCTGTAGTTGTGGAAGGGTATTTTGATGCGATCGCCCTTCATGCGGCAGGAATTACCAATGTAGTTGCCTCTTTAGGTACGGCTCTCAGTCAAGCTCAAGTGAGGCAACTACTACGCTACACTGAATCAAAACAGATTATCCTCAACTTTGATGCTGATCAAGCTGGGAACAAAGCAGCGGGAAGGGCAATTGGAGAAATTGCAGATCTTGTCTACAAAGGACAAATAAATCTAAGAATCCTTAACCTTAGCAAGTTCGGTGCCAAAGACTCCGATGAGTTTCTGGAAAAACATGATCCAGCTAGTTATCAAGACCAGCTAGGAACTGGTGGATCAGATAACCAAGGGAGAAGTCCAAGTTTACACCAAGATTGGTTAGGTAGTCTGTCAAAGGATAAGCTTAAAGCACTACAAAATCAGGCTCTCTCTTGGCTAGAATGGCAAATCAGCCAAATCCTGATTGGTAAAGACCTAAAAGATGCCTCCCAGTTTCAGCAAGTTGCTCAAGAGATGGTGAAGTTACTTAACAAGTTGGAGGACATCAACCAACATACCTATTACGTCAACCACTGCGCCCAATTACTCAGCCAGGGGCAAACGAAACTAGTACCCCTATTCATCGAAAATTTACAGGCTCAACTCAAGAAGCCAGTTCTAACCTCTAGTAAGAAATTATCGCCTAAGCAAAAAAACTCCTCAAACCAGCGCTCTCATCTCAATCTACCCGTTGGGTCAGAACAAAACCTTTTAGAACAAGCAGAAGCTTTACTTCTACGCATCTACCTGCACTGCCCAGAATACCGACAGACCATTATTGATACCCTAGAAGCGCAAGATTTGCTTTTTAGCCTCTCGCATCACCGATTTTTGTGGCAACAAATTTTAGGACTGCAAACGCCTGCACGATCTGCGATAGCCTTAGGCAACGCCAAGAGCGAACGCAGCAGCGCAACGCTATGGCACAACGATACACCCGACCGATTAATCTCATTGTTGCAAGACCGAAGTCTTGAATTTCCCAATGAGATCGCGGTTGTTTCCCATCTCTTCCATCTAGACGAGAGGCGGCAAGAAGACCTTGTTCGTGCGCCACTACTGATTCGGGCAGCAGCGGCTTGTCTTGAGAAAGTCTCCTGTGAAAAACATCGGCGTTATTGTCTTGAGCAGTGGCAAAAGCTAGACCCCTCCACTGATTTAAAACGCAGAGAGTATTACTGGCAGGAACTATACGCCGTTACTCAGCGAATCCTGGAACTAGACCAACTCCGTCAGTTCAACCTATCAGACATTATTGGAAGTGCGATCGGTTAAGTAGAAGTTTAGTAATCACAAAACAGTGTCTCACGAGTCTCGCGTCCAGTTGTGGGGTTGGTACCGCTAGCAACTTTGCAAAGCTGTTTTTGGACATCCTGACGAAACAGAACGTCTGTAAAATCTGCCCCTTCAATATT
Organism: Symplocastrum torsivum CPER-KK1; assembly: GCA_019358875.1. Classification (GTDB taxonomy): domain Bacteria; phylum Cyanobacteriota; class Cyanobacteriia; order Cyanobacteriales; family Coleofasciculaceae; genus Symplocastrum; species Symplocastrum torsivum. Next base: position 39,370 of record JAHHIF010000045.1, read on the forward strand.
TGCGCCATCAAACTTGGTGTTAAAGGCAAATGCTCCTTCCAGGACAGCATTCTTCAAATTGGCGTTGGTTAAGCGGGCAGTGTCTAGAGTCGCATTACGGAGGTTAGCTCCCTCTAAATTAGCGGATTCTAGATTGGCACTAAAGAAACTCACGCCTTCTAAATCTGTATGGCTGAGGTTGCTGTTACGGAGATTTGCTTTAGTAAAACTATCGTCGGTCAGTACACGACCTGAGAAATCTGCACCCACTAAACTTTCTCTGTTGTAATCTTCAGCTAGAACAGGGGAAGTGAAGCTAGTGAACATCCAGGCACTAGCCACCAAGAAGAGAACTAAACTAGACAAAATAGCTGGAAGACACAGACGTTGCCGACAAGTCATACTGTTTTGAGCCACAAAAAGCCGTACTGTTGACAGAAATTGTTAATGAATGACCACATCAATCTTACCAGTAAGGAACAGCCGTGAATTTATGGGTTGACCGTACTCCAATTCCTGAAAACCAAACGCTTAATGTAGGCGAATTGGGAGAGAGGCTGGTAGCTTGGTGGTTACAGGCTCAAAGTGGGATAATTTTGCATCATCGTTGGCATTGCCGATGGGGAGAAATCGACTTGATTGTGCAACGACACCCAGTTGCAGGAATAGGGGAGAAGCCTTTACGCGATCGCAAAAGTGCTGCCAAAGCAAAAATCTCTTTACCCTCTCACTCGTTCTTATCATTTGTCGAGGTCAAAACTCGCAGTCAGAGGAACTGGGATGCTGATGGTCTGTTAGCAATTACGCCCTCAAAACAAGCTAAACTCTGGCAAACAGCTCAGCTATTTCTAGCAGAACATCCAGATTTAGCTAACCTTCCCTGTCGGTTTGATGTTGCTCTCGTTAGCTGCCAGCGCCTATCTCCCCGTCCGCGTCGTAATGACACAGATACCTCTGCCTCATCAGCAATTGATAAAGCGATCGCAGTTCCACAGGTACAACTGGGTCAACCTGTATTAATTGCAGGATATCGGCTTTGCTTGCATGACTACATTGAGTCAGCCTTTGATTGAGACAACCAAAGAGATTTCCCGTTCCCTCTTCAACAAGAAAGGCAGAAGGTAGAGGGCAGAAAGTAAACCTTCTGACAAGGGCACAAGCGGTCTTTCCATGAACAGGTAAATCCCCATCTGAATTATCTTATCCCTTCTGCCCTCTGCCTCCTGTCCTCGGTCTTCCAAAAACTGACCCCCGTTGCTCTCCTTAATCAAAGGAACAACAGAGGTGCTACAAGAAATAATTTTCCTAAAGTTCTATTTTGTATAGGCGCTTAATCTGGTAAACAAGCGTAGCCTGCTTTTGGATGATGTATGTTGGCTTAGAAGGTACAGTTCCAAGCCTTGAAGTGCTTGGAATTGCTACTTAAGCCAGAGTCTCTGGGCAGTATCCTAAGCCCATAGTGAACTGTTGGCGAAACGCTTCGATGTCGCTCTTATCGGGACAACCATGAGAAACCACGGCGACTTGATAGCGACGCATAACATCAATGGGTGATTGTCCTGTCTCTAGGCTCCAAAGCGCCATTTGCAAACGAATTTCGGGGTCGTAGGGAATCCCTAATTCGTTCATGTACGCCCGGAAGTTTCCATGCTGGTGAGGTGTGAGAGGACGGTTCATTTTGACCTTAATCACCCAGCCGTCAATCTGATGAATCACCGTCATCGATTGAACGGGTAGCTGGGACATCGAGTTTAGATACTCAACCACTCGTAAAGTCAGACTGGCATTCGCCAAGAAGTAGAGGTAATCCATAGAAATGCTTGGCTTGAGTCCAAGGAAGTGCTATACCTTAATTCTTGCAAGAGGAACTGCTACGCGATAGGGGAAAAGCACCCGATATTGGATAGGGGACTCTACCCAATTTAGTGATTCATGGAGCGATAGTCGCTCAGTAGAATAACGGATGACAAGAATTGACAAAGACACGGACTCGTTGGATGCCCAGTCTCAATACCTGGACACCTCTATTACTAGGCAAGAGACTGAATGTGTCTCTCGTTCCTCTCACCTCTCGCCTCCTGCCTCTGAGATAGACGGCTTGCTTTCTAGCTATGACTATGAGCTTCCACAAGAGCGGATTGCTCAAACACCGCTCTCACAACGAGATAGCTCGCGTCTGCTCGTCGTTGATTCGCCAACTTACCACACTCACAGCATCTTCCATAACTTACCCGACTTGCTGCGATCGGGTGACTTGTTGGTACTGAATAATACCCGCGTTATCCCAGCACGGCTTTATGGCTATAAATCTACGGGGGCACCTGTGGAGGTATTACTGCTAGAGGAGCAGCAGGATAACTGTTGGTTAGCTTTAGTTAAACCGGGTAGGCGTCTCAAACCAGGGGCAAAGATTTTATTTGAAGCGCACACAGATAGAACACAATCCCCTACCCCTACCCAATTAAGCGATGGGGAAACTCCCCCACTCCCTACACTGAATGCCACTGTTATGGCAAGGGATGAGGCAACTAACGGCCGTGTTCTACAGTTTGATGTTCCGACAGGAGCGTCTTTGGCAATGTTGCTAGAGCAATATGGTCAAATTCCTCTCCCTCCTTACATCACAAATACCCAAGCCTCACCGGAACAGTATCAAACAATCTATGCTCAAACCAACGGTGCGATCGCAGCACCCACGGCTGGGCTACACTTTACTGACGAACTCTTACAACGGTGTCAGGAACAGGGAATTCAGCAGACATCAATCACTCTACATGTGGGTGTTGGGACATTTCGACCTGTGGAAGTGGATGATGTCACTGCTCACAAAATGCATCGTGAGTGGGTGGAGGTATCCGAGTCAACAGTGGAACAGATTCGAGAAACTAAAGCCAAAGGGGGTCGAGTCATTGCGGTGGGAACAACGGTAGTAAGAGCTTTGGAGAGTGCCGCAGCCAGTGGAGAACTGCAACCCTTTAGAGGCAAGACAGAGTTATTTATCTATCCCGGCTACCAGTGGCGGACAGTGGACGGGTTGATTACGAATTTTCACTTACCGCGTTCGAGTTTATTGATGCTAGTGAGTGCAATGATCGGGCGTGAGCGCTTGCTGGATTTGTACAAAGAAGCGATCGCACATGAATATCGCTTTTATTCCTTTGGGGATGCCATGCTAATTTTGCCAGAATCCAGGAAAGTTGTTACTCTTTAATCTTTGGTTGTTAGTCTTTGGTTGTTAGTTGTTAGACAACGATTGGCAAGTTAGACACTATGAGACAAAAGCTCACGAACGAAGAAATGAAAATTCTTCTCCCCCGGCTTCCTCTGCTCCCCCTACCTATTTTCAGGCGCAGCGGGAACTAGATGATTAGTCCTTTAGTCATCTTTTTCTACTAAAAACTAATAACCAATAACGAACAACCAACAACTAACAACTCTTTAGACAGATTCAAATCTGGATAAAAAGCTGATAACTCAATTGCTGATAGCCACCGAGGACGGTCTTCTACCATGTCCAAACACTCTAAACAAATATCATTGTTTGCCGCCGCGATTCTTAGTCTCGGTTTAACAATGCCTCATCATGCCTTTGCTGGTGTGCAACCGCAGACGCGCACGAAGCAGCTAGTTGAAGGTTTATATACTGAAGATTTGGAGGCGGCGACTTACTTTCAACAAGGCGTAACACAATATACTCGCAGTGAATTCAACGCGGCAGAGCGAGCTTTTCAGAAAGCGCTGACGTCTGACCCGTTTATTCCGATGGCACGTTATTTGTTAGGGAATACGCTGTTCCAGCAGGGACAATACCAGCAAGCGGCTGAACAGTACCGACTTGCTATTGGGCTTGACCCAAATATGGCAGAAGCTCACTACAACCTGGGTTTGAGCTTGTATCGGCAGGGTAACACCGAGGAAGCGATCGTCCAGTACCAACAAGCACTCTCCCTCAATCCGACCTTGGCACCTGCTCGCTATAACCTGGGAGTAATATTTGAGTCAGAGGGGAATACACAAGCCGCGCTTAATGAGTACAGCCAAGCCGTTAGCGCAGACCCCAACTTTGATGTCGCTCAGTATAATTTGGGACTGCTTTTGGCAAAACAAGGTCAGAGTGAACCTGCCATTACAGCATTTCAACAAGCCGTGGAGAGCAATCCAAAATTAGTTGAAGCTCAATACCAGTTAGGTCTATTGCTATTTCAGCAAAACCGCTTGGAAGAAGCTGAAGTAGCGATGCAAGCTGCAACCGAGATTGACCCGAAATCGGCTCAGTCGCAGTACCAATTAGGTTTAATCTTAGCCCAACAAGGTGAGACGGCAGCAGCAGGCGCTCGTTTTCAGGAGGTAACGCGCCTGGAACCTAACAACGTTGAGGCTTACCAACGTGTAGGAGCGGCTTTGACCCAAATGGGTAAGTACGAGGACGCTGTAACCGCTCTACGAACCGCTACCCAACTTGAGCCAGGTAACGCTCTAACACACTACAACATTGGGGTAGCACTACAACGAGCTGAAAGGTACCCAGAAGCGATCGCAGCATATCAGGAAGCAATCCGTCTCGACCCCAGGTTGTCAGAGGCGTACTATAGCTTAGGTGTATCACTAGATCAAGCTCAACGGCGAGAGGAAGCGATTTCCTATCTGATGGAAGCCAGAAATCTGTTTAGTCAGGAAGGTAACTTACAAAGAAGCAGTGAGGTTGACCAATATGTTCGGCAACTCGCGCCAACCCAAGCGGCACCTGCGACAACGCCAACAACTCCCTCAAGAAGTCAACTGCGGCAACCGTCTACAGCACCCACGACAACGCCAACAACTCCCTCAAGAAATCAACTAAGGCAACCGTCTACAGCACCCACGACAACACCGACAACTCCCTTGAGAAGCCAGCCAATGCAACCCTCTACAGGACAGCCTAATAGGCTACCTGATATATCCCCCTTCCTTGCCCCTAGCCAGAAAAGTCCATCAAATCGGTAAGCGATCAATATCTCGGTTGCAGCCAATCACAACCATCACCATACCTTTGTGTAAACGCTTGTTTGGGTCGGGGTTAATCTCAAACTTGTCATCTTGACCGATTGCTAGGAGATTCAAGCCATAACGAGAGCGGAGTTGAAGTTCTGTAACCGTTTTGCCATGAAATTCTTCTGGCACCAAGATTTCCACAATACTGTTGTTGGGGTCAAGGTCAAAACGTTCTAGGATTGCGGGTCTTGTAAGCGATCGCGCCAAGGCACAACCTGCCTCATTTTCTGGATACACAACATGATCAGCACCCACTCGCTGCAACAGCTTCCCGTGGACTTCTGAAGAGGCTTTGGCAACAACGTTAGGGACACCCGATTCCTTCACATTTAACGTAGTAATAATGCTTTCTTGTAAATAGTTGCCAATTGCAATGATGACTGTATCAAATTCAAAAATCCCAGCTTCTTTCAGCGCCCCTGGTTGTGTCGAGTCCAACTGCACAGCATGGGCAACAATTTGGTCAGTCAAGGATTGAGAGACTCGCTTTTCATCAACATCAATCCCAAGCACTTCATACCCCTGACGGTGCAACGTTGAGCAAACAGCTCGACCAAAACGCCCTAAACCGATAACTGCAAACTGCTGATTGTCTCGACGTAGACTGCGAAAAAATCCAAAATTAGACAGATTCACACACTTTATACCTTTGTTCTAAATAGGTGTAATTAGGCACCCAACGAACCTTGAGCCACTAAACTTAATCCAGACTATACTGAATTTGCTTTCCTTTGAGGATAGACCTTAGGGCCTATCAATCGGTTCGAGTACTTTGTCTATACCGAAATTTAGCAGACTATCCTACCAATACATTCTCCTCTGGATAGTGAATTGCGCTAGGTCGAGGGTCTCCGAGGAGAGCTGCCATTAGTAGTAAGACACCAACTCGTCCAACATACATTGTCACAATTAAAACTAGCTTTGCCCAAGCTGAGACGCTAGCTGTAATACCAGTGGACAAACCCACAGTAGCAAAGGCTGATACAACTTCAAATAAGAGTTGAATAAAATCAAACTTTGGCTCTGTCAGGGAAATTAAAGCGAGTGAAATAATTACTGTTGTTACTGAACCAACCAGAACACCAATTGCTTTCAAAATTAACGACAGGGGGACTTGACGCTGATACAGTTCAACTTCTTCTTTCCCTTGCAAAATTGCCTTCGTACAAGAGAATAAAATTCGCAATGTTGTTGTTTTTATTCCACCCCCAGTACCCCCAGGACTGGCTCCGATAAACATAAGACCAATAGTAAGAAATAGACCCGTCGTCGTCACTTTACTAAAATCAATCGTATTAAATCCTGCGGTTCTAGTAGTAACAGATTGAAACCAAGCTGCCATGAGCTTATTTCCCAAACTCATGGAACCGAAAGTTCCTGGATTGTTGAGTTCAGTTAAGAAGAAGGCAACAGTGCCAAAAGCTAAAAGAAAGAGTGTCGTACTGATAGATACTTTAAAGTTTAGAGAAAATACGATTCGTCGTGATTTATTCAGAAGGCGATCGCGTAACCACAAAAACAGTTCAAAAATCACCCGATAACCAATACCTCCAAAAATAATTAACGCTGTAACAACCAAGTTTAATAATATTGATGATTGATAGCTTATAAAATTATCTCTCAATAGACCAAAACCTGCATTATTCCAAGAATTGATGCTATGAAAGATAGCAAACCATAATCCACGTTGCCACCCAAAATCTGGAACAAAAACAGGTAGAAGTAGAAAAACTCCCGTAATTTCAAAAAGTAGTGTAGTTGCTACAATCGAGCGGATTATTAGCGTACTGCCCTGTAAACCGGGTCGATCCAAATCTTGTTGAATCGCTATCTTATGCCTTAAGTCAAACCGACGCCCCACGAGTAGGATAAGAAAGGTTGTTGTTGTCATATAGCCCAACCCGCCAATCTGAACAAGAGCAGCAATCAGAAACTGACCCCAGAAAGAAAAATAGCTTCCAGGGTCTACAACCGATAAACCCGTGACACAGACAGCAGAAGTCGCTGTGAACAAAGCCACCAGTGGGGGAATCCACGTCCCAGTACTAGCGGAAAAAGGCATCATCAGTAAAAGTGTCCCGACAGTAATCAGCGCAAGGAATCCCAGGCAAACAGTTCGCGAGATGGTCATGGATGGATGTGGATAAGGGCAACGATAGGATTAAACAGCGATTTTAGATTACTTTGAGTGGAATCTTAGGAGTCAAGGATGACATCAACGATACAGAGTCAAATTCAACAATTTTATGACGCTTCTTCCGGTTTGTGGGAACAGGTTTGGGGCGAACACATGCATCACGGCTACTACGGTGCAACTGGCAACGAGAAGAAAGACCGCCGACAGGCACAAATTGACCTGATTGAAGAACTGCTGAAGTGGGCCCAGGTAAGGCAAGCTGAGCAAATTATCGATGTCGGCTGTGGCATTGGCGGTAGTTCTCTATACTTGGCAGAGAAGTTTAATGCTCATGCGACAGGGATTACGTTAAGCCCAGTGCAAGCATCGAGAGCAACTGAACGAGCAGAAGAAGCTGGGTTGGCAGCAGCCGTTCAATTTCAGGTTGCCGATGCCCTAGATATGCCTTTCGCCGATGAGACGTTTGATTTTGTCTGGTCGATGGAAAGTGGTGAACACATGCCCGACAAGGAGAAATTTTTGGCAGAGTGCTATCGGGTACTTAAACCAGGCGGGACATTTCTCATGGCAACCTGGTGTCATCGCCCGATAACGCCAGCAACAGGACAACTAACGATAGATGAACAGCAGCACTTAGCGGAAATTTACCGAGTTTACTGCTTACCTTATGTAATTTCGCTACCGGAGTATGAAGCAATTGCACATCGTCTCCCCTTCCAAAACATCCGTACTGCTGATTGGTCTGATGCCGTTGCACCATTTTGGGATATCGTGATTGATTCCACCTTTGAGCCTCAAGCCATTTTCGGCTTGCTCCAAAGCGGTTGGAGTACAATTCAGGCTGCCCTTTCGCTCGGTTTAATGAGTCGAGGCTATCGTCGCGGGTTGATTCGGTTTGGGTTGCTGTGTGCAAATAAGTGATATGTATCGGTACATATTGATGTGTACCAATGGCTTACTGATTGACTCTCCAGATTGGATAATCGTTGTTTTTGTGAAATCTAAAATCTGTGTCAACGCTGCTGCGCTAGCATAGATCGCTTATTCAGGAGAAAACGACCTTGCCCGATTCGATTATCCACGCTCAGCCTTCCCTGGAATTTATTCCACCAGCTTTTAATCCCTTAGTTTTACGAGTCGCTCAACAGGTATCGCCTAGCTGGATGCGATCGCAAACTTCAATCGGCAAAATTGAAGCAAAGAACGTCGAAGCTTTAGTCGATCTGTATCGCCAGTTTCAGGATAATAAAATCCGCTTCCTGCTTGCCTTTCGCCATCCCAGCGTTGATGACCCCTTCTGCATGACTCATTTGCTTTGGCGGCTGGTGCCACAAGTCGCTAGAGAACAGGGTATATCGTTACAGCGCCCAATTCATGCCCATTTTATCTATGACCGAGGGATTCCTCTGTGGGCAGGTTCTTATATCGGTTGGCTCTATTCTCGCTTGGGTGGCACTCCCATCCATCGGGGTAAGGCAGATTGGACAGGTTTGCGAAAGGCACGCGATTTGTTTGCCAATAGTCAGTTTCCAATGGCAGCCGCGCCAGAAGGGGCTGTTAATGGTCACAGTGAGATTATCAGCGCTTTAGAGCCAGGTATTGCTCAATTAGGCTTTTGGTGTGCTGAAGATTTGCTGAAGGCGGGACGCTCTGAGCAAGTATTGATTGTGCCAGTGGGGATTCAATATAGTTATGTTGATGCTCCTTGGAATGCTGTCGAAAAGCTTTTGAGTGAATTGGAAGCGGCGAGTGGTTTATCAGAAGCCGAGTTAAAGGTAGAAAGTGCAAACCTACCCACTCACCTTTCACCAACTCAAACCGCTCTTTATCAACGGCTGTATCGTTTGGGCGAACATTTACTGTCATTAATGGAGGAGTTTTACACTCGGTTTTATCATCAAATCCCAACCAGGAAAGGCAATACTTTACCTACCAGTCCTAACGAAGCTCTAGCAGTTCGTCTTCAAGCTCTAGAGAACACGGCGCTACAGGTTGCAGAGGCGTATTTTAACTTGCCATCAAAAGGCAGTGTGATAGATCGTTGTCGTCGTTTAGAGCAAGCTGGCTGGAATTACATCTATCGGGAAGAACTGAAGAATGTAAAAGCGCTTTCTCCTCTAGAACGCGGATTGGCGAATCGAGTAGCGGAGGAAGCAAACCTACGGATGTGGCACATGCGACTGGTAGAAACGTTTGTTTCAGTAACAGGACAGTATGTTATTGAAAAACCAACAGTAGAGCGGTTTGCAGAGACAACCTTGCTGTTGTGGGATATGGTGACTCGGATTAAGGGAAGCAATCCCTTCCATCGCCCTCGCTTGGGTAAGCAACAAGTGCAACTAACTATAGGAGAGCCTCTATCAGTTTCAGACCGTTACCCTGCCTATCATGCGAGTCGCAACGGGGCGAGACTAGCTGTTGCTGAGCTTACGAAAGACCTTCAACACGCTCTGGAGGGTTTGATTGTATCAGGAGTGGATTGAAAGAAGATGCGATCGCACTAATTCAGACAAAGCATTTTCTTCTCCCCTGCACGAATCTAGATTTGGATTGTTTGCCCAAGAATTAAGCATTATCAGGCTTTCGTAGGAGATATTAGGGGTAGGTGAAAGGCAAATCCATCAATGCTCAAATGACCAACTTGGCAAAACTTGAATGGAAGAAATACCTCTATGAGTAGCCTCCTATCAGAACGCCCTAAAGAAGCGGAAGCGCTTCCTAACCCTGAAAAGCTCCTGACAATTAAACCCGACAGCAACGACACCTTTTTTAACCGAGGCAATGCACTTTTTAAACTAGGACACTTAGAACAAGCGATCACTAGCTACGACCAAGCCCTTGAAATTGAACCGGATTACTACGAAGCTTGGTACAACCGGGGCATGGCACTGTTGTGCTTAAAATGCTTTAGAGAGGCGCTCGCTAGTTTCGAGAAAACCTTGCAACTAAAACAGGATAATCATGAAGTCTGGCTCATTCAGGGAATTGTGCTGTGGACATTGGGACACTTAGATGAAGCACTTGCTTGCTTTGATCGAGCAACGCAAGTCAAACAGAACTTTCCTGAAGCTTGGATCTACCGGGGTGCTGCTCTATGGAACTTAGAACGCTTAGAAGAAGCAGTCGCAAGCTACGACAAAGCCATCCTCATTAAACAAAACTTCACCGAAGCTTGGTACAACCGTGGTATTACGCTGTTCTACTTAAAGCGTTATGAGGAGGCGATTACTAGCTTCAATCAAGCTATACAAATTAAATCGGACTTACCCGAAGCCTGGAACCTCAGAGGCGTAGCACTGTCAAATCTAAGACGCTATGAAGAGGCTATCGCTAGCTACAACAAAGCCATAGAATTCAAGTCGAACTTTCCCCAAGCTTGGTACGATAGGGGCATTGCATTGGATGACTTAGGGCGCTTAAAGGAAGCAGTTGCTAGCTACGACAAAGCTATAAAATTCAAACCAGACTACTACGAAGCCTGGTACAACCGAGGGATTGTGCTTGGGAAGTTGGGACGTTTAAATGAAGCGATTGCTAGCTACGACAGAGTCATACAGTTTAAACCCGATGCCCACGAACCCTGGAACAATCGGGGCAATTTACTGAGAAGATTGGGACGATTAGAGGAAGCGCTCATTAGCTTCGACAAAGCTTTGGAAATTGAACCTAACCTTCAGCAAGCCTGGTACAACAAAGCTAGTTGTTATGCTCTGCAAGGCAATGTTGAGCAGGCTATTGAAAACTTGCAAGAAGCCATCAATCTTGATCCCGATCAATGGCGAAATTTGGCAAAAACTGAATTAGATTTTGACAGCATTCGAGACGATAAGCGATTCCAGGCTTTAATTCAGGATGAACGCGAAGGGGAAGAAGGAGAAATAGACGAGCGCGAATTGCTCCAAGCATCAGCAAGTAATCCACTATTTGATTACCTAAAAGACACTGAAGAAGATATCTACAACTCAACCGATTCACTACAACTCACAATCAACTACCCAGCCGCGCTGCCTGAAGCTCTACAACAAACACGAGAACAGTTTGAACAAGAAGCTCGCATGGCAATGGCAGTCAAGCTGTTTGAGATGAAACGTATATCTTCAGGAATAGCAGCTCAATTAGTCGGTACGGATAGAGTGTCTTTCCTGCTGAATTTACATAGTTATGGTGCAGCCATGATTGACCTTGAAGAAGAGGAACTTTTATCCGACCTAGAGAATGCCTGAGACTGAAAGAATTGTGATTGATACTGCACCGCTCATTTCTCTTGTAGCTGCTCTAGGTGATTTAAAAGTTCTACAATCTCTTTACTCTCAAGTGCTAGTTCCTTTTGAGGTCTGCCAGGAGATACTTGCAGGTGGTTCCAGTGGATTTGCAGTAGCAGAATTTGAGACTGCCGATTGGTTGCAAAGATGGTCGAATCCTCTAGAGATTTCTCCTTCTTTGCTTATTCCTTCGCTGGATAGAGGTGAAGCATCTGTAATTCAACTAGCTATTAATGAAAAGGTTCAAACCGTTTGCATTGATGAGACAGTTGGCAGACGTGTTGCTAAATCGAATGGTCTCTTAGTTACAGGTTCGATCGCCATTTTGCTGCGTGCCAAGAAGGAAGGAGGCTCTTTCTCTATGCAAGAAGCCATCCAGAGGATGAGGAACCGACGCATCCGCCTGAGTGAAAAACTTGTCAATTTTGCCCTTAGCCAAGCGGGTGAGAGTGATAGATCTTTAATATAGTCATATCTTTAATTCCATAAAAGACCCAGAATGAAGACATCTACACCCTAGCTAACGGCAAATCATTCAATGACCAAAGGTAAAATTTTTCTAGCGCCTTTTCCCTATGATGATTTATCAGTTAATAAACTGCGTCCAGCGGCTTGCTTGACTAATCCTATAGGAGCGCGTCGTCATATTATATTGGCTTATATTACTAGTCCAATTCCCGCTAAATTACTGGAAACAGACATCCTGTTAGATACTAACCTTTCCGATTTTGCCGCTACAGGATTGCAACAGCCTTCTGCTATCAGGCTGCATCAACTGGTGACAGTCTCTGCACTAATAGTCCAGCGTGAATTAGGAGAACTCTCAGTAGATATACAAACTCACATAGCTGAGAAGTTGTGCAAGCTGCTAACTGAGTGATGTAGGCCTAAGTTAGTTTAGGTTTCGGTATTTGTCTGATTTTGGGCATGTCCTGGTAGACTCAACGCGATCGCACTTGTCCACAGAGAACCTGAATTTCCGAGAACTTCCTCAACTGAAAACCCTAGACCTCGTCCGTGTTCTCGTCTATATCACTTGCCATGTGGTCTGTAAAACCTTTGCTAGAAGGGGCAATGGATTTACTCCTCATAAGAAAATACAGAGCAAAATACAACCTAAGCCACTCAATTTTGTTGGTTTGCGTTTCGACATCAACAATTGATTGCTGAACCCCATTTATTAAATCTCGGATTTTCTCCAGCTCATGCGGGTTTTGGTCTGCCTGCTCAATTGTGTTGGTTTGTGTTTCGACATCAACAATTGATTGCTGAACCCTATTTATTAAATCTCGAATTTTGTCCAACTCATACGGGTTTTCGTCTGTTCGCTTCTCAGTCATGGTTGCAGTAGTTATTTATCCCTCTGCAAATTTAGTAAACGCGCCTAATTCTCGTATATATCGCTTGAATGAAGATGTCTTAAGAGTAGTTGTTGTCGATTACACATTGGACGTGATCGCAATCACTGCCAACTACTTCGGTCGCTTAACTCCCTAAAAGACGAGTCGCTTAGGACAAACGATGCTAGCGCACCATCTCTTTTGCTAGTTCCTGAGCTTCTTGTGTAATAGAAGCCGCTTCCTGGACATCAAGAATCGTAAGGGACTGGTGCAGGAAGACATTTGTCAGCTTCAATTTGAGTCCTCGTCTTTCTATCCCAATCATCGTAAGGCTTTCAGGCTTAACACCGGAAACTTGCCCAAACTCAGGGGTTAGATCTTCCCCGAAAAATTAGTAAAATTATGCATTTTAGACGCACAGCAGCTTATCATCGGGTTTAAACTGCATTTAGCGATAAATTTGCGGTGTTAGAGGTGTAAAAGAGACAACAAGCAAGTTAGCCTTATAAAAATTTATGGAGTTAGGGCGCATCTTAAGCTAGCTGTTATGTGTGAATTGTGTCTCAACATCAATAATTTCACTGAGTAATCTAAGCGACAGCCAATGCCTTAGAACTTCATTGTTAATTCTGTAGCCACGAGAGTCAGCCATCCATGTCTCAGGACGTTATCACAAACAAAAGGGCAAGTCAGCCACTGAATGCTCCCGCTTCTATCCAACCTTGGTCGGCAGATTCCGAAGCCGATAAGTTAATGGATGAGTTATTTTCGGATATCGACCGGATTTTGGAGGGGGGAAGCAAGTTACCAACGGAACCAGTTAAGCCGGAATATGTCTCCTTAAAATCACTTGTGATTCCGCAAATCACGATGCCACCAGCAGTAATGTCTCCTCAGGAATTGGTACAACAGCCAAGTCTTGATGATTCAATTGATACGGCATCACTAGCCCAACTAGACACAGATGTTGCTAGCCCCCCCGTTGTTCAGAGTAAGCGGTGGAATTGGTCTGTTGAAAAAGTCCTACTGGCAGTCGGTGTCGCTTCACTTGTTGTGATGGCAATTATGCTGCTGAGCAATAAGACCAAGCTTGCTTTGCCGGGATGGCTGAATTTTGCGGGTTCACCTTCCGCCGAGAATGGTCAGATTTCGGACACGGATTCCCAGTTTATTAGCTACATGCAGCGATCGCTTGAGGTAATTGACCGTAAGACTGGAGCTAACCAAAAGCCAGCAACAGCATCGAGTACGGCACCGAGTACTGCAACGGCGGCTAACCTACCCCCCGTTCCTACGGCTGGCAATCGTACTCTTGCTCAGAACCAAGCCCCAACTGTCCTTGAACGAGTCTACATCCCCGTTTATCCACCATCAACTCCTGCGGCACCCTCAGCCCCATCGGTTGCAGCTAGACCATCAATTTCACCAGTAGCCCGACCATCAGTCCAACTCCCTCCACCACCAGTCAGGTCATCAGTTCCACTACCTCCACCCGTCACCAGACCATCAGCCGCAAGACCCCCAGCCGCAAAACCATCAGCCGCAAGACCGCCAGCACCCGCCAGTCCTCAGGCTGCGGCACCGTCTCCAAGGAGGTTGCCAGCGCCCCCCTCGGTCGCCGTCCCAACTTCACCGACTGTGCAATCCCCTGCACCTGTGGCAAACCATACTCTTGTAGGGTTACTGGAACTTGGCGATCAATCTGCTGCCTTATTTGACGTTAGTGGTGTCACTCAACGTATTACTGTGGGAGAAGCGATCGGTGCTAGTGGCTGGATTTTAGTCTCGGTAGCGAACCAGGAAGCTGTGATTCGACGCAATGGCGAAGTTCGTTCTGTTTATGTGGGACAGAAGTTCTAAAAGACGATAACAATCTAAATAGCACTAACAAAGGTGCCATAAGATTATGGGCAGCTTTTTCCGGCAACTGAGTTGTTACGACCTTTGGCTTAGTGTCAGCCTTTGCCTTCTGGCTACTGCCAGCACAGCTAGGGGGCAAATCATACCAGATGGAACGCTGCCGCGTAATTCTCTTGTCACCTCTAATGGCAACACCTTTGTGATCGAAGACGGTACGCAAGTTGGTAGCCATCTATTTCATAGCTTCCAGGAGTTTTCTGTCCCCACAGGCTTAAACGCTTTTTTCAACAACGCTTTGGATGTTCAGAATATCCTCAGCCGCGTTACCGGGGGAAATACCTCCAATATCGACGGTTTGATTGGCGCTAACGGCACGGCTAACCTGTTTTTCATCAACCCCAACGGGATTATCTTTGGTCAAAATGCTCAATTAAATATTGGTGGCTCGTTTATTGCCTCAACAGCCAGTAGCATTCAGTTTGCATCAGACAGTGAGTTTAGTGCCATAAATCCCCAGGCGCCACCACTGCTTACAATTAATCTTCCAATCGGATTGCAGTTTGGTTCAAATCCTGCCCCTATTATTAATCAATCTGTCGCTGATAGTGTACTAACGGCAACTCCCCGTGTTGGACTGGAAAATTCCGGTAGAACCTTAGCACTAGTCGGTGGCGATTTGACCTTAGATGGGGGCAATCTGACCGCTTCCGGTGGGCAGATTGAACTAGGTAGCGTTGCGAGTTCTGGATTCGTTAGCCTCACTCCTATCAACATTGGCTTTACCTTGGGTTATCAAGGTATTCAAGACTTTGGCAACATTGAGTTAACGGGTGCAGCCGTCAATGTGACGGGTTTAGGCAGTGGCACAATCAGGGTGCGAGGAGAAGACGTTACTCTCCTTGAGGGTTCAAAGCTAGTTGCTGAAACCTTTGGCGATTTTGACGGTGGGGGTATTGACATCCAAGCAACTCAATTCAGCCTCCAAGATAGAGCTTTTGTCTCCACTTCTACCTTTGGTTCTGGTGCCGGGGGAACTCTCAGTATCCACGCTGATATTGTAAAACTCACGGGAACAACTCCTTTAGAAACCTCACGACAGTTATTAGAGGGAACCTTTAACCCATTTAACCTTAGCAACGGCTTGTATAGCTTGAGTGTTCGTAGTGGTGCAACGGGAGACTTAATAAGTGGTGCAGCGGGAGACTTAATAATTGACGCAAGCCAGTTAATTATGCAAAACGGTGCAAATATCTTAACTACAGCATTTGCTGATGGTCGGGGAGGAAATTTAACTCTAAACATTTCCGAGTTGGCAGAACTTGCTAATGGTTCTCTCTTACTCACCGGGACGGCTGGCGACGGAGATTCAGGTGATTTAGCAATTACCGCTAATCAGTTGAGGGTTTTGGACGGCACAGCCATTAGCACGACGACTAGTGGTGTAAGCACTGGTAGTGGGGGAAAGCTTACTGTACTTGCTGAGTTTGTCGAATTGAGAGGACCTCCAGCGTTCTCACCTGTTCCTGGCGGTTTATTTACCGCAACACTTGGTGATGGAGATGCGGGGGATTTAACAATTACAACGACAGGTCAACTGATTGTTGCCGATGGCGCACAAATCTCCTCGTCTTCTGCTGGTAGTGGGCGTGGAGGAAAGCTTACTGTAGCTGCCGATTCCATCGCGCTTAGTGGCATCTCCGCCGATGGTCGGTTTCTGAGTGGTTTGCTCACCTCTTCCTCACTGTTGACTGTTTCAGGACAGAGAGGAACTGCTTCAGCCGGGAATTTATCTGTTACAACGAGACAGTTGAGTGTTCAAAACGGTGCTCAGATCTCAGCGGCAACGGGTAGTGATGGGGCAGCCGGAAATCTGACAATCAATGCGTCCGAGTCAGTGGAAGTAACTGGGTTTGCCACTGGCGTTGATCCTTCAGTGGAAAAAGTTTCCTTTGGAATTATCGGTGATGGCATTGTACCTAGCGCCATTGAAGCGAATACCAGTGGTGCAGGAATGGCAGGTGATTTGACAATTGATACCTCTGTATTAGCCGTTCGGAATGGGGCGGAAATTGGAGTCAGAAGCACAAGTTCAGGGGCAGCAGGCAATCTGACAGTAACGGCTGACTCAATTGTGCTAAGTGAGCAAGGAACAATAAGCGCTGTCAATGTTTCTGGCAACGGTGGCAACATTCAACTCAATGCTCAAGCAATCCAACTTAATGATGGAACAATTACCGCTACCAGCCTCCTCGGTGAGGGAGGTAATATCACTCTGCAAGTGCAAGACGATTTAGTTTTGCGTAACCAAAGTGAAATTTCTACGAGGGCGGGTACGGAAGATACGGGCGGCGGAAATGGTGGCAATATTACGATCAACGCCGAATTGATCGTTGCTATCCCCAGAGAAAATAGTGATATTACCGCCAATGCCTTTAACGGGAGTGGTGGTAACATCAACATCACAGCCCAAGGTATCTTTGGTCTTGAGAGACGTGACCAACTGACTCCACTGAGTGACATTACAGCCAGTTCAAAACTGGGGGTAGATGGAGTTGTGGAACTTACTCAACTGAGTGTTGACCCCTCACAGGGATTAGTTGAGTTACCAGAAAATGTTGTTGATAATAGTTCGCGCATCGTCGCTGGCTGTCCAGCGAATGAAGGGAACTCTTTTGCTATAACCGGACGAGGTGGCTTACCCGAAAATCCGACTGGAACGCTTAGAGGTCGGACAGTTTGGCAAGATTTACGTTTCGCCAATAGCACCACAGGTGCAGGGGAGCAAGAGAAAATCCCGAAATCCCAGCCATCCGAACAAAACCAACAACCAACACCCCTTACTGAGGCAAAAGGTTGGCTGATTAATGATACTGGTCAAGTAGAATTAGTCGCTTTGACATCTGATGTGACTTCTCAACAGCCTTGGGATCATCCAGCTAATTGCTCAAAATAAGGTTGATCAGATGAAAAGGGTTAACAAATTTGTTCAGCGCAAGGGCGAGTCTATTATCAGACTTCAGGCTTCACACTGGATAGTGTTCTTTCTCACCCTTTTCTTTGTAACAACAGTCTTGCCTGTAGCCGCGCAGTATTCTTCCTCTCAATCGAGCTTGCTACTTTTATCTGAACAACCGAAATCCCGCCTTTTGGTAGGAACAGAAATTCCTCGTCTAATACCAATTGGGTTAAACAATAGTACATTTCATACCCCCTCAACTCCCCTTCTTAAGGGGGGAGTAGTTCAAGAAAACGCTCTTGTTAAGGGGGCAGCCGTTCAAGAAAACCTGTCAAACTTAGACCAAATTGGTATAAAGTCTCAAGTGGATGCCTCAAGCCAACTTGCACAAGGTAGAACCCTCTACGAGGCAGGACAATTTGCCCAGGCGGCTACTTTGTGGCAACAAGCGGCTCAACGTTATGAGGCGCAAAATGATTACCTCAACCAAGCCTTGAGCCTCAGTTATCTGGCCTTAGCCTATCAAGACTTAGGGCAATGGCAAGCCGCAGAAACAGCGATTAATCAAAGTCTAGAACGGCTCAACAACTTAGAACTTAGAACTCAAAATTCAAAACTGATCTTTGCTCATACTCTAAATACTCAAGGCAGTCTTCAACTGGCTAGGGGACAAGCCCAAGCGGCTCTCGATACCTGGAAACAAGCACAAGCAGCCTACACTGATGGTGGAGATGACATTGGCAGATTCGGCAGCCAGATTAACCAAGCTCAAGCTTTGCAAACGTTAGGACTGTACCGACGCGCACAAACGACTCTAGAGCAGGTGAATAAAGATCTGCAAGCTTATCCTGATTCCCTCCTCAAGGCGACTGGGTTGCGTAGCTTAGGGGTTGCGTTACAGGTTGTGGGAGATTTGCAGAAGTCCCAGGAAGTCTTAGAGCAAAGCTTGGCAATAATCCAGCGCCTTGACTCTTCCCTCGATACCAGTGAAACCTTTTTTAGTCTGGGTAATACTGCCAGAGACTTAGAAGATTACACGACGGCTCTTGCCTTGTACACTAAGGCAGCAACCAATGCAACTAGCCCAATTACTAAACTCGAAGCTCAACTCAATCAACTAAGCTTAAATCTACAACTCAAACAGTGGGATGCGGCTCAAGCCTTATTGCCTCAAATCCAGTCTCAACTACCTGATTTGCCTGTCAGTCATGATGCTGTCTACGCTCAAGTTAATTTAGCTGAAAGCTTGATGAAATGGTCAGTCGTTAATGGTAACCCACAAAACACAAATGATATTGCGAAGCTTTTAGCCACAGCCACACAACAGGCAAGAATGCTGGAAGACCCAAGAGCAGAGTCTTATGCCTTTGGTCAGTTGGGACAGCTTTACAAACAAACACAGCAGTGGGAGGAGGCTCAAAACCTTACTCAGCAAGCTCTACAAATTGCTCAATCTATTAATGCTTCCGATACTGCCTATCGCTGGCAGTGGCAACTGGGTCAGATTCTCAAACAGCAAGGAAAGCTAACTGAAGCGACAGCAGCTTACACGGAAGCCGTTAATTCACTCCAATTTCTTCGTAGTGACTTGGTGACTATTAATCCTAATATTCAGTTCTCCTTTCGAGAAACTGTAGAACCTGTCTATCGAGAGTTAGTTCAATTGCTGTTGCAACCTCCTCGTAATCAGGAAGAGGTCAGTCAAGAAAACCTCGATAAAGCGCGTCAAGTGATTGAATCACTTCAGCTAGCGGAATTAGACAACTTCTTCCGGCAAGCTTGTTTAAGTGCTAAGCCAGAGCAGATTGACCGAGTTGACCCAACCGCCGCTGTGATTTATCCGATTATTTTGCCTGAGCGTTTAGCGGTAATCGTATCACTGCCAGGGCAACCTCTAGGTTACTACCAAACTCAGTTACCGCAGAGTGAAGTAGAAAGCCTTCTAGAGCAGCTATTACAATCTCTCAATCCTGCGTTCTCTAATAAACAGCGTTTGCGCCTCTCCCAACAAGTTTATAACTGGCTCGTCCAACCTGCTGAAAGTAAGTTAGCGGCAAGTGGAGTTAAAACTTTAGTCTTCGTATTAGATGGCGCCTTGCGGAGTCTGCCAATGGCGGCTTTGTATGATGGACAACAGTATCTTGTAGAGAAATATAGCATTGCCCTGAGTCCCGGCTTGCAGTTGTTGGAAACGCGATCGCTAATTCGAGAACAGCTCAAAGTTTTAACGGGTGGACTCACTGAGGCTCGTCAAGGCTTTTCTCCGCTACCCGCTGTAGAGTCTGAACTCAAGCAAATTGCCTCGGAGTTGCCTTCTGAGGTACTTCTGAATCAGGAGTTTATCAAAACTAGACTAGAACAGCAGATTAATGCTTTCCCTTTTCCGATCATTCACCTTGCTACCCACGCTCAATTCAGTTCCAAGGCAGAGGACACATTTCTCCTAACCTGGGATGGTCGCGTCAATGTCAAAGAGTTGGATCAATTACTTCAAAGTAGAAACCAATCCAATACACATCCTATTGAATTACTCGTCCTCAGTGCGTGTCAGACGGCAACTGGTGACAATCGCTCGGCTTTGGGATTAGCAGGATTCGCCGTGCGTTCTGGCGCCCGCAGTACACTTGCAACCTTGTGGTCGGTACGAGACGAATCGACTGCCGAACTTATGGCTGCGTTTTACCAAGAACTAGTCCAGACTGAGGTGAGTAAAGCAGAAGCTCTCCGTCAGGCTCAGTTAGTTCTGTTACACAAACCCAATTATGAACATCCTTTTTATTGGGCACCATTTGTTCTGATCGGAAATTGGCTTTGAAAGAATATTTGGTTCTTCAGTACTTAGTATGCTAAATACATAGCGAAACAAGAAAAGAAGAGATAAATTCAGTGCGTCTAATAGTGAGCAACCCCTGACTGGGATTGACACATGAGGCGCATTTATTATTGACTGT